>NZ_BAAJNZ010000001.1:0-657527 GCF_057545565.1 Furfurilactobacillus sp. W61-4
TGGAAGATTAGCTCAGTTGGGAGAGCGTCTGCCTTACAAGCAGAGGGTCACAGGTTCGAGCCCTGTATCTTCCATTTTTGATGAGCCGTTAGCTCAGTTGGTAGAGCATCTGACTTTTAATCAGAGGGTCGACAGTTCGAGACTGTCACGGCTCATTGCCCTTAGAGGGTAGTGAAATTTTCGGTTAACGCCGACTTAGCTCAGTTGGCAGAGCATCTGTCTTGTAAACAGGGGGTCGGAGGTTCGAATCCTCTAGTCGGCATTGTACCATTTATATATTATGCGGAAGTAGTTCAGTGGTAGAACATCACCTTGCCATGGTGGGGGTCGCGGGTTCGAATCCCGTCTTCCGCTTTGCCAATTTCTATAATGCCGGGGTGGCGGAATTGGCAGACGCACAGGACTTAAAATCCTGCGGTCAGTGATGACCGTACCGGTTCGATCCCGGTCCTCGGCACTTTTTGCACCCATAGCGCAACTGGATAGAGTGTCTGACTACGAATCAGAAGGTTGTAGGTTCGACTCCTACTGGGTGCATTGCAGAGCAATCTGCGTAGTATTTCGGGAAATAGCTCAGCTTGGTAGAGCACCTGGTTTGGGACCAGGGGGTCGCAGGTTCGAATCCTGTTTTCCCGATTTATAAATAGCTTGTCAGTTATTTATGATCGCGGTGTAGCTCAGCTGGCTAGAGCGTCCGGTTCATACCCGGGAGGTCGAGGGTTCGATCCCCCCCGCCGCGATTGGTACTTATGGTGAACTTGGACCTTTAGCTCAGTTGGTTAGAGCAGACGGCTCATAACCGTCCGGTCGTAGGTTCGAGTCCTACAAGGTCCACTATTAAGTGGCCGTACGATCATTATATGGAGGATTACCCAAGTCTGGCTGAAGGGAACGGTCTTGAAAACCGTCAGGTGGGTGTAAGCCCACGCAAGAGTTCGAATCTCTTATCCTCCTTTCATCATTTACTATTATCGCGGGGTGGAGCAGTCTGGTAGCTCGTCGGGCCCATAACCCGAAGGTCGTTGGTTCAAATCCAGCCCCCGCAATTTTGGTCCCATGGTCCAGTTGGTTAGGACGCCTGCCTGTCACGCAGGAGATCACGAGTTCGAGTCTCGTTGGGACCGTTATGGCTCGGTAGCTCAGTCGGTAGAGCAATGGATTGAAGCTCCATGTGTCGGCAGTTCGATTCTGTCCCGCGCCATTATAACCATGTTATGCGGGTGTAGTTTAGTGGTAAAACCGCAGCCTTCCAAGCTGCTGTCGCGAGTCCGATTCTCGTCACCCGCTCCATGGGCGCATAGCTCAGCTGGTTAGAGCGCACGCCTGATAAGCGTGAGGTCGGTGGTTCGAGTCCACTTGTGCCCACTTGGTTTTGGGGAAGTACTCAAGTGGCTGAAGAGGTGCCCCTGCTAAGGGTATAGGTCGCGAAAGCGGCGCGAGAGTTCGAATCTCTCCTTCTCCGTTGGTAGTAGGTAGTTAATCTAGAGCGTTTATTAATGTTGACCCCTTGGTCAAGTGGTTTAAGACACCGCCCTTTCACGGCGGTAACATGGGTTCGAATCCCGTAGGGGTCATTTTAAGTTTATATTATCGCGGGGTGGAGCAGTCTGGTAGCTCGTCGGGCCCATAACCCGAAGGTCGTTGGTTCAAATCCAGCCCCCGCAATTCTAGAAGTCTACCAAGGTGGTAGGCTTTTTTGTTGAGCTCCACCGGCCTGGTCCTTGCGCTTAACCTGCTAGCAATACTTCGTAGAAAAAGCTAATTATTGCTGACTAGTTAATGGCCAGGATCACCCGGCTGGGGTTCCGTTCTGATTATCCTTGTTACGCTCTATCAGCTTGGGAGACCAGCGCCTGGTCCAGACTGGTGGTCGGTTCAAGATTGCCAATGATTGAGTCGCCACCAACGCTCGCTATGATCGATTTACTGTGCTCTGATTTTTTAGTGCTTTTAACTGCTAATAACAGCTTATGAAAGAGGCGGACATTAATGGATAAACGAGTTCAGTCGACTTGGGGTTCAGATCAAGCCATCAAGGGAGTAGCAGACTATCGGCAAGATGCGCAGTTTCACGCGCTGGGAACAAATATTCAACTGAGCATTTTTGGTGCCAACCAACGTCAATGGTTGACGATGGCTCACGAACTCGTCACTAACTATGAGGATCGATTGACTGTGAACCGTGCAACTTCAGAGGTTATGACAATCAACCAAGCAGCCGGTAAATACCCCATTCAGGTGTCAGACAGCACTTATCGTTTGATTGAGCTGGGTGTAAAAGCGAGCTTGGAGAAGAGTGGTTTTAATATCGCGATTGGCCCATTGGTCAAATCGTGGCAAATTGGTTTCGTTGATGCCCACCAACCTTCATCGACTGAGATTGATGCTGCACTGGCGTTAATTGATCCACAGAGCGTTCATTTAAATGCGACCAACCGCACTGTTTATTTAGAGCAAACAGGCATGAAGCTTGATTTAGGGGCAATCGCTAAGGGATATATTGCAGATCGCATTAAAGATTTGTGGATGGCTGCAGGTATTTCGGCCGGCTTAATTAACTTAGGTGGAAACTTATTGTTTGTGGGAAAATCCCCCCACACAATTGATCAAACCTGGCGTATCGGTGTTCAAAACCCATGGGCGAGTCGCGGAGAGCCACTGGCTACAGTCAACCTACCGGCCTGTTCGGCAGTAACCTCTGGCATTTACGAACGTCATTTGGTAGTTGGCCAACATGATTACCACCACATTTTAGATTCTCGGACAGGTTATCCATTCGAAACTGATTTGGCAGGGGTGACAGTCTTTAGCCGGCATTCTGTTATTGGTGAAATTGAGTCTACCCGGTTATTTTTTGCTGGCAAAGCACCACAAGATTGGTTGCAACAGCATCCAGATTGCTTAGGTGCAATTTTCGTTAGCCAGCAGCATCAGGTCGAGATTGTTGGGTTGGATCCGAAAATTGTGACACTCAATCATTCAAACTTGGTGTGAAGGCAGTGGACTATTTTTGAGTTTTACCTGACTGGCAACTTCCATCGAAAAAAGCAATTCAAGGTGATTGCCTGAATTGCTTTTTTGTCACTTATTTAAATTAATTGTATTGTAGGCTGTTTCGCGGAAATTATACTGAGACTGCTTGTAGAAGGGTTTGAAAGAACTAAATGAGTCACTGGCAACCCACTCATGATAGGCATTGACGTGATCCCAAATTGATAGCAGGACATATTCGCTAGTGGCTCGCCGATTCTGTAAGAGTAGGAAGCGTTGTAAGCCAGGAGGGGTGGGTTGGTCGAAGAAATGATCAACACTGGCACGTAAAATTTTGGCGTGATCTTCGTCCAATTGTAAATTTAGGAATGAATAAAAGGCGTTCGCATCACTAGTTTCTGGTTGTTTCTCGGCTAGCAGCTCAAAGCGAATCGGGTTTGAAAAAACATTTGGCTGCCCACTCAAGTCTAATAACATAAGGTGAGCCACGCCACTTGTCTCCGAAAGTGAGATTAGATGATTTTGTGGATTGGAATCCTGAATCTTTTGTAAAATTGGTTTGGTACCAAATGCTAATGTAACTTCATTTGTCATGGGACTACCTCCATCTTTGGATACCTCAATTATAGGAAGTTGCTGGTTGTTCTGCAAAATAAGACGCTTACAATGAATGAAGAAAGTGAGGGGGAAGACCTGTGAAATTAACAATATTAGGCTACTACGGCGGTTATCCATTTAATGGCGGTGGCACCTCTGGTTATTTAATTCAATCCCAAGGCTTCAATCTAATGCTTGACGCCGGCAGTGGCACTTTAATCGCCTTACAGAAGATTTTAGACCCTTTACAATTGGACGCGGTGTTACTGAGCCATTATCATCAAGATCATATTGCCGATGTAGGTGTCTTACAATATGAATGGCAATTACAAACTGGTCCTCGCAAACAGGATGTGTTACCGATATATGGTCACATGGAAGACCCGTTGAACTTTGCTGCTTTAACTTGGCCCGATGCCACGGTTGGTAAAAGATATGATCCGAATGGCACCCTAGAATTGGGGCCTTTTGTCATCACATTTTTACGAACCATCCATCCGGTGCCAACGTTCGCAATCAGAGTTGTTGAAAGGGAAACGGGGGCCGTTCTGGTCTATACGGCTGATAGTGCCACGATGCCAGCATTAAGTGATTTTGCCGCCAGGGCAGATGTCTTAATGGTGGATACGAATTTTTTTGCTAACCGAAGTGGACAATTGTGGCATATGACTGCACCACAGGCAGGACAGCTAGCCCAGCAGGCGCAGGTGGGAACATTAATTTTAACGCATTTACCGCAGATCACCTCATTTGAAGAGTTAAAACAACAAGCATCAACTGCGGCTGGGTCCGCCATTAAGGTATTAGTCGCGGCGGATGAAAAAAATTTGGAAATTTAATCAAAACGGCGTCATTTTACTTACAAAAAGAAAGCGAACTTCAGTGATATCAAGGGATTTGAGATTTTTTTCATTATTTTTATTTTATTAAGATTATACGATTTTTTTAATACAAATGCCGAACCAATTAAATACTATTTTTAACAATATGTATTTTATCCTCATATAAAAGAACACTTATTTGATTTAAGGCTTTTATTATTCTGCAAATCGATGCGAACGTTTGTTTGAAAAAGGCTTTTCTTTTGAAGGCATTCGCTGTACAATATGTACATCGAGTGAAATGCGTCATTCGACAGATGATTTAAGGGGGACGACAAATATGAGTAACTTAGTTACGCTCTATACCTCACCGAGCTGCACGTCTTGCCGTAAAGCTCGTGCATGGTTGACTGAGAATAATATTCCTTTCACCGAACGGAATATTTTTGCCGAACCACTCTCAACTGATGAAATTAAGACGGTTCTCCGTATGACAGAAGATGGCACCGAGGAGATTATTTCGAAACGTTCCAAGATTTTTCAAGATCTGCATATTGACCTCGATGATCTTCCAATGAATCAACTGATTGATTTGGTTCATGAGAACCCTGCGCTGTTACGTCGACCGATTATTATGGACGATAAGCGGCTCCAAGTTGGCTATAATGAGGACGAAATTCGGCGTTTCTTGCCACGCGATGTTCGCGCGCTTGAATTAGCAGAGGCACAGCGGTTGGCTGATCTTTAAGCTAAGTTTGATGATTGATTTGCAAGCGACCAGATCTATGGGATAATATCTATAGATCGGGTCTTTTTATTATCTTGACGTCGGAGCAACGAATGTCTTAATTATGGTTGCTTAAACTTTACTTTACGACACAGAAGACTAAAATGTTGATTAAACATTCGGGTGGAATTCCTGTCGCGAAAGGGGTGTTTCGCATGGAAATGGAACGGATTAACGAAAACACAATTCGCGTTCTAATTGGTAATGATGATTTGTCAGCCCGTGGCATCACCGTGCTAGATTTATTGGGCAATCATCAACAAATTGAAAAGTTCTTTTACAGTATTCTTGAAGAAGTGGATGAAGATCATCAATTTCAAGATAATGACGCGGTTACGTTTCAGGTTTTACCAAACCGCAATGGCTTAGAGTTATTCATCAGCAAGAATGTCGGCGACGACGCTGACGATGAGGATTTTGATGATCAAGGGCCAGAGTTAAATGGTTCTGTTGATTTTGACAGTGCTAGTACAGATCAGGTATCCGATTTTCTGCGACAGCAGTTACAAGGCCGCGATGATATTGATGATTCGCGCCGTACTGAGCTTAGTGAAAACAGCCACGATCAAGCAGATGACCCTGATGATCTAAAGGGCATGGTTGATAATCCCGACGTTCCAACTCGAGAAGTAGTTCTACGATTAGGCGATTTTGAGGATTTAGTTGCGATCGCTAAAGTGCTTCGTTTAGAAGGCGGCTTGTCGAATCTTTATAAGTATCGCAACCAATTTTATTTGGAACTAGTTTTCTTTACGGATCAAACTTCACCAGAATCAATTAAAGATGATGTTGCCGTGGCACTAGAGTATGCCAACAAGACGACAATCACTGGGGATGTTCTCGCTGAACATGGTGAGAAAGTGATGGATACGTCCGCGTTGGAACTTGCACGTCATTATTTTAAATAAACAGCTGTGTTAGCAGCCGATTGAGGCGGTCAATTACTTGACCAATTCGATCGGCTTTTTTCGTATAATTTTGGCTGTCTGTCGTATATATGTATTAGATAAATTCTCTATTAGCGGAGGAGACAGGCATGTTAATGGCACGACTAGGCGCCAAAGGTAAACTCATCTCAGCCAATCAAAGCGCAAATGAAAAAGTCGTTTGCCCAGGATGTCTTCGACCGGTCGTTCGGCGAGCGGGCGTAATTCGCCAACCTTATTTTGCACACTTACGACATCAAAGCTGCGATAGTTTAGCCGAAGGGGAGACCACCGAACATCTAAAGGGTAAAGTTCAACTTGCTCAGTGGTTTAGCCAACAAGGCGCCACGGTATCGATTGAAACGCCATTGCTTCAATTACGTCAGCGACCTGATTTACTCATTAATCGTCGCTTAGCGGTTGAATTTCAATGTAGCCCAATTAGTAGTCAGCGGTTAAATGAACGTCAACTCGGCTATAAGGGGGGTCACTATCAACAATTATGGCTTTTAGGATCACCTTATCAGAAGCAGTCCCAGTTGCACCTCACCAAAATTGCTAAATTTATTGTGTTTCATCCGCGCTACGGAGCCTGCGTACTGTTTTGGTCCGTCGCTCATCAGTGTTTGAAAGTGCGCTTCAATATCGGTACGATTCCGTTATGTCCGGTAGTCTCGCAACGTAAACAATTTAAAAGCTGGCACGATTGGCGGCACTTTTGGCAGATGACAACGGATTCAGCAGGCATTAACCAAGGTAAGGTTTCAGCACAAACGCATCGCTATCAGCGCCAGCGTTTACAATGGGGGCTGATTCATTATGATGCACAAACATTGCGCTGGCAGGCACAATGTTATCAAGCCAAAACATTGTTACAACGACTGCCAGACTGGGTACTAGGTGATGTGATTGAAACACCAGCTTTCATTCAAAATGAGCTTAGTTGGCGGATTCCGCTGTACCTTTGGTGGCGGGTCCATCCAACAGCTAGTGACCGACAATGCCAGTTCGCGTGGACCAGAATTGTATCCGCCCAGCTTTCGTGGCTGCCTAATCGTCAATTGGCTGAAAATCAGCAACGAAAACGATTAATCGAATTGCGATTTAAACATTTTTTTAGTTCAGATCATCAAAAGCAACTATAAAGTTCGCTAACGGCGGTGAAAGTGTGCTAATGTAAGAAAATGATTAGAAAAGTGCGAAAATAATGGAGGTAACGACATGGCAGATGTTAAGCAATTACCCACTCGTGAAGAAGTTCCAGTTAGTTTAACCTGGGATTTGACGGCAATTTTTCCCGAGGAAGCTGCTTGGGAACAGGCGTATGAACAAGTTAAAACAGAATTAACGCAATTTGATCAATACCATCATCACTTGAACGATGGACCAGAACAATTGTTGACTGCCACCCAAGCTTTATTATCGGTGTGGCGACATTTGGAAAAAATTGATGTTTACGCGTCTTTGTTACAGGAACAGGATACGAGTAATCAGACAGCCCAAGGTTTGGCGGCGCGGGCTAATGATTTAGTTGCCAGAGCTGGTAGCGCATTAGCTTGGTTTGAACCTGAAGTCTTGGCGATTGATGAAACTCAATTAGAGCGTTGGCTGGCCACGCCCAACTTAGCTGCCTACCAACATTTTTTTGCGGACATTAATCGGGCTCGTGAACATACATTGCCAGCCGATCAAGAATCATTATTATCTGGCGCGAGTGATATTTTCAATGCTTCGGCTAAGACTTTTGGGGTGCTCGATAATGCCGACTTGGCCTTTCCAGTCGTCAGAGATGAGGAGGGCCATGAGGTTCAGCTTAGCCAAGGCGTCTATGGTGTCTTATTGCAGTCCACAGATCGATCAGTTCGTGCGGCAGCTTTTAAGCAGCTGTTTCGCATTTATCAGCAATTTCAAAATACGTTTGCTTCAACCTTGTCTAGCACTGTTAAGGCACATAACTTCACCGCCAAGGTGCACCATTATGACAGTGCACGGTCGGCGGCGTTGGCTAAAAATAATATTCCTGAGACGGTTTATGAAACCTTGGTGAATCAAGTTAATGCTCATTTGAACTTGCTTCATCGGTACGTCAGTTTGCGAAAACGGATCTTAGGCGTTGATCACTTGCATGCCTACGACCTTTACACGCCAATCACGGGAGCGGCGCCATTAACGTATACTTACGCCACTGCGCAAAAAGAAGCGCTCGCCGCCTTATCAGTGATGGGGCCAGATTACGTGAGTCACGTTCAGACCGCTTTTGATCAGCGTTGGATTGATGTTGTTGAGACAAAGGGGAAGCGCAGTGGGGCTTTTTCGTCGGGGACTTACGATACTAATCCCTACATCTTACTTAATTGGCAAGATAACTTAGAAGAACTTTTCACTTTAGTTCATGAGATGGGTCACAGTATCCATAGTTACTATACGCGTCACAATCAACCGTATCAGTACGGTGACTATGCCATCTTTGTGGCAGAAATTGCTTCGACAACTAATGAAAATACATTGACGCAATATTTGCTTGATCATCATCAGGATCCCGCTACTCGCGCCTTCGTGCTAAATCATTATTTGGACGGTTTTAAGGGAACGGTCTTTCGTCAAACACAATTTGCGGAATTTGAACACTGGCTTCATCAAGAAGATGCAGCTGGGCGTCCGTTGACCGCGCAACGATTGACCGAATATTATGGGGAGCTAAATCAGCGTTACTATGGCCCAGATTTAACGCCGGATCCAGAAATTGCCTACGAATGGGCCCGGATTCCGCACTTTTACTACAACTATTATGTATTTCAGTATGCGACTGGCTTTGCTGCAGCTTCTACTCTGTCACAGGGGATTACCAGTCAACAACCGGGAGCTTTGGATCGTTATTTAAGTTTTTTGAAGGCCGGTAATTCCCAATATCCGTTGGCTGTCATGAAGACTGCAGGGGTCGATATGACAAAACCAGATTATTTAGTGGCTGCTTTCGATGTGTTCGAACAACGATTAAATGAACTCGAAGCAATTCTAGGTTGATCCGAATCACGACGACTTGGGAAGCCGTGATTCGTGTTCTTGGCCAATTGATCGGGCCAGGCACAGGTAACAAGCTAGTGTAGCTGGACAAATAAAAGGTACCCACAACCAGTTTTATTGACTAGTTGTGGGTACCTTTTGTGTCTATACGTTAATTTTGCTTAGAGAATACGCAAATTTGCTTTTTGTTGGGTTGCTTTATTGCTGGGAAAATTAGCTAATGGACTGTTAGCAGAGTGATTGCTGATTTCTAATAAGGTGTCAAAGTCAAAATTTTCCATCAACAAGCCACAGTCAAAGTCATCAACATCGAAAATAACGGTTTCGCTGGGATGCTCAATGCCCATTTCAGAGACTAACCGCTGATCGGCACTGAAGGCATCCTCGGCTAGTTTGCTGCGGCGGTCTTCAGTAAACATTTCCATATCTAAAGCTAATTCGTGTGCGACTTGTAGGCCTAACGCCGGCGTGTAGGTTTCCCCTTGGGCCAAGATATGGTCTTGCAGGCGCAAGAAAAATTGGCGACCGAGCCGTTTACCCTGAAAAGAGGCCGCTTTATAGTCTAAAATAATATGATAAAGTTGCTCAGCCAACGCATTTCGCGTGAGCTCTGGATGCTGTGGGCTCAGTCGGTGAAACGTTTCACTGATCGTTTGCAAGTTAACCATCGGCACAAATTGGATTTGTAACTTACGGTGCGTTTGTGCCGAGATCTGGTTAATCTGACGCTCGCAGGTATAACATTGATCACCCAAAGGATTAACAAACAGATAAACTTCTAGCACAGCGAAACCTCCATCAAAATTATGCGATCCTGCAACACTCAACAATTAGTGAATTAGTGATTAAAATGACACACGCAGGTCGCAGACAAACGTTTGCACATGTCTGCGACCAACAACTGAATTGCAACTGGGACTATCATGCCTGATTCAAAAATAAATGTAAAGAGAAAAGTCTTTTATTGTTTGATATTATTGGGTTTGTGTGACATGCGTCAACAGATAAGCGGGTTAATCACCGTAACAAAAGTGGCTTGATTTTCAATTAAGTCTAAGAGCTTCAAACAGAATCGAGCTGTGAAGTATGGTAAACTAATCCCAGTCGGGTGCGATTTGAGCGCCGATTGACCACGTTTCCTCCGGGAGGTTTTGAAATGATTGAAGATTGGGATCACTTTTTGCTCCCTTATGAGCAAGCAGTGGATGAACTAAAAATTAAATTGCGTGGTATTCGTCGCCAATATAAAGATGCGGGGCAACAATCACCAATCGAATTTGTGACTGGACGAGTCAAGCCAGTTGCCAGCATTCAAGAGAAAATGGTTCGCCGTCATGTGGCTGAGGACCGTCTCGAAGCAGATATGCAAGATATCGCTGGTTTACGAATTATGTGTCAGTTCGTTGATGACATCTACCAGGTGGTTGATTTGCTGCGTAAACGAACGGATTTGACGATCTTAGAAGAACGCGACTATATTTCTAATGTTAAGCCAAGTGGTTATCGTTCTTATCATATCGTCGTGAGCTATCCAGTACAGATGAAAGATGGCGAGAAAAAAATTTTAGCCGAAATTCAGGTGCGCACACTGGCCATGAATTTTTGGGCCACGATTGAGCATTCATTGAATTATAAATATCAAGGAGAATTCCCGCAGGCATTACAGGGGCGGCTGGAACGTGCAGGGGAGGCGGCATTCCGATTGGATCAAGAAATGTCCGCGATTCGGGCTGATCTCTCCGAAGTTCAGCCAGAGTCAAAGGCGGCTGGCGAGACGACTGCGCCGGACACAGACAGACAATCAGGAGAATCGAGCAAGTTGACATGAAAGTTGCAATTTATAGTTACTATCCGCAGGCGACAACCAAAGCGGTTATTGAAAAGCTACGAACGACTTTGGCGCGGGTCGGGATTGAAATTGATGAGGATCATCCGGAAATCGTATTATCAGTCGGTGGTGATGGTACGCTACTGTCTGCCTTTCATCATTACCGCGCCCAATTGGCTACAATTCGGTTTGTTGGTTTACATACCGGACATTTAGGCTTTTACACTGATTGGCGGGATTTTGAAATTGATCAGCTAGTTGCCAGTTTGCAGCGGGACAATGGCGAAAGCGTGAGTTACCCATTACTAGATATCGATATCACATATAAAGGCGAACAAGTGCCACACCATTTCCTAGCATTAAATGAAGCCACCGTAAAAAAGGCCGTTAAGACACTGGTCTGCGATGTTTATATCAAGGATCAATTGTTTGAACGTTTTCGCGGTGATGGCTTATGCTTTTCAACGCCTACTGGTTCGACAGGGTATAACAAGTCCTTAGGTGGGGCCGTCTTGCATCCTGGCATCGAGGCCGTGCAAATGGCCGAGATTGCCTCAATCAATAATCGGGTGTTTCGAACGCTAGGGGCCCCGTTTATCATTGGCAAAGATGAGTGGGTCACATTAAAGTCGGAGGATGCAGATAATTTTGCGATCACTTGCGACCAATTTTTAACACCTGAACGGCTTGTTAAACAAATTCGGTTTAAGGTTTCTGATCAGCGAATTTACTTTGCCCAATACCGACACACGGCCTTTTGGCAACGAGTGCGCGAGTCATTTATTGGAGACGTAGAATAATGGCTTATCCACTACGATTTGATTGGAAGAATGATACAGCGCCGACAAAATTGCGTAACTTTTTGCAACAGCATGGTGTTAGTCATGCTGTTTTAACACAAATTAAATTTCACGGCGGTCAAATGGCGATTAATGGCCAACCAGCTTGGAGTGTTGATGAAGTTGCCATCGGTGATGTGGTGACAATTGTATTACCACCGGAACCGGCTAATGCGGCAGTGACTATTTCGGATCAACCTTTAAATGTTGTTAAAGAGGACGCTAACTTTTTAATTGTCAACAAGCCGGCTGGGGTGGCTTCAGTACCCGCCCATCACTATGGTAACGATACCTTGGTGAATCGTGCTAAGGGTTACTTCATTACGCACGGGATGCCTTTGCAAGTGCCACACATCGTCACGCGACTGGATAAAGGGACTAGTGGTTTAGTGCTATTCGGGAAACATCACATGGCTCATTCCATTCTAGACCAGCAGTTAAAGACTCATACGTTACAAAAGACTTATCTGGCGGTCGTTTCTGGTAGCGGGCTACCGGCTCATGGCGAGATTCGATCACCCATCAAGCGAGCGCCTGATTCGTTTATCAAACGAACGACGGCGCCGGATGGGCAGGATGCCTACACGGAGTATTGGACGCTTAGTGAAGGTCCAAATTGGACGATCGTTAAGGTTCGTTTGCATACGGGGCGAACTCATCAAATTCGGGTTCATTTTGCTAGCATAGGTCATGCGTTAGTGGGGGACGAACTATATGGGGGCTTGGCTGTGCCTAATCTGAATCATCAAGCATTGGCCTGTACGGATTTACAGTTCCACGATCCGTTTTCCGGGCGAATCTGGCAGGTCCATCAAGACCCTGATGATCAAATTAAACACCTATTGCAATAAACAAATATCTGATGAAATGATTGATTATAATATAAAGCGAGTGGCTGCCAATTTTGACAGCCACTCGTTTTTATCCAATAGTTGTTTTATTTCTGAATCGAGACTGATACGAGCCTGAATGCAAAAACTAGAAGTCAAGCACCTGCGTGCCATGAACTGCGCTAACACCAATAGTCCTTGCTAGTTGGTCGGCATTGCTGGTCGTGAGGCCGCCACCAGGTAAAATTTCAATCCGGCCAGCGGCGTATTTAACCAATTCTTTGAGATGATCAATATGCGCTTCGATGGGAGTATCTAGGGGACCACCGTGGGTTAAAATGCGTTCAACATCGTGGTCAATGAGCCAATCGAGTGCTGATAATTGACTGCTGGCGGCTAACTGATCGAAGGCCATGTGAAAGGTCACACTCATCCCGCCAGCCGCCGCCAGTAATTGTTCCAAGGCCTCGGTATCGAGGCGGTCGTCGGCAGTCAGTGCCCCAAAAGCAACCCCATCGACGCCTAATTCTTGTGCGGAAAATAGATCAGCTTCCATAATTTTAATTTCGGTATCATTGTACACAAAGTTACCGCCACGTGGCCGGATCATGGCGACCAACGGCAGGTGGTGTTCAGCTGTATATCGTGCAGCCTCACTCATTACGCCACGGCTAACCGTCGTGCCGCCAACTGCTAGATTGTCATTTAGTTCAATCCGGTTGGCACCAGCCTTGATTGCTGCCGGTAAATCGGTGAAATTTTCGATCGCAATTTCCTTAAAAAGTGGTTGAGTCACACTGATTTTCCTCCGAGTTTAGGCAATGGGGTCAAATAGGACGCAGACGCCTTCTGGAACAGCAACGTCCTTTTGTAATAAACTGAGCTGTCCCGTGGTTGCGTTACGTTGGTACAATGTCGCATTGTCCGTATTTTGATTAACGACCACGACAAAGTGTTGTGAGGGATCTAAATCGAAGTCTCGCGGGAAGTCGCCCTCCGTACTGATTTGCTGGCGTAAAGATAACAAGCCATCCTCACCAACAGCAAAAACGGCAATGGTATTAAAACCGCGATTACTGACATAGACAAATTGACCGTCTGCGGAAATCCGAATGGCAGCGGCGCCATTATGGGCAGTCCAGTCATTAGGAATGGTTGATAAAGTCTGTAAGTGAGTAAACTTACCAGTTACAGCATCATAGTTAAGCACAGAGATTTCACTACTTAGTTCACCAACTAAGTAAGCTAATGGTTTTGTTGGATGAAAGACAATGTGTCGTGGACCGAAACCAGCAGCTGTATCAAAGGTGGAAACTAACGTTAGTTTGCCAGTGTCACTAACATCGTAAATCATAACTTGATCCAAGCCGAGGTCACAGACGACTAAGCGGTGATCAGGGGTTAAATTAGTGAAATGAACATGTGGGCCGTCTGCCTGTTCTGGTTTCGGGCCAACGGTGCCGTGGTGGGTGATGACATCGGCGACCTTGAGGGAGCCATCTGCTTGAATGGCCAAGCTTTTAACGGTCCCCATGTGATAGTTTCCCTCGTAAACGAGTTGGCGTTGCTCATCGACTGCCTCGTAAGCTGCACTGGAACCATCACTGAAGACATGGTTGAGCAGAGTCGCTGGGGTTGTGGATAAATCAAAGGCCGAGGTGCCACCAGTGTGGGTGGCGGCATCTTTATCAACGGTGTACAACCGATTAGCCACCGAACGGGCCAAATAAGTCGGACTATCTGCGTGAGCAACCAAGGTTGGCGCTGATAGGCGACCGGTGTCGACATCGAGACTCATCCGGTAAACGCCTTGGCTACTTTTCTTAGTATATGTACCGACAAAAAAATGTTCTTGCATGATTAGTTTGCTCCTCTTTTTTTGAATCGGATGATTGTGTTGATATGAACAACCGGCACTAGTATAGCATAGTCCGGCTTAATTCGAGCAGGTGAAAACGGCCGTTCCACACGTCGGCGATGGGTATGCTATACTTCATTCAATAACTTATTTTGCCTTTATGGCAGCGTCTTATTGAGGTGAATGTGATGACAAATCAGAAGCCACCGCTGCGTCCCCGTTTGTTTAGCGAAACAGGGGCCAAACGGCTCATTTTGAATTTAACCATTATTTTATTGAGCCTGCTGATTTTGTGGTTGTTGAGTCAAGTGAATTGGCTCTTTACACCAATCAGACAATTTTTAAGTATTGTCGGTGGGCCCCTTGTCTTAGCAGGGGTGTTTTACTATTTAATGAATCCGTTGGTCGATCGGCTAGAATCCAGTCGATACCACGTTCACCGCGCTTGGACCACGATTGGCTTATTTATCTTATTATTAGCGCTGATCGTGTGGGGGGCTTTGTCGCTGATTCCGATTATTCAACGACAACTTAACGATCTTTTGATTAATTGGCCTCGGTACTGGCAGAATGTCGTGAACTCCACCACATCTTGGTGGCAAGACCCGAGTTTTAAGTGGCTGCGGGGCATTTTGAATCAATACGATGATCAACTACAAAAGAGTTTTAGTGGTTTGATTAAAAGTACTGCAACTTCGACTGTTGGGGGGCTAGGCGGTGTGTTTAGTCGCGTTAGCACGATCTTAATTGCCCTCGTGACTTTTCCGTTTATTTTATGGTATATGTTATTGGATGGTCATCAATTACCTAAATCGATTGCTAAGCTCCTGCCCAATCGGTTACAAACGTCCTTTCTAGCGGTGTTGAAAGAAATCAACGACCAAGTGGCAAATTATATTCGTGGGCAATTAACCGTCGCATTTTTCGTCGCCTTGATGTTTTACGTGGGTTATTTAATCATTGGGTTAAAATTCGCGTTAACCTTAGGGATCGTGGCTGGAATTTTAAACCTTATTCCCTATTTGGGCTCATTTTTGGCGATGATTCCCTCGGTTGTGGTGGGTGCATTTGTATCACCATGGATGCTCGTTCAGGTCTTGATTGTATTCGCGATTGAGCAGACAATTGAAGGACGTTTGATTTCACCCCTTGTTTTGGGACAAAGTCTTAAAATTCACCCGGTTACAATTATCATCGTCTTATTGGCTTCGGGTAAAATATTCGGCGTTCTAGGCGTCATCTTCGGTGTCCCAGGGTATGCCGTATTAAAGGTCATTGTCACGCACCTGTATCAATATTGGCGTGCCCATGCGCAATGGTTTAAAGATGATCAGGAGACGTTCACACCGGCACCAAACCAGACTACGGATAACGCAACGAAACTTAAATAACCACTTAAACGAAGATTGGATTAGTTATTATCATGAAGAAAATCGATTGGGGCGCTCAATTTGTGACACAACATCTGTCACTATTTGCCTGTCCAGTGTGTCACCAGCCTTATCAACGTGTCGAAAAGCATACGGTTAGCTGTGCAAACGGCCATTCACTAGATTTTAATCGACGTGGGAGCTTATACTTCCTGCCCCATGCGGTCACCACTGAGTATGATGCAACCATGTTGGCTGCGCGACGCAAAATGTTGACAGCAGGCCTGTTCCTCCCATTGGTGCAAGCGATTAATGATCAATTGCCAACTGGTCCTCAAACGGTGCTCGACGTAGGTACTGGCGAGGGGACGCCGTTAGCCCAACTGGATGAACTTCGACAGCAAGCTGGCGACACGTTGATTGGTTTTGATCTGTCAAAAGATGGCATAAGCTTAGCAACTCAATTAACGACAGCGGCGTTTTTTTGTGTCGCTGATTTGGCCAAATTACCCTTTACGAATCAGCAGTTTGACGCTGTGATCGAACTTTTTTCACCGTCGGCTTACGGTGAGTTTGAACGAATTTTAAAACCAGGCGGGCGGATCATTAAGATTGTGCCTAATCACGATTACTTAGTGGAACTCCGGCACGCGCTTTATGAACCGACCGCTCCGCAATTTCAATATGATAATCAGCGGGTAGTGGCTTTATTTAAGGAACATTACCCGTCGATGATCGCGACCCCGATTCGTTATCAATTTACGATTGGACCGGATAAAATCGCGGATATGATGGCGATGACCCCCCTAAGTTGGGGCAGTGATGATGTGCACCGGCAGGCTTTATTAGCTCAACCAGTGGCAGCTGTTACCGTGGATGTGAGTGTTTTAACTGCCCAGGTGTGACGCGATCGGTTGTCGATGATTGGCCGAGGCCAAAGCGGATCGCGTGCGGTAAGTCGGGATTTTCGTATTGCTTGAATGGTGGCGAAGTGATAGGATGCTTATGGAATCATTTGATCGTCAATATCGTCTGGGTTGGCGTTAGTGGCGGTCAGATTCGGACTTCATTAACGTAGCGTCTCGCTGTATGCTAATACCGAGATGACTGCGTTTTTATTTTCAAATTAGTTAACAGAGTAAGGAGACTGCTTGTGACGAATCATATTGCTTTATTTGAACCCTTAATGCCGGCCAACACGGGTAACATTGCCCGAACCTGCGCGGGTACGGATACCGCCTTACATTTAATTGAACCACTGGGTTTTTCAACAGATGACGCTCATTTAAAACGCGCTGGGTTAGACTATTGGGATAAAGTTGACATCACCTATCATGAAAACTTGCCAGCCTTTATGGCAGCAATTCCAGCTGAGGACGACCTGTTTCTCGTTTCTAAATTTGCTCAAAAAACTTATGTTGATCCGGATTATACGAACGCGAATCATGACTACTGGTTTTTATTTGGTAAAGAAACCACTGGTCTACCAGAACCGTTTATGCGTCAGCATCCGGACCAAGCGATTCGCATTCCTCAAGACGATCAACACATTCGCGCTTTAAATCTTTCAAATTCGGCTGCTATTGTTATCTACGAAGTCATGCGTCAGCAACAGTTTAATCACTTGGAACAAACGCACTGGTATCCAAATGATAAGTTGAAATAAGGCAAACTAATGTCAATGAAAGGAGGCCTCTTTTGGCGGCACGAAAAAAAACAGCTCGGCGAACCCCTCGTTCATCACCCAAGAAACGACCATCATCCAGAAAGTCGACCAGTCGAAAGGCGATCTCAGTTTATAAATGGCATATATTCGGTTTTGTCATCGCATTTTTGGCTTTGTTAGCTGCCCTTCGCTTAGGAGCGGCAGGGGTCTTTTTTGCCAATGCATTGGCGGTCCTAGTCGGGAACACCAATCAATTTGCAGCGATCCTAGTTTTGATCGGCGGGGTGATCTTGATGGTAACTGGTCAGTTGCCGCGCCTACCGAAAAGGCAGTGGGGTGGTGGCAGCTTAGTCTACTTAGGACTATTACTATTTGATCATTTACGCTTATTTCTCGCTTTAAATTATCATGCCCATTTTGCCGCACTCACTTGGGGGATGATTGGCGATAACTTCAAAGCTGGTACGCTCACAACAGATGTCGGTGGTGGGATGATTGGGGCCTACCTATATGAGATAACTGAGCGTCTAACCGCTAATTTAGGCACCGCAATTTTATCGGCACTGCTGATCTTTGTTGGTGGGTTACTCTTGTTTAACATTTCCTTTGCGACTGTTGGTAACGGTTTGCAGAATGGCTGGCATTGGCTAATTCGTGGGCTAAAGTGGGGCCAAGGGCGGTTGAGTCGCTTTATTCGTCAGGCCGTATCCACCACGGCCACGCCTGATCAACCGGTTGCTAAGTCATCAGCGCAATCCTCCGAGCACAAATTGCCGGTAACAGGTGATCCAACCACCACTAGGCCCGTCGAAAAGCTGGCTAGTCCGGTTGATGCGTTACCAAAAGCGACCGCGGCACCAAGTCCGCAACCACCTAAAATTACGGTGGCGGCTGATCAAGCGGCTTCTGAGCCAACAGTTGCTCAAGAAACATTAGACTTAGGTGATCCGACGGCTGATTTAAGTGATTATCAGTTGCCAACTGCGGCACTACTGACGAAAATCCCGCCCACCGATCAGACGAACGAGCTGAATGCGATTGAGCAAAATTCCCAAACTTTGCAGCAAACATTAGCCAGTTTTGGGGTCGATGCAGAGGTCAAAAATGTTAATTTAGGACCTTCTGTGACGAAATATGAATTACATCCAGCGATCGGGGTTAAAGTCTCGAAGATCGTCAATTTAGCTGATGATCTCGCCTTAGCATTAGCGGCGAAAGACATTCGGATTGAGGCGCCAATCCCAGGCAAATCACTCATTGGAATAGAGGTCCCTAATCGCGAAATCTCAACGGTTAGTTTTCGTGACGTGGTCGAACATGAGCCAGCCCATCCCAATCACGTGCTAACCGTGCCTTTGGGGCGTGACGTAACGGGCAATATCGTGATGTGTGATCTTACGAAAATGCCGCATTTACTGATCGCTGGGTCCACGGGATCCGGTAAGTCTGTGGCGATTAACGGTATTATTACAAGTTTGTTGATGCAGGCTAAACCTGATCAGGTTAAGTTCATGCTGATTGATCCAAAACGAGTCGAATTGTCCGTTTATAATGACATTCCGCATTTACTGACCCCCGTCGTTTCTGAACCCAAGCGAGCAGCCAAAGCCTTGCATAAGGTAGTCGACGAAATGACGCGACGCTACGAGTTGTTTGCCAATTTTGGTGTTCGCAATATTGATGGATATAACAAACTCGCTGAACAAAATAATGCTACGAGCGATGTTGCTCAACCAAAGTTGCCTTATGTGGTCGCTATCGTGGATGAATTAGCGGACTTGATGATGACCGTTTCTTCCGAAGTGGAAGATGCGATTATCCGAATTGCCCAAATGGGACGGGCCGCCGGTATTCATATGATTTTAGCGACTCAGCGACCGTCCGTTGACGTTATTACGGGCTTAATTAAGGCAAATGTGCCATCACGCATTGCCTTTGCAGTGTCTAGTGGTATTGATTCTCGCACTATTTTAGATAGCAATGGGGCTGAAAAATTATTGGGCCGTGGTGACATGCTGTATCAACCAATTGATCAAAATAAACCGACTCGTGTTCAAGGTGAGTTTATCTCGGACAAAGACGTTGCGGCCGTGGTTGGTTTTATTAAAGATCAGCAAACCGCTGAGTATGATGACAAAATGGTGGTTAGTGACGCCGAGATCAATGACTCGGATGACGGGGACCAAGGCGACGACCTTGATGAATTGTATGATCAGGCGGTCGTGTTTGTCCAAGAACAGCAAAAGGCCTCGACTTCACTGCTGCAACGGCGTTTTCGCATCGGCTATAACCGAGCAGCGCGCATGATTGATGATATGCAGGCCCGAGGTGTTGTCGGTCCGGCGGATGGTTCTAGACCACGGCAGGTCTATCAACAGCCGCCAAGTGATCAAGCCTGAGGTTATAGGCCGTGACCGGTTGAAACGTCGCTTTAACCGCAAGTTGAAAGTGACGTCAGTATTTTCGAGAGAAACTTTGCCTCGATAACGCGTGCCAAATTCATGACGATTTCGGTCAACGTAAATAGCACTGTTTCCTATTGGAAACAGTGCTATTTACGTTGGTTCTGATTGGCAACACAGGGTTACGTTACAGCTCTGTGTGCTTGATGGTGTTACAACAATTCGCGGTTCATATCAGTCAGCTTCCTTTACATTTGGACCTGAAGCTGATTAGGTTATCGGTTCAATCCGTGATTAATCGTGGTTGTTAAAAAAGATTGAGTGGTTGCAGGGCTGCAAGAACGACACCACCGAGGGTCAAGACGATCATTACCCAAACCACAACCATGGTTAATTTTTCAAATCCACTACGTTTCTTTTTTCCCCGCATAACAATCAAGCACTCCTTAAAAAATTTATCTTTTATGGTACCGTGTCCACGCTTAAAGTACAAGCCCGTTTACTAGATTCCCAGATTAAAACCAGTTTCGTCGTCGTAATATAACGGCCGTGATTACAGAAGCCACAATGATGATGCTCATTACCAAAGCAAAGGCGTGCGCCGCGTGTGCAAAGGGTAAGCCAACATTCATCCCATAAATACCGCCGACAATGGTAGGAATGGTCATGATTAATGTTACGGAGGTGAGCAGTTTCATCACTTCGTTCAGGTTATTGGAAACCACGGCTGAAACCATCTCGCTATATTGGGCTAAAATGCTACTTTGAATGGTGGTCATTTTTTGGGCCTGATCCGTTTCATTTAAAATTTGTGCGAGTAGTTCTTGGAAATGAGGACCGTTAAAATAATCCGGTGCCGCGGCGATGGCTTTTAAAACTGGTCGATTATCGGATAGGGCACTTTTGAACAACACCAGGGTCTTTTGCATTGCCATGATCTGATAAATTTGATCATTATCAGTTGCTGTTGTGAGACTGCGTTCAAGGCGCTTGGTTTCTTGTTCGCTTAAAGCCAGGGCGTGAACGAATGCGTGCGCAATGTACCAACCAAAACGCAGCACGAAATCTTGTCGATCTGTGAGGTCGAGATTATTCGATGCCGTATTCATGATGAAGTCATGAATAAAACTGGCCGGTTGATTGGCAATGGTGATGACGGCTGAGTCAGTGACGATGAACGAAAATGGCCACGTCGCAAAGCTTAAATAACCGAGTGGACTTGTTTCGTATTTCGGGAATTGTAACAGTAAATGAAGGGGACGTTGTGGGCGAGCCGGATCGATGCCGTCGACCCGCGAGCTTTCACGATTATCTAAAATCGCGGAGATATCAGTTTCTGGAAAGTCATAGCGGTCGGCAAGAAATTTAATTTCTGCGTGAGTCGGTTGGACGACATTAATCCAGCAATCAGCGGTGGGTTCATTAACGGACACAAGGCGACCGGCCGTGTCGTTTTCATAATAATCAATCATAATTGAGTCCTCTTTTAGGGTAGGCCACTAGGCCATCAATTAAGACGGGATAAGCCCCCATTGTTCACGTCATTTTAAGCGTTTTAACCATGCATTTCAAATATGGTTCAAGTATACTAAGGGGCAGTTAATTGAAAAAGAAGGTGCTCCCTTGCTTAATCAAATCCTCATCCCGCTATTACTGTTAGTGATGATTTATGTGGCGTTATTGGTCCTTCGACGGATCACGTATCGCTTCTGGCCATCATTTATTCATCCACTGGATGGCCTGTTGCCTGCGTTAATCATCTTAAGTGCCTTACAGATCAACCGAAAAACGGTGATGCCGGTTTTGTTATGGATTGTCCTGTTGTGGCTAGTCGTTGGCCTACTTCTTAGCTGGCGAACATTTCAAGGGCGCCAACCGGTCTCTTACGGACAATTTGCCTTACTTTACTGGCGGGTCAGCGATCTTTTTTGGGTTGTGATTTATGGTTTGAGTACGGCTTGGCTATTAATTTGAATTAAACGGAGTCAGCAAATGCCCCACCATTCACCACTAGTTAGTTCGCGACAACAAATCCCGTTGTCACGGACTTTTTTTGTACAAAAATTTAGAAACGGTAACAAAATGTCGATATTTTTGGAATGAAGTGGTAGGAAGTGGGGGATTGTGGTAATATTTTTTATAGCGAGAGTGACAGGGGATAACCCTAGATTTTTCGCGGGTTTACATGAATAGCCACAAGGGAGGTGAGCTACCGATGTTCATGGGAGAATTTCAACATAACGTGGACGATAAAGGGCGGCTCATCATTCCAGCCAAATTTCGCAACCAACTTGGTGATCAATTTATGGTGACCCGTGGTTTGGATGGGTGTCTGTTTGGTTATCCCATGGCACAGTGGCAGGCCTTAGTTGATAAGACGCAAGCGTTATCCTTAACCAAACGAGATGCTCGGGCCTTTGCTCGCTTTTTGTTTGCAGGTGCCACTGAATGTGAATTTGACAAGCAGGGTCGCATTAATATTCCTGGGCCACTACGCGAACACGCCAAATTAGATAAAGCTTGTGTCATTGTTGGTGTTTCAGAACGGTTTGAAATTTGGTCAGCGACACAGTGGGCTCAATATAATGAACAAACGGATGCCAATATTGATGAAATTTCCGAAGCAATGGGTGATTTCGATTTTTAGACAACTAATTTAAAACGATGTTGATCGTTAGGGAGGTGGTTAATCACATGGCCGAATTTGAACATGTAACAGTACTGTTGAACGAAGCAGTTGCTGGATTAGCCATCAGGCCAGCCGGCGTGTATGTCGACTGTACTTTGGGTGGCGGCGGACACTCAGCCAAAATTTTGACGCAATTAACTACCGGTCATCTCTTCGCGCTAGATCAGGATGAAACCGCGTTAGCTTATAATCGCCAACATTTAGCCACTGCCATCGATCAACATCGGATCACATTAATTAAAGCAAATTTTCGTGATTTAACGGCCGTCTTAGCGGAGCGTGATGTGCAGCAAGTTGACGGCGTCTTATACGATCTTGGGGTTAGCTCGCCACAATTTGACGATGCTAAACGAGGTTTCAGTTATCGTCTTGATGCACCATTAGATATGCGCATGGATCAGGAACAATCGTTGAGCGCAATGACCGTGGTCAACGAGTGGCCCTATCAAGAGCTAGTTCGCATTCTGTATCGATATGGTGAAGAAAAGTTTGCTAAGTCAATTGCTAGACATATTGAGCAACAACGCGCCCAAGCACCGATTACAACGACTTTGCAATTAGCAGAACTTGTCAAAGCGGCAATTCCAGCCGCGGCTCGGCGCCACGGTGGTCATCCTGCTAAAAAAACTTTTCAAGCGATTCGGATTGCGGTCAATGATGAATTAGGGGCGCTAGAAGCCTCGTTGGAACAAGCGTTGGCGTTACTTGAGCCGGGTGGCCGAATTAGCTGTATTACGTTTCAGTCGCTGGAAGACCGACTCGTCAAGACGATGTTTCGTGAGCAAACGTCTTTACCAGAGTTGCCTGCGGGATTACCAGTGGTTCCAGAGGCGGTTAAACCGCAATTTCATCTTGTAACCAAAAAGCCAATCGAAGCGACTGCGGAAGAATTGGCGACCAATCACCGAGCACACAGCGCCAAGCTGCGCATTATTGAGCGCAACTAAACGGTTGACCGGTCGACGATTGATTTAATATTTATGATCACTGTCAATACATAGCTAAGGATGTCTGTAAATATGGCTCAAAATCTTGCACAAACTCAACCACGATTAAATCCAGATGTTGTGACGGCCCGCCCGCAAACACGGCCAGCAGCACAACCCGCCAGCAAGGCCAAAACGCGCAGTCTGCCCATTTCGGGATTTGAAATCGTATTAGCCGCAATTTGTGGTATTGTAATTGTATGTTTTGCGGTGAACATCATTCATTCGCGCATTGCGATTACAAATGCGCAGCGCAACTTACAAACGACGCAAACGCAACTCAAGCAAGTCAATAATGCCAATGCGTCGGCTACTCAAGAAATCAGCGAACTCTCCAGCCGCTCACGTCTTGATGCCGTTGCGGCCAAGCATGGGCTGACTTTAAACAGCCAAAACATAAGGAATGTTAGCAAATAATGAATAAAGATCCTAAGCGAATGTCCAGTTCAGATAGCACCCGTCGTAATCGGCAACATTTTGGTAATGCATTGTTGATTGCCACCATGGCGGTGTTTCTGTTATTGGGCATTCGTTTTATTTACATTGCTGTGGCAAAACAAGTGCAGCATGTCAGTTTATCCAAACAAACGCAGGCGTTATATACGGAACAGCAGACGGTCCATGCGAAGCGGGGGACGATTTTTGACGCCGATGGCAATCCGATCGCAATGGATACCAACACGTACACAGTGTATGCCGTCTTGAATAAGCACCAGGTTTCAATGTCAGGCAAACCACTTTACGTCACAGATAAGACCAAGGTAGCCCAAGTTTTGAGTAAAGCGTTGCATGTGGATGAACAGCAAATTATGAAGGCGTTAAATCCACAAAATAAGGGTGCTTTTCAGGTAGAATTTGGTGCCGCCGGAAAAAATCTATCGATTGCGACCAAGCAAACGATTGAAAAAGCTCACTTAAGCGGAATTGATTTCACGACCCAAAGTGCGCGGCTTTATCCAAACGGAACCTTTGCCAGTCACCTAATTGGCTATGCACAACCCACCACGCTTGCCAATGGGACCAGCTCATTGGTTGGAAAAATGGGTATTGAGCAGCAGCTTAACCGCCAGTTGACTGGAACCAACGGGGTTAAGCAGATGAAGCACGACTCTCAGGGAAATACATTACCTAACTCGCAACGAAACCCGCGCAAAGTTAAAAATGGTGATAATGTTTATACGACCCTGAACCCTGATTTGCAGAATTTGTTGGAAAATCAGATGCAAATTTTGTACAGTAAGTTGCAGCCAAAGAATATGGTTGCCATCTTAATGGATACTAAAACGGGGGCCATCTTAGCGGGAACGCAGCGACCAACTTTTAATGCGTCAACCATGCAAGGGTTAAGTGACGAATGGAATGATTTACTAGTTTCTGATCCGTATGAACCGGGCTCAACGATGAAGGGAATTTCGTTAGCGGCATCGATTGATTCAGGTCATTTTAACGGTAATGCGACTTATCAATCAGGACGTTACCAAATTGGCAATTCAGTTGTTCCGGACTGGAACCCGGCTGGTTGGGGCGTGATCACTTACTCGAAAGGATTTGATCTTTCTAGTAATGTCGCGATGGCCCATTTGGAACAACAAATGGGTGCCACGACTTGGCGAAAATATATTAAGAATTTCAAATTTTTAAAATCCACCAATAGTGGTCTGCCTGGTGAAGCTGCTGGTAGCATGCAATTTGCTCAACCAATCGAACAAGCTAACACTGCGTTTGGCCAAGGAATTACGGTAACGCCAATGCAGTTGATGCAAGCCTACACCGCGATTACCGGTAATGGTACGATGATTAAGCCGTATTATATTCGCAAAATTGTGAATCCCAATACTGGTAAAGTTGTCCAGCAAGGCAAACGTACCGTTGTTGGACATCCGATCAGTGCCGATACTGCCAAACAAGTTCGCTCACATATGACAGACTACGTTTATAAGTCATATGGGATGGGGAAGGACTTCAAAATCTCTGGCTATAAAGTCGCCGCCAAAACAGGGACGGCTCAAGTGGTTGGCAGTAACGGACAGTATATGGACGGCATGGATTCGACATTGAACTCTGTAATTGGCATGGTCCCAGCTAGCCATCCACGTTATCTGATGTATATTACGGTCAATCAGCCCAAACAGGTGCCTGAAAAGACCATTACGCAATGGGAAAATGATGTCTTTAGTCCAGTGATGACGGCTGCTTTGGCAATGAACAAACACACAGCTCTGCCGAGCAAAGCGACCACCGCCACGATTCCCAAGCTGACTGGTAAATCCGTTGATGATGCTAAACAAGCACTCACTGATGAATCATTGACTCCGATTGTAGTCGGCGACGGCGCAAAGATTACGGCACAATTGCCAACTGCTGGTAACCGGTCATTAACCAACCAGCGTGTCTTCTTACGGGCCGGTGATAATATGACGATGGTGGATATGACCGGTTGGTCGATGGGTGATGTTTTAGAGTTTGGTAAGTTAACTGGAATTTCAATTCGCACCTCAGGGAGTGGTTTTGCCAGTGCTCAAAGCTTACCGGCAGGAAAAACACTGCAAGCAAATGAACCTGTCACCGTCAAGTTCAAATAAAGAAAAAGGGTTGAAAGTAGGGTAATTAAGTATGCAACTAGGTTTGTGGATTGGCTCATTGGGTGTGGCGTTTGCCATTACCGCTCTATGTTTGCCAGGATTGATTCGGTATTTTCGTGCGCATGGGGAAGGCCAAACAATTTGGGAAAAAGGTCTGAGCTGGCACGAAAAGAAGAACGGGACGCCAACGATGGGCGGTCTGATGTTTATTGTGGCGATTGTCATTACCGTGATTGGCATTGGTCTTTGGCAACATGTGTTAAATAGTAGTGCTGGGATCTTACTGTTCACCCTAGTGTTTTACGGCTTATTAGGGATGTGGGACGATTCAATTAAAGTTTTTGAACGTCAAAATGACGGCCTAAAGGCGTGGCAAAAAATGTTAGGTCAAATTGTCGGGGCCATCATTTTTATGTTAGTCCTAGGTCATGAAGGTTTTTCAACCAGTCTTCACGTTCCGTTACTGGGCAACTTATCGTTAGGGGTCGGGTATATTATCTTTGCCATCATTTGGCTGATTGGTTTTTCCAACGCCGTCAACTTGACCGATGGGTTAGACGGCTTGGCAACTGGCTTGTCCATTATTGCTTTTCTTGCCTATGCGTTAATCGCACAGCATCAACATCAAAGTGGTGTGCAGGTCTTTTGCTTAGCAGTCGTAGGGGCGTTAGTCGCATTTTTGCTTTGGAACCACAAGCCGGCAAAAATCTTTATGGGCGATATGGGTTCACTAGCACTTGGCGGATCGCTGGCAGCCGTGGCCATTTTGTTACATCACGAATTATCCTTACTTTGGGTCGGAGGCGTGTTTGTGATTGAAACGGCCACTGTTATCATTCAAGTAAGCTACTTTCGGTTAACCCATGGCAAACGACTCTTTAAAATGACGCCGATTCATCACCAATTTGAATTAGATGGTTGGGGAGAATGGCGCATTGATTTAACCTTTTGGGCTGTCGGGGCGTTTTTAGCTGCAACCGGGGTCTGGGCGATGTGGTAAACCCATGATTTTTGATAAAACCATTGTTAATCACACATGATTCGATAATTTCAAACATAGAAAAGAGCGATTTCAGTGAAACAAATCACGACGTATCAGAATCAAAAGGTGTTGGTGTTGGGGTTGGCTAAAAGCGGTGAACAAGCCGCTCGACTCCTTAAAAAGCTAGGCGCATTGGTTACAGCCAATGACGCTAAACCGTTTGACGATAATCCGGCGGCCAAATCGTTGGTTGACGCAGGTATTCGCGTTATTGCCGGCAGCAATCCATTGTCGTTGCTTGATGAAGATTTCGCGTTGATTGTTAAGAACCCTGGTATTCCTTACGATAATGCTTTGATTAAAGCTGCTCAAGCACGCAACATTCCAATTATTACGGAGGTCGAACTAGCCGCTCAGGTCAATGAAGCGTTGTTAATCGGCGTTACGGGGACCAATGGCAAGACGACGGTGACAACGATGATCACGCAGATGCTGAATCAACATCGCACAGTTGGTCAAGCAAAGTTTGCGGGAAATATCGGCGTGCCAGCAACTGAGGTTGTGCAAACCCTCGGTAAAGATGATGTGATGGTTACGGAACTATCGAGTTTTATGTTAGCTGGAATTAAGACCTTACATCCACATATCGCTGTGATTACGAATATGTACACAGCCCATACAGATTGGCATGGTAGTCGTGAGGCGTATGTTGCCGCTAAAATGAACATTACCAAGAATCAGACGCCGGATGATTTCTTAATTATGAATTGGGATTTACCGGAGCAGCGTCAATTAGCTAAGCAAAGCCAAGCAACGATTATTACTTTTTCACAAAAAGGCGCACCGGAGACGGACGCTTATGTGGCCAATGACCAGTTGATGTGGCGCGGTGAGATCATCATGCCGATTGATCAACTAGCCGTGCCTGGCGAGCAAAATGTTGCTAATGCGCTGGCAGCGTTGGCCGCTGTTAAAATGGCTGGCACCAGCAATGCCGCGATTGCGGATGCTTTACGTGCTTTTACCGGTGTCCGGCATCGGCTTCAATATGTGATGACCTACCAACAGCGACAAGTTTACAATGATTCGAAAGCGACCGATATTGAGGCAACTCAAGTGGCGCTGCGCGGTTTTCAACAGCCAGTTATTTTGTTAGCTGGCGGTCTGGACCGGGGCTTTACATTTGAGCGACTAGTTCCAGAGTTTAGGGACCATGTGAAAGCAGTCGTTTTATTTGGACAGACGCAAACGCTACTTGCCGATGCAGCCAAGCAGGCTGGCATTCAAACGATTCGCTATGCCAAGGACGCGCCTGCTGCGGTGCCAGTGGCTTTTGCCTTGAGCGAGCCTGGCGATGTGATTCTCTTGTCACCGGCTAATGCGTCGTGGGATCAATTCCCTAGCTTTGAGGTCCGGGGCGACCAGTTCATCGACGCGGTGGAAGCCTATACCAACCAAAAGGAGCAACATGTATGAGACTGATGGTATCCGGCGGTGGCACGGGTGGACATATTTACCCGGCGCTAGCCTTAATTGATGACTTAAAGCAACATGATCCTGAGGCGACGGTCTGCTATGTGGGCACTCAGCGCGGTTTGGAAAGTAAAATTGTCCCAGCTCGTGGTCTCCAATTTGAGACGATCAAATTACAAGGTTTTTCTCGTTCTCTTAACTGGACAGGATTGAAAACAAATGTTAAAACAGTGCAATTGTTTTTAGCAGGGGTCCGTGATGCGCGGCGGTTGATCAAAGATTTTCAACCGGATGTTGTGGTTGGTACAGGCGGCTATGTCAGTTCGGCGGTTTTATACGCTGCCAGTCGGATGCACATTCCCACGTTAATTCATGAACAGAATTCTGTCGTGGGGGTCACCAATAAATTTCTGTCCCGTTTTGTCGATCAGATTGCGATTGCCTTTGAGGATGCTCGGTCTCAATTTCCAGAGCAAAAAGTGATCTTTACGGGTAATCCCCGGGCCCAACAAGTCGCGGAAATCAAGAGTCACTTCAGCTGGTCTGAGTATGGCTTAGTTGATCAAAAACCAACTTTATTGATTTTTGGGGGGAGCCAAGGCGCTCTAAAAATCAATGCGGTCAGTGTGGCGGCGATTCCAACATTTAACCAACGGGGTTATCAGGTTGTTTTCGTTACTGGTCAAAAGCGTTATGAAGACGTTAAGCAGCAACTTGCCAACGGCCATATTGTGCCAGGCAAAAATATCGTCATTCGGCCCTACATCAGCAACATGCCTGAGGTATTACCCAAAGTTTCGGCGATTGTCGGGCGCGCTGGGGCGACTAGTCTAGCGGAAATCACCGCCTTGGGTCGGCCGTCAATTCTGATTCCAAGTCCATATGTGACCAACGATCATCAGACTAAAAATGCGCAAAGCCTGGTTAACCAAGGGGCTGCGGAGATGATCAGTGAAGCTCAGTTAACGGCGCCACGTTTAGTCGAGGTTGTTGATCAGTTGATGAATGATCCAAAACGGCAAAACCAAATGGCTGCGGCTGCAAAGAAAATGGGTGTGCCTGACGCTGCCGATCAGTTGTTGGCCGTCGTGACAGATTTGGCCCGTTCCCGCCAACCGTAAACAAGCGGAGCAGAAATAACTAAATTCGGCGACACGAGTTTATTTAGCTGTGAAAGGAGGCGTCGGTTATCGCCAATCGTGTCATTAACCCTAACGATTCAAATAAACACCGACGCTTTTTTTCTCGACGTCATCAGCCGACCAATGCGGAAAAAAAAGCAACCATCAAGCCAATTCGGGCCCAACCGCCGAAAACGCCGCGACCAGATGCAGTTAATCGACACCGTCGGCACTTGGTTGGCGGTATTTTAGCAAGTTTAATCATCTTGCTAGGGATCCTTAGCTCGCCGTTGTTCGCGATTCATAGTCTTCAGGCCAAATCAACGCAGAATTTAAGCCGTGGTCAGATTGTCAAAGCCAGTGGGCTACAAGTCGGTCAGCCATTGTGGATAATTTGGCGTCACGATCAGCAGTTGTCGAAAGTTGCTAATGCGAATAACGATCTGATTAGACAGATTACCGTGACCACACATTGGTGGGATGTTCGCTTAGAGGCTAAGGAATATCGGCAGGCCGGGAATTTGGTTCGGGATGGAAAATACTATCAGGTGATTGAAAATGGCCGAATTTTAAAAACACCATTGGCGCATCCCACGGCTGGTTATCCAGTCTATAGTGGGTTTAAACACGATGCCACCTTTGCCATGGTCATTCAGCAGTATGCCGGATTGTCGAAAGATATTAAGCGTGGCATTTCCGAAATCGATTTGTCACCAACGAAGGCCAATCCACAGCGCCTACACTTATTCATGAATGATGGCAATGAGGTGTATGCTTCGCCTGATTCGTTTAGAGCGAAAATGAAGTATTATCCAGAAATTGCCGCTCAGATGAATGGTAAAGGAATCATCAACCTGGAGGTCGGTGCGTATTCGTATCCATTCCCACAGCATAAATCAAAGGCGAAAGCCAAGCATGGAACGACTAATGATCGCGCACAAACGAGGCGATAAGGTAAAAATTTTGCCAAATTTGTTAAAACACCGTCACAACGCGGTGTTTTTTTATTTCGAGGTGCGAAAGCCGCGTCAAGTATGGTAAACTTTTGATAATTGGATGATGGGTGTTAGTCTTGTCATATCAACTAAAAAGAAAGAAATCAAAATTTGAACTGATTAGGTAAAATCAGCTACTATGGGAGGTTCCGGTTTGATGGATAACGCGGAAATTTTTGTCGGCTTAGATATTGGAACCACCTCAATCAAAGTGATCGTTGCCGAAAAAAGTAACGGTGAAATGAATGTTATTGGGGCGGGGACACAGCCATCGCGGGGCCTCAGTCGTGGTGTAATTGTCGATATTGATCAGGCTGCCAGTGCGATTCGCGCAGCAGTGAATCAAGCTGAGCAAAAGGCCAATGTCCATATAGATTCTGTTATTTTAGGAATTCCAGCTAATCAACTGAAAATTGAGCCGACATCTGGGATGGTTGCCGTTGCCGATGGTAATCAGGCACGCGAGATCACGGATCGTGATGTTCAAAATGTCACCAATGCGGCTTTACTACAGAGCTTACCGCCAGAGCGAGAAATCATTTCGATCGCGGCGGACGAATTTGTTGTCGATGGCTTTGATGAGATTCAGGATCCACGTGGTATGGTCGGGGTTCGTTTAGAAATGCATGGCACGCTTTATTCTGGGCCGAAAACGATCGTGCATAACGCTAAAAAAGCGGTGATGCAGGCTGGATTACACGTCGCCGATGTGACAGTTACGCCACTTGCACTGGGGCGAACCGTCTTAAATGATGGTGAACAAGACTTCGGTACGGTGATTATCGATTTAGGTGGTGGTCAAACAACGGCTGCGGTCATTCACGATCATCAGTTGAAATATGCGACTGTTGATCAAGAGGGTGGCGATTTCATCACTAAGGATATCTCGGTGGTGTTGAATACCTCGATGAGTGATGCAGAACGGCTTAAACGTGACTTTGGCTTTGCCAATGCGGATCAAGCTAGTGAAGAGAACCAATTTCCGGTAACTGTCGTTGGTCAGCCTGAACCGGTGTCGGTCAGTGAACATTACTTGGCTGAAATCATCGAAGCGCGGGTTCAACAGATTTTTGACACGTTACGAGCTTCATTGGATCAAGTCGGAGCCCTCTCATTACCGGGTGGCATTGTGTTAACCGGTGGGGTGGCCGCGTTGCCAGGCATCGTGGAGTTGGCCGAGGATATCTTCGGCGTGCGGGCCCGCATCTACGTCCCTGAGCAAATGGGACTGCGGCATCCGCAGAACGCGACTGCGTTGGCTTTGATTAAGTATAGTGGTGTACAAAATGAAACTCAGCGCTTAGTGAAAGATGCGTTGATGGGTGAATTTGTCCCACAAGCTGATGTGACGCCAGTTATTGACGAGCAAACAGCTCGTCGGCAAGTGGCTCAGTCAGCACCTGCAAATGATCAAACAACTCAAACAAACGAATCATCGAAAGACAAGAAAAATCGTGTGAGTGGCCTACGGGACTTCTTTCGCAATTTCTTTGATTAAGCAAGTGGAGGAACCATAAATGGAAAATGCAGTAGAACAAGGCCAACCAGTTGGCGCAAAAATTAAGGTAATCGGAGTTGGTGGCGGTGGTAGCAACGCCGTTAACCGCATGATCGACGACAAAGTTTCTGGAGTGGACTTTATCGTGGCTAACACGGATGTGCAAGCTTTAAACGGCAGTAATGCGACGACTAAAATCCAATTAGGACCGAAGTTAACGCGTGGTTTGGGTGCTGGTTCTAATCCGGAAGTCGGGCAAAAAGCCGCAGAAGAAAGCGAAGATGCTTTAGCAGAAGCGTTATCCGGTGCCGATATGATCTTTGTAACCGCTGGTATGGGTGGTGGTACTGGGAACGGAGCTGCGCCAGTGGTCGCTCGAATTGCTAAGGAGCAAGGGGCCCTCACGGTTGGGGTGGTCACTCGACCATTTACGTTTGAAGGCCCACGGCGGGGTCGTTATGCCGCTGAAGGAATTGCAAACTTAAAAGAAAATGTTGACACGTTAATCATCATTGCCAATAACCGACTATTGGAAATGGTTGATAAAAAGACACCGATGATGGATGCCTTTAAGGAAGCCGATAATGTGTTACGTCAAGGTGTCCAAGGGATCTCAGACCTAATCACTTCTCCCGGATTCGTGAACCTTGATTTTGCCGACGTTAAGACGGTGATGCAGGATCAGGGAACAGCGCTCATGGGCATCGGCGCTGCTTCAGGCGAAAATCGGACGGCCGACGCGACCAAGGCAGCTATTTCTTCGCCATTACTTGAAGTCTCAATTGATGGGGCTGAACAAGTGTTGTTGAACATCACCGGCGGACCTGACCTGTCCTTGTTTGAAGCGCAAACCGCCTCCGACATTGTGGCACAAGCGGCCACAACTGATGTGAACATTATCTTTGGGACCTCGATTGATGAAAACTTAGGTGATGAAGTTCGGGTCACCGTGATTGCCACTGGGATTGATCATAAAAAGGCTGCCCATCAGGCGGCTCAATCAAATGGGCGCAACGTATTTGATCCACAAGGCGCTCAACCAACCTCGGCAACTTCAGCAGCGCCGGCGCAATCAGCTGGCAGTACCGATCCATTTGGCAATTGGGATATCACGCGCCAGCCAACGACAAATAATCGTCCGGCCAGTGAGAGTGACAGCGGGGAATTTGCTGGTGTTGAAAAGACTGATTTCGATGTCTTCAATGCCAATTCATCAGATGCCGCTGCCAGTAACGAATCGGCTGAATCAGAGGCTGGTGGAATTGATTTACCACCATTTCTACGGCGTCGCCGACGCAATAACGATCAGTAAGCGGTCACGGAAATTTATGTTAGGATGAACGCGGTCACTCAGCAATCTGAGTGACTTTGTTGTTACCAACAGCTAAGAGATAAGTCAGACCGATCATCCGAGCTGGAAAGGAGCCCATATGGCATTTAGTTTTAGCAACTTTTTTGGGATGGAAGAGCCAGATGCGACCGCCAATAATTCGGCGGCCTCACAGTCCCCACGACCAACGTCTAATGGTGGTCCGCGTCGGCCAGCTAAAGTAGTCGACATGGCCGGACGGTCAGCATCTGCCAACCACATCAGCTTATTTGAACCGCGAATTTATTCGGACGTTAAGGAAATTGCGCAACAACTATTGGAAAGCCAGGCTGTGATCGTTAATTTCGATAAACTGGATGATCAATCCAGTCGGCGGATGGTCGACTTTTTGACCGGGGCAGTGTTTGCGATCAGTGGAGAAATCAAGCGCGTCGGCGACACGATTTTTCTATGTACGCCGAACAGTTTTGAGGTTTCCGGTGATTTAACCGCCCAATTTGATCAAAATGGACATAATTTTTGAAAACACTTTTGGACAATTAACTGAAATGGAGTCGAATTCGTGATTGCATTATTATTTACCGTCCTTAATTGGGCCTTTGAGCTGTACACATTTGCGTTAATTGTGTATGTCTTAATGTCTTGGTTCCCAGGCGCATATGGAACCGGCTTTGGTCGTTTTCTAGGCCGCATTTGCGAACCCTACTTGCAACTGTTTGATTTCATTCCACCGTTGGGCGGGATTAGCTTTGCACCCACAGTTGCAATTTTAGTCTTGATCTTAGTCCAATATGGACTATTTGGGTTATTACAATCAGTTTTATCCGTTTTATAGTTGAGGTTAGGTGGCATAGACCATGGCAGCAGACACACAAGTCATTCAACATTTTCGTCCAGAAGAGGCCAGCTTTATCAGTGAGGCCCAAACGTGGATTGCGACAGCCGGCAGTGAGTACCGACCGTATCTCACCGGTTTCTTAAATCCACGTCAATTGTATATTTTGCAAACGCTAGTCAATGCCGAGGATGGATTAAAAGCTCATGCTAACGGTGGCTATCCGAATGCAGAGCAGCAACGAGCCCTCATTTTTCCGGATTATTACACGCCCCAAATTGATGATTTTGAGTTACAGTTATTGGAAATTATTTATCCAACCAAATTTGCTGAATTGCACCATTCGGACATCTTGGGTACGCTAGCGAATCTCGGGATTGACACGAGTATTTTCGGTGATATTATCACGGATGGTAGTATTTGGCAGGTCGTGGTGGCGGCTTCAATGACTGCTTTTTTTAAAACTCAAGTGGAGCGGATCGGTAAAATTAAGGTTCATTTGAGTGAACGTTCATTGGCCGATGCTTTATTGCCACAAGTGGATTGGGAACGACTACCGGAATTGGTGACGTCGTTGCGGTTAGATACAGTCATCGCTGCAGCCTTTAATCTATCACGTAACCGGGCTAAAGGCTTAGTTGAAGCAGGGGATATACGGTTAAATTGGATGACCAACATGCATGCTGATACGGCCCTCGAGGCTGGTGATATGGTTTCAGTCCGTCACTTTGGCCGGGTTCGGTTAGATGCGTTAAATGGTAAAACTCGTAAAGATAAACTAAAAATCGACTTGTCAGTCGTGCGTCGTTAACTTATGCTTAGAGGTGTATGAAAACGTAAGTTAATTACGGATTTCGTTTCGGATGGAGGAAATCATTATGGCATTAAGCCCAATGGATATTCATAATAAGGAATTCACACGCAAGGGCCGCAACGGCTATGCCGCTCAGGAAGTTGATGACTTTTTGGACGAAGTGATTGCCAGCTATCAACAAGTCTTGAATCAAAATAAAGATCTGCAGGATCAACTGGATAAAGCGAACCATAATTTGAGTCAGTATGACGAGATGAAGAACTCGTTAAACCAATCGATTTTGGTCGCACAAGAAGCTGCGGATAAGGTTAAGCAGGAAGCTAATAACCAAGCTACTAATGTGTCTCGTGAAGCTCAACAACAGGCGCAAGCGGTTGTCGCCGAAGCTCAAGCGAAAGCGGGTCAGATTACCGCTGAAGCAGCTAATAACGCGACCCGGTTGAACAATGAGAGCAATGCACTTCGGGCTGAAACTAAGACCTTCCAGCAACGGCTGGCGGCAATGGTTCAAGCCCAATTAGATTTGGTTAATTCTGATGACTGGAATCAATTACTTGAACCAACTGGTCTGCAAAGTTATCCTGAATTACAAGCGGCGATTAATCACAGTCAACCGACTCATTTGGCGCCAAGTACACCAAGTGAGCCAGAGACGCCGGCTGCCCAATCACAGACAGTGGTGATCTTCCCTGACAGTGATCAAGATAGCAACAACTCGGCTGCCAATGATTCGACGACGGATTCAGACGCGCCCCAAGCATAATGTCATTTTAACCACTAAGAACAGCGATTAACGGGTGCCCGTACAGCGAGCAACCATCTGGTGAGAGGTTAGCCGGCACCACCCGTGTGATTGATCCTCTTAGTGTTAGTGTTGACTGAACCCTCAGTAGGTGAGGAAAGTAAGTGAACCCGGCTCCGACCGTTATCCGGACGATTAAGGAGTTTCGCTGCATTGAACGGCCGGCTTTGGCTGACTGTCAAGGCATTAGCGAAGCTTAAATTTAGGTGGTACCACGTTAACTCGTCCTGAACAGGGGCGATTTTTTTGTTGTTGTGATGAATTTTCAAGCATGATGTCATGCAGAAAGGAAGTTTGTGCATGCGGATTAAGGAAACGCTCAATTTGAATAAGACCGGTTTTCCGATGCGGGGAAATCTTCCCGTTACCGAGCAAGAACGGCAAAACGTATGGGCAGAGAATAAAGTTTATGAACAACGCCAAAAATTAAATGAAGGGAAACCTTCGTTTGTGCTACATGATGGCCCGCCATATGCAAATGGTGATATTCATATTGGTCACGCGCTGAACAAAATCAGTAAAGACATTATTGTTCGATTCAAGTCAATGAATGGTTTTCGTGCACCTTACGTTCCTGGTTGGGACACGCATGGATTACCAACGGAACAAGCTTTGACCAACCAAGGTGTGGACCGAAAATCGATGACGACGGCCCAATTTCGTGAGTTATGTCGGCAGTTTGTTTTAAAGGAAATTGATAAGCAGCGGACTGGTTTTAAGCGGCTGGGCGTCGCCGGTGACTGGGATCACCCTTACATCACTCTGCAGCCTGAATACGAGGCCGCACAAGTGCGCGTCTTCGGTGAATTTGTCAAAAAAGGCTACATTTTCCGTGGTCAAAAGCCTGTCTACTGGTCATGGTCCTCAGAATCCGCATTAGCGGAAGCCGAAGTCGAGTATCATGACGTGGAATCACCATCGATCTTCTTTGCCGAACAGGTTAAAGATGGTCATGGATTGTTGGATGATGACACCTATTTTGTGGTCTGGACGACCACCCCATGGACCATTCCCGCATCTGAGGGGATTACTGTGTCCGCTTCATTTGACTACTCAGTCATTCAACCAGCTGGTGAAACACGTAAATTTGTGGTGGCCACTCAGTTGGTCAACAGTGTGGCAGAGACGCTTGGCTGGGAAGATGTGAAAACTTTACAGACCCTTAAGGGAAGTCAATTAGATCAGATGACGGCGAACCATCCGTATTATGATCGTGAATTGATGGTCATGAACGGCGGTTTTGTTACCCTAGATGCTGGTTCTGGACTGGTCCACACGGCACCTGGTTTTGGGGAAGATGATTTCAATATTGGCACTAAGTACGGCTTACCAGTTTTTGCCCCTGTTGATGCGCAAGGCAAGATGACCGATGAAGCACCTGGTTTTGAAGGGGTCTTTTATGAGGATGCTAATCAGCTGAGCATGGATAAGTTAGCGGCTAAAAACCTCTTGCTGAAACATATTCCATACGTTCATAGTTATCCATTTGACTGGCGGACAAAGAAGCCAATTATTTTCCGAGCTACGCCACAGTGGTTTGCAAGTGTTTCTTCGTTTAGAGATCAAATTCTCGATGCGTTAGACGGCGTTAAATTCCAACCAGACTGGGGCAAACGGCGGTTGTACAACATGATTAAGGATCGTGGCGACTGGGTCATCTCACGTCAACGGGCCTGGGGAGTACCTTTGCCCATCTTTTATGCTGAAGATGGGACGCCAATTATGACCGAAGCAACGATTAATCACGTTGCTGATTTGTTTGGTGAACACGGTTCTAATTATTGGTTTGAGCATGAGGCAAAGGAGTTGTTGCCGGCAGGATTCACATCCCCACATTCACCAAATGGCGAATTCACGAAAGAAACTGACATTATGGATGTCTGGTTTGATTCTGGTTCTAGTAATCAAGCTGTTTTGGCCGCTAGACCAGAATTAACGTACCCCGCTGACCTTTATTTAGAGGGTTCTGATCAGTTTCGTGGTTGGTTTAACTCCAGTCTGATCACTTCGGTGGCGGTTTCCGGACAAGCGCCATATCGGGGTGTGGTCAGTCAAGGATTTACGTTGGACAAAGACGGTAAAAAGATGAGTAAGTCCATCGGCAATACCATTGCCCCAGCGGACATTGTCGACAAGATGGGGGCGGAGATTTTACGTCTGTGGGTGGCCTCTGTCGATTCGTCTGCTGATGTCCGCGTTTCAATGGACAGTTTTAGTCAAATCTCAGAAAGCTACCGCAAACTACGCAACACTATGCGTTTTATGCTGGCAAACGTGACAGACTTTGAGCCAGATCATAACGCGGTGCCATATGCCAAATTAGCTGGCGCCGATCGCTATCTGCTTAGCCGTTTAAACGAACTTGTGGAAACAATCAAAGCAGACTATGACCGCTACGATTTCATCGCTGTTTACAAGGGATTATTAGCCTTTGTGACCAATGATTTGTCGGCCTTTTATCTAGACTTTGCGAAAGATATTCTTTATATTGATGCGGCTGATTCTCAGACAAGACGCAGCATGCAAACAGTGTTGTATCAAGTATTAGTGCGTTTGACCAAATTAATGACGCCAATCTTGCCGCATACTAGTGAAGAAATCTGGGGTTTCTTGCATGAGCCAGAGCATTTTGTGCAGCTAGCTGAGATGCCAGCAGTCGAACCTGAATGGCAAGATGAGGCGCTGATCGGCCGATGGGCAGACTTCATGGCCTTACGTAACGATGTCTTGAAATCTTTAGAGACAGCGCGGGATCAAAAGTTGATTGGCCGACCAATGGAAGCTGCCTTGACGTTATATGTCAGTGAGCATAATGAAAAGATGCTGGCCAACTTGCATAGTAATGTGGCACAGTTGTTGATTGTGTCGCAATTGGCAATTAAGCCATTGGAAGAAGCACCACGCCAAGCAGATCAGTACGAAGATGTTGCTGTGGTTGTGGAACATGCTGATGGTGAAGTCTGCCAGCGGTGCCGCATGATTAAAAAAGATGTTGGCAGCGACAGCGCTTATCCAATGTTGTGTGCGCGTTGTGCTCACATTGTGCGAACTGAATTTCCAGAAAGTGTTACTGACGGGCTAGAAAAATAATCTTACGCTACACTAAAGCATAGTTAAAAAAATCCCTCATTTGCCGATTTGGGCAGCAAATGAGGGATTTTTGAGTACAGCCACGATTATGATTCACTAACGCGCATGGCTGAGCGATGTTGTTCGACAAACGTTTTAGTGTAGGCGGTCAAGTCAATGTCAAAAAAATCGGCAATGAAGAAGAGGTTACCCATGGAAACGTTCGTGCCATTTTCATAACGCGACAACATACCGGCCGACAAGTTTAACTGATACCGGTCGTTTAACGCCGCGGCTAACTGGCGTAATGTCAGGTGCTGTTTAAGCCGTTGTTCTCGAAGCATGTCGCTTAGCAAGTCAGCCACCTCCAAAAATTCGTTGATTATCTGAGTAATGTTTCCAGCGACATATGCATTATACCGAGTCCGTTTAAAAACGCAAACGGGCGTGTAGTAAAAGGTTTTATTGAGATAAGTTTCACGAGTTTGACATGCACCTGGAATACTAGTAGTACCATGTTGTTATTCATTTTGGTGCATAAAATGTTGGCCGGCTTATTATTGGGCCGGACAAAACTAATAGGCGTGGTCCAGCCCAGATACAACCGGTTGTTTTTTAAAAAAATCCGTTATTTTTAAATTTTTTCAAAAGATCTTTAAATTGAAGCCGGAACGAGTGATCGTTAACCGGTTACGACTGGAAAAAAGTTGGGGTTTTGCCTATACTAAAACTCAAGTCACATGTGGAAAGAAGAAGAACATGGCAAAGTTAACAGATGGCCGTGAACACGGCATCGTCAAAACATTTGATCAAGAGAAAGGCTTTGGCTTCATCGCAGTGGCGGGTAATCCAGATGTATTTGTCCATTTTTCAGCGATTGAAACGCCAGGTTTTAAGTCTTTAACGCCGGGGGAAACCGTTGAATTTGTCGTTGTGGAAGGAACCCGTGGACCACAAGCTGCTAAGGTGACAAAAACCGACCAGACCAATCAGTAGGGGTGCTCAGGCACGTCATAAAAGTTGAGGAGGATTTCAATGGATTTTGAAGAAACGGTCATTGGTATTTCGCCTAAGTATCATGGGGCGATCATTGACGTCGAAAATCAAACAGTACAATTACCAAACGGTGAAACGGCTCATCGCGATGTCGTCCATCATGCCGCGGCGGTAGCGATGCTAGCACTAACTGAAACCGGTAAGGCATTGTTTGAAGAACAATGGCGCGCGCCAATTGAACAAGCCACCATTGAAATTCCGGCCGGGAAGCTTGATGATCGCGATCGGGATAATCCTGAAGCAGCGGCCATTCGTGAGCTTAATGAAGAGACCCGTTATGCGGCTGGCGCGATTGTTCAAGTTAGTCAATTTTACACATCGGTTGGGTTTAGTGACGAATTTATGACACTGTACCTCGCCACTAACTTAACGCCGGTAACGACTGCGCTCCCACAAGATGCGGATGAAAATATTACCTTGCATGAATATACGTTGAGTGAAGCTAAACAACTTTTGGCGGATGGCAAGATCGTGGATCAAAAAACCGTCACCGCGATTTACTATTGGCAATTATTGGATGCTGGGTTAGTTACACCGGGGCCGTCGTTAATCTAGTGATTTGACTGACTCAAGGCCGGTTACACAGCAAGTGAGTGGTTCAAAAAATAAGCGAAGAGATATAAGAGGTAGATCGATGAGTGAACAACCCCAAGACTCACAGACGCCGTTGACTCGCGAGCAATATCGACAGCAAGATACGCAGCAGCCCATGTCAGCAACTAGTTCACCGAGTGGCGAGTCTCGGCGGACACAACGGGTCACGCGAGCAAAACGCCGTTGGTGGCCGTTTGGGCAAAAAAAAGCTGTCCCGAACGTCGCTAGTGAAGGGGAGCCTGAGGCACAACGGACCGCCAGTCAGCCATTAACCGGCGAACAGAAGCGTCAGCGACTCGCCCATCGCTTGAATGTCACGATTATGATATTAGTCGGCTTGATTTTGCTGGTTTACATCATTTTACGATTTGTCGGTTAACTATCGGAAATTGATAGACAACATAAGCATTAAGAGGGAGCAATTGATTCATGAAATTTGGAATTTTATGTGCCATGGATGAAGAAATTAAGAGTCTGCTTGCCCATCTAACGGATCAACAGACCACCACTATTGGTCAAGTTGACTTTTATACGGGAACCATCAGTGGTCATGAGGTGGTGTTGGTTCGTTCTGGTATTGGCAAGGTGGCCGCTGGTTTGACAACCGCGTTGTTAATTACTAATTTTGGTGTTGATATCGTGATTAATAGCGGTTCAGCAGGCGGCATCGGGAGTGGTTTAGCCGTTGGCGATGTCGTCATTGCTGATCAGACGGCCTATTGGGACGTCGACGCAACCGCCTTTGACTATGTCTATGGACAGTTACCCCAGCAACCAGCTCGTTTTGATGCGTCAACTAAGTGGGGTGCCGCGATTGAAGCGGCTGCCAAAGCGACTGGTTTGGCTACCAAACGTGGCTTGATCGTGACTGGGGACTCCTTTGTGGCCAGTGAACAAACGATTAGTCAAATCAAACAGCATTTTCCAGAAGCGTTGAGTTGTGAGATGGAGGGGGCTGCGGTTGGTCAGGTGGCCCACCAATTCAAAGTGGCATACTTGGTGATTCGTGCCATGAGTGACACAGCGGATGGCAACGCAGGAGTCTCATTTGATGAGTTTATTATTGAAGCTGGTCAAAAATCCGCCGCGATGCTGTTAAACTTTTTTGAGCACGTTTCGGCTAATCAGGCGTAACATTATGCAAGAAATGGAGGATTAGTTGTGAAGCAAATTTATTTAGATAATGCGGCGACAACCCCGATGAGTGATGAAGTGATTGCTACGATGATCGAGCAAATGCAACATGATTTTGGCAATGCTAGTTCAGTGCATTCTTTTGGTCGAGCAGCGCGGGCCGTGTTAGATGATGCTCGCCATGTCATGGCCCAAAGTATTAATGCGGCTGATGATGAAATTGTGTTTACGGCCGGTGGTACGGAAAGCAACAACACTGCCATCACTCAAACGGCGCTGGCTCGTCAGAAATTAGGTAAACGCATCATTACGACGGCCATTGAGCATGAGTCAGTGATGAAAACCACTGCTTGGCTAGCGACTCAGGGATTCGATATTGTCTACCTGCCCGTTAACGAAGCCGGTGAAATTAATCTAGCTGATTTGCAGGCTGCTTTAAATGAAGATACGATCCTTGTGTCGATTATGATGGGGAATAACGAAGTTGGTTCAACCATGCCAATTCATGAAATTGGCGAATTATTGAAAGATCATCAGGCTTGGTTCCACACAGATGCAGTTCAAACCTTTGGCTTATTGGATATCGACGTGCAGCGCGATCATATTGATTTGCTGTCTACTTCAGCACATAAAATCAATGGTCCCAAGCAAATGGGCTTTTTGTATCGTCGTGAAGGCCTTAATTTCCCTAGCTTTATGAAGGGCGGCGACCAAGAAGATAAGCGTCGGGCTGGTACGGAGAATATTCCAGCGATTGCCGGATTTGCCACAGCTGTCAAGGCAATTACCACGAACGAGAAGGCAGCGCGTCAGACTAAGTATGCTGGTTTTAAACAGATGGTTATCGACGGTTTAACCAATGCTGGCGTTGATTTTGAGGTTAACGGTAGTTTGAAACCGGAGAATTTACAACACGTTTTAAATCTATGGATTAAAGGTGTCGAAAATGACGTGACGTTAACTAACCTTGATCTGGCCGGAATTGCCGTCTCGGCAGGGTCTGCTTGTACGGCAGGATCCATCGACCCCAGTCATGTCTTAGTTGCGATGTATGGGGAAGATCAACCGCGGGTCATGCAATCTATTCGCTTGAGCTTTGGCCGCTATACAACCAAGGAGGATTTGCAAGCCTTTGTTGACGCTCTGGCAACCATGACCAAGCGATTGCAGGCGAGCAATGTCGCGCTGCATGATTAATTTTAGGAGATGAGACTTCGATGGCTTTCCAACAAGAAGTACAAGTAGCTGGTGATCCTCAAGTTTATGCGTTAAGTGCTGAATTAAAGCGGTATACATTACGGGATTTGGGCTTTCGCGAAACCAATGCTGGTGGATTTTTACTCGAACGACCACTGGACGCAAGCGTGCCTTTAGCGCGCGCAATCAAACTTAGAATGTTAGTTAATAAGGATCTTTCTGGGTTTAAACTCAGTACGGTAAATCCAAGCGGGACAGGTAGCGTGAACATCTTTACGAATGCCAACGCCGCCGTGTTGACGGAACAATATCAATTTCAAATTAATGATCTGATTGAGCGAAAAGTGTTGCGAAAAGTTGCGGCCGATGCTTGAACGGGTGTTTTAAAACGTGGTAACCCGATGTGGGTTGGCACGTTTTTTTGGTTCAAGTTGGTTGACCGTAAACGGCGCTGTAAAAGTTTAACCTATCACTAGGCTACGTGACTAACCCACTAAAAGTTGACGATATCATGGTTCACGCTCTTGCGTAAACGCGCTCACCAGGCCTGAGTCTTGTGCACAACCAACAACCGCAACCGGGCAAACACCGTCCAATTGCGATTGTCCGTTGTTGCTCAGACTCAAAACGGCCTGGTTCACGCTCTGACTTGAAAATAGTAAGTACACCGGGGTATACTGGTGGGACTGATAATTGCGACCTTCAAATCGTTGATTCTCAGAATCTATTTGAAATGATGGTGAGACCATGGTTGATCAGACTATTGATCATTCGCATACTCGTGTTGTCGTCGGCATGAGTGGTGGGGTGGATTCGTCAGTAACAGCGCTACTGTTAAAGCAGCAGGGCTACGATGTTGTCGGTGTCTTCATGAAAAATTGGGATGACACTGATGATAATGGCGTTTGTACGGCGACCGAGGATTATAAGGATGTGGCACGGGTTGCTAATGAAATTGGCATTCCCTATTACTCGGTTAATTTTGAAAAGGAATACTGGGATCGCGTCTTTACGTATTTCTTAGATGAATATAAAAAGGGTCGCACGCCGAATCCGGACGTTGTCTGTAACAAGGAAATCAAGTTCAAAGCGTTCTTAGATTACGCCTTGAAATTGGGTGCGGATTACATCGCGACAGGACATTATGCGCGTGTGACGCATGATGCGGATGGCCACAGTCATTTATTGCGTGGCTTAGACAGCAACAAGGACCAAACGTACTTTTTGAGTCAGCTATCTTCTGAGCAGTTGGATCGCGTCCTATTTCCATTAGGTGAATATGAAAAGCCACAGGTACGTCAAATTGCCGAAGAAGCAGGTTTAGCGACTGCTGAAAAGAAGGATTCCGTCGGCATTTGCTTTATTGGTGAGAAGAACTGGAAGGGCTTTTTGAACCAATATTTGCCGGCCCAAGAAGGTCAAATGATGACCTTAGCTGGAGAAGTAAAGGGGACCCACTACGGCCTGATGAACTACACCATTGGTCAGCGCAAAGGCCTTGGAATCGGTGGTCAAAAAGAGGGCGATGAGCCTTGGTTTGTGATTGGTAAAGACTTGAGCCAAAACATTCTGTATGTCGGGCAAGGTTTCGATAATCCCCATCTCTTGGCCACGAGCTTAAGCGCCTCTGACCTGAATTGGGTCAATGAGGTGACTGACAACGATTTTCACGTCACTGCGAAATTTCGCTATCGGCAAAAAGATACTGGTGTCACGGTTCATCTAAATGAGGACCAAACGACCGTTACCGTGACGTTTGATCAACCAGTTCGGGCGATCACGCCGGGACAAGCCGTTGTGTTTTATAATGGCGATGAGTGCTTAGGCAGTGGCATTATTGATTCAGCCTACAATGAAGTTAAGCAGCTCCAATACGTATAAGGTTTGTTATGCCAACAGCCACCAGCTTTCGGACAGTCGAAAGCCGGTGGTTGTTTTTTGGATTGACGGTCTAGGTTAGCGTCAGGCAGTGTTAACGCAATCGGTCAGTGGCTAAAATGTTGAGAATATAAATGGCTCAACAATCCGTTGAAACATTGACCGCTATCGCCCCGACCCTCCCGCATCACGGGTTTAATTTCCTCGTTAAAAATGGCATAATAAGAGCATTCAAACGCGAAAGGACGGGCTTGACATGACACGCATTTTTTTCATTCGTCACGGTAAAACGCAGTGGAATTTAGAAGGGCGCTATCAAGGCGCCAATGGTGATTCACCACTATTACGTCGCAGTTACGAAGAAATTGCGTTACTAGCTGATTATTTAGCGGATGTAAAGTTTGCCCACGTGTATGCCAGTCCGATTAAACGAGCTCGCCTCACTGCCATTCACTTAATCAAAGGGCTTGCTCAACCGTTGTCGCCCACTTTGGATTCTGGGTTACGCGAGTTCGAGCTCGGTAAACTAGAAGGCATGTATTTTGAGGATGTGAAGGAACAATATCCTCAGCAGTACGCCGGCTTTCGATATCATGCCGATCGTTATGATCCGACGATTATCGGTGGTGAAACATTTGCGCAGGTGATTGCGCGGATGGATCAAGTGATTCGTCGGGCCGTTGCCGCGCATCCTCAGGATGATGCCAACTTATTAGTGGTTTCTCACGGGGCCGCTTTGAACGCCGGAATCAATGGTTTATTGAATATTCCAATGTCACAGATGCGTGCGGCAGGTGGTTTGGCAAACACGAGTACGACGATTCTAGAATCAACTGATGGTGGTCGAACTTTCACCCAATTAGCACGTAATCTGACGGCTTATTTAGCCGAGCAACCAGATGCGACAAATACGATTTAGTCTAAGCAATGAAGACACTTATGAAGGGATGGGTGAAATGAGCGAGAAAGACGGGCAACAGGCACAAGCTGCCGCCAGTGCGACAGTCAAGAAGTTGGTCAAAGCCATCGACGCCAATCCTAAGGATGCTCAATTGGTCTACCAGCTGGCAACGGTATTAACTGAAATGCAAGATTACGAACAGGCCGAAGAGCTACTAATGAAGATGTTAGGGCAATTTCACAGTGACCTAGCCGCTACTGATTTACTCACGTATGGGTTAGGTAATGTGTACTATCAAGCTGCGGCTTATGACCAGGCGGCGCAGACGTTTGCAAAAGTACGGACAGACAAACGTAAATTAGATGCTTATTTAATGTTAGCTGAAACCTATATACAGCAAAAGGATTATCAAAAGGCCTTTGCCTTTGCCTTGACTGTGCATGATCAACGAGCAACCGATCCGGTGGTTAACGCATTACTGGGTGACATTCTTTTAGCAATGGGCAATTTCCAGCAGGCAGCCGATTTTTACGATCAAGCACTGGCAAAACAGGCCGCTGATGGACGACTGAACTTTAACCGTGGATTGGTCGCGATGGCGTTAGGGCAAGATGAGCAACCATTTATGGTGGTGGCTAAAAAGTTGGATCCAGCCTATGTGGCCCAATCCGCTCAACGCGTTAACGATATTGCGACGCTCATCCATAAGCACGAATCTTCAGATCCTGATCAAGAAGAGTAGGTGATCAATATGGCTACACAAGGAACGCTTTTTGAGGAAGATTCAACCTTTGAACCAGATTATGTGGTTGGCAAAGTTGCCGCCATTTTTTTTAGCAGTCCCGACTCTTTTTATAAGGTGCTGTTAGTGAAGGTGGATCATAGCAGTTTGGACTGGGCGGATGATGAGGTTGTCGTGACCGGTTCGTTTGGAGAGGTCACGGAAGAGACGACATACCGATTTATCGGTAAAATGATTGAACATCCTAAATATGGTAAACAATTTGCTGCCAGCAATTATGAAAATGAAACGCCGACGACGAAAACTGGTCTTGTTAAATATCTATCCTCGGATCAATTTCCAGGACTAGGCAAGAAGACCGCGGAACGGTTAGTAGATACGTTAGGAACCGACTTAATTGACAAGATTATTGCAGACCCAGCAGTCTTAACATCCCTGGGTTTAAAGACCGAGGTGCGCGACCATTTGGTAACGGTGCTGACGGAAAATCATGGCACGGATCAGATCATTATCGGATTGAATGGCCTAGGCTTTGGCAGCCAATTGGCCGCGACGATTTTTGAAGCCTATCGACAGGATACGATGCGCGTTATTCAAGAAAATCCGTATCGATTAGCCGAAGACATCAACGGTGTCAGCTTCAAACGAGCGGATCAGATTGCCGAACAACTGGGGTTTGATGCAGATGCTCCGGGCCGGCTACGAGCAGCGCTATTAGAAACGATTACGAATCTATGCTTTTCTACTGGGGATACTTATGCGGCGTTAACGCCGGTGTTAAACGGCGCCACTTCGTTATTGGAGCAGGCGCGCCCAGTACAGGTTGCACCTAATGATCTGGCAGATCAATTACTGGCTCTAGCCAAGGATCAAAAAATTGTTGGGACCAAGCAACAAGTTTATTTAAAGTCGCTATACGACAGTGAATGGGGTGCCGCCGAGCAATTGATGCGACTCCATCAGCAGCAAGCAGCGCTCAGTGCTGATGACACAGATTGGGATCATGAGATTCGGTGGGTCCAAAAGCAATTGGATATTGATTACGACGCCGATCAAGTGGCCGCTTTGAAGACGGCAATCACCGCACCTGTTTCGCTACTGACCGGTGGGCCAGGAACAGGTAAAACGACCATTATCAATGGACTAGTGGCACTTTTTGCTCACTTACATGACATTTCCTTGGACGTGAATGAGTATGAAGCTGGTACCTTTCCAATTTTATTGGCGGCGCCAACTGGTCGAGCGGCTAAACGTATGAGTGAAGTCACGGATTTACCAGCTAGCACGATTCATCGGTTGCTTGGACTGACGGGCCGTGAAACCAGTGACGCGGAGACGAGCGGACACGAACTAAGTGGTGGACTGTTAATTGTCGATGAGATGTCGATGGTCGATACCTTCTTATTTAAAACGCTGATGGCGGCTATTCCAGATGGGATGCAAGTTGTTTTGGTCGGGGACCGAGATCAACTGCCATCGGTTGGGCCGGGACAAGTGTTTGCTGATTTATTAAATTCCGCTTGTTTGCCAGCAACGCAACTAACGACGATCTACCGACAAGCGGATGCTTCGTCAATCATTCCTTTGGCGCACGCCATTAAAACTGGTCATCTACCTGCTGACTTTACTGTTAATCAAGCCGACCGGAGTTTTTTTGCGGCTTATCCCAATCAGGTGGTACCGCTGATTAGTCAGGTGGTAGAACGAGCGCAAGCGCGCGGCTTTGCCAAAAGTGATATTCAGGTATTGGCCCCGATGTATCGCGGCGCTGCCGGAATTAATGCGCTCAATGCCGCTTTACAGACGATCCTTAACCCACCCCGGTCGGCGAAAACGAAGCAATTAACGGCTCATGGTGAACAATTTCGGATCGGTGATAAAGTTCTTCATTTGGTTAATAGCCCCGAACATAATGTCTTTAATGGTGACATGGGCGAAATCGTGGGTATTGACTTAGCAAGTGATAAAACTAATGAAGACAAAGTCGATAAGCTAACCTTAGCTTTTGAACAGACGGAAGTTGAGTACACGCGCCAACAATTTGATCGGATCACACTAGCTTATTGTGTCTCGATTCATAAAGCGCAAGGGTCACAATTCAAATTGGTGATCCTGCCACTAGTGCCCCAATTTCGGCGAATGTTACAACGTAATTTGTTATATACAGCGGTGACACGCGCCCAGCAATGGCTGATCCTGGTTGGTGATGAGCACGCCTTTAGTGAAGCGGCCCATAACGAATCTGCCAACCGCCATACGACATTGCCGCAACGATTACGTCAAGTATTTGGTCAGGAAACGGAAACCACAACTGAAGCTCAAGCGACAGCCAAAACGACCAAGCAGGTTCAACCGACTGATTCTGCACCGATCATTCATGATGCGCCAGTCGAGCCGGCGGGGACAATTTTAACAACTAAGCTCATCTTGAGTGGTACAGTGGACCCAATGATTGGCATGGCGGGGATGACGCCAGCCTCATTTGCTGTGTCACGGACAGACACGCAATCAATTGACTAATAATCGAGGGAGTGACACAGATGGCGCACAATCCAACTACTGCGGCGCAACAAGATGCCGCCATCGCTGAGCATTGGCGGCTGAACACCGGCTTGTTTTTGGCGGCACAAAATTTTTTTCTATTTGGGTCTTCTTCGGTTTTCTTTGCAATCCTGTGGTACATCGCCTTGAAGGCCTCATCAGGAACGTGGATGATGCTGGCGACATTGGCTCAGAGTTTACCACAAATTCTGGTTTCCTTGTGGGCGGGGGTGTGGGCTGATCGGTGTAATCGACGTAATTTGCTAATGTGGGCTACCGGCATGGTCACCGTAGTCACGTTGGGCATCGCGTTGATGTTTTATTTTGGATGGCGCGATTTATGGTTATTGCTCTTGATTGCGGCGGTCCGTTCGTTAGGGACCGGGGTTGAAATGCCAGTCGGCAACGCGCTATTACCGCAGTTAGCACCGCGAGCTCAGTTGACGCGAATGAATGGCTTAAACCAATTAATCAACGCCGGTTTACTGCTCATTACCCCCATCGTGTCGGGATTGATTTTAAGCCGTTTGGGGATCATTTTTATTTTCGTCGTTGATGTCGTCACCGCCTCGATTGGTTTATTATTACTAGCTGGTATTCGAATCGCGCCCAGTGTAGTGGCCTTTCAGAAAAAGAGTGCCGGGGTGGTCACGTCTACGTTGGCTGAAATTGGCAGTGGCTTACGATTTACGTTTGCACATGGGTTCATGCGCTGGTTTATGATCCTGATTGCCTTATCCTTTGTGCTAATTGCGCCAAGTTCACAGTTATCGACCTTATTTGTGAAGCAAACCTTTGGTAGCAAGGTCATGCTGCTGACGCTAAATGAATTACTGTGGACGGCCGGGGCTACGATTGGTGGTATTTGGATCAGCAGTCACCATCAACTACCACATAAAATTCGCACCATTGCCATTGCGTTGGGTGTGTCCGGCGTGGCTTTTGCGGCAATGGGCATTGCGCGGCCATTTCCTTGGTATCTGTTCTTCATGTTTATCAGTGGGATTGCGATGCCGATTATCACTGCTACCAGCAATATCCTGATTCAAGAAGCGGTCACGCCTAACATGATGGGGCGAGTTTTTTCGATTTTTCAAATTGTTTCGACAGGAATTTATCCCATTGCCATGCTATTCTTTGGTCCTTTAGCAGACGTAGTTGCGATCAAATGGATCTTCGTGGCCAGTGGACTGGTCTTGATCGTCGTTGCCTGGTATTTCAACAATGTCCTTCAGCGGATTGGCGAACCGCACCGTGAGGGTTAATTGGTGAGTTCGGATGAAAGTGGCGTGCCTCATACGCTGACATAAACGTGTTCGCCATCACTGAAGACTGTGCACAACCAGTAATCACTACCGGGTGAAGCCCCCCGTCCGTGATTCCCAGTTGTTGCTCGCCTTCACCCGCGATGGCTCTTTTTTAAAACGCGCTTACCAGGCCTGAGTCTTGTGCACAACCAACAACCGCACCCGGGCAAACACCGCCCAACTGCGATTGTACGTTGTTGCTCAGACTCAAAACGGCCTGGTTCACGCTCTCTGGGGGTGTTCACCCTTGGTTTTTTTTGCGATAATAGGCATATTGAACAATTGCAGTGGAGGCAATCATGAGCGAACAACACACCAATGGTGATATTAAACTATTTGCATTAAACACAAACCGCGCGTTGGCTGAAAAAATTGCAGCCTCAATCGATATTCCCTTAAGCCCGGCGACGATCAGTACATTTGCCGATGGTGAAATTGCGATTAGCATTGACGAAAGTGTCCGGGGTTGCGAAGCGTACGTCATCCAATCCGTTAGTGATCCAGTCAACAGTTCTTTTATGCAAGTGATGATCATGGTCGATGCATTACGTCGGGCTAGTGCGGGACAAATTAATGTGGTCTTACCTTATTACGGTTATGCGCGTGCCGATCGCAAGGCTCGTTCTCGCGAACCAATTACGGCTAAGCTAGTTGCTAATTTTTTGGAAATCGATGGGGTGGATCGTGTGTTGACCCTTGATCTACATGCTGACCAAGTCCAAGGTTTCTTTAACATTCCGGTGGACCATTTGTTAGCCGCACCATTGTTGGCAAAATACTTCTATACTCATGATTTATTAGATAATGTGGTGGTTGTCGCTCCTGATCATGCAGGCGTGTCCCGGGCTCGCAATTTCGCCGAATTGTTAAAGGCTCCGATCGCCATCATTGATAATCGTTCCGAAGATAAATTTGACCCAGAGCCCGATTCCATTATTGGTGATGTTCAAGACAAAAATGCGATCATTATCGATGACATGATCGACACGGCGGATCGGATGGCCTTATCCGCCAATATTTTAAAGGCTGGAGGTGCCAAGCACACTTACGCAGTGGCGACTCATCCGATCTTTTCGGGCAATGCGGCGGCAACCTTGGCTAATTCACAGTTAGATCGAGTGATTGTGACGGATTCAATTGGGGTACCAGCGGAAAAGGCGTTTGATAAACTTGTTGTGATTTCAGTCGCTGATCTGATGGGGGAAGCCATCATGCGGATTCATAATAATCAGCCGGTTGATGAACTCTTCATCAGTAAACAAAATCCTGATGTGAAATTGCGGTAAGGACCGCCAATTACGTCAAGGATTGAAGAAAATTTGCGTTAAATCCAATCAAGATTTAACGTTTTTTATTTGGTTCTTAAAAAATGTTTTAAACACTTTTTTACCTTAACTTATTCCAACAAACCACTGCGCGCCTGGTGACCCGTCGGCGCAGAAAACAACCACTCGTTTTCATCTTTAAAATGAGCTAGAATTAATAACTGAATTGATTAGTTAATAGTTTGTCAGTAATTGACAGCACAGTGGCGGAGGGGGATTAACAAGATGTATCAAGCAGATGAACAACGTTATGATAAAATGCCTGTTCGAAGGGTTGCAGACACCGGTTTTATGTTGCCTGCTGTGAGTTTTGGACTTTGGCGTAACTTAGGCGATCAACAACCATATGCCAATAGTCGGGAATTAATTTTATCAGCTTTTGATCACGGTATTTTTAGTTTTGATAACGCCTCAAACTACGGGCCCAGTAATGGATCTGCTGAAGAGACATTCGGCCGAGTTTTTGAGCAAGATTTGAAGCCTTATCGCAATGAATTGGTGATTACAACCAAAGCTGGTTTCCACATGTGGCCTGGGCCATATGGTGAATTTTCTTCACGGAAAACACTGATGAACGCACTGGAACTTTCATTGACGCGCATGCATCTGGACTATGTCGATGTCTTTTACATGCATCGTTTCGACCCACACACTTCATTAGAAGAACAGGTTGAAACGTTGGATTTGATGGTTCGACAAGGGAAAACATTGTATGTTGGTATCTCTAATTTTGATGCGAAACAAACCGCGGCGATCACCAAATTGTTCAAAGAACATCATACGCCATTTGTGGTGAACCAGAGTAGTTACAATATGATCAACCGCACCGTCGAAACAGATGGATTATTAGACGTGTTACGAAGTGATCAACGGGGCTTAGTGGCTTATGGCCCGCTTGCGGAAGGATTGCTCACGGATCGATATCTACAGGGAATCCCCGATGACATGCCAATTCATTGGAGTAATCAATGGGCCCTGGATCAAGGCGCAGATAAGTTAGTGAAGAAGCTCAATGATTTGAATCAAATTGCGACTGATCGCGGGCAGACGCTGGCACAAATGGCCTTGGCCTGGTTATTGCATGATGATGTCGTGGCCAGCGTTGTGATTGGGGCTAGCCACATCGACCATCTGTTGAATAATTTGAAAGCAGTTGACCAATTGAGCTTTACAGATGATGAATTAACCCAGATCAATACGATTCTCAATCGATAAAAATAATTATTTTAATGAGAAACAAGGAAATAATCTCATGATTTTCTCAACTTTCTCGTTGACAGGTGATTTTCAATGCGCTACTATCTTAGTTAATTTCATGAGACCGAAACAATATGAACAGGAGAGTAGTCTTCGTAAAGCTATCCAGAAAGCCTGAGTTGCTGAGAACAGGCGAGTGGCACGAAAACGAACATGGCCTGCGATTGGTTTTATCGAGCGCACTGCGTAAGATAAAAATGACTTGGCGCCCATTATCGCGCACACCGACAATTCCTGGGGAGTTCTAGACCCCTAGGGGGCGACGGTTGGTGAGAGACTAAATGTGAATTTAGTCTGAATTTAGAATGGTAACGCGGGCTGCTCGCTTCTAATCAATTTGATTAGAAGCGGGCTTTTTTAGTCAGCAAGTCATCATCGGTTGTCTTAATGAAGTGGTCATTAACGTCATGATTATTTTTAAATGAAGTGCGAATTGAGGAGGAACAACGGGATGAATAAAAAAACAAAACAGGTATTATTGAGTTTGACAGCGGTTTTTGCACTTATTTTGGTCCTAGCTGGGTGTGGTAAATCAGCTAGTAAGCAAACGACGACAATTAAGGTCGGCATTGTCGGAACCGACGACGAGAAGATTTGGAAGCCGATTGCCAGCAAGGTTAAGAAGGATGGGATTAACTTAAAAATTGTGACATTCACAGATTACACCCAACCTAATCAAGCCTTAAATGACAAACAAATTGATATTAATGCCTTTCAGCACTACTATTTCTTGGATCAATGGAACAAGGCGCATAAGACGGACATTACCTCAGTGGGTAAGACGGTCGTGGCACCTTTAGGTTTGTTCAGCAAAAAGATAAAGAAGACCAGCGAGTTTAAAAAGGGCGATTCAATTGTGATTCCAAATGACGCCACCAACGAAGGCCGAGCCTTAAACCTGTTGAAGAATGCCGGCTTAATTAAGTTAAATCAGGCGAAATTACCAACGACTAAAGATATTACTAGCAATCCGAAATCATTAAAGATCACAGCGGTTGCCGCTGATCAAACGCCGCGTTCATTAGATTCTGTCACTGCTGCTGTCGTCAATAACACCTTTGCGGTTGATGCCGGATTGAACATCAAGCATGCGGTTTACGCTGAAAAGATTGATCAGAACGTTAAGCCTTATATCAATATCATTGCTGCGCGCAAAGCGGACAAAAATAAGCAGGCAATTAAAGAAATCGTCAAAGCTTACCAGAGCGAACGCAATGCGAAGCTCATTCAAAAAGACTTCCATGGTACCGAATTGCCAGCATGGAATTTGAAAATCGCCAAATAATATTTGATTAATCGCCAGGCTGGATCTGTGATTTCGGCTTGGCTTACATAGAACAAGCAAAAAATGTTTAAAATAGTGTTTGTTTCAAAGAGAAAGGATATGAATTATGGCAGAAGCAACCCCGATGATCGAACTAAGCGGGATCGACGTAACATTTAAAGAGGCCGCTCGAACGGTTTCGGCAGTTAAGCAGGTTGATCTAACCGTCAATAAAGGCGATATCTACGGTATTGTGGGCTATTCAGGCGCTGGTAAAAGTACGTTGGTTCGCGTGATCAATCAACTTCAACCACAGACTAATGGCACGGTCACAGTTAATGGTCAGCGGCTCGATCAGTTACATGGTAAAGCTTTACGTCAAGCGCGGACTAAGATTGGCATGATCTTTCAACACTTTAATTTAATGAATGAACGAACAATTGGCGACAATGTTCGTTTTCCCCTCTTGTTGGGAACGTCATTAAACAAACAACAGCAACTGGATAAAGTTGATGAATTATTGGCGCTGGTGGGCTTGTCTGATAAGAAGAACGATTATCCGGCCCAATTGTCTGGTGGTCAAAAGCAACGGGTCGCGATTGCCCGAGCCTTGGCAAATGACCCAGAAATTTTAATTTCTGACGAGGCCACGTCTGCGTTGGATCCGAAAACCACGGGTTCCATTTTAGCTTTATTAAAGCGGCTAAATGAAACTTTGGGTCTAACCGTGGTGTTAATCACGCATGAAATGCAAGCGGTGAAAGCCATCTGTAATCGAGTTGCAGTGATGCAAAGTGGTGAAATTATTGAGCGTGGCGATTTATTAACGATTTTTTCAAATCCAAAAGAACAGTTAACTCAAGAATTCATCGAAACTTCAACGCAGGTGGATTCAGCACTGAAAAATGTTGTTGCGCAGCCACGGATTCAGCAATTGGGTGCTGATGAACGATTGGTCGTTCTCTCATATGCCGGCGCTTCTACAGATGATCCCTTGATTGCCCAGCTGTACGAGCAATTTAAAGTCACTCCCAATATCATTTTTGGGAATGTTGAAATTCTACAGGAAACGCCGGTCGGGACGTTAGGACTAGTTTTAAGTGGCACTGGCACTGCTGTTGATGATGCGTTGGCTTATGTTAAAGGGCAAGGCGTGCATGTTCGTGTTATTGACGTGCCCAAATATCGAGCGGAGTTAGCTAAAAAGGCGGCCGCAGAAAACCGTGGGGAGGTAGACGCATGACGACATTAATTGCAAGCGGGTTCTGGACCTCATTGATGCCAAATGTGATCGCGAATAAGGATGTCTTCATTCAGTCGACTTGGGAAACGATTTACATGACATTGGTTTCGGGCTTGGTCGCCGGAATTCTCGGCTTATTGATGGGGATTATTTTAGTTGTGACCGCCCCAGGAGGCATCCTTGTTAATCCTAGTGTTTACTGGATTCTTGATAAATTGGTCAACATCTTTCGATCCATACCGTTCATTATTTTATTAGCTGTGATTGCGCCGTTTACACGACTGATTGTCGGGACCTCAATTGGAACCACTGCAGCACTCGTTCCATTAACGATTGGGTGTGCCCCATTCTATGCTCGTCAGGTTCAAAATGCTTTATTTGATGTTGATCGAGGAATTATTGAAGCAGCTGAAGCCGTGGGCGCTTCACCCATGCAAATTATTTTTCGCGTCTATTTACGTGAGGCCTTGCCGGACCTCATCAGAACCTCGGTCGTGACGATTATTTCGCTGATCGGACTGACTGCGATGGCGGGGGCCATCGGTGGTGGTGGATTAGGGAACACAGCGATTAGCATTGGTTATGACCGATTCGAAAATGATATCACGGTCATGGCGATGATCATTATTTTAGTCATCGTTTTCTTAGTTCAAATCGTGGGTGACTGGTTTGCCCGGCGGACAGATCATCGATAAACTTTGTCAGCTACAGAACGAAACGATTAGTTTACTTAGGTTGCGCTAGTCAATTTAAATCAGCCCGCCTGTCGGAACCTCGACAGACAGGCTGATTTGTGGTTTTTAGTGAGTGATGATGACGACAGAAATTAGCTAAATTGTGCACAAACAGTTGGTTGTGCTCGACCAGCATGGTAGACTGACTGTAAGTCATCCGCAAAAGGATGAGGCATTTAAAAACGAAGTGGTCGCGGGTAACTGAAGCTCACCACAATAAGGAGTCTTTTAAATGAACTGGAATTCAACGCGTCGAATGTTCGACTGGTACAGTTTTGCTTTGGGGATCTTGTTTGTTATTGCTGGCTTGATGACCTTTTTTAATCCAGCTTCAAGCTTATTGGCGATTGTTGTCATGTTTGGGATTGTTGCGCTTGTGGCCGGTATTTATCAAGTGTGGTTTCACGATGACGTTCGTCGATTACTAGGGCGCGCGCCCATCTGGTTGCTAATTAGTGGCATTCTTGATATTGTGATTGGCGCCTTTTTAATCCTTCATTTAGGTATTGGTATGCGCGTGTTGCCATACTTCTTTGCCGTATGGTTTATTTTCGATTCGCTAGCTGGACTGGTCACGGCTAGCCTCTTACGAACTTTTGACAAGCAGTACTTTTGGATCAGCGTGATCCTTGATGTCATTGGGGTCATTTTGGGCTTTCTATTATTATTCAAACCAGTGGTCTCAGCATTAACGCTGGCGACATTAGTTAGCCTATACCTATTGATTTATGGTGCGTATCACATTATGCGCGCGTTCTAGAAGCGTCATTGACTTAGCGAAAAGGGGAGCATCTTCCGTACTTGGAAGGTGTTCTCCTTTATTGCTAGGCACCGTTTTCAGGCGGTTGTCGCCTATTTTGATCATGGAGGCGTGGTGCACAAAACCAACAAATCACGACACTTTCATAAGCTAGGTTCCAAAGCCTTTTTTTCCACCCGATTCGTATAGTTAATGTTTGTCATGTATTTGTAAACATAGTTAAATATTTGCTGACAAATCGATGTAATCAGGCATCTTGTGGCATACAAAAACTATTCTGATGCCGACAGTGACCTGCAAAATGCGAACTTCTTTGGCATAATAGACAACAGAGTGCTAAACACTCAACTAGATTCTGGAGGGAATTTATGATGTTTAAACAACAAGTAAGGGGTTGGCAGCATTACATAACGATGATGCTGGTTGCCACAATGGGTCTATTAATGATGGTTGGGACGGTCAACGCTCAGACAAAGCACCACAAAAAGACCGATGCAACTTCAGCAAAATCTTTTTGGCAGGATAAAAATTATCGAGGCACGTTTAAACGGACCAGCACTTTAGGGAAACATAAAGTTTTGACTAACCAGTTAAGTGTAACCTTTTCGAAAGATGGGCGTTACGTTCAGCGTGTGACGACCTCACTGGGAATTTCCGGAATTCAAGAGCAAGTGACCGACGGGACCGTGAGCTTGAAGAAAGGAAATCAGTTGGAATTAACACCACTGACCACTGCTACGATCGTTTATAAAACCAAAGCGGATCAAGCGGCGCACAAACCCGCTAACTATCACCAAAGTGGGAAGGATTTCGATAACAAGCTCGTTTTTGCCACTGACGGTCAGCCACAACACTATCAAGTTAATCGTAAAGCGAAAACGATCAAAAGCAGTGATGTTAAACCTGTGATTACGATGAAAATGGCCCATGATCAGCTTGTGTCTGCTAAAACGGCGATTGATCAATTGCAAAAATAGGTGTTGAGACTAGTATTATGACCCCGATAGCGGTTACAATATCACTGAAGGAGTTGTGATAGGAATGGCAGAACATGATCAGCAACACCCGAAAAAAATTGAGGGCAAGGTTTACGATTACAAGCGCATTTTGGTAGGGGTTGATGACTCACCAGACGCGCAGCTTGCGTACCAATATGCGGTTAAACAAGCCAAAGAGGACAAATCCGAATTGGTCATTGTTAGTATCCTAGAGGAACAAGACGTTAATGTCTTTACGGCACTGAGCAAAGAGATGTTGGATCAACAACGCTCAGGGATTCAAGAGCGACTGGAGTCTTACCGCAAGACGGCGAAAAATTCCGGAGTTAAATCCGTTAAAACCATTATTGCAGAGGGTGATCCAGGCGAGACAATTGTCAAACAGGTAATTCCGCAAGTTGACCCGGATTTAGTCATTGTCGGTTCCTTATCGCGACAAGGTGTGGCAAAATACTTCGGTAGCCAGGCCGCATATGTTGCGAAATATTCACCGGTTTCTGTACTGGTGGTTCGTTAGAACTGAATTTTATAAATTTGCACACAAAAGGCCGAGCAATTTTGCTCGGCCTTTTTAATACCGTTATATCAAGTAGAACGCTGATTTAGGCTTTATCCACGGCATGACCACCGAAACCATTACGTAGCGAGGAAACAACCTTACCTGTGAAGGTATCGTTCTCTAATGACCGATAACGCATCAATAGGGACATTGCAATAACTGGAGTTGCAACTTGCTGGTTCATCGCTTCTTCTAGTGTCCATTTACCTTCGCCAGAAGAGTGCATCGTGCCCTTAATGTTATCAAGTTTAGCATCGTTAGCAAAGGCTTCTTCAGCAAGTTCCATGAGCCATGAGCGAACGACTGAACCGCTGTTCCAAAGTCGAGCAACGGCTTCATTATCGTAGTCGAAGTCACTGTGTTCAAGGACTTCAAAACCTTCACCGATCGCTTCCATCATCCCATATTCGATACCATTGTGAACCATCTTCAAGTAATGACCAGAACCGGCCTTACCGGTGTAAAGGTAGCCGTTCTTTTGCGCGATTCCTTCGTATAGGGGCCGTAAAGTTTCAAAGGCCGCTGCGTCGTTACCACCGATCATAAAGTTACCATCGTGACGAGCGCCTGATTGGCCACCTGAAGTACCACAGTCGAAGAAGTTGATGCCTTTAGCTTCTGCCTTCTTCGCGTCAGCAACAGAGTCTTTCCAGAAGGAGTTTCCACCATCAATGATAAAGTCACCGGAATCTAACAAATCAAGTAAGCCATCAATCGTGGCTTCGGTTGGTTTGCCAGCAGGTACCATGATCCAAACAATCTTTGGTGATGGTAATTTAGCAACCATGTCTGCCAATGAGTCAGCGCCTTGCGCACCGGCTGAGACCGCTTGATCAACAAAATCCTTGTTTAAGTCAAAACCAACCACTTCGTTGTCGTGGTCCATCATGTTTTCTGCAAGGTTTAAGCCCATTTTACCTAAACCGATTAACCCTAATTTCATAAATGAAATCCCTCTTCCTTATGTGAATGAACGTTACGAGCTTAAGTATATGTAAAAAGTTTGCAAAAATCAACAATAATCCTGAAAATCAGTTTCAAAAACATTTTTTCACAAATTTAATGGCCTAATCCTTAAAAACTGTGATCTGGTAGCATATTGCCAGATTCAAATGTCTAAATTGCTATAACCAATTAATTGAATTTGAATAAAAGCTTGAGAGTTCTTTAAGGTGAATGGACTTTGCTGTAATCTTCTTGTCATTTGATTGTCACATGCGTAGACTAGCGATAGACACATGGGGGAGAACAGGAAGTTTGGAGGCGGTTCGATGCAGAACGCCGGCGAGCGATCGCTTGAATATTACATGGGACTGAGCTACCAGATTGTTATTAACTCCGTGGAAGAGGGTTCTGGTAGGCATTATTTTGCGCTGAGTGTTCCTGAGCTCACTGGGCTTGGCGTCGCAGCGGATACCATTTCCGAAGGGATTCGGGAGCTAAATGAGGCAAAGCGCATGTGGTTTGCAACCAACCTAAAGTTGGATCGACCGATCCCAGCACCTAGTCTTGATCCACAATAAGGGATCTATTCTAAATTTGGTTTCACTCCTAAGGCGACCGTGGCTGGCCGCTTTTTTTGTCTGGCTACACAAGCCTGCTGTCTGCGCCTAGCCCAGACTTATCAATTGGCCAAGGCCATGCCAACTGCTAAGCCTCAGCTAGTGCTCGACATCAACCCGGCTTGTTTCGTCTTGAGGCCTGTGCTGCAAACTTGTCGCTTACCGCGATTCCCTAAAATCGAGTCGTAGGTGATCGAATTTGGTTACTTTCTTCATTAAATCATGGATAAATTTGCTTTCTTGACCTTGCCGGCATAGGCTTAAGCGAGATTAGATAAATTTGGAGGCTGGATGATGTTAGTTAGACAAGCGTTCATCAATAATGCGAAGACCGCTCAGGATTTGCGGATTGAAGACGGAGTGTTCACAGAAATTGCGACACATTTGCCGGCAAGAGACCATGAAACAGTGATCGACGCGACAGGTAAGTTACTTTTGCCACCGTTAGTCGATCCCCATGTCCATTTAGATGCGACACAAACAGCCGGCGATCCAGAATGGAACCAGACAGGAACGTTGTTTGATGGCATTCGGATTTGGTCGGAGCGTAAAAAGACACTATCGGTCGAGGACGTTAAGCAACGCGCCAAGATCACACTGCGTAAGCAGATTGGGAATGGCATTCAGGTTGTTCGCTCCCATGTCGATGTTACAGATCCCAACTTAACCGCGCTTAAAGCCCTGCTAGAAGTGAAAGCCGAATTGGCTGATGAAATTGAACTCCAATTAGTGGCGTTTCCGCAAGAAGGGATTCTGTCATTTCCTCAAGGTAAGGCATTGATGGAAGAGGCCGTTAAATTGGGTGCTGATGTGATTGGTGGCATTCCACACTTTGAATTTACACGTGAATATGGGATTGAGTCATTACATTTTATCGGTGATCTAGCGGAGAAATATGATCGTCTCATTGATGTTCACTGTGATGAAATTGACGATCCCGCATCCCGTCATTTGGAAACGTTGGCTACAATTGCTTATGAAACTGGCCTAGGTGATCGAGTCACAGCCAGCCACACAACGGCGCTTGGTTCATACAATAATGCGTACGCATACAAATTGTTTCGACTGCTCAAGTTGGCCGATATTAATATGATTGCGAATCCATTGGTGAATACAAATTTAGGCGGTCGCTTCGATACTTATCCGAAACGTCGTGGGATGACGCGAGTTAAAGAATTGGATGCTGATGGAATTAATGTGGCTTTTGGGGAAGATGACGTTCGCGATCCTTAGTATCCGATGGGTAATGGGAATATGCTGGATCCGGTTTCAATGGGGCTCCATGTTGGTCATTTGATGGGCTATGACGACATTAACAATAGTTATCAATTTGTCACTACTCATGCGGCCAAAGCGCTTCATATCTTAGATCATTATGGGATTGAGGTCGGTAAGCCAGCCAACTTCATCATTTATAATCAGGCTGATTTTTATAATACGTTAAATGAACATGCAGAAGTTTTATATAGTGTCCGGCAAGGGCGAATCATTGCGCAGACGACGCCTAAAGTGACGAAGCTGAATTTTTAGAATGATGAATTAGACGCGGTTAACACGGTGAACTAAATTTCACAATCTTTTCAAAACACTTGTGAAATTGACTTTTTTTAAAATGAAACAAGTGTCTCAATATGTCAACACCAGGCATCAGCAATGATTAGATTGCTGATGTTTTTTTCACTAATTTTAATTCAGCAAGTGAAAGTGTGATAAAATAAGCGCATTACACGGTTAAGAGAGGCTAAAACATGACAGAAGAGAAAGCACAACGATTCGGTGCGGACGCAGTGGTCGAAAGTTTGATTAATCATAACGTTAAGTACGTTTTTGGCGTACCTGGTGCCAAAATTGATCGATTGTTTGAACGCTTAGCGCATCCTGATAACGCAAAGGCGCCACAACTGATCGTGACTCGCCATGAACAAAATGCCGCCTTTATTGCAGCTGGTATTGGTCGTTTAACCGGCGAACCGGGGGTTGCCATCACCACTTCCGGACCAGGGGCTAGCAACTTGGCCACTGGGCTGGTTACTGCCACGGCTGAAGGAGACCCCGTTGTTGCGATTGGCGGGCAGGTTCCGCGACGTGATTTGCTTCGGTTGACTCATCAAAGTATGGCGAATGCGGCGCTATTCAAGCCAATTACGAAGTTTTCGGCTGAAATTCAGGACCCAGAGAATATTTCAGAAGTGATTGGCAATGCATTTGAAGCAGCCACGGCTGGTAAGCAAGGTGCTAGCTTCGTTTCCTTACCACAAGATGTTGATGACGCGTCGGTGTTGACACCAGTCTTGGAACCGATGCAAGCACCCGTGCTGGGGCCCGCCAGTCCTGCCGATGTGAACTTATTGGCACAAGAAATTCGTGCTGCCAAATTACCAGTTATTTTGGCTGGGATGCGGGCATCTTCTGCGCAGGTCACGAACGCGATTCGTAAATTAGTGAAAGCTGCTAATTTACCCGTTGTTGAAACATTTCAGGCAGCTGGTGTCATTTCCCGTGAGTTAGAAGAGAAACATTATTTTGGTCGCGTTGGTTTATTCCGCAACCAACCTGGTGATCGTCTGCTTAAACAAGCAGACTTGGTTATTGCAGTCGGGTATGATGCCGTTGAGTATGAACCGCGAAATTGGAATGCGGAGAAGCAAGCACGGATCGTCACCATTGATGCCACGGCAGCGCAATTAGATCAAAATTATCAACCTGAAACGCAACTCGTCGGCGACATTGCCCAAACCCTGGCCATTTTGCAGGCGAACATCAAAGGGTACCAGCCTAACGATGCTGGTCAAAAAATCTTGGCTCAGTTACATGATGAGTTGACCCAACGTGATCGAGATTACGTGCAGGCTCCAGATGCGACTAAAGTTGAGCCGTTAGCACTGGTGGCCGCACTTCAGGATCATGTCAGTGATGAAATGACCGTCTCAGTGGACGTTGGGAGTCACTACATTTGGATGGCCCGCCATTTTCGTAGTTATCAACCACGCCATTTGCTCTTTAGTAATGGGATGCAAACACTTGGTGTAGCCTTGCCATGGGCGATTGCGGCAGCCTTGACGCGGCCTGATGCCCAGGCGATGTCCGTTTCTGGTGATGGTGGGTTCTTGTTCTCTGGTCAAGAACTGGAGACAGCAGTTCGATTGGGATTAAACATCGTGCATGTTATCTGGAATGACGGTCATTACGACATGGTTAAATTCCAAGAAGAAATGAAATACAAGGTGGATGCGGGTGTTGATTTTGGCCCAGTTGATTATGTCAAATATGCGGAAGCTTTTGGGGCAACTGGTCTACGAGTGACCAAGCCAGCCGATTTACAAACCGTGCTGGACCAAGCATTTTCAACTAAAGGACCCGTGATCGTCGATGTACCGGTAGATTATTCACACAACCGGGCGTTAGGCGAAAGTCTGTTACCGGATCAATTTTAAAGATTCATTAGCGATATACGAGGGGGACATAAAATGAAAGAGACCACAACCTTGTTTCAACACGGGACGCTAGCATTACTTATTCCAGGTTTATTCACCGGCACTTTGTCAGCTGGCGACTTAATCCAACATGGTGATACTGGTATCGGTACGTTGGACGGTCTAAACGGTGAAGTGGTGGTTATCGATGGGCAAGTGTATCAGGCTGCTGAGGATGGTCACGTGTATCCAGTGACGGATACGACAACGATGCCATTTGCGTCCGCTCATTTTACTGATCTTCATCAACCCAAACAGTCGCTTGAAGGGCTAAATCAAACGCAGTTTTCAAATTGGTTAATCAATGATCAACATTTAAAAAATGCGTTTGCCGCGATTACACTACATGGCCAGTTTGCCACGGTTCACGTGCGGGTTGCGCCGAAACAGACCGCGCCATTTCCGCCGTTAACGACGGCCACAGCGCATCAGCCGGAATTCACGCGTGAGCAGGTGAGCGGCACAGTGGTTGGTTATTTTGCCCCAGACTTATATGCCGGAGCTACCGTTGCTGGCTGCCACTTGCACTTTATTAGCGATGATCGACAATTTGCTGGTCATTTACTCGATTTCCAACTAATTAACGGTGAAGCCGGTGTGCAACTCTTACCAAACTTATTGCTTCATTTGCCGACTGACAATGCAACATTTATGAATGCTGATATCGAACTTAATGGTTTAAATGACGCCATTAATCAGGCCGAACATTAGTCACGCTTTATGAAAAGTTACGCACCAAAAATGCCCATCCTTGCACGTAAGGGTGGGCATTTTGTCGTCGCCAATTTTTCAATCTAATTTTCCCGCGATGATTTGGTCAATAACATTTAAAACGCCATCATCATTGTTTGAGTCAGTTCGGCGCGGTGCTTGCGCTAAAACGTCGGCGTGGGCGTTGGCCATCGCATAGCCGTGTTCGGTCATGAGCAACATATCTAAATCATTTTCATTATCGCCAAAAGTGACAATCTCGTTGTTCATAATGCCGTACCGTTCTTGCAAATGGGCTAAACCGGTTGCTTTAGAGATACCCGCTATGCCGATATCCTCAGTATTGAAGCCGGAGTTCATGGCGGCTAAGCTGTCGTCAAGGTGGGTGATCAAGTCAGCAATCTGTTGCGTGGGATCGGTTTGCTGTTCAAAGCTAACGGCGATTTTGACTAGTTGATCGTCGAGGCTGCGCGGATCTAACTCATAAAGATGGTCAATGCGTTGTAGGTCGTTATAATAACGTTTAATAAGTTCAAATATTGGTTGCGGTATACTGGCGTCCACATAAGCCCGGTTAACGCCTGACAGCGTCGTTAAGGCGGTTTGCGTACCGAATAATTGCTTAATCACGCCCAACGTATTGGCAATTTGGTGATCAGAAATTTGGCTGGCAAACAACAGCTTGTCTCGAGCATGAACAATCGCGCCGTTGTCAGAGATAAAGTCCATTTCATCTTTAAATGGTGTGAATCGTTCAACTAACCGTTGATATTGTGATCCGCTGGCAGCAGCGAAATGAATTCCCCGCTGACGTAAAGCGACAAATTGACTGGCGAATCGATCACGATCGTAGTCGTTATCATCGTTTAAAAATGTACCGTCCATGTCTACGGCAATGAGTTTTATCGGCATGAGGAACTCCTTTTAATGGTGAATTTAATAATCTTATAATGATCAAACAAGAAAATCAGTCACGATTTTCTGATAAATCAAGCCTAATTGTAAGTAGTCACTTAAGTCAACATATTCATTGACCTGATGGGCCACATCCCAACGTCCGGGGCCTAGCACAATAATGGGAAAGTGGTGTTCGGCTTTCGTATATTCGGAGGCATCTGTCGCACCGTGAATGACATTTAGTTTGGCCGGTTGACCTGTGATTGCGGTAACCGCGTTTTTGGCTAATTCAACCAACGAAGACTGTTGATCAGAAATGACGGGGAAGAAACTAAAGTCGATGGTTAAGCGCAAGTTGATCAGGGGGTCTTGATTGAGCTGATCGACGACACCTTGCAATCGGTCGATGACTTGAGCATTATCGAAATCTGGAATTGGTCGAATGTTTCCTTCCAAGTGAGCGTGGCCTGGAATGGAGTTCACTTGATCGCCGCCTTTAATGACTGTTACTGAATGAACAACGGGACCGAGCACATCGCTCACCGGTGCGTCATCGAAGGCATGTGCTTCCGCATTGATAAAAGCGTTGAGGGCTGAAATGGCATTGACGCCTTTTTCTGGCATCGAAGAATGCACGGATTTGCCGACAGCGTCCACGGCGTAATCAATGGAACCGTTATGAGCAAAAATAATTTGATCACTCGTGGGTTCGCCCACAATCATGGCGTCGACATCATTCACATAGCCAGCTTCGGTTAGCATCCGTGAACCGGGAGCGCCATATTCTTCACCAACGGTCGCAAGGAATTGAAGCTGTCCTTGTTTAGGTAGGCCGGCATCGTGCAGCGCGATCAACGTGGTTACCATGGCGGCAAGGCCACTTTTCATATCAGCAGTCCCTCGACCAACCATTTTTCCATCAGTAATCTGGGCCGAAAGTGGGTCAGCCTGCCAACCATCCGACGCGTTGGCTGCCACAGTATCCAAGTGTCCTGTTAACATGATGGTTTTGCCAGGTTGCGTACCCTTTAATGAAACAAACAGGTTTACTCGACCAGGTTGATACGGAATCTTTTTAGCGCTAAGACCGTGAGCCGCTAAAACTTCGATGATTTTATTGGCGACTGCTTCTTCATGCCCGTTACGCGAATCAATTTTAACAAGTTCAGCCAATAAGTTAATTTGTTCAGCTGTTTCCATCACACTGCCCCCTTGTATATTGACATTAGTCTATTTATAGCACTTCTGTTGAGTCTGGGTAAGCCTTGGTCCACAAAATAAATCAAAGCGAAACAAGCATCAGGCTTGTAGAGCTCGACAAGAGATGAGACAAACCCACTCGGTAGTGATCTGAAACGTCAATGAGCGATGATATTTGTCGATAAAGACAGTCGATGATTCAAGAAATGTCAGCATTGGACGAAAATCTCTAAGAATTGTGCAACCGTTTGATGAAAACTATACCAATTGTTAGTAATCCGCATGGCTACGCGACCTGAGAAGGATCGAATGATTGTTTTATATGAGACCAATTTGCTGATTTCATGATTTTTTAATAAAAAGGGGGTTGCTGATTAGCGACGCATCTATTAGGGTACTATACATAGACCAATTTAAGTAACAATGTTTAAAAGGCCTATCCAATAAGCTAAAAAGGGTGATACCAATGGATGAATCAAGAATCAATCGCTTAGGCGTAGAATTATATGCCGATGGCGCTAATATTGAAGATATGGTGGATGCTTATAAATCTGGTTTAGTAACTGGATTTACAACCAATCCATCCCTAATGAAAGAAGCCGGTGTAACCGACTACGTAGAATTCGCTCATCAGGCAGTTGCTGCCATTCCAGATTTGCCGATTTCCTTTGAGGTTTTTGCGGACGATCCTGAGGATATGGCCGCCGAAGCTGAAGTTATTAGCCATTTTGGCACGCACGTCTTCGTTAAAATTCCGGTTATGAATTCCCGGGGAGAATCCACGATTCCATTGATTCACCGGTTGTCACACGCCGGCATTAAAGTTAATGCGACGGCCATCTTCACAGAAGAGCAAGTTCGGGCAGTCCGTGACGCGCTAGATGAGGAGACAGGTGGAATTGTGTCCGTCTTTGCGGGGCGCATTGCCGACACCGGCGTGGATCCGCGACCATTGATGTCTAAGTATGCCGATATGGTCCACTTTAAGCCCGGCTTGAAGTTACTCTGGGCCAGCCAGCGCGAAGTGTATAACATTATGCAGGCGGCTCAGACACATACCGACATTATCACGTGTACCCCTGGTTCACTGAAAAAATTAGCGTTGCTCGGCAAACCACTAGCAGAATATTCTTTAGACACGGTTAAGCGGTTTAAAGCAGATAGTCAAGCACTGGGTTTTGAAATTCTTGCCAAATAATCAAAAGATTAAGTTAGTGACACTTGGCGTTGATGTAACCTCACTGAAACACCGACGTGGCGAAATTTGCGAAATAAGCTGAATAAATGTAAAACGACGATTACGCGCTAACTGGGACAGCGCATGATCGTCGTTTTGTTTGGTGAATTTAGGCTAATTAATATCTGAGCAGCCGCTTATCTGCAAACTCGGTTACTAATCACGCAACCGAGTTTGCGCGGCTACGTGACTAGCCCGTTGGATCAAATCAGTGAAAATTTGCTTCATGGCGGGATTGTGTTTTTCCATATTTTCCGGATGCCATTGAACACCGAGAATCTGGTCGTTGGTGGTAGATTGAACAGCTTCAATTACGTCATCGTCAGCGAATGCAACCGCCTTTAAACCAGGGGCAACCTGTTTGATGGCTTCATGGTGGCGGGAGTTGACAAATGGACGGGTGCCGACAAGCTGTGCTAAATGGGCGTCAGCATTGACGTTAACATGGTGCGTTGGAATGTTGCCCGCCGCCCTTTGGGAATGTTGAACAAATGATGCTGAATCTTCCGATAAATCCTGATACAAAGTCCCCCCTAGAGCGACATTAAGAACTTGTTGTCCGCGACAAATGCCTAGAATAGCTTTGCCAGCATGGACCGCCTCCCTGACCAATTCGATTTCAAGCAAATCTCTGGTTCGGTAAGTTTCACCCAATAAAATGTCGGGTTCCTCGCCGTATAGAGTCGGATCGACGTCCAGTCCGCCGGCTAGTAATAGACCGTCAAACAAATCGAGATAGGCACTAGCATCGGCTGGATCAATACTCGGCAAAATGATTGGAATGCCACCGGCCTTAGTGATTGCTTGAATTGCAGGTTGTGGTGCATATGCAGCATTACGTTGGTTAATGATGTTGGTCGCTTCTGTCAGAGTGTCAGCGGGAATAGCGATACGTGGTTTCATAAACGAAAATCCTTTCTCATCGCAATTAAGCAATCATGAATCTACTCATTATTTTTTAATATTATACTCGTCTGGTGCGAAAAAGTCAGGTAACGAGAGCCGTAGCTTATCAGCTAATCGGCGGCGCCGTTTGTATAGGGTTGGTCGAGAAATCTGATACTTCGTTGCGAGCATCGTTAAATTTAAGGGTTCGGTGAGTAGATCGTTAAACAATTGGCGCTCGTCTTGGTTAAGTCGAGTCTGAATGAGTTGCCATAAGTTAGTCGTTTCCAGTTGGCCAGCCAGGTCGATGCGGGGATCCGGCTGAGTTGAATGGTCGGGCAGTGACGTTTGGTGCTGGGCCGTTGCTGTCTTTTTTCGTAGATAGTCCAACAAACGCCAATAGAGTCGTTGATAAGCATACCGGCGTAGAGCCGCTGGATCGTGGTCGTCAATCTGCGTGACATATTCCATGAAGACCTCGACATAAATCAGTCGGCCTTCTGACAACAGATCTTCGTAGTCTTGATGTCTGGGACTGATGTGCAGGCGTTTTAAGACGCCATAAACGACGCGAAAATTATTGGGATCGGCGACAAAATTAAAGGCAGTCGCGGACAAAGACTGTGACATGGGTGACTTCCTTTTCTAACGGAACGATTCCGTTGATGATCCAAAGGCCTTTGGTCGCCATCACTGTACTAAATTCCGAATTAAATACGCGACTGCGGGTTTAATCTATCGGACTTGCTGCTATTTGATTGTAAAGATTCCTGATGAAAACGGACTTAGGACGGGATTCTATCAGTTAATTAATTGGTGAATTTCGAATACCGCGTTAAATCTTAATTGTTTTACGTACCGAATTTACGCCAAAACGCGGTATGATGGAGTTAATTCTAAAGACAAAGAGGTTTAATCATGAGTGTGACAACCCCGATTAGTAAGCCAGAACAACAAGTGTTTCATGACTATGAAATTCCTGTGCATGAACCATTAAGCACCTTTAAAAGTTTGACCGCGGTGACGACGATGACCGGTGAATTTGAAGGTCAGGCAGTCGACTTGACGGACCTGCTGAGTGATTATGTTGCCGCCCAGTTGGATTTTAATCGACTGGTTGATATTATTAACCAGGAATGGTGGAGCCAGTTGCAGACTTGGCACAAGTTGACGGGGGATCGTCTGTCAGCTAATGTGCAAAAACATGCGGCCGCGTTTGGACCATTTGAACAAGAGCGTCAACGCTTGGCGGCCCAAGCTCAGACCGGCTTCCCTAAAGAAATATTGCAAAAGCCGCGAGAACAATGGCATGCCCAGGATCTATTTGCCTACGATTACATGATGTTTCAAGTGGATTTAAAATGGGAATTCTTCAATATCATGGAGATTATGGCGCAGTTAAATCCTGATGTGAACATGGAAACAATCGCGACTGAAATTCAGAGTCAGTTAGCCCCCAAACATGGTCCTAAAGAACGGCGCGTTGATTTTGGTCACAATAATTCTCCGGAGGATGAAGTATGAATTACATTGAACCTTTAAGCCAGACAGACAAGAAGTGGCTCCACGAGCGCGATTTGCGGGTGGATGCACCACTGACTAAGATCGATGGCTTAACCGGCTTGCATTTGAATGGGTTAATCGATGGTCAGACGATTGCGGTGGATGAATTGATGGCCAATGCCTTCATTTGTCAGCTAGCAGTCAACGATTTAAGTCAAAGTTATCAGCGATTAGAAACAGCCACCGATGCGGAGGCTGCCTTGATTGCTTTTTCGAAGGCCAGCCAACAGGTTCATGAACGACTCCAGAAGCTGATGCAGCATTATGCAGCGGTTCTAAGCGACGGACAACTGTTACATGATCAAGTACGGGCTAATTTCTACGCTGCGGAACCAGATGGTGTGATGGCTTCAATCACCGCTGGTGAGGCCTCCAATCAAATGCTCGCATTTCATGCGTTACTAGGAATGAGTGCGGATGCGCAATGGTTGATGGAGATGGCTTTGCAATTCTTGCATCGGTTAAATCCCGCGCTCACAACGACACAATTGCAAACCATCAGTACGCAAATTGCGGACTTAGTTGCAGTCGGTTAACAACAACGTCGATTTAATGTAAATGAATGTCCGGTTCGACGCATTTGCTCATGAGTAGCAATGCGTTTTTTTTACTAGCTCGCAGCGAGCGGATGGATATTTTTTGCTAGTCGTGAAAATATGTTCTAAAAAATAGTGGACATTATTTCAGATGGGTTGTTATACTGTAATCAAGCGAATGAAAGGGGTTACATAATATGACATTTACACGAGCACAACTAGCAAAGTACATGGATCACACAATGTTAAAACCTGAGGCCACTGCTGATATGATCGACCAGACCGTTGCAGAAGCCCGCCAATATCAAACGGCGTCTGTTTGTATCAACCCGTACTGGGTTACTCGCGTTCACGAAGGGTTAGCCGGCACTGACATTGCTACCTGCACGGTTATCGGTTTCCCTCTGGGTGCCAATACGACCGCTGTTAAGGTGTTTGAAACCAAAGAAGCCATTGATAATGGCACTGATGAAATTGACATGGTGATTAATATCGGTGAGTTAAAGGCGCAACACGACGAGGCCGTTTTGGCCGATATTAAAGCAGTTGCAGAAGCGACTCACCAACAAGGCAAATTACTCAAAGTGATTATTGAAAATGCACTGCTCACGGATGAAGAAAAACGTCGGGCATCTAAGCTAACTGTTGCCGGTGGGGCGGACTTTGTTAAGACTTCTACTGGGTTTGCCGCTTCAGGCGCCAAAGTTGCCGATGTTAAATTGATGCGTGAGGCAGTCGGTCCTGACTTTAAGATTAAGGCTGCAGGTGGGATTCATACCTTAGCGGATGCAGAAGCAATGATTGCGGCTGGTGCTAATCGCTTAGGTGTTTCAGCTTCAGTGGCAATTTTGAACGAAATTACACCGTCAGTTTAACGCGCTAAACTTAACTAATAAATGTAAGCGTTTACGATGCGGAAAGGGGTTTGACATGGCTTATCAACGAGTTTTTGCGATTGTTTTAGATTCAGTTGGGATCGGTGAGGCACCAGATGCAGCGGCCTTTAATGATGTGGGTGCGGACACACTTGGCCACGTGGGGGAATTTTACCAAGGCAAGTTGGCACTGCCTAATTTAGCCAAGCTAGGATTAGGCAACATTCGGGCTGATCGACCGATCGCCGGTGTCGCACCAGCTGCTAATGCTTTGGGCGCATTTGGTAAGATGCAAGAGGTTTCTGCGGGTAAAGATAGCATGGATGGACACTGGGAGATGATGGGCTTACCGGTCAAACAACCGTTGTCTACTTTTCCTGAAGGCTTTCCTAAAGCGTTGATTGACAAGATCGCTGCTTTTTCTGGGCGTGACGTGATTGTTAACCGGCCGTACTCAGGAACAGAAGTCATTCACGATTATGGTGAAGAACAAATGCGGACAGGCGCCTTAATCGTCTATACCTCAGGGGACTCGGTGCTACAAATTGCGGCTCATGAAGATGTGATTCCAGTGGCTGAGTTATATCGGATTTGTGAATATGCCCGTTCGCTGGTTAATGGACCAGAATGGACGATTGGCCGGATTATTGCGCGACCATACGTTGGTCCAGATAAAGATCATTTTACGCGGACTGCTAATCGGCATGACTTCAGCTTGGAACCAACTGGCACAACTGATCTGGATCGCCTGAATAAAGCTGGGTTGGACGTGATTGGGATCGGTAAAATCAACGATATCTTCTCCGGTCATGGAATCACCAAGGGCTATCATAATGAAAGTAATATGGATGGCATGGACCATGTCGATGAAGTCATGGCAAGTGATTTTCACGGTTTCTGCTTTACGAACTTAGTTGATTTTGATGCGATGTATGGTCATCGTCGTAATCCAGAAGGTTTCGGTCAGGCGCTGATGGACTTTGACCAGCGGTTAGGTCGTGTTTTAGCAAACTTAAAGGATGACGATCTGCTACTAATTACGGCTGACCACGGTAATGACCCTGGCTTTAGAGGTACCGACCATACGCGAGAATTCGTGCCATTATTAGCTTATTCACCAGCGATGGCTAAGCCAAATCAGACGTTAGGCATTCGTTCAACATTCGCAGATTTAGGCGCGACGATTTTAGATAATTTTGGCGTGGCTGGCGCGGCTAACGGGACAAGTTTCTTGGCGCAGTTAAGCACAAACACACACGAGGTGACAAAATGAGTACACATATTGGTGCCCAAATGGGCGATTACGCTGACACGGTTCTATTACCTGGCGATCCATTACGAGCAAAATATATTGCGGAACATTTTCTAACGAATGTCAAACAGGTTAATGAGATTCGAAATGCCTTTGGCTACACTGGGGAATACCAAGGCCATCGGGTGTCCGTTCAGGGCTCAGGGATGGGGATTCCGTCAATGTCCATTTATATTAACGAACTCGTTCAGTTTTATGGGGTAAAAACGATTATTCGCGTCGGTTCATGTGGCGGCATGGCACCAGATGTTCATTTGCGTGATGTGTTATTAGCATCTGGATCGAGTACCGATTCAGCCGTCACCGCAAATACGTTTGGACCTGGCGTTCACTATGCACCACTAGCCGATTTTGGTTTACTCGATACAGCCTTTCATGAAGCGCAAAAGATGGGCATCACGCCTAAAGTCGGTGACATCTTCGCCGCCGATCGTTTTTACAACGATGAATTGGATATGAAGAAATTAGCGGATTATGGTGTGATTGGTACTGAAATGGAATCAGCTGGCTTGTACTTATTAGCAGCCAAATTACATTTCCGTGCATTATCTGTGCTAACTGTCAGCGATCTCATCTTTGGGGATGAAAAAACGACCGCCGCTGAGCGCGAACAGACATTTAATGATATGATTAACATCTCATTGGCAACCGCGATTGCCGAATAAAGATTGTTAACGGCGGTGGATCGAAGGTCAGCTTCGGTTCACCGCCGTTTATTGAATAAGATTGCCTTAGTTTGGTGGGTGAAAAAGGAGATTTACGCCGTGGAGAATGATCCAGATAAGTTAAATAACGCCCTAAAAGTAGCGCGTTTATACTATCAGAATGATTGGAGTCAAAGTGATATTGCGACCGAATTGCAAATTTCTCGGGCGACCGTCTCCCGATTGTTGCAGTACGCAAGAGATGCTGGGGTGGTCCGGATTCAAATTATGGATCCGCAACTACCGATCACTACATTAACGGCGGCTTTAAGAGCGCGTTATCAATTAAAGGATTTGGTCATTGTCCCGACGACACCGGGGGCGGGCAATACGCTACTGACGCAGGTCGGCGCCGGAGCGGCCAATTACATCGAATCTATTGTAAAAAATGACGATATCATTGGGATCGGCTGGGGAAAAACAATTCATCAGGTTGCGAACCAATTAGATCCTAAGGACGTTGGTGGCGTTACCGTGGTGCAGATGAAAGGCAGTGTGGCTAATTCGCATAGCAATAATTATGCCTTTGAGAGTGTCAATACGTTTGCGAATGCGTTTAGAACGCAGCCTCAGTATTTGCCATTACCGGTAATCTTCGACCATCAGCAGACTAAGGAATTGGTCGAGCAAGATACACATATTCGGCATATTATCGAGCTTGGTCGCAAAGCCAACATTGCTGTCTTTACGGTGGGGACAGTGAGAGATTCAGCCTTACTATTTAAGCTTGGTTACTTCACGGCCAAAGAACAAAGCGCTTTGCAGCGACAGGCAGTCGGGGATGTCTTTTCACGGTTTATCGACGTTAATGGTCAAATTGTTGATGCGGACATCAACCAACGAACAATTGGGATTGCCTTGGACGAGTTGCCAGCAAAGGAACATAGTATTTTAGTGGCCGCAAATTCGGCAAAGGTGCCAGCCATTCACGGGGCATTAACAGCCCATTATGCGAATACGTTAATCGTTGATCAAGCAACCGCCGCTGATTTAGTGGATTATGGCAAGCACGTCAGGACGAACTAGTTAGCATTAATCAACGCCTGGAATGATATATTTCTTTTGAAGAAATGGATCAAATAGTAAAAAATTGTATTAATACGAGTTAAAATTTCATCATTAAGGTTAATCATGTTGGGGCAAATGGATCTGGGGACAAAGTGTAGTTTTCAGAAAATGGTTATCTTCAACAGATAAACTAACATTGATGTTGTTGGGATAATAAAAGATCTCCAGACTGGACTATAAAATAAAATGTGCAATGACAAGAATTAAACGGCGTTATGTTGAAAGAAGCATAAATCAATTTTGTATGCATTGTTAACTAAAACGGCGGTTCTTGAGTTCAGGCATCTGTCTGTACTCAAGAACCGCTGTTTTGTTTAGTTACGCAAGCCTGTTGTCTGCGCCTAGCCCAGCTTGTTTCACCTTGAAACTGCTTTTTTACTCGAAACGACCTGTGGGTACGTGGAGCGGTTTAAAAGCTGCTGTAATTCACGAATGCGGATATCCCGCGGCAGGAAGACGCGAATCTCGTCTTGAGAAAAGCCCGTTTGTAATAAGTAACGTTGATCATCGAAAAGTAGGGGATAGTGGATCAAACGAAAATCGCTCGTCATCAGGTTTAAGAGGTCGCTTAACGGCATTTCATCAGGATCGTGGTCGGTAATGAATGCACGATAAGCGCCTGATTGAAAGGCGAATAAGTCATCAACGCCGGCTTCCGATGCTGACAAAAACTGTTTTAATTTGGCGACAGTTATTGGAGAGCGGTCTGAGTGAACTCTAAATTCAGTAAATGAAATGTCATGATCACTTAACCAACGAATCGCCTGGCGTGACGGGAGGTTGGATGAAATTGTATAAACTTCAAGCATCAGCATCATCTCCAATTCTGCTTGACCGTTTAACTGATTTATTTTATGTAACCAGTATATAATTCTTATATATTTAAATGAAATGATCGCTTTTAAACCGATTCATTTATCATTAAATTAATAAAGGCGGATAATAAGTCGACTGAACAAAGTGCCTGTCCATTGTGCAGGGCCAAAATGGTCTTGCTCCCGCGCTTAATCTAATGCCAATATAATGGTTGGATATGCTATGATAAAATGGTCTATAACAATGTAGTAAGCGTTTACAATTATTAGGAACGGTTGGGTGATAGCAATGGCAAAACGGGTCACAATTAAAGATGTTGCCAAAGCAGCGTCCTTATCGATTACGACGGTTTCACAGATTTTAAATGGTAAAGGGGATCGTTTCCCAGAAGCGACACAAACAAAGGTTTTGCATCTGCGTGATGAGCTCGGCTATGTGCCCAACTTTAACGCACGCAATCTCATCAGTCACTCGATGCAGACGGTGGGCATTATCGTGCCCAATTTGGTCAATCCATTTTTTAGCATGTTTTTGCGGGGAATTCAGGATGCGATGTTTGATCAAAATTGTGTGCCGATTTTTCTCAGCGCTGACCATAATGAAACTTTGGAAAAGTATTATCTGCGAACATTGGTCGAACGCGGTGTCGATGGCGTAATCATTGCTAGTTCGGCAATTGGTAACGCCGAGATTAATGATTTATTGAAGCGCAATCAAATTCCGTACCTGCTATTCGATCAAAATGACCCACAAAATGAAGGGGATCGGATTATCGTGGATGACGAGCGGGGCGGTGAACTGGCCACGAATCACTTAATCGAAGCGGGGCATCGTAAGATTGCGGTTGTACTGCCGGATCAACCCTCGCAAAATGTGCGGATGCGACTAGCCGGTTATCGCAGCGCGATGGTCCGTCGCGGTTATGCCGTGGAGGATGCCTTAATCTTTACAACGGATTTATCAAAGCACGGTGGTCGGCAGGTAGCCGCAGCCTTGATCAAGTCCTCGGCAACGGCGGTCTTTTGTTCGAATGATGAAATTGCCATCGGACTGATTCGGGGCTTGCGAGATGCCGGCAAGCGGGTACCTGAGGATATCTCAATTGTCGGTTATGATGACATTGATCTAGATGCCTACATTACGCCACTATTGACGACTGTTCACCAGCCGGTTTATGAAATGGGTGAGTGGGCCAGTCAGATGATTATGAAACGTCTGCGAGAACCCAATGGTCCAGCTCAGTTAAAAGTCGTCGATGTCTCTTTGGTTGAACGAGATTCTGTTCGAGGGTTGTAAGCCTTTGCAAAATATGATATCTTTTTGATACGGGTTTAGTAAAACGTTTTACAATGCATATTACCACGACAACTGCTGGTCAGGCATTTGATGTTCGGCACGCGTTTTTACGTTAAAAATGTGGTAAATTGATGGTTAGAACCAATGTAATGACGAATAAATTGTTTGAAAAAGGGGACCATGATGACAAACAAGGTTGTTGTATTAGGAAGCTTAAATGTTGATTCCATTCTACGCATCGCTCGCTTACCATTGCCTGGTGAAACGATGGAAATGAATGATAAGAGTTCTGCACCGGGTGGGAAGGGCGCAAACCAAGCTGTCGCCGCTGCTCGAGCTGGTGCCAATACTTCATTTATCGGTAAAGTCGGCGCCGATGACGCAGCCGAAGTATTGCGCGATGCCTTGAAATCCGACGGCATCAGTACGGAACACGTGACGACGGATGAAAACCGCGGGTCTGGACAAGCGTTTATCTTGTTACAGGAATCTGGGCAAAACTCGATTTTGGTCTATGGTGGCTCGAATCAGTCATTACGTCCAGCTGATGTCGATGCCGCAAAAGACTTGATTAAAGATGCGGACTTCTTGATTTCTCAATTTGAAACGCCAATTGACACGACAACCTATGCGTTTGAATATGCGCAGAGTGTTGGGGTCACTACGATTTTAAATCCGGCGCCGGCGATTCCAACCATCCCAACAGAGCTATTGAAGGTGACCGACTTACTGTGTCCTAACGAAACAGAGTCAGCCACGTTAACGGGGATTGAAGTGACAGATGCCACGTCCATGATTTTAAACGCTGCTAAATTTGCTCAGATGGGGGTCAAGGAACTAATCATCACTGTTGGCTCGCGAGGTGCTTTTTATGCAAACCAAATGGAAAGTGGCTTTGTGGATGCATTTAAAGTTAAGGCAGTTGACACCACCGCGGCCGGTGACACCTTCTTAGGCGCATTGAGTTCACAACTGAAGACCGACTTCAGTAATATGCGTGAAGCCATTGTCTTCGCTAACCATGCGTCATCGATTACCGTCCAGCGCTTAGGCGCCCAGCCATCAATTCCTAAGCTTGCCGAAATTCAAGCTGAATATGACAAGTAAGATAAGGAATGTTACATTATTAACTTTCGCGATTATTTAGCGCGGAGGTTTTTTGTTTATAAACATAATTACCGGGAAATAGCTCAAAGTAATCGGCCATTCAAACGGAGATTTTAATCCTTTAAGGAATTTGTTCTTAATGAAAGCATTCAAAGGTTAGGTCGGTTTTTTATTTCAATTAGTATGACAATGATGCCACTAATATGACGTTATTAATGATAACAATATGCAGAGCTTGTGGTTGCAAACGCTTCCAAAAATTGGTACACTGAGCGAGTAAAAGTTTGTAAATCGTTTTACAAGTTGCTTTAAAAAATTCAACAAGGCGGTGAATTGAAATATGAAGAAAACAACAGTGATAAATTCCGATTTATCACGTGTTATTTCCCAAATGGGTCACTTTGACACGTTAGCAATTGGGGATGCTGGGATGCCTGTTCCAAAGGGAACGGAAAAGATTGATTTGGCGGTTACCAAGGGGTTACCAAGCTTTATTGATGTTTTGACAAACGTATTGTCTGAACTGGCCGTCCAGCGGATTTATCTGGCCGAGGAGATGAAAGTTCAGAATCCTCAGCAATTAACGGCAGTAAAAGCGTTGTTACCAGATGTTGAGATTGTCTTTATTCCTCATGACCAAATGAAGGCTGATCTGAGCCAGGCCCATGCATTTGTCCGAACCGGGGAAATGACGCCTTATTCCAACATTATTTTAGAGAGCGGCGTGACATTCTAATGGGAGGTTGCTCAAATGGAAATTGACATGCAACACATTTCAAAGTCTTTTGGTCCCAATGTGGTGCTAAAAGACGTCAATTTCTCTGTCACAGGTGGCGAAGTCCATGCTTTGATGGGGGAAAACGGTGCGGGTAAATCGACGATGATGAACATTCTGACCGGTTTATTAGAGCCAAATGGCGGCGTGATTAAGGTCGATGGGCAAGAGACACATTTTGCCAACGCCTTGGAAGCAGAACAACATGGGATTGCGTTTATTCATCAAGAAATGAACAACTTTGTTGAAATGCCAGTTTTGGACAACATGTTTTTGAACAAGGAAATTAAGAGTCGCTGGGGTTTTATTGATAACGATAAAATGAAAGCGCTTGCTAAAACATCCTTAGATCGGTTGGGGATGAAGGTAAATCTTGATCGACCAATTGGCGAGCTATCAGTCGGACAACAACAAATGATTGAAATTGCTAAGTCCTTAATGACAGATGCCAAGGTGATTATTATGGATGAACCAACGGCGGCCTTGACGGAAAACGAAATCCAGAAATTATTTACCGTAATTAAATCATTAAAGGCTCAAGGTGTCGGCATTATCTATATTTCTCACCGCATGGAAGAATTATTTGCCATTTCTGATCGAGTCACTGTCATGCGCGATGGGTTAACCATTAATACGTATAAAACAGCTGATACTAATGTGCAACAGATCGTTCACGATATGGTTGGTCGGGATTTAGGTGATTTCTATCCTGATCGAAAGCCTAAATTTGGCGATACGATGATTAAAGTGAATGGCTTGACTAGCAATGGGGTCTTTAAAGACATCAGCTTTGCGGTTCGCTCAGGTGAAATCCTAGCTTTCTCCGGCCTAATGGGCGCTGGGCGAACAGAGATCATGCGCGCAATCTTTGGGATCGATAAACTCGACGCGGGCACCATTGAAATTAACGGTGAAACGGTGCAAATTAGCAATCCTAATGAAGCAATTGCTCATAATGTCGGTTTTTTAACCGAAGATCGGAAATCTGAGGGGTTGATCCTTGATGATTCGATTGCCGACAATATCGATCTGCCTAGTATCGATGGTTTTACGAAACATGGTTTAATTGACCGCAAAGCGGATCGGGAATTCGTTGAATTGTTGATGAAACGACTGACCGTTAAAGCGACGAGCGCTGATGAAGAAGCTGGTAGTCTGTCTGGTGGGAATCAACAAAAGGTGGTTCTCGCCAAATGGGTCGGTTCAGGATCACAAGTGTTGATCTTAGATGAACCGACTCGTGGGGTTGACGTGGGCGCCAAACGAGAGATCTACGACCTGATGAATGAACTGACGGATCGGGGCACAGCGATCATCATGGTTTCCAGTGATTTGGATGAAGTCCTTGGATTCTCAGACAATATCGCCGTGGTCTATGAAGGTCAGTTAATGGATATCGTGCCAACGGCCACCGCCAGTCAAGAAAGTGTTATGACGTTAGCAACGGGAGGAGAACGCTAATGGATAAGCAAACCGAAGCCAAACCAAAATTTAATTTCGGTGATTTTTATGCCAAACTGGGGCCGTTGGTTGCCCTGATCGTTTTAATTATTCTGGTCTCAATTCTGAACTTTTCATTTCTTGATCCATTGAACTTATTGAACTTATTACGGCAAGTTTCGATTAACGCCTTAATTGCCTTTGGGATGGAATTTGTTATTTTAACCGGTGGGATTGATTTATCCGTTGGATCGATTCTTGCCTTAAGTGGCGCGTTCACGGCCCAATTGGTATTGATGGGTGTGCCGGCCTTTTTCGCCTTCCTAATTGGGATGGTTACCGGTGGAATCTTTGGCGCGCTGAACGGGGTTTTGATTGCTTATGGTAAAGCTGCACCGTTCATTGCTACGTTAGCCACGCAAACAATTTTCCGTGGTGCAACCTATGTTTTCACCAATGGGAACCCAATTACTGGGGCCAAGATGAGCAGTAACTTTGGCTTTCAATTCTTTGGTCAAGGTTATCTCTTCGGCATCCCATTCCCAGTCTACATCATGGTTTTGTTCTACATCTTGGCTTACGTGCTTTTACATCGGACAACATTTGGTCGTAAGACCTACGCGTTAGGTGGTAACCCGCGGGCAGCCTTCGTTGCTGGGGTTAAGAACAATAAGATGATTATTTGGATTTACACATTGGCTGGTTTCTTATCAGCGACAGCTGGGATGATCTTAACGTCACGACTCGCTTCTGCGCAACCAGATGCTGGGGTCGCTTATGAAATGGACGCGATTGCGGCCGTCGTCTTAGGCGGTACCAGTCTAGCTGGTGGTAAAGGGAAGATGTTTGGAACCTTGATCGGTGCGCTGATTATCGGGGTATTGAACAACGGGATGAACCTATTAGGAATTTCTAGCTTCTATCAACAAATCGTTAAGGGGATCGTGATCTTGGTCGCTGTCTTACTTGATCGAAAGCAAGCCAAAAACTAGGGGGAGACATACTCATGAAGCATAATAAACGTTATGTACTCAGTCTGATTGCTTTGTTTGCGCTCTGCTCTGTCATTTTGACAGGATGTAAAGCTGTTTCGCTGACGCCACCATCATTTGGCAACAAGCAGGTCACTAAGAAAGCTAAGGATAAGTTAAAAGTCGGTGTGTCATTATCAACGTTGAGTAACCCATTCTTTGTGTCGTTACGTAATGGGATCAATGATGTGGCCAAGAAGAATGGTACGACGACAGAAGTCTTCGACGCGCAAAATGACAGTTCTAAACAGTCCAGTGATATTGAAGATTTGATTCAAAAGAAAGTTGACGTCATTATTATTAATCCGGTGGACTCTGATGCGATTGTACCAGCGGTTAAAGACGCCAATAATGCGGGTATTCCAGTGATTGCCTGTGATCGTGGTTCCAATGGTGGGAAGCTGTTAACCACTGTGGCCTCTGATAACGTTAAGGCTGGACAGATGGCTGCTGACTTTATGAAAAGCAAATTGCCAAAGAATGCACCAGTCGCAGTTCTTGAAGGAACGCCTGGGGCCGATGCGGCGATCCAACGTGGTAAAGGATTCGATCAACACGCCAAGAACTACTTGAAGGTGGTCACGAAGCAAAGTGCTGACTTTGACCGGGCCAAAGGACTATCGACGATGGAGAACGTTCTGCAAGCGCACAGTGATATTCAGGGTGTCTTCGCTCAAAACGATGAAATGGCTTTAGGCGCTGTTAAAGCAATCAATAATCCATCGATGGTTGTTGTGTCAATCGATGGGGAGCCACAGGGATTAACCGCTGTTAAACAGGGTAAAATTTCCGGTGACATTGCCCAGTCGCCAAAAGTTGAAGGTGAACTTGCCATCAAGGCTGCTTACAAACACTATGAGGGTAAGAAAGTGGCAAAGAACATTGCCTCACCAATTCACCTAGTAACTAAAGATAACGTCGATCAGTACAGATAGGCACGATCATAATTTTTGTTAGCACTAAAACGACGATTCCACTTGGGACCGTCGTTTTAGTTGTGCGCCAGTTTAGACGCTTATATTATCGAGCAGTGCCGACCAACCTGGACTTCGTGGGCATTCTGCTAGAACGCTGTGGAACTAGACTGAGCCGATGTGCGTTACGTCTAGGTTGGTCTAAACTCATCTTTCAAAGTGATACGCGATTCCTTTCTGGCAAAATTGACGGGTCCTGAAGACAATATTTTCTCATGAAGTAGAATTCATGATATATGTGTGCAATGAAAAGATCGGCCGGGAGTAAGCGTTCGTCCGATTTAATGACATTGCAGTAAATGGTTAGGCGGGATTATTTTCGTTTTTTGTTATCTCGGATCAAGTCGAGGATTGCTTTAACAATCTGCAAGATCACAAGCGCAATCGACAGGATAATCAAACTCATCTTGGGACCCCGTCCTTTCACTGTGTTTTGTATGAGCCACCGTCTCACTTTTTAAATTAGGGCAAGGAAACGCGTTCTTTCAAGGACGTGATGAATTGCTCTATTTTTGTACTGCCTTCCAGCCGGAATATTATCCCATGGAGTAGAATTCATGCTATAATAAATCAGCAATCAAAAGACGACCGGGGAGCAACCGGTCGTCCGATGTAATGACATTGCAGTAATTGGATTGGACCGGATTATTTCCGGTCTTTTTTGCTGTCTCGGATCAAGTTGAGAATTGCGTTAATAATCTGCAAGATCACGAGAGCAATCGACAGGATAATCAAAATCACCCTGGGAGCTCCGTCCTTTCACTGTTTTTTGCATGAGTCACCACCTCACTTTGAAAAGAGTAGGTGTTAAGCGTGCGCTCACCACAAAATCATTACTCGTTCAGTATACCAAGTCCGATTAGAAACCGCGTTAACTTTATGGCCGGTTCATAATTAATTTTTCTAAGTAATGGGTGAGATCTTCATTAATGTTCGTTTGGATGTCTCAATGTCGTTAGTGACTAGACAGTCAGGTCTTTCCACACAGGACAAACATAATAAGGGACTTGGATCGTAAATTTTCAAACGAAACAACATCTGTGCTAACTATAAGCCAAAGAAAGCGTTTTCATTCCTCTGGGAGTATGCTAGTCTGAATTTGAGGAGCGTGATTTGAATGAATGAAGAAAAGTTAGATTGGCGAACAGATCAGAGTGGCGAGTATACCAGAGACACCGTAAATGGATCGATTGTGGATTTACCAACTCGGCAGTATATTGTGCTTTCCGGGGTTGGTAAGGCCGATCCTAATAATCGAGATTTCACGGCGCGAGCAGATGCGCTATATCATGTGGCGGATTACTTAGCTGCTGCACCGCAAAATAACTTAGAAGTAGAGGGGTTCCAGCCGTTTGTTCGTTATCCGCTACAAGCAATGTGGGAGCGGGTCACGCCTGGCCGGGATGCACAATGGCGCTATCAATTAATGATTCGTCAACCGGAATTCATTACTAAAGAAATCCTGCAAACAGCTGAATTTGCGATTACTGATGTTGATCAGTCGTATCTTTGGGATATTCGAATGTTACATTTTTCAGAAGGGTTAGAGGCACAGATTGGTAACGTCGGCATTTTATCGCATCTCGGCATGGCGAATACACGTTTACAGACCTTTATTCAAGGAGCTGGCTATCGTTCACTCGCGGCAGAAAGCTGGCACATGGAACTTTATTTGGATGACGTTGTTCGGACCGAAGGGGGACAATGGCATACAATTCTGCGTAATGGCATTGAACCGATGGATGTAACCAAGGTGATGAAGCAAGGTCTCCCGATTATTCAAGGAAATTGACATGATTCAAATGGAAACTGACGTCATATTGATGCTGGTTTCTTTTTTATATTATGTAATATAACTGCGATATGGGCGAATGATATGCTAGAATTAGTTTGTTCGAGAAAGCGTTTACTTTAAAGCTATCGATGACTTTATCGATAATGAATGAGGAGGAAACAAAATGTCAGGAGTCACAGTGAGCTGGATTGGCGCATTAATTGGTTTAGCATTAGCCATTTTTTTGATTTTAAGAAAATTAAATGCGGTATATGCATTGTTGTTTGGCACAATTGTTGGGGCAGTGATTGGTGGTGCTAATCTCGTGCAAACAGTCAACATTGTTGTAACTGGAACTCAAAGTGTTATGGGTACAGTTGTACGGGTTTTGGCTGCTGGTGTCTTAGCCGGTGTGATGATGGAGTCGGGGGCCGCCAACACCATTGCGCGAACAATTGTTGATAAGTTGGGCGAAAGCATGGCGATCGTTTCATTAGCCTTGTCAACAATGATTATTACGGCAGTGGGAGTGTTCATTCCGGTTGCAGTGTTGATTGTCGCTCCGATTGCCTTAGAGGTGGGGAGTAAACTAAAAATTTCGAAGCTGGCCTTGTTAGTTGCTTTGTCTGGCGGGGGAAAAGCAGGAAATATTATTTCTCCCAATCCTAATACAATTGCGGCGGCACGCGGTTTTCATTTACAACTTAGTGACGTCATGGTGGCTGATTTTGTCCCAGCGTTGTTTGGACTGGCAATGGCGATTTTACTAGCAACCGTTCTGCGAAATCATGGTGAGGTGGCGACGATGGCGGATGTTGAAGCTAATCAAGCCTCTGGGACCGCAAGTATACCCGACGAGAGTAAGTTGCCGTCATTTCGTTCTGCAATTGTGGCACCGTTAGTCGCCGTCGTTTTGCTATTGATTAATCCAATTGGAAGTATCGCGCATATTGTGATTTTGCAAAAGTTCCAAGTAGATGCAATGTATATTTTACCGTTAGCCGGATTATTAGGCATGTTTGCGATGGGGCAAGGGCGACATATTTTGGCTTACACCAAGGCAGGAATGGACCGAATGACGGATGTTGTCTTAATTTTGATCGGTGCGGGGGCAATCGGTGGCTTGATCACTGCCTCAACATTGCCAGCTACAATTGTCAGTCTAATTAAAATATCAGGTATCTCTGGAACATTCTTAGCACCGATTGCTGGGATTTTGATGGCGGCCGCTACTGCCTCAACGTCAACAGGGGTTATTTTGGCTACAGGTTCTTTTGGTAAGGCAATCTTGTCGTTTGGCACAGCGCCGTTAGCCGCAGCAGTGATGGTTCACACGGGGGCAACTGTAATTGACCACTTGCCTCAAGGAAATTACTTCCATGTAACCGGAAATGCCATGAATATGGATTTAAAGGCCCGGATGAAATCAGTTCCATATGAATCGGCTGTTGGATTGACAATGACCATTGTTGGCACGATTATGTATGGATTTTTAATGTAATGCATTTTTTCTAAGGTATTGATTGTTGTTACTCTGTTATGCAAACGCGAGAGGAGTTCACGATGAAAATTGTTATAGCACCAGATTCATTTAAAGGGAGTGCAACCGCCCAGCAAGCGGCGGATGCGATTGAAATCGGTGTAAAGCGCGTTTTTCCTAATGCGCAGATTGAAAAGGTTCCGATGGCTGATGGTGGTGAGGGAACGGTGCAGTCGTTAGTCGATGCGACAGCTGGAACATTTAGAGAGGTTAATGTGCTGGATCCGCTCGGTCGAGAAACAAAGGCCCGATATGGGTTGCTAGGGGATGGTACAACAGCTGTCATCGAAATGGCAGCAGCTAGTGGTATTCAATTTGTTGATGAGCACACCAAGAACCCATTAATTACAACAACCTACGGTACCGGACAGTTAATGCTGGATGCGTTGCATCATGGCAGTCAGCAGCTAATTTTAGGTATTGGCGGTAGTGCAACGACAGATGGTGGTGCCGGGATGGCCGAGGCCCTTGGCGTTAAATTCTTAGATGCTAGTAACCAGCCAATTGCTAGAGGTGGCGGAGGACTTGCAACATTAGATCACATTGATTTATCCGAAGTTGATCCATTGGTAGCCAAAGCCCACATTCGAATTGCCTCTGATGTGACTAACCCATTGACGGGGAAAACAGGATCAGCAGCTGTCTTTGGACCGCAAAAGGGCGCAACACCGGAGATGATTTCAGTGTTGGACGCGAATTTAAGTCATTATGCGAAAGTAATTCAGCGAGATGTGGGTCGTGACATAGATCAAACCCCGGGAGCCGGCGCGGCCGGTGGATTAGGGGCTGGTCTGTTAGCCTTTACTAATGCTCAACTTGAACGTGGTGTCGAAATTGTGGTTGAAATGACGCACCTCAAGCAGCGAGTGGTTGGTGCGGAGATTGTCTTTACTGGTGAAGGTGGGATTGATTTTCAAACGCAATACGGTAAAACTCCGATGGGAACGGCCCAAGCCGTCAAAAAGGTCAATCCGCACATTACGGTGGTTGCGTTAGCCGGGAATGTTGGTGAAGGTATCGACCAACTTTATGACCTCGGGATTGACGCCGTCTTCGGCATTTTACCTGGTGTTGAGGATTTGCCAACTGCAATTGAGCAAGTGGAGGAAAATCTGGCAAGAACTGCCGAGAACGTGATGCGGTTGTGGGGGAGCGAAAGATGAGGAGTATTAAAAAGCTATTTTTAGACAATTATCCTAATGGAAAATCGCCATTGGTTTCAAAATCGTGCATGAACTCCACAACAGTGTTACATTCAGGGTTGAAGGGAAGATAGCGCTTTCTTTCCTTCATAGATATCCAAACAATACGGGAGGTTTTAGTATGGCAAAAATTGATGTTTCGCTTAACAAAATAGGGATTGATCGAATTGCAATTAGTCCTTATCAAAAGTTCTCGAGAGGGTATATGGAGCCAGGTAATATCGGCAATGGTTATGTTTCCGGCCTAAAGGTTGATGCAGGGGTCCGCGATAAAACTGATGATGACGTGTTGGATGGAATCGTATCATACGATCGGGCCGAAACAAAGAACGCTTACATCGGACAGATTAACATGACAACAGCATCTAGTTTTTCAGGTCCGCAAGGGCATATTATTGGTTACGATCTTTTAAAAAATCCGGAAATTGATCATGCAAAGCCATTATTTACAGAGAAACAATGGGACGGAAGCGAGTTGCCAATATATGATGCCAAGCCACTACAAGATGCGTTGGTGGAATATTTTGGGACAAATGATGAGCGTCGGCACTATCCAGCTCCAGGATCTTTTATTGTTTGTGCTAATAAGGGAGTTACTGCGGAACGACCTAAGCAGGATTCCGAAATGAAACCAGGTCAGGGATATGGCGTATGGTCCGCTATCGCGATCTCGTTCGCTAAAGATCCAGTAAAGAACTCGAGTATGTTTATCGAAGATGCCGGTGTTTGGGATACTCCCGATGAGGATGAACTAATTGAGTATCTTCACGGACGCAGGAAAGCCATTGCTAAATCTATCGCAGAATGTGGTCAGGATGCGAATACATCTTTTGCTCAATCCTGGATTGGTTTTGCACATGCAATGATGAAGCCTGGTCAAATTGGGAATGCGATCACGGTTGGCCCGTACTTTTCAATGCCCGTAGATTCAATACCTGGTGGTTCGTTATTAACCCCCGATAAGGATATGGAGATTATGGAAAGTCTGACCATGACTGAGTGGTTGAAACAAATGGGGTATTCATCTATAACAGCCGATGGGCATATTAAGTATTGATGCTTAATATTTGATGAAATCACGCAAACACTTTGCGTGTAGATTATGCGCGAGGAAAGTATGGATATTAGAAAATTGAATGGTATAACTGCCCACTCGTTGATCTTAGATAACGATTTATGCCGATTATTTTTACCCCTTTTAATACAAAAAATAGATGAAAAAATTTCACAAATCGTTATTAACGAATGTGGAGATGAAACTGCAGTCATTGTCTCGACACGTCTAAATCTTTATTATTTTTTAACTGATGGTTGTGTTCAAGAAAAAAATAAAGATGAAGTTTTAGAAGCTAAATTTGTTAAGGGTATGCCACATGGGAGTGCGAAAATTCTATTTTCTGATGGCAAATATTGGAACTTAAATGACATCATAGCTGGACGAGTCTTTGATTTTGTACAAGATGTTAAGCCAAAAAGAATTACCTCGGCCGGCTATGATAATACTATTCGGGGCGAATCACCTCAGCTGTTAGATCCCGATCATGCTGACGAGATTGATCGACTTAGAAAATGGATGCAGGAAGGGCATATGAGCCATTACGAATACGATGATGCAAATCCGGGATATTCAAAAGCCGGTAAGTAGGAGTATCACGAAATAATCAAATTATTATCTTGACAAAGATGAAGTGAATGATACTATGACATTAAGCTTTGATTAGAACAAAGCATACCTGTAAGTTGGTTAACGTAGAGACCCATCATCTGCTGAAAGATGGCTAGGTATGTGAAACACGTCTATGAGCTTTAATCGGGTGAATGAACAGTAGCTCGATTCGGGTCGTGCCGTTATCCACTAGCAATTTGGATATTTCAAACTGTTTGAGGTAGCATATCGTGAGGTATGTTGCAAATTGAGGTGGAACAGTGACTTAAAAGTCGCCCTCTGAAGCTATTATAGCTTCAGAGGGTTTTTTATAATTTAGAGGAGGACTTTCATTATGGAATTTCAAAAGCCTAAGGGAACTGCTGATATTTTACCAGGGGAATCTGCACTGTGGGAAAAAATTGAGGATTTCGCTAAAACCACATTCAACCAATACGGTTATCGTGGTATAAGAACACCAATGTTCGAAGATTACAGTGTGTTTTCACGAAACGTTGGGGAAACTTCTGACATCGTTCAAAAAGAAATGTATGACTTTGATGACAAAGGCGGAAGACACATTGCACTTCGTCCAGAAGGTACAGCAGGTGTCGTACGTGCCTATGTTGAAAATAAGCTTTTTGGGCCTGAATATCCAAAACCATATAAGGTCTATTACATGGGCCCAATGTTCCGTTATGAACGGCCACAATCTGGGCGTCAACGAGAGTTCCACCAGATTGGTGCCGAAGCGCTTAACAGTGAATCTCCGCAAATTGACGTTGAAGTAATCGCAATGGCTTTATCCCTTTTCAAAGGTCTAGGAGTTCCAAACATTAAGTTGGTAATAAATTCCCTTGGGAATAAAGAAGTTAGAGAAAATTATCGGAATGCTTTAATTGATTATTTAAAGCCATCATACGAGGTGTTGAGTGAAGATTCTAAGGACCGACTTTACAAGAATCCTCTGAGAGTCTTGGATAGTAAGGATGAGAATGATCAAAAGATAGTTAAGAACGCCCCGTCAATTTTAGACTTTTTAGATGACTATTCTAAAAACTATTTCGAACAGGTTCAAACGCTTCTCTCTGATTTAAACATTCCTTTTGAAATTGATAATCGAATGGTAAGAGGTTTGGATTATTATAACCAAACAATTTTTGAAATAATGTCAGATTCAAAGGTCTTTGGTGGAGGTTTCACAACTGTTTGCGCGGGGGGGAGATATAATGGCCTTGTCAGTCAACTAGGCGGCCCTGACGAGGGAGGAATTGGGTTTGGACTCGGAGTTGAACGGTTAATATTGTTATTAAAAGAAGAAAATTCTGCCTTCGTGCCTTCTGAATCGTTTGACGTTTATCTTGCGACCGCGGATAAACAAGGTGATAATTTAGCATTTAAGGTCATAAGTTCTTTGCGAGATAAAGGAATTTTCGTTGATAAAAATTATAAAGATGTAAAAGTTGGAACTCAAATCAAAGAGGCTATTAAGCGAAATGCTCGATATTATGCCGTATTTGGATCTAAAGAGGTATCTGAGCAAAAATTCACTTTAAAGAAAACTGATTCCGATGAATCTCAAGAAGTATCAATAACGGACTTTATTCAATTTCCAGCTAAATTTTTAAAGTAAAAATATCGAAAATTAGGTTAGACTGGTTACCATAAATCTAGATCAAGGGAGTTTGTTGCCCCTCGATTGGTTTAACTGTGAGGGGCAACAAATTCCTTAGAATCAGGTACGGATTTTTAAAGCCGTATTGTTTGGATATACTTTATGGTAAGCGCACCGTAGTTGATATCTTAGGAAAACTTCTTTATAGGGGACAAAGCGTAAAAATACGCTTTGTTCCTTTTTTCTTTTAAAAAAACACCGATTAGTTTTGCGCTTAACTAATCGGTGCTCAGCGATATCTTAGGAAAACTTCTTTATTTTTGAACGGAAAATTATTCTTTGGAGGCTTCCGGATCGTAAACGTATCCGTAAGCGACTTCTTTACCATTTTCTTCTTTATAGTACATGCCCTGAACTTCTGTGCCGAAACCAGGGAAGCGATTTGCGGACTCTTCAAGTACTTTAAAGTACTTTTGAATAGTGTCGGTCCAGCGTTCACCGGGGGCAATGGCAAAAATACCAGGTGGATAAGGGATAACACCTTCCACTGCGATTTCACTAACAATGTCATCAAGTTTCATTAACTTAACATTATTTCTGCGGTATTCTGTGTCGGCTTCTTCTAGTGTCATTACTTGTTCAGGGAAGTGGTCTTTTGTAAAAATATCTTTTTGATATTTTTTAGCGTCATTTTCCTTGTAGAAATCATGAATTTCTTGACAAAGTTGTCGAATCGTATAGTTTCTATAGCGATCTTCATTTTCTGCATAAAGGTGAGGGAGTACCTCTTTAAGAGGCGCATCTTCGTTAATGTATTTTTCCAACTTAAGAATCTGATCAACAAGATTGTTCATTTTGGCGTCATCTTCCGCTGGAGTAATCAAGAAGAGAACAGAATTAAGGTCATTCTTTTCATTTATGATGCCATGTTCATGAAGAAAATGAGTCACAATCGATCCGGGTACACCGAAATCCTCATACGTGTCACTTGGGATATCGAGCCCTGCCGTCACCAACATCAGCTTATTTGGATCGATGAAGTACTGACCTTTACTGTAGCCGTCAAAGCCATGCCAATTTTCATCTGGATCAAATGCCCAATAAGCTTTGTCGTCAACAATTTCTTGGTCATCTGCATCTTCCCAAGGCTTACCATGAACCATAGGTGGTACAAATGGGCGAATCATTGTTGCTTCACGAAGTAGGCGCTTACGGGCGCGGACAACGGTTAACATTGTGTCGTTCCACATTTTCTTCCCAGTTTCACCTTCTTGCATCCTAGCAGAAACATCGATGGACGCGAAAATGCCGTAGAATGGTGAGGTAGAAGAATATTTCATAAATGCGTTGTTGAACTGCTTATGATTAATGTAACGTCGTTGTCCCTTAATGTGACTGTCTTTTTTCAGAATTTGCGAAGCTTGAGAAATACCTGCTTGCTGCTTGTGAATTGACTGGACAACTAATAAGCCAGGGTCTTCTGGGCCTAAGTTTACAAGTAGGGGAGATGTTTCTTTCATCATTGGAATAAATTGTTCATAGCCGGCCCAAGCGGAGTCGAAGAGAATATAGTCACAAAGACGCCCAATTTTATCGACAATCTGTTGTGCATTTGCCATTGTGCCATCATAGGTATCATGTTCAATAATGGCTAACCGGAAAGGACGTTTTAGGTCCGCCTTTTCAGGAGCTACCTTACGAATTTCTTCACGTAAGGTTGTTTCGTCATAGCCAGATTCTTTAATTCCACCAATTAATCCGTAAGAGTTGTGACTTGTTTCTAAGTAGACTGGAATACCACCGTTCATTACCATAGCGTTATTATATGCTGATTTGTGGTTATTACGGTCGAATAATACTAAATTGCCCTTTGTTACAGCTGCTGTAATTGCAACGTTGTTAGAGGTTGTCGAACCATTTAGAATAAAGTAGGCCTTGTCAGCATTGAAAACCTTGGCGGCATGTTTTTCGGCTTTTAAAGCAGCGCCGTCGTGAGTTAAAACGTCGCCAAGTCCGTCTTCAGAGATGGAAACATCGGCTCTAAAGAAGCGTTCACCATAAAAGTCATAGAATTTACGACCTACGGGGGATTTTAAGAAAAATGCTCCTCCTTGGTGACCGGCACATTCAAATTGCCAAGATCCCCGGTCAACAACTTTATTTAGTTCGGCAAAGAAAGGAGGCATTAGGCCATCTTCATATTCTTTTGCCGCATTTTCTACTTCTCGTGAATAAATTTGCTTGTTAAAATTATTGTTCAAATCTAGCAAGTGATCAATGGCGTCGAAATGCTTGTTATTTTTATCAAACTTACTAGTATCATGTGTTGCTAAGAAAACCGGAATTCCAAATGTGGTTTCTTTGATTAAATCAGCTACATTCAGATCATTATCTGTAATGACTGCGGCACCAACATTTGTCCAGTCATGCACTGTAGTTGCATCCACGACTTCCCGATTCGTTTTTACAAAATCTTCGATTCCAGGTGTCATGGCGATGATCAATTTGGACATGAGTTAATTTCCTTTCACTTTTAAAATAAATAAACAATTTTATATAGTAATCTCGGGAAAGAGAGGTATTACGGATTATAACGTTCCATGATTTATAGCTTTGAATCTACTTTTAATTTATTTTTATCAATCTCAACTAAGCGCCAATAAATTGGAGAAATTTCTTCTTCTCTTGGTAAAAGAGAAACAAATAGCGTTGGAACTTTTTGAACTTTAATATTGGTTGTTGAAATGATTAGATCATATTTTTCAATTTTGGTTTTAGACAACTCACTAGGTGAAATCAATGTGAGTTTATTATGTGGAGGAAGATTGTTTTCTATGGAAAGAAGAACGTATTGAGATATTTCTGCGCCAGCATGGCAAACTACAAGAATTTGATTATTTTTTCGATGTTTTTCAAACGCCACGAGAAAATGTAAAGTTAAAAGAGAGATTTCATCATCATAGAGCTCAATGTGATAGTGCTTTTCGATATTTTTAGAACACTTCTTTACGGCAGACGCGATGAGCGAGTGGTGACTAAAAATTTCGCCTTTTAATGGATCCGTAATTCGTAAGCCAAGGTTTAACCGTGAGACCATAGGAATTAAATGGTAAATAGTTGCTTTTAATAGTTCAAGGTCAGTTGTGAATTTCACATCTAACATATCGCTGACCTTACGAATAAGATCTTTTGATTCGAGAGTGAAATCACGCTTCGAGTCAAAATCATTTGGATTGCTACGAATTCCATGGCCGAGAAGTAGTAAGTATAAAAAGCGTAAGCTCTCGCCGGAAATTTGAATTTTGGCGGTGGATCGACAGATCTCAATAAATCCTGATACAACTTTTGATAAGTCTGTGTTTTTTAAAATGTCTAAAACGATGACCTGCTCTCTAGCCGGTGTTAATGTTAAGCCATTTTTTACACGGTTTAAGAAAATCAGTAGGGATTCTTTTAAAGAGACGGGAAGATATTCGTCTTGAACATGGGAGTCCTGTTGAGAATTATCATCAACAAACTCGGTCGCAATTTCAGTGATTGTTGACCCAAAAACTTCACCCAACTGTTCTTTTGAAAGAGCAACTTGCGTTAAAAAGAGGTCTAAGTACTCCCTAAAACTTTGTTCAATTTTTATCTCCTCAGAAAAAGACAAGTTTTTATTATCTAAGGTCACCTTATTGGATTCTAAAAATCCGTTGATTTCGTCAAAATCCTTCTTTATGGATTGCACCGAAACAAAGAAGGTTTCAGCGTAAAATCTATAACTCTTCCTTTCAGAAAAAAGAAGCTTAGAGAATAGATATAATCTTCTGTACTGTGGAGTGAATTGTACGTCATTGGAACTACTTAAGTGTTTACCAGAATTTAGCAAAATATGCTGTTTCTTTTCTGCACTTCCAACCACTAAGAAACCTTTTCTTGGAAATTTTTCCAATGTTAATCCATTATCTCGTAAAAAAGTCTCTATATTTTTACTGTGATTGTAAATTGTCTTTGTAGAAACACCTAACGCGTTTGCAAAGTATTCGGCAGATCTGTAGACAGTTTCACCGAGCATCAAATTCAAAAGGTCACTATCATAGTTGTTCATATCATTCACTTCCCAATATCCCCCCAAGTTTCTGATTATAGCTTATCAGATTGTCATAGTGGTCTCGGGCGAAAGTAGAAACAAAGGGACAGTTCTCAAAGAAAAAGCATTATTAATTAATATGTGGAACGACATGTCGGTTGTTGAAACTATTTCAGCAGAGTGTTAGTCAATAAAGTGACACAGCTTAACTAAAGACTGCAAAAGCTAGCTTATGAGCAACAATGAGAAAGAGTATTTGAGAAAACGCTTTAATGCTGTTCACTTCAACAATATAACATGGCTAAGTTCAGTGCTTTTTACCTTTCATTGCCATATTAATTTCTACGTTTGTATAAAATTGTGTGTAAAAGTTCTTTTTATTCGCTTTATTTTTGCCTATGCTTGAGTAATCTAAAACGTTGATAAACGCTATCTTTATTGCATTTAAGAAGCCCCAATTATTTGCTAACAACTTTTGAAGTGTTTGGAGGATCTTTCTGGCAGCCGGGGGTTGAAGAAAAAGTTATCGAATTCACATAATATTGACTTTTATTCATTGGCGTGAAACAATACCGTAGAGGAAAACGCTTTTATGCTGTTCGTATTCTATATTTGTATATTGTGTTTCTAAGGAGATTAGGATATGGACGAAAGTAATAAAAAATCCCAGGCAGGAAAGATGGGATTCTTTGGTTTAGTAGCACTGATTGTGAGTGCAATGGTTGGCTCGGGTGTGTTCGATTTGCCTAAAAACATGTCCCAAGTTGCTGGCTTAAATGCGCAAATCATCGCATGGGTGACGACTGGAATCGGAATCTGGTTCATCGCGGAAATGTTTGTTATTTTAAGTGACGTTCGGCCGGATTTAACTGCTGGGTTATATAAGTATGGTGAAGTTGGTTTCGGATCTTTTGTTGGTTTCTTTACTGCTTGGGGCTACTTCGTGTGTGAATGTTTTGCTAACGCTGCCTATGCAGTGTTGACCATGAGTACGCTTGATTACTTCTTCCCCGGAACATTCACAGGAGGAAATAATTGGCCATCAGTTATTGGGGCGTTAATTATCACTTGGGCCATTACTGCTCTAGTTTTGCGCGGTGTTGAGGTTTCGAGTTCTATTCAACAAGTTGCCACGGTAATTATGTTAGCAGTCGTTGTTGTGTTCTTAGTAAGTTGTATTGTGCATTTTAACTTACACACGTTTACAACTAATGCCTCCGGTACCCAAGCTGTTCATAGCTTGAGTGACAAACCATTAGGGAGCCTTACACACCAAGTTATGAACACGATGATGGTAACTTTGTGGTTGTTTGGTGGAGTCGAAGGGGCAGTCGTCATGTCCGGAAAAGCTCGTGACGTTAAACAAGTTCCCAAGGCTACGATCACCGGTTTTGTTATTTGTATTATTATGTATGCCTTAGTTGGCATGTTATCTCTTGGCGCATATTCTTACGGTCAATTAGCAAAAATGACATCGCCATCGACTGCATATATGTTGACTTCATTTTGGCATAACAATATTGGTCGGGATGTAATCACGGTAGCGCTATTATTCGCTGTATTTTCAAGTTGGATTTCATGGATTCAAATGTTGGCCGAGTTACCTCAACACGCTGCAGCAGAAGATGGATCCTTTCCAAAGGCTTTTGCAAAAGTGTCTGACAAAAACGTGCCGAGCTTCTCAATCCTTGTGGCTACCTGCATTATCTCAGTGATTATTTTGATTGCTCACTTTGACGATAACGCTTACCAGATGTTGTTGACTGTAACTGGTGCGATGACCGTTGCGCCTTACTTGATTTCGGCAATGTATCTGATTAAGATTTCTAAGAGCGAAAATGGGCAGTTTCCAACTAGTACGAAGCATAAGCGCAGAAATGCTTTGATCATCGGTATTTTAGCTTTGCTGTATACAATTATTATGGGTATTTCAGCTAATGTCACCTATATTGCTATTTCATTTATTGTTTATGCACTCGGAATTCCTGTATATATGATTGCTAGAAAGCAACATAACAAAGTTAGTTTCACACGTGCCGAAGGAGTTTTTGCAATTGTTATTATAGTTGTAGCTCTTGCAGGAGTTTATGCTTTGTTTGCTGGATAAAAAATACGACGGACAACTAAAATTAGTTTAGTAAAGCGTCGATGACGAGGAGTTGTCGGCGTTTTTGTTAGCTACGATTTTATGTCTATTTAGGAAAGTCATTTGCTGAGATCATTTAGATGTCTATGTTGTGAAGGAGATATTTCTAAATGCGACAATCGTTACCAAATACAGCACTAATAATTCAGGATTTTTCCCTATTGGGTAATATTTCTACAGCCGCTGCGGTACCTGTTGCCGCTGCCTTCGGGTTAACGACGGCCGTGTTGCCGGTCACACTACTTTCGACTCAAACCGAGGGCTTCAATATACCTGAAAAATTAGATCTGACAGATTGGTTGAGTGCTGTCGCTAATCACTGGTCCCGAGAGGAATTAATGAGTTTTGAGATAATTCAGATTGGTTACTTAGGTTCCGAGACTGCCATTGAATTTATCAGCAAGATACTTGATCTGGCTCAAGGAACACGGATCGTTGTTGATCCAGTGTTTGCTGATCAAGGTAAACAATATCCTGGGTTAGAAAAAGGGTATGCGCAGCTGTTAGAGCCTATATTGAAGAAAGCTGATGTAATCACTCCTAATGTCACTGAGTTGGAGGAACTAGTTGACCGGGAGCTTTCTTTTCAAAGTAGTTTTGAGGAATTAGTGCGAATTGTTCAAATGCTGGAAATCCGCTTTCAACATAACGTTAAAGTGGTTGTAACTGGTGTTGAATTAGATGACCAGATTGGTGTCCTTTTTACAGATCCGTCATCAAGTGATGGATACCGATTTATAGGTCACCACAAAATAGCCGGTCATTTTTACGGAGCAGGCGATTTTTTTGCCGCTACATTAAGTGGTGAACTAAGCCGGTCGCTTGAATTTACTGAAGCGGTGAAACAGGCAGTTGATATTACATCGATGGCAATTGACGAGACAAGTCAACTTCCTCGCGAATGGCGAAAATTCGGATTAAAATTCACAACAGCGTTGGACGAAATTATTCGGCGATCAGCCGGGAGGCAATAAAATGGATTTGGAACAGGTTCGACAAGATTTAACGACAACATTGAACGAATATTTTGAAAATGTGACCTTACGACCAGAAAGCATCTTCGTTGTCGGTTGTAGTACAAGTGAAATTCGCGGTGAATGGAAAGGAACCAACTCAAGCCTAGAAATTGGGCAAGTGATTGTCCAAACCTTGCAAGATTTTCTTATTCCCCGCCATTTGCATTTGGCAATCCAAGGCTGTGAACACATTAATCGTGCTTTGTTATTGGAACGCGAGGTTGCCGAACGAAAAAATTTAGAAATTGTGTCAGTTGTTCCGGCGATTCATGCTGGTGGTGGTACACAAGTGGCCGGCTATCAACAATTTGAAGATCCGGTTGAAGTTGAACACATCACCGCGGCCGGCGGCATTGACATTGGTGGAACTGATATCGGGATGCACGTGAAGTTCGTCCAAATTCCGGTTCGGTTACAACATCGCGATGTAGGTGAAGCCCGCGTTGTTGCGCTATGTTCACGGCCAAAACTGATTGGTGGTCGGCGGGCTCAATATGAATTTACAGATAAAAATTTAGAAGATATTCGTTAGTGAGGAATCTTGATGAGAAATCAATCGTCTAACCGTGGGCAACTACAAAAATTAATGCTTACAGCGATGCTGGTTGCGGTCACGGTTGTGATTAGTCGGCTTTTCATCATTCCTGTCCCGATGACACATGGGAATATCAATCTTTGTGATGCTGGAATCTTCATCGCTGCTTTGGCACTTGGACCCAAAGTAGGGGGGACCGTTGGTGCGCTTAGTGGTTTTTTACTTGATTTACTGTCTGGTTACGCACAGTACATGTTCTTCTCACTGATCATTCATGGACTGGAAGGATTCTTAGTTGGCTATCTTTCACAACGATTGTCGGGACCGATGGCTCGCTGGCTAGCCTTAGGAATTGGCGGATTGGTGATGGTTGTAGGCTATTTCCTAGCAGATTCGTTGTTATATGGACCTACAGTGGGGCTCGTCGGACTGGTCACTAACCCAATTCAAGCCGTTGTTGGTGGCGTTGTGGCTTGGCTGGTTGCCCCAAGAGTTCAACCGTATTTGGCTAAATAATTATCTGCATTGGCTCATTTTATTGAATTTAAAAATTTTCAGAATTATCGGATTTGAAGAATAATTATTCTGAATTTTTTGTACGGATAACTGTAAAACTGGTGAGTTACATAATCTAAATTAAAGTATTTTCTTTAAATGGCCCCACTGTGTTAGCATAACGCGGTGAGGCTATTCCTTTGTCCTGTATAACTAAGACGGTAAACATAAGCAGTTAACCTTTTCTTCGATCAGTATTTTAATTTCCTTGGATGTTTTTTAACTAATTTTCTGAAAGCCCCTAGTTAGGACATTTTATGACAACTCACCAAAATAATTGATGGAGTACGCTATGTTTCCCGCCCATATTCTATTGCCATTAAGTTCCATAAATGAACCTGTTGTTGAAAAATCTTGTAATGATTAACGGCATCATTGTAGCCTATAGTCACGCATTCCCGAATTTGAACGTGTTTTAAAAATATCACTTTTCAATTCATGTTTTCGAACCTTCAGGTTGGTAGCATCGCAATCAGTTGTTGATTCGTTTCATCGCACTAGTTTTCGAGCCATTACAATGGTTGAGCCTCATTACGAAGTTATTATTGTAAAGCAATGACGTTCAGGAATTGTGTCATTGCCTCTATTTTCAGGCTGTAATTTGACCAAAAGTGCGACAGTGATAGTCAAGTGACAAAATCTCTTCTAGAGAAATTTGTCACTTGGGCTAGTATGCCTGGGGTGATATTGTGTGCGGTCATAAGTTGTATGCAAAAATATCCATTTCGATTTAGAATGAACGGGTCGAAGCCAAATATTAAAAATCGAAAGGAAATCGTTGAAATATGGCGAATAAGATCGATAACCTTGAACATGACAAATAGTTATGCTGATACCATATCGTACAACCCAAAATTATAGGAGAGACACCATTTACAACCAATATCGGGGCGATTTATAAAACAATACCCGGGTACTTTGCCGAAATAAGGGGAGTGCGATTGTTGAGGGGTGTAATGCCACGACAAGTTCACTTGTTAGTTAGTATTCCACACAAATTAAGTGTTTGAATTTTCATGAGATATTTAAAAGGAAAAAGTGTACTCATGATGTTTGACTAATATGCAAATTCGAAGCATAAATTTGCATATTAGTACTTTTTTGGGGTTAGCAGCTTACCATATGAGCATGGTGGACACAAGGGCGCTAAAGCGAAGTAGATAAATGTTGTCTTACCCATTAGGCTGATGTATGAATGTTAGTTGAAAGCCGGTTGTTAAGTACTTCTAAAGCATAGTTTTGAAAGTTGTGTCGCTATAAAAGCGGAGACTAGCAATGGTTATTATGAGTAATATGTTCGTCCGTATATCGCTTAAAGTTAGCATATGTATTGGCAGATAGGGCAATTAGGTCATAAATATTAAAAACTTATTTTAGATAATTTCTTCGAAGTTGTGTTGTAAATCACATTTAAAATGTCACCAACAGATGAATGCACTGAAATAAGAATGCTAATTTGTGATAAAACAAACTAATAGTAAAAATTAATATTAAAAATAATTGATTAAGAATAGATTAAAAAATATGATAATTTAAAACAAATAATTTGTAAGCGCTTTCTACAACGTGATATATTGCGGTTGGTAAAAATAATAAAAAGAGGTGACACAAATGGCGCGAACATTTGAGAAGTATTTACAGGATAACTTAGATGACCTTAAGGAAAAAGGTTTATTAAACTCGATTGACGTATTGCAAACGCACAATGGGCCCAAAATTGAAATAAATGACAAGTGGTTGATTAATTTGGCCTCGAATAATTATCTTGGTTTTGCTGACAAGCAAGAACTTATCGATGCCGATGTTGCGGCAACGAAAGAGTGGGGAGTCGGAGCTGGTGCCGTTAGACCAATTAACGGAACATTGCAAATTCACGAGGAACTTGAAAGAACAATTGCAAAGTTTAAAGGAACGGAAGCAGCATTAGCCTATCAATCGGGATTTAATGCCAATTTAGGTTCGATTTCTGCGGTCATGACAAAAAAGGATGCTATTCTTTCAGACGAATTAAATCACGCTTCTATTATTGATGGTAGCCGTTTGTCGGGTGCAAAGATTATACGTGTAAAGCATCGCGATATGCAGGATCTTGAAGAAAAGGCGAAAGCGGCTAAGGAAAGCGGCGAGTATGAAAAGATTATGTATATCACAGATGGCGTCTTTTCCATGGACGGTGACGTTCAGAAGCTTCCTGAAGTTGTCCAAATTGCGGAAAAGTATGATCTTATCACTTATGTTGACGATGCCCATGGATCAGGCGTGATGGGACACGGAGCCGGGACTGTAAAATCATTTGGTCTTCAGGACAAAATTGATTTTCAGATGGGTACTTTATCCAAAGCCGTCGGGGTCGTTGGTGGATATATTGCGGGTAAAAAAGTCTTAATTGACTGGCTCAAAGCAAGAGGTCGACCATTCTTATTTTCAACTTCCATAGCTCCGGGTTCATCTGCGGCAGTGATTGAATCTTTAAATCAAATCATGGACCATCCCGAATATGTGGAACAGCTGTGGGAAAACGCAAGATACTTTAAAAAAGAACTTGGCAAGTTAGGCTTTAATACAGGGCATTCTGAGACTCCAATCACACCGGTTATCCTGGGGGATGAAGAAAAAACTCAGGAATTTGCAAAACGTTTGATTGAAAACGGTGTTTATGTAAAACCAATTGTTTTCCCGACCGTTCCTTTAGGAACTGGACGCGTCCGTAATATGCCCATGAGAACCCATACAAAAGAGATGCTTGATGACGCCGTGGCAGCCTATGGGAAAGTTGGACATGAATTGAATTTAATTTAGCTATTTTTAATTCTAAGCAGAAAGAAAGGATGAATAATTATGAAAAAAGTACTTGTCACAGGTGCCTTGGGACAGATCGGTTCTGAATTAGTTGCCAGATTTCGAAAAGATTTAGGTACAGACGCTGTTATCGCTACTGATATTCGTAAGTTAGACGGGAATCCTACAGTGGAAGATGGACACTTTGAAGTATTAGATGTAAATGACGGCGAGGCGATGTTAAAGATCGCACGAGACAATAAGGTTGATACGGTAATACACTTGGCAGCTCTGTTGTCCGCAGTAGCAGAGCAGAAGCCACAACTGGCATGGAATCTGAACATGAGCGGCCTTTTTAATGCCCTTGAGATTGCTAGACTCACAAATTCGAAATTTTTTGCACCGAGTTCGATCGGTGCTTTTGGTCCAAGTACACCAAAAGATAATACGCCACAGGACACGCTTATGAGACCAACTACCATGTATGGTGTAACTAAAGTCGCTGGTGAATTGTTGGAAGATTATTACTTTACCAAATTTGGTGTAGATTCTCGTAGTGTCAGGTTCCCAGGGCTTATTTCTTACAAGACGCTTCCTGGAGGTGGCACGACGGATTATGCGGTTGATATCTATTATGAGGCCTTGAAGAAACGGCACTATACAAGCTTTATAAAGCAAGGTAGTTATATGGACATGATGTATATGCCAGACGCCATCGACGCAGTTGTAAAGTTACTCAATGCAGATCCTGATAAACTCGTGCATCGTAATTCATTTAATATCACTGCGATGTCATTTGAACCCGAGGACATTAAGCGTTCGATTCAAAAAGTGATTCCTGATTTTACGATGGATTATGATGTTGATCCAGATCGACAGAAGATCGCCGACTCTTGGCCAAATTCAATCGATGCTACTGCAGCTAAAGAGGAGTGGGGATTCAGTCCGAAGTTTGACTTAGACAAAATGACTGAGGATATGCTCGAACATCTCAGAACAACAGTCCAAAGTTAAACCGTATCAATAAATACAAGAGAGCAAGGGCGTCGCATCTTAGAAAAGATACGACGCCCTTCTGTTCGCTTTTCTGGCTTTAAATATAGAAAAGTCAGATACAGAACACATTTTCAAAATTGTGTAATAAAGCACAAATATATTCTGTTTCATAATTGAAAGCGCTATACTTATGTGAGATAAGTAAAATAAGAGGTTATCATGGAATACGTTACTCCAAAAATTGAGGTTTATTCTGGAACTAATACAGTCGATGCAAAGAGAATTTTGACACCATTTTTAAATGCACCCGATTGGTCGCGTGAGGGAATCGTTCTTATTATTTTTGATCACCGGCCCACTAACCCTTTATTAAAGTGGGGGGCAATCGCTGTTTTAAGAACAAGAATTGTCGGTATCGTTGTACCATTGGGTCGAAATAACGATCGATTTTCTATTGTTCAAGACATTAATTTGCGATCTGTTATACAGGTAAATCTTTGCCGGGATAATCGGCTTTTAAATAGGTCCAAGGTGCATATAGAACATGTCTCGGGAGGTACATGCACGCATACGAGTTTCCTATTACCAAGAGATAAAAGAATCGTGAGTGAATTTATGAACGTTGTTCATAAGTTGAGAAGCTAAAAAATTTGATAGAAAAATAAATACGAAGCACATCTAGCAAGTAATAATTGGCTCTAACAGTTAGGTGTGCTTCGTATTTTATTCTTGTGTGATTGATAAAATAATAACTTGATCATAAGTGACTTGTGTAATGATTTTGTAAGTTCCAATTACAAATCTAATTGCTTGAGCAGGACCGCTAATAGTTTCAATAGTTGTACCGTGGTTTAATGGGTCAAAACCAGCTTGTTTTTTTAGCCATGCTAAAATTATGAGCGCATCTTGGTTGGGAAGGGACAGAAGTTGTTGCTGGGCGTTGACAGAATAGCCTAAGTTATATTCCATGTGTGCTTCCTTCGTTTCGCAACATTGAAGCCAATTCTTCTGTCTTAGAAAGATGCGGATTTTCATGATATTTTTCTAGCGTTGTTTCATATACGGTAATGTCAATTTTATTCTCAATGGTTTTTAAAGTCGAAACACGCAAAAGTTCTGCCAGTGAAGAGTTTGTGGCGTGAGCATAATGAGTCAAAAAATTATATTCTTGGTCGCTAAGGTGAATCGGAATGGTTGGCATTTAACTACCCCTCTTGTCTACAAATATCTAAATCAATTATCTGTTAGCGCTTTCAACAAGTCAATTAAAATTTATCAAGTTTGACAAAAGCTAAAAACCAAAAGGATCTTGTCCAGAAGGTGTATTTTTGATAGCTGTTACTTGGGCTGCAAATAACGAATCGTGGGGCAAATGATGGACTCCGATTAAGCTAACGGCAGGTCGAGGAAGATCGCAATACGTATCGAATAAGTCCCACAAGGATGACAAGTTTGGAAAGCCCACATAAAAGAATTGAATTTGTGCAACATCATTAAAAGTAAAAGTGTTCTTCTTTAACTCGCTCGTTATTCTGTCGAGGGTACTCTTGAATTCTTCTAAATAATTTTGCTTCGTACTTTTAGCTGATTGACATGATATAAAGAAAATATTTCCAAAGGTACGGGTTGAAAATTCGAATGGTTTCTCCATGGTTTACCTTTCTTTCAAACAAATTATAAAAACAAATTGGGGCAAAATAGTAATCCAAATATATCATGTTCAATTATACACTTTCAATGAAACCATCTTTCAAGCAAACGATTGACTTTAAAATTATGATTTTTTAATTTAATTCACATAATATTGTAATTATGCATACATTTTTTTCGATCATTAAAACGCCGCTAAACAAGGAATTGCACAACGATAAATTATACAACGATTAAAAAATAGAAAAAAGTTAACAAAAACCTCGGAAAAGGTTTTTGTTTCTTGTGAAAGCGTTATCATGTACTTGTAACAGAAATTAATCACAAGGGAGTGTTTTCATGCAGATCGCCGTTATTAAGGAACAAAAGGAAGGTGAGGGTCGCGTTGCGGCCACACCAGAAAATGTTCAGAAAATGGTCGAGGCTGGCAATGAAGTGTTAGTTGAAAAGAATGCCGGTCTGGGTGCCGGGTATCCTGATGACGAATATATTCAAGCCGGTGGTAAGATAGTGAGTCATGAGGAAGGCTGGAAGGCTCAGCTTATTATCAAGGTTAAAGAACCAAGTCAAGAGGAGTATCAATATTTTACTAAAGGTAAAATTGTCTGGGGCTTCCAACATCTTGCTTCATCAAAGCCAACAGTCGAGGCTATGATGAAAGCCGGAACGACAGCTATTGGTGCCGAAACGATTGTCAGGGATGGAAAGCTTGAACTTTTGGCACCGGTTAGTCAAATTGCCGGACGCAGATCCATTATTATGGGTGCCTACTACTTAGAAGCACAGCATCAAGGTGAAGGAATCTTGCTGCCGGGTATTGATTTCCCTGGGATTCACGCGGGTCATGTTGTAATCTTTGGTGGTGGAAATGCGGCCGAAGGTGCAGCAGATATGGCTCTTGGCTTAGGGTGCTCAGTTGTAATCCTCGAATTAAACGATGCCAGAATTAAAGAACTTGAAAAGATGTACGAAGGACGTGATCTTCGCGTTGTTAAGTCGACCGAGGAAAACTTAGCTGAAGAGATCAAATCAGCGGATGTCTTTGTATCAACAATTCTTATTCCTGGATCAAAGCCACCCAAGTTGGTTAAAGAATATATGGTTAAATCGATGAAGAAGGGTAGCGTTATCGTAGATATTGCTATCGATCAAGGTGGCACAGTTGAAACAATTGATCACCCAACCACGATTGATGATCCGATCTTCGTTAAGGATGGAGTAGTTCATTATGCGGTTCCTAACCAACCGGGAGCAGTACCACGCACTGCCACAATGGCCCTAGCTGCCGGCAACTTAAGCTACCTGCTTGAAATTGCCGATAAAGGAATTGTTGAAGCTATCAAGTCAGATCAAGCTCTGAAAACTGGTGTCAACTTATATGAGGGCGCAGTTACAAACGAAGGATTGGCTAAGTCACTAGACTTACCATATACTCAGTTGAGCGTTTAATTATTGCTATTGTATAAGAAACAAAGAAAAGAAATAGTTTCTTTTCTTTTCCAGATCTTGTGAAATTTTTACCAAAAAACTTGAATTTATTAATGAAAGTAGGAATGATCACATGGCTGCAAATGAATTAGTTGCGAAAACTTATGATTTAGTGAATATTCATGATATTGAAGAAGCAAAATCAATTGTTAGTAAATACGCTCGTCGTACGCCATTAGTTCAGTCTATGTTCCTAAGCCGTAATGTTGTTGGCGGGGATGTTTATTTAAAGCTCGAAAACATGCAACTCACTGGTTCGTTTAAGTTCCGTGGCGCAAATAACAAGATCAATCATTTGACTGACGAAGAGAAGAAACGTGGAGTTATCACGGCTTCAGCTGGGAACCACGCTCAAGGGGTTGCACTTACTGGTAAATTGCTTGACATCGAAACTACTGTTGTAATGCCTGACGAGGCGCCACAAATGAAACGCGATGCAACAGCTGGCTATGGTGCCACTGTTGATATTCATGGCGCTACATTTGACGACGCACATCAGTGGATGCATGAACGGGCTGAAAAAGAAGGTAAGACGATCGTTGACCCATTCAATGATAAATATGTTATCGCGGGCCAAGGGACAATTGGACTTGAAATTCTTGATGATCTTTGGGATGTTGATACAGTAATTGTTCCAGTTGGTGGTGGCGGCATGATCTCTGGTATTGCCACGGCTGTTAAATCGTTCAACCCGTCTATCCATGTTGTTGGTGTTCAATCGGAGAACGTTCATGGTATGAAAGCTTCCGTTGACGCTGGTCATATTGTGACCCATCACGATGACTTTACACTTGCTGATGGCACGGACGTTGCCACACCTGGCGATTTAACTTTTCCAATTGTTCAATCACTAGTTGATGAAATTGTGACGGTTAGTGAAGAGGAGATCGCAACTGCTATGAAAGATCTCTTGCAACGTACCAAGGTTGTGGCAGAAGGTGCAGGAGCATTACCAACGGCTGCACTTGAATCTCACCGTATCGATGAAAAGTGGTTAAAAAACAAAAAAGTTGTCGCATTGGTTTCCGGTGGTAATGTGGACTTGGCACGTGTTTCTGGCATTATTGATCACTTCTTCTCACCAGTTGCTGCAGACGGTGGGATTGGCTAAAACACAGTATTTGTAGACACTTAAACGTTGTAGAAAAAAATTTGCATCTAGGATGTTGCACCTCTCGATGATGCGGCATTCTTTTTGTTTAATAATTAAGAAGGATGATTTCATATGGATGATGAGGGCCAGCAATTATCGCGGTCATTAAAGAATCGACACATTCAAATGATCGCTATTGGCGGGGCAATTGGAACGGGCTTATTTTTGGGATCGGGAACGGCAATTCGTGAGGCAGGTCCGTCAATTATCCTTTCATACTTAATTGCTGGGTGCTTCTGCTTCTTTTTAATGAGATCAATCGGCGAATTGTTACTTTCGGATACTAGATTGCATTCGTTTATTGATTTCATTAAAAGATATCTAGGTAATAGATTTGAATTTGTGACAGGTTGGACTTACTGGTTTTGCTGGATAACGATCGCAATGGCGGATCTAACAGCTTCAGGTATTTACGTCAAATTCTGGTTCCCAGATTTCCCTCAATGGGCAACACCACTGATAATCATCATATTGTTGATGCTAGTTAATCTGGTTAATGTTGGCTTATTCGGTGAAATGGAATCTTGGTTTGCAATGGTGAAAGTTGTTGCAATCTTGGCCCTTATAGCTGTTGGATTGTACCTGGTCGTGATCGGTTACAAGACGCGTTCTTCGATCGCAAGCTTTAGTAATTTAGTGAAGTATGGTGGATTTTTTCCAACAGGAATTTCCGGGTTTCTAAAGTCGTTTCAAATGGTTCTCTTTGCTTTTGTGGGAATCGAGATGGTTGGTCTCACAGCGGGTGAGACTCAGGACCCGGAGAAAAATTTGCCTAAAGCGATCAATAATCTGCCAATTAGAATTGGCCTTTTCTACGTTGGATCGATGATAATTATTATGTCAGTTTATCCTTGGAATAAATTGGTAGAGAATCAAAGTCCTTTTGTTCAGGTGTTTTCCGACATTGGCATACAATCTGCGGCCGCAGTTATAAACTTTGTCGTACTGACTGCAGCGATGTCAGCTTGCAATAGTGCAATCTTTAGTACCAGTCGAACACTGAGATCATTGGCAGTTGGAGGGAATGCTCCGAGGATATTTGCGAGATTGAACAAGCACCGTGTACCAAACAACGCACTACAGTTCTCCTCGGCCGTATTACTCGTGGTTGTAGTTTTGAATTATTTTATCCCAAAGGGTGTTTTTAATATTGTGTCTGGGGTAGCGACCTTGAACTTTATCTTTGTATGGTCTGTCTTAATACTGGCCCACTTGGCTTACAAAAAACGATCTAAACAAGAGGGGGTAAGAAATGCTTTCCCAATGCCATTCTTTCCATATTCAGATTATTTAACACTAGCATTCTTTGCATGCGTTTTGGTTATTCTTTTATTCGATTCAAGTACTAGGATTTCAGTTATTGTATCTTTATTATGGTTTGTATTGATGTTTGGAACTTTTGAAGTGTACAAAAGATATAAAAAATCTCAAACGAGGTGAAAATGATGGAAAGTAAAGGAAGTTCAGAGACTAGCGGCGGGCTAAAGAAGACAATTGGCTTTTTCCCGGCACTGTCTACAGTTATGGGAACTGTCATCGGCACCGGTGTGTTCTTCAAAGCCGCCGCCGTTACTCAGTCCACAGGAACAGTTAGTTTAGCAATGCTGGCTTGGTTTCTCGGTGGTGTTATTACGATTTGTGCTGGTTTAACAGGTGCAGAATTAGCCGCCGCCTTTCCAGAAACAGGTGGATTAACTCGATATATTGAACATACTTACGGTGGATTTTGGGGCTTTCTCGCAGGCTGGGCACAGGCCATTATTTACTTCCCTGCGAACGTTGCGGCAATTGCCATAGCATTTGGAACCCAGTTCGCAAATCTGTTTGGTTTACAACAGAGTTGGATTGTGCCAGTTGCAATGATTACAGCGCTTTCACTAGTCTTAGTTAACTGGATCAGTGCTAAGGCAGGTGGTTGGGTTACATCTGTTGCATTAGTTGTTAAACTAATTCCGTTGGCATTAATTGTGTTATTAGGATTTTTCCATTCTGGCGGAGTCAATTTTTCACTATTTCCAGTTGTTGCCGGTCCACACCGTGCCTTCTGGAGCGCGCTCGGTAATGGGCTGCTTGCAACAATGTTTGCTTACGATGGCTGGATTCATGTCGGAAACATTGCAGGAGAAATGAAGAATCCAAAAAAGGATTTACCCAAGGCCATTGCACTTGGTATTGGACTTATTATGGTTGTATATCTGCTAGTTAATGCAGTATTTCTGTACGTTGAGCCAGTTAGTCATGTGGCAGGCAATCTAAACGTTGCTTCAGATGTCGCTAAGGTTATCTTCGGAGGTATGGGTGGTAAATTTGTCACAATTGGTATCTTGATTTCTGTTTATGGTGGTTTGAATGGATATACAATGACTGGAATGCGAATCCCTTATGTAATGGGCATTGAGCATAAATTACCATTTGGAGATGTTTTCGCAAAATTAAACAAAGCTGGTGTTCCTTGGGCAGCAGGCTTGATTCAATATATCATTGCATTTGTAATGATGTTATCTGGACAGTTCGATGCAATAACGAATATGTTAATCTTCGTCATCTGGGTATTCTATTGTATGGCTTTTGTCGCCGTTATTATACTTCGTCGCAGACAGCCAGAACTGAATCGACCATACAAGGTTCCATTGTATCCGTGGATCCCGCTGATTGCACTAATAGGTGGTTTATTTATCCTGATAAATACATTATTTACTCAATTTGTGACGACTGCAATTGGAATTGTTGTAACTGCAATTGGTATTCCTATCTACTTCTATCTCAAGAAAAAATGGCATTACGATGAAAAAACAACGAAATAAAATGCAATTATTCTATTGACAACGTTATTAATAGTGTTATTGTGAATGCATCAACAAGATATGTTGGTTTTGGAGACAAGACATTTTAGACTTCAAAGGAAAGAGATTGCAGATCATCGGCTGAAAGTCTGCTACTTTGAAATAAAATGCTACTACTTCATTACACCGGATTCCGATATAAGGTTTCCCGTTCTGCTCACGTTAACAAGCAGTAGAGGTGTTTGAACCTATTCTAGATGAGGTGAGAGCATAAACCTGGGTGGAACCACGTTGTTTAAAAATTGACGTCCCTGGCACGAAATAATGTGTCAGGGACTTTTTGTATACTTTTAATTATAAAGGAGAAGATATTATGGCTGATATTCAAATTGTTTTCCCTAATGGAGCTAAAAAGGATGTATCAGATGCTTCGGACGAAGCACTCCTTGCTTTACGCAATACTGCTTCTTATGCGTTGGCATATGTTTTAAAAGATTCATTTGCAGGAATCAGACTTGGAGAATTCGGTGTCAACGACGATGGATTTTTTGTCGATTCTGACAAAGACGAACGGCAAGTTTCGGAAGACGAGCTTGAGGGACTACAAAAGCGTATCGCCAACCTTGTGGATAATAAACGCCGTCTTTCATTTGTATCCTTAAATGAAGGAGAGGCAATTGAGCAGGCGAAAGATGACCCTTACTCTAGCGAAATTGTGAAAAGAAGAGCTCAAGAAGGCAAAGTTGAGTTTTTAAAAATCTCTGGTCAGTTGCTTCCTGCAAATGATGATGCCATTATCAGTGATTTGAAGGTGTTATCTATCTTTAAATTGTTATCAGTTGCTGGTGCTTATTGGGAAGGCAAATCTAGTAATCCAATGTTGCAACGAATTTATGCAACTGCTTTCTTTAAACAGAGTGACTTAGACGCAGATCTTGAAAGACGACAAGAGGCGCGCGAACGTGATCATCGTGTAATCGGTAACGACCTTGATCTATTCTTTGTTGACCCTAAAGTAGGCGCCGGATTGCCATATTGGATGCCAAATGGATCAACTATCCGTCGAGTGATTGAAAGATACATCATTGATAAAGAAGTTGCCCACGGTTATCAGCATGTTTATACCCCTGTGTTGATGAATTTAGATGTTTATAAGACTTCTGGTCACTGGCAGCATTATCGTCAGGACATGTTTCCACCAATGGACATGGGAGATGGCGAGCAACTTGAGTTACGACCGATGAACTGTCCTTCACATATCCAAATTTTTAATCACCATATTCGCTCTTATCGCGAACTACCGATGCGAATTGCCGAACTTGGGATGATGCACAGATATGAAAAGTCTGGGGCGCTATCAGGGCTTCAGCGGGTTCGCGAAATGACTTTGAATGATGGTCATACTTTTGTAGCTCCGGAACAAATCGAGGATGAATTTAAAAATATTTTGAGACTAATGGTTGAGGTATATGCTGATTTTAATATAACTGACTATTCATTCCGTTTAAGTTATCGTGATCCGAAGAACACCGAAAAATATTTTGATGATGATGCGATGTGGAATCAAAGTCAGGCAATGTTAAAATCTGCTATGGATGATATGGGTCTTGAATACTATGAAGCTGAAGGAGAGGCTGCCTTTTACGGCCCTAAGTTGGACGTGCAAACTAAAACTGCTCTAGGAAATGATGAAACATTATCTACCATTCAGCTGGACTTTATGATGCCAAAGCAGTTTGATTTACACTATGTGGGAGCAGATGGTGAGCAACATCGCCCAGTTATGATTCATCGAGGACTTGTGTCCACAATGGAGCGATTTGTAGCATACCTGACAGAAATGTATAAAGGGGCATTTCCTACATGGTTAGCACCAAAGCAAGTTGAGGTTGTTCCCGTAAATGATGAAGCACATGGAGAATATGCTGAAAATGTAGCTAAATTATTGAACGCGGCCGGTGTTCGGGTTGAAGTTGACCATCGAAATGAGAAAATGAATTACAAGATTCGTGATGCACAGACTCATAAAATCCCGTATGTCTTGGTTGTTGGGGATGATGAAAAGTCTAATGATTCTGTATCTGTAAGAAAGTATGGAGAGAGTCGGTCTTCTACAATTGATAGTTCTGAATTCCTTTCCTCTATTTTGAGAGAAATTGCTGAGTACAGTCGAGAACAATAACATTTTTTTAATAAGTATCAAAATTGAGGTCCATTTCAAAGTCTTTTGAATTTTGAGATGGATCTCTTTCTATATTTCATGTTCGTTGCCATAAATCGCAAGTGACAGTGAAGTTTTAAAGGGTAAAAATTTGCCCTGATCAAAAAAATGAAAGCGCTTGACTATCTTTGAACAGGTTGATAATCTTAATGCATGTGGAATATTTCACGAATAATAGGAGCATGATGTGAAACGCTTAAAGTTAATAGTTTTTTTGCTAATTTTTTCCCTTTTCTTCATCGTTGCTTTTAGCAAGCTTATTCAAAGAAAGCAATTAGTAATGACGCCGAAATCAGTTCTAAGGCAAATTACGATTAGAGAGAATTTGACTTTTTTTAAACACATTCAACCGAAAGAAAATGACAATTCTTTTTCCGATAACCTGATAATTATGAAAACACAGAGAAATTCTCAGCTCACATTTAAAAGTAAGAGGATTATGAGTGAGCATTTCTACCTTGTGAAGGTCATCGAGAAAAATGGGGATGGAAAATATTATGCATTTAATGCTAAAGAGACTACAATCCACAAAAGGGTTCCTCAAAGTGAAGTTAAAGAATTACGGTCCGAGTCTGCTCAAGGATTTGAATTTAGTACAATTTTCGATATCCTAAAATGACAAGGCAAAGGTCACAGTATTTTGAAAAAGATGATGAGACAGAATCTTATAGTGACGGAAGATTTATCTACTGTAGGCGCAATCTCTATGGGCTTAGCGATTCCGATCTTAGCAGCGCTAAATCAGCAAGTTTTTCCACTACCGACGATGGTACTTTCTTCTCAGACGGAAGGTTTTGACCTGCCACAGGCGGTCAACTTAACGAAGTGGTGGGAAAAGTCGGCCTATCTAATAAGTCAAAAAGCAAAAGTTAAAATTGACGGTGCATTGGTTGGCTATATAGGCTCAGTAGATGGATGCAGCAAGGTACGAACTTTTTTAGAAAGAACTAGTATATCTTTTGTTTTGGTGGATCCGGTGATGGGAGACAATGACGAATTTTATCCTGGGTTGTCAAATGGATATTTAAAAGAAGTTGCAACTTTAATCAAGTCCGCAGATATAATTACTCCGAATTTATTTGAACTTGGCAAGCTGAGTAATAAAAAGTTTGAAGAATTTCCAACTGACGGCGAGTTGTTGAGATCCGTCAATACACTCAAAAAAAGTTAGACCTGCATGCGCAAGTCGTTGTCACCGGTGTTCCAGAGAGCAACAGCATTGATACATGCATCATTGGAAACAATAAGGTTTTTAGAATCAAGGGAGAACGGATTGAAGGTCATTTTGATGGATCAGGAGATTTGTTTGCTGCAACGCTGACCGGTCTTTTGATGGCTGGCCTGTCGGTAGATGAGGCTGTTAAAGAGGCAGTATCTATCGTGACTAGTACAATTTTGGCGACAGCTAAGACTGATACTAAGCGTCACTTAGGCTTGAATGCCTCAGCTGCTGTAAGTGAATTAATAAAATTTCAAGAGAGTTATCTGTGTGGAGGTTTGCAAAGAGAGTATGAGTGAAATTCGAATTGATTTAAGTCAATTATTGGATGAATTTTTTTCGAAAGTTACATTTCCAGTCGACTCCATTTTTGTCGTGGGTTGCAGTACCAGTGAAATTCGTGGTGAATGGAAAGGAACTAATTCTAGCTTAGAAATTGGCCAAGTTATTGTGGAGACGCTACAGAAGTTTCTTGAGCCGCGCCATTTGCATTTAGCAATTCAAGGGTGTGAGCACATTAATCGAGCGCTATTAGTGGAACGTGAGGTTGCTGAACGAAATGGTTTAGATGTCGTGTCGGTCGTTCCAGCAATTCATGCTGGTGGTGGAACTCAAGTAGCTGGGTTCCAACAATTTAAAGATCCGGTTGAAGTTGAGCACATTACGGCAGCTGGTGGTATTGATATCGGTGGCACTGATATTGGTATGCATGTTAAATTTGTCCAAATTCCAGTTCATCTGCAGCATCGTGATGTCGGTGAAGCAAGAGTCGTTGCGTTACGTTCCCGGCCGAAGCTGATTGGTGGTCAACGAGCACAATACGAATTTACAGACAAAAATTTGGTAGATGCCCGTTAGTGGAGGACTACGATGAGAAACCAATCATCAAATCGTGGAGAATTGCGGAAATTAATGTTAACGGCAATGTTAGTGGCAGTTAACATTGTAGTTAGCCGTCTATTCATTATTCCGGTACCAATGACTCACGGTAATATTAATTTATGTGATGCCGGAATCTTCATTGCTGCCTTAGCGCTCGGTCCGCGGGTTGGTGGCTCGGTTGGTGCACTAAGTGGCTTTTTATTAGATCTGCTTTCAGGCTATGCTCAATACATGTTCTTTTCACTGATCATTCATGGAATAGAAGGCTTCTTAACTGGCTATTTAGTTCGTCACTTTTCTGGCATAATAGCTCGCTTGGCTGCACTGATCTTTGGCGGACTAGTTATGGTGGTCGGGTATTTCATTGCGGATTCGTTGTTGTATGGACCAGTCGTAGGTCTTGTTGGGCTAGCCACCAATCCGATTCAGGCGATTGTCGGTGGAGTTGTAGCTTGGCTGGTTGCACCCAGGGTTCAACCGTATTTGGCCAAAAATTAGTATTTTTTAAGGTAGAAGGATCATTATAGAGAGAAAATGTTTTTGGAGTATCTATAGCTATTAAAAGCGTCAGTAGGACGGTCTTTGAAAAATCTGTCCCTGGCGCTTTTTAAGTAGTCTTTATTTGTCGTGTTGAAGTTGTTCAGCGATTTGAATTGTTCTATCGACTAGAATTGACTGTGAGTCAACAATTGGAAGGTTCACGCTAGGGTTTCGATAGTTGGCTAATGACAGTTCTGTGCAACCTAGAATGACAACCTCGGCACCTAACTGAATCATTTCTCGTATTAGATCATGAAATAGTTCTCCATCGACGAAGTTTTGGCCTTTAATTTGATCAAAGATCAAATTGTGCAGGCGGTCAATCATGCTTGCAGTCGGATGGATGGCTTGCAGACCAAATCTGAGTAATTGTTGATCGTATATCCCATCAGCAATTGTGCCTGGCGTGCCAAGGAGACCAACTTTTTTAGCTGCCGGGAATTCCTGAACAATAGCCTTCACTGTCTCTTCAGGCATGTTTAGAATTGGGGTATCTGTTAGTGCTTGTAATTGGTCAAACCAAAAGTGCGCCGTATTACATGGGATTACAAAAAAATCTGGGTGCAAAGTGTCCATTTGTTCCCAGTCTTCACTTAATTCAGGGAAAGGATCGGCACTTAATTCTTCAATAATATAACTAGAACGAACGGAAATTGTTGCGTGGTTAAATAATACATAGTTAAAATAGTCCTAATCTTTAGTAGCAGCGGTTCGATCATTGATCAAATGAATGAAATTTTCAGTGGCTTGGGCACCCATACCACCTAAAATACCAAAAAAATTTTTCATAATTAGTACTCCTATAAAATATAACCTCGTTTTAATAATATCATAATGTTAGATTTTTTGCGTTAGATAGCGAATTGAGTAGGTTAAGACTATGAGTATTCACTAAAAGTCAGGATCACTTTGAAATGCAGAGCATTTACTGCATACATTAAATATTTTTTCTTATGTGCTTGTCATGGGTCAGAGATTATTGGCGCCAGTGATTACGAAAGGTGGGTAATTGTTTGATAAGTAGTTTTACTATAAGCGGTATTCAAGTATGCGTACCTTCAATTAGGTTTTGAGTTCAAATTAATTATCGTGCACTATGTGTTTATTTATGGTGCACAAAATATCTGTCTACTAAAAAGCACATACCATCTATTTCCTATCATCCAGAAGTTGAGCATATCGAGGGGGGATGCCGGTATGGATATTGGTGACACTTTTATTGGTATGCATGTGCGTTTTGTTCAGATTTCTGTACGAACATCGATCAAAAATATCGGTCGCGCACATGTTAGCTTTATTCGAAGTAAGCCTAAATATATCGGTGGGGAACGAGCAATCTATCACAAACGAACCCAAGATTTACCCTCGGGAATTATCCCAATGACACAATGATTTTAAGTCACCGTTAAAATAGATGAGTTGGTATGATATGAAATGGTAAGCATGAAATTAAGTTTTGAATTATATGCCGAATCTGACCGTTAAAAGGGAAACTTGTTAAAATGTCAGGCCTTTTTCCCACTCGATTCACCGTCATTACTCAATTATCGCTGTTACACATCTGACAGATAAATTAGCCAAAAAGTTAATCACTAACGACTCGGCAAGCGCGTGGTTAGCGGATGTACGAAAGGTGTAACGTGTTTCATCAAATGAAACACGTTACACCTTTTTGTCGAGCGTTTTGGAAATGCTGCAAGCGCTTCCCGTTTGTTTGAGACCTCGTTAAGCTATTCACGTAATCCAAAGAAAAATTATTGAAAAGGGGCAAGACATCATGCAAAAACGTGATTTTATTGACACGAATACCTATACCAAGGAAGAAATTCAATACATGATCGATTTGGGAATTGCTATTAAGGTATCCATTAACGCAGGTTATTATCCGCAGCTTTTAAAAAATCGATCATTAGGAATGATTTTTGAGCAATCTTCCACCCGTACCCGGACCTCTGCTGAAGCAGCGATGACTGAACTAGGCGGACATGCTCAGTATCTGGCACCTGGGCAGATTCAACTTGGTGGACACGAAACGATCGAGGATACCTCTCATGTGCTTGGCAACATTGTCGACATTATTGGTGCGCGGGTGGAACGGCATGAGACAGTGGCCGAAGTTGGTAAGTTTGCTAAGGTGCCGGTTGTCAATTTCATGAGTGATTACAATCATCCGACTCAAGAGCTTGGTGACATCATTACGATGAGCGAACATTTGCCGGCCGGTAAACAACTCAGTGACTGCAAGATCGTCTTTGTTGGCGACGCCACCCAGGTCTGTGTTTCGACGATGTTCATGGCGACCAAGATGGGAATGGACTTTGTTCAATTCGGGCCTAAAGGCTTCCAGATTAAACCTGAAGAATTGGCAATCGGTCAACAAAATGCGGCTGTTTCAGGTGGTTCCGTGTTAGTGACGGAGGATGCTGACGAAGCCTTAAAGGATGCTGATTTCATTTACACCGATGTGTGGTATGGCCTGTATGAATCAGAGCTACCAAAAGATGAACGGATGCATATCTTTTATCCGAAGTATCAAGTCAACGCTGATTTGGTTGCCAAAGCCTCTGACCACGTGAAATTCTTGCACTGCTTACCGGCTACTCGCGGCGAAGAGGTGACTGATGAAGTGATTGATTCTGATTATTCACTAGTCTGGGAAGAAGCTGGCAACCGCAAGACCGCAATGCGCGCGATTTTTACGTACTTACTTAATCCATTGATGAAACATGCAACAACACAGGAAGCTGAGCAATTTCAGGCAACGCTTGATGACTTATTAACGCATCAAGTTGGCTAGCGGCTGACTAACACCTTGTTATCGAGCTTAACTTCTTCAAAGGGGAAGTGCGCAATGAAGAAAAATAAGAAAAAATTTAGACTGTTTGATGCCGTCCTAATGGCGGTAGTCGTGGTATTAGTGGTTGAATCGGCGGCGCCGGCTGCGGCGATTGGGCCTTCACAATTCTTCTGGTGGATTTTTCTATTGATCTTGTTCTTCATCCCTTATGGCCTTATTTCATCAGAATTAGGGACAACCTATGTCGGGGATGGCGGTCTATACGATTGGGTAAAACAGGCATTCGGGCGACGATGGGGTGGTCGTCTAGCTTGGCTTTACTGGATCAACTACCCATTATGGATGGCAAGCTTAGCTGTATTATTCTCCGAAGTTGCTTCGCAAATTTTTAAAGTTCACCTGAATATTGCTTGGACGATGGTGATTCAACTCCTGTTTGTGTGGACAGTCGTCTTACTAGGCAATAAGCCAGTTAGTGAAAGTAAATGGATCTTGAATTTGGCCGCGTTTGCCAAAATTTTCACCATCGTGTCGCTAGGCATTCTAGGCATTTATTTTGCTGCTACTAGGGGCCTGGCAAACGATTATACTGGCACTAATTTATTGCCGAAGCTCAATCTAGCTAGTTTAAGTAATTTATCAGTCATTATTTTCAATTTTCTTGGCTTTGAAGTCGTGGCAACGATGGCTGACGACATGGATCAACCGAAGAAACAAATTCCTCAGGCGATCATCTATGGTGGGGTACTCATTGCCTTCTTCTACCTATTGGCTGCCTTTGGAATGGGTGCGGCAATTCCGACCAATAAGTTATCAGCTTCGTCTGGATTACTTGATAGTTTTATCTTGATGATTGGTAAGATGAACTGGTTTGTCATTATTATCGGAATTATGTTCCTGTATATCCTAGCCTCAGAAATGGTCTCCTGGGCCTTAGGTGTGAACTATGTGGCCGACTATGCTGCCAAAGACCATGCGCTCCCGGCAGTGTTTGGTAAAGAAGACGCTAAAGGGATGCCGGTTGGTACTGGTTATTTGAACGGAGTCGTCGCATCTGTGCTCGTGATTGCGTCGCCATTTATTCCTAATCAAAACATCTTTTGGGCATTCTTCGCCTTAAATGTTGTTGCATTGTTACTGTCTTATACGATGATGTTTCCGGCATTTTTGAAATTGCGCCACAGCGATCCCCATCGTGATCGACCGTTTAAAGTTCCCGGTGGGCCAGGGTTAATTAACCTGATGACATGGATTCCGGAAGTCTTACTCATCGCCACCATTTTACTGTCAATCTTGCCATTAAATGGATCTAGCGAAGAAATGAACAATAAAATTCCCATCTTGATTGGTACGATTTTGGCATTGATTATTGGTGAAATTGTCGTCCGGGTCGCTGAGCATCATGAACAACATTCTGATTTAAAACAAGCTAAGTAGAAAGGAAGCTAATTAATATGAAGACTTTATCAAGTACTCCTAAACAAGATGGTTACCGGATGCCTGCTGAATTTGAAACGCATCAGGGTGTGTATATTTTATGGCCACAACGACCTGACAATTGGCGGAATGGAGGTAAACCGGCGCAACACACGTTTGTGGATGTCGCAACCGCAATTTCAGAATTCGAACATGTGACGGTCGGGGTTAATGATGATCAGTATGAAAATGCGCGCACGATGTTGCCTGATCAGGTCGAAGTGGTTGAGATTTCAAACGACGACTCGTGGATCCGCGACTGTGGCGCGACCTTTGTTAAAAACGATCAGGGTGGATTACGCGCAGTTGACTGGACGTTTAACGCTTGGGGTGGCTTAGTTGACGGACTGTACTTCCCTTGGGACAAGGATGATCGAGTCGCTCAGAAGATGGCGGAACAAGAACGGGTTGACCGTTATCGCTTAGACGACTTCATCCTTGAAGGTGGTTCGATTCATGTCGATGGTGAAGGAACTTTAATCACGACAGAAGAATGTCTGCTCTCAGCAGGACGCAATTCACAATTATCAAAAGAACAAATTGAAACGGTGTTGAAAGAACATTTAAATTTGGAAAAAATCATTTGGCTAAAGAATGGTATCTATCATGATGAAACCAACGGTCACGTGGATAATATTGCCAATTTTGTTCGTCCGGGGGTGGTCGTCTTGGCTTGGACAGACGATGAGATGGATCCGCAATACAAGATCTCCCAAGAAAATTTGGCAATTCTCGAACAAGCCACAGATGCAAAGGGGCGCCAAATTCAAGTTGTGAAATTAAATGTGCCGAAGCCAGTGCTCATCACGAAGGAAGAAAGCGAAGGTGTGGATGCGGTGGATGGTACACTGCCACGCCAAGCAGGTGATCGGTTAGCGGCTAGTTATGTCAATTACTACACGGCTAATGGCGGCATTGTTTATCCAACCTTCGACGACCTTGCCGATGATAATGCCAAAAAAGTCCTAGCAGACTTGTATCCAGACCGCAAAATTGTTGGGGTGCCGGCTCGTGAGATTCTATTAGGTGGTGGCAATATTCACTGCATTACCCAACAGGTCCCGAAAGCATAGGTGATTGTAAATGACAGGTCGAAGAATTGTAGTTGCGCTTGGTGGAAATGCGATTTTAACTAAAGACGCTAGTGCTGCAGCCCAACAAGCGGCACTTCGGCAAACTGCGCAATCGCTGGTGCAATTTGTTGAGCAGGGGGATGAATTAGTTATTTCTCACGGAAATGGTCCACAAGTTGGCAACCTATTGCTTCAACAGGCAGCCGGCGCTACACCACAAAATCCGGCAATGCCAATTGATACAGCGGTGGCCATGACTCAAGGAAGTCTCGGTTATTGGTTACAAAACGCCATGGATGAAGCTCTGAGTGAACAAGGTCTAAACAGAGTGGTTGCAACCGTGGTGACCCAGGTGGAAGTTGACGGGAACGACCCGGCGTTTACGGATCCGTCTAAACCCATCGGACCTTTTTACGATGCCAGTGAAGTCGCTAGTCAGCGAGCCCAACATCCTGAACAATCATTTGTGGAAGATGCCGGTCGCGGTTTTCGCCGAGTCGTGCCCTCACCCCATCCGATTAATGTAGTGGAAGCTTCAGTAATTGATCAACTCGTTGCCAATCAAGTGATTCCCATTGCTGTTGGTGGCGGTGGGGTGCCCGTCGTGCGGAAAGCCCATGGTTATGTCGGCAGAGAAGCTGTGATTGATAAGGATTTTGCCTCGGAAAAGTTGGCTGAGTTAATTCATGCAGACTTATTAATCGTGCTGACGGCGGTTGATAACGTCTACGTAAACTTTAATCAGCCTAATCAGCGGCGCTTGACTAACGTAACCGTCGCTGAATGTGAGCGGTATATCGCCCAAGATCAATTTGCCCGAGGGTCAATGTTACCGAAGATTCAAGCCGCAATTGATTTTGTGAATCACAGTCATGGTCAAGCAGTCATTACGTCATTAAAAAATGTCCCTAATTTTTTAAAGAGTGGTGCTGGTACGGTCATTTCCCAGGCAACCGTTAAGTAATAGGGAAGTCAGCTAAAAGTTAGCAGCAATTACGAAGCTATAAGTCAAAGAGCCTTTAAAAAGAAAACAACAGCTCATTTCTAATCTGAATAGCCAAAAAGCGGAACATCAGTCGGTAAGTGACTCCGCCTAAGGACGAAATGCGAACGATGAGGACTCATTCATCGTTCGCATTTCGTCCTTAGTGCTCGCTATTTGATTTGTGTCTCGTTCGGGACTGTCTTACACAAATGATCAGTTACATAAAAAGGGGCGGGTGCACTTAAACTAGGGACTTTTTTTGGTGTCAGTTAAAGTATTGTTAGAAGCATAGAAAGTGGGGAGCGTTGCTAATGAATCAAGGATTGAGTAAGGCAAGAATGGTGGCGGAATTTGAACCACAGCGAGATTTGTATATGATCTGGCCAGAGCGCCCAGACAATTGGCGTGATGGTGCCAAGCCTGCGCAAGCGGCCTTTGCCGACTTAGCGAACCTATTAGTTGGTTTTGAACCAGTCACCATGTTTGTATCGACGCGGCAATACCTGAATGCACGCAAGCGTTTGGTGAGTCAGATTCGCGTATTGGAATTAAGTAGCAACGACGTTTTTATTAAAGATACGGGACCGATTTATACGGAAATTGCTGGCCGATTGCAAGCGGTCAGCTTTGATTTTAATGCTTGGGGAGGTCTGCTGGACGGTCTGTACTTTCCCTGGGATCAAGACCAATTAATTGGTCAAAAAATGGCTGAATTGAATCGAATTCCTTACACGATCGACCATGATTTAGTCGTGGAAGGCTGCAGTATTTTAACTGATGGTGAGGGGACCTTGATTAGTACTGAGGATGTGCTGCTGTCTGAAGGGCGCAATCCGGGGCGGACGCGCGTTGAAATTGAGGGGGCATTTAAGCAGATCCTTGGCATCCAAAAAGTCATTTGGTTACAACACGGCTATTTTCTGGATGAAACCAATGGTGCGATCGATAATATGGTGAATTTTATTCAGCCAGGCGAAGTTGTTTTAACCTGGACAAATAATTCTGCAGATCCGATGTATACAACCGTGCGTGAAGCCGAAGCAATTCTCGCCAATACTACCGATGCCAAAGGCCGTTCCTTGAAAATTCATCATTTGTTGATGCCTGGCATTCAAAGAATTAGTCAGCAAGAAGCCAGTGGGATCGATCCAATCAACGGCTTGTTACCGAGAACGGATGGTCAACGATTGACGACAAGCTATGTGAACTTTATCACACTTAATCAGGCGATCATCGTGCCTCAATTTGATGACCCACAAGATTCAGTTGCACTGACAAAAATGCAGCAATTGTTTCCAGACAAGGAGGTTGTTCCTTTCCAAGCTCGAGAAATGATTTTAGGTGGTGGTAACATTCACACGATTGTTCACACTCGCCCTGATGTGAATGGATTGGGGGCTCGTTTATGAATTTTTTTGAAATTGTTGACGAACACATACAAAATTTGACCAGTAATGAACGCAAGTTATTTGATTACTTGGTGACGAACATGAACGATGTTAAGAATATGTCAATTCGATAGACGTCAGCGAAATGTTTTGTCTCAACCGCAACTTTTCTGCGATTCGTACGAAAAATTGGTTTTTCTGGCTACAGTGAACTTATCACCGTCTTGAAATACACAACGCGCCAGGGAGCTTCCGTCGAAAGTGAACAATCTGATCAATTTGTGGTTGAACAAAGTGATTATCGGGAAGAGTATCTGAAGAATATCGCCGAAACGGTTCATGTGATCCGGCCGGAAGTTCTTCATCAATTAACAGCCAAATTAGCTCATGTCGAGACGTTATTTATTTTTGCGACAGGTACGAGCAAGAGCGCTGCGCAGTATATTGCCAATCTTTATCGACTTTCGGGATTTAACGTTAACTTTCCTGAGGATCGATTGTATCGGCGAGCTGCGATTAAGCATATTTCGGCCACAGATTTAGTCTTGGTCATCGATTACAGTGGGGAGCGCACGGAGTTTATCGAACTCATTTCAACATTGCTTGAGCAATCAGACCATCGTGCCTTAATCTTGTCGATTACGCGGGCCGATAATAATCCCGTTCAAAATCTTAGTGATGTTAATCTATATACGTTTGTTGACGAAGTGCAGACGACCCAAGGATTAGAGATCGGTTCCCGCGTCGCTGCGATTGTGATTATGGAATTGCTCTTATATCAGTGGTTAGAAGACCAGCAATAATTAGCGGCTAGGTAGCTTATTAAACAAATCAGCAAGTTGGGGACATGACTAATTGGTTGGACTATTACAATCAACGCAGAACCAAAATCAAATTAAAAGGTAGATCACCAGTTTAATACCGGCAATCTACCTCTTAATCAGTCGTTTAATTTAATTGCCCAACTTAATGGGTTCACTTCAAGAGGCTCCTTTTATTGCTAGTGCTCACTCTCAATTCGGCGTTATGTCTTACTCGCATTTATTGATTGGCTTTCTTTTGAAAGATTAATTCGCATTCCTATTTGCATGACGATAAAATACCAAGGCAATGCCGGCAAAGAAAATGGGTCCGATAATGGTCCAAAAAGCCGTGTAATAGTCATGAGTTAACATCGGTTGAATAATGGTGAAGACGATCCCTACCAAGACCGTGATCCAGGTAACCGTTGTCACAGTCCAAGTGACGCTTGGCTTTTTGTAAATAACAAACGGGCGCTGTAAATCTTGGCGACGCTTGAAGAATGGGAAAGCACCAACTAAAAATAGATAAGGGAAAGCCGACGAAATATTCTCCATATCAGTTAGCACAGTATAAAAGGATTGAGCGCTATTGCCGCCAAAGGCCACTGCCAGAATAACCACACAGACAATTAAGGCTTGCATCCACATTGCAAAGGCAGGCACTTGAAATCGATTAAGACGGGTAACCCGTTTGGGCCAGAATTTCTCAGGCGTGCCCATAATAAACGATTTTAAGGGCGAGTAGACCAACACGAAGAAGGCTCCGGTATCTGATAGGAATTCTTCAATGCCGATCAAACGACCGAACCAGTTGCCCAAGCTGGTCGCACCTGCGCTCGATAAATGCAGTGCATGCCCTAGGCTGGCCCCTAAATTATTCATCAAAACATAGAGCACGTTACCTAAGTCGGTGGACTTGTTGCCTAAAACACTGTGCCAGTTCGCACTAATGCCCCACATGAAAATCCCAACTGAATAGATAAATAACATTAGAAAAGTGGAAATTAACATTGCCTTGGGGAACGTTTTCTCAGGGTTTTTAACATTATCGATCACGCCGCCCATCGTTTCCATCCCGCCATAGGCAAAGATCGCGTAAACGACAAATGACATTAAGGCAATTGGTGAGGTGAATTGGGGGTTCGGCGAGTGAATTAAATTCATGCTGGTAATCGGTTGGGCCAGATGTCCACCATTAATCAATAATAGAAGCAAACTGGTTAGCATGAAGAAAGCCGTAATTAGTAACGAGATTGCACCACCAAAGGCTGCAAATTTGGCAATCTGATTGATGCCATGAGTGGAGAAAAAGGTGACGACGACCATCCACAAAACGGCCAATATCCCAATCGTTTCGGTGGAATTTAGTCCGAGGAGGTGCCATTGCTGGGTGGTGTCATGACCAGAGATTGCTGTCGCAAATGGGATCCAAATCTTTGATCCCTCAGAAACTAACCAGACGATCCACCCGGAAAGCCAGATAAAGGTGCCTGTAAAGGCAAGTCGTTCCCCAATTGACTCAGCCAGCCACGAATAAATGCCACCATGAGCGGCCTTAAAAGTCGCGCCATATTCAGCGAACATGAAGACACTAGGTAAGAAAAATAAAATGGCTGCTAGTATATACCACATGATGGCGGCATAACCCATCTGATCATAAGCAACCGTGGTATTCCCGATGCCGTAGATTGCGGTGAATACCATTAAGACTAAGCCAGTTAAATTGATATTTCGTTGTTCGAGAAACTCTTCCTCCAAGTTTCGTCAGCTCCAATTCTTTAAAATGACAGTATCTGTAAATTTATGCGTATTTGACTTAACCTAATAATCAGGTATTTAGTCAACCTTGTAATACTAGCACAATTGCGACACTTCGGAATTGAAAAATAACGTAATTTTTTTGGAGTTTTATTCATTGACGGAATAAGAGGTGTTCGTTTTTTATGATGATCTGCGTTAAGCGACAGGGCTGTTTTTTAAAAAGATTATTATGATAGTGGCGTGACAAGTTATTTTTGAAATGTTTTAAGAGAATCTTTAATTATTAATAACCGTGTTTTGGGGGCTCAAAGTTCGTTTATTGAGGCCGGTTAGCTTGCAGAAACTTCATATTTTCGGGATTTGCTTTAAATTATCTCTACAAATAACACTTGCAGGCTAACCAATGAGATTAGACGATAAAATACGAACATTAAACAAATTATAGCCTACTAAAGTTCATTCAATCATTTATACTAAACGAGTGACAAACATACCTGAGAGGAGCGCCACCAATGACTTTATGGATGAACTCAATGCTGCACGGGAAGACTTTTAATTTGAGGACCGATCAATTTGCCCAAGAACTTTTGGCCCAACATCGTGTTTTTACCGGATATAAGCTTGATTTGGCGACCACGATTGTGTTGCAACCGATTGAATTGAACGCGCAGCGGTACACATTAGTAATTGATTGGCGTAAAGGCGCATTTTTAACCCAGACCAGTGCGGTGAGTTTAATGAAGCAGGCAACTGAAGAACATCCCACGATGATGACCCTGTACATGCGTTTGGCACATTTATATGCGGGTAATCAAGCTTATCTACCATTTGTCCATGGACATTTTGGTTTAGTGCCACTTGGTGGTCCAAGCGATTGGCGGACTGGATGGGTGAGCTTCTATAATCTGGTCGCGCTGGAGGATCAAGGTGTGGCGGTCACCATGGAATTTGACAACAGCTTGAAGCTGTTGCTGCCAACGACCTTTTACTTTATGCGCAGTCGGTTAACGGATGCTATGCAGATTGTCCAAATTCAAAAAGATTACATCAGCGCAATGATGGGAGATTCTGGTTTTGAAGTAGCTCGACCGCGGTTGGCGAATTCGTTGACTAGTGTGCTTAACTTTCATCCAGCGTTGGTGGTCACTGATCCCAAAGACTTTCATGATATGGCGATTGAAACGTTAATGGTGGCTGCCATTGAAGATTATATGTTAATGGGATATGCGGATGCCTTGCAGCTGACACAAACGGAATTGACCGCAGAAATTAAAACATTTATTCATGGGCACGGTCGGCGAATTATGCCCAAGACGCGCCACTTTATGGCTCACGGTCAAGCGCCAACCGAGCCGCCGTCGGTCGAAAAGATTGAACCTCTGCTTTGGAAAAATGTGCCAGGGTTTAAGGAAGACGCGCAAACCTATGACGTTCAAAAGCAGGGGCACTGGTTAGCAACTGATGAACAACGGACGCTTGTTGAATCGGCGATAACCACGTATCCTAAAGATAACGAATTTACGGGTGGTGAGCGCAACGAATTTAACGATACAACTTCAATTCAATGAACATGGCCAGCGGTTTCGGGTATTAACAGATACCGGCACAAGTCTAGGCCAAAGTCGAAATCACTTTTGGTCTAGTCTGTGGAACGGTTTCTTTGGATGGCTGGTGACAATGCCGACCCATGATGAGCTCACGATTGATGGTCAAACATTATTGATTGAATCAAAACGGCGGTTCATGGGCGCCCGTTATCGTTTATCGATCAATCAGCAACCGGTCGCGGCGGTCGTAACGCGGACGATCAGCTATCGAAGCACTGACCAAATTAATGTGCGCCACGAGAATTTGCAGTTAACTACCGGGTTAGGGCGGGCTCAATATGTACTACACAATGGCGCCAAGACTGTGCTGATAATACGACAGCAAGCGGATAATGCGGATCATTACACGCTTGAAATTGGTGACGGCTTTGGGTTATTGACCGGCATCGGCGTTGCCATCGGCATTTTGGCTGGGCATGGGAAATGACGGTCTTGATGAAATTGTCTAAACTCGAAATATTTCTCCATAATTTAAGATGTTATTTTAAAATTGCCTTTTTACTTGGATAAAACTTTGGTTCTTGGCATGTGAGGAGAAAAAAGAATGGACAAGAAAACTATTATTGAACAGCTAAAGTTAACGCCACATCCTGAGGGTGGCTGGTTTAAAGAAGTGGATCACAGTTCAATTAAGCAACTGGACGAGGTTTCCCAAGCAGAACGCTATCAATACACTAGTATTTACTTTTTGTTGGATCATCGTTCGGCGTCACATTTTCATCAACTTAAGCATGATGAATTATGGTTCTTTCACGATGGAGCGGCAGTGACGGTTCACTGTTTAATGCCAGATCATTCCTATCAAAGAATCGTGTTAGGACCTGATTTAAATGCCGGACAAGTTCTACAAGCTACGGTTCGTGCTGGCATCATTTTTGGTTCAGAGGTGTCAGATCACTCAGAATTTGGTTTGGTTAGCTGTGTAGTTGCGCCAGGATTTGATTATCAGGATTTTAAACTCTTCACAAAAGCTGAACTGAATGGTGTTTATCCCAAAGTGACTTCTGTGATCGATCGGTTGGCCTATACAACACTTCCGGATTGACCGATAATCAAGGCAAAACGTCGTATCCTCAACCAAGTTGATGAGGATACGACGTCTTTGTATATATCATGTTATTATAAAAAACAGCGAATTGATGCTGGTTTACATTTTATACGAGTATCAATGATTAACTCGCCGAAGGCCAAAATAATATAAGGCTAGGGTGCCCTAAAGGATTCCTTGCAATTGTAGCGACGTTCGTCAAGTTTTAATGATGCGTAATGCTTGATTATTGAGCGGTGTAGCCGCCATCAACAACAAATTCAGAGCCGGTGGCGAATTTAGATTCGTCAGAGGCAAGGTAGACACAAATATTTGCGATATCATCTGGTTCACCAATGTGGCCAACTGGTGTTAACTTAGTTTGTGCTTCTTCCATTCCAGGTTGCGCTTCGACCAATGGTGTTTTGATGTAACCAGGGTGCACGGTGTTGACACGCACGCCATAACCTTGTTTAGCTGCATAGAGGGCTGCCGATTTACTGAACAAACGGACACCACCCTTGGAGGCATTATAAGCGGCTAAGAGTGGATCGCCGATAAACCCTTCGATGGAAGACATATTGATGATTGATCCACCGTGGTCTTTCATGGCGATCATCGCGTATTTGGTTCCGTAGAACACGCCATCTAAGTTAATACCGAGCAGTTGATGCCATTCTTCACTGGTTGTGTGTTCAACGTCTTTAGCAATCGCAATCCCCGCGTTGTTAACGATGACGTCCAGTTTGCCGTATTTAGCAACGGTGTCATCGATAACTTGTTTAAAACGGTCTTCATCAGAAGCATCTTGTTGCATATACGTCGCGTTGTCCCCGCCAGCTAATTGCGCGATGGCCTGTTCACCATCGTTTTCGTTACGTGAAGTGATGACAACCTTGGCACCTTCGTGAAGAAAAGCGGCTGCAGTGGCTAAACCGATTCCCTTAGTTCCACCCGTGATAATTGCGACTTTATCTGTTAAACGTCCTGCCATAATGATAGCCTCCTTGAGTTTTTCTTCATGAACCTCTTTTATTCTCGCACAGTTGTCGCGTAAAGTGAATAGGTGCACAAGTGGGCGCCGAAATTCGTTGCCAGGCTACGCAGTCGGACAAGCGGACCAGGGTTAATCTTTTTGTGAGAAAACGTTAAATAGGCCTTGCTTACTTTTTGTAAGTTGTATATAGTAGTACCAGAGCTTTTGCTCAACTACTTAATTGAAATCACTTGGAGGCATTTGAGATGAAGGAAGATTTACTCAACTTAATGAAGCAACGTCGGACAATTTACACACTAGGAAAGGACGTCAACTTTTCCGAAGCTGAATTGAATCAGTTAATCACTGACGTTGTTAAAGAAGCGCCTTCAGCGTTTAACAGTCAAACAACTCGAGTGGTCTTTACTTACGGTCAGGCTCACGAAAAAGTGTGGGACATGACGCTGGCTGAATTAAAGAAGGTGACACCAGCGGAAGCATTTGGTAACACTGAAGCTAAAGTAAACGGTGCATTTAAGGCTGGGTTTGGTACGATGTTGTGGTACACGGACATGGACAAGGTTAAGGAATTAGAAGAAGGCTTCCCATTGTATGCCGAGAACTTCTATGACTGGTCCGAACAACACATCGGTAATGCTCAATTTGCTGTCTGGACAGCGCTGGCAGAAAATGGTTTGGGCGCATCACTACAGCATTACAACCCGCTCATCGATGAGGCAGTGAAAGCCGAATTCGATATTCCAGATAGCTGGCGGTTACGTGGCGAAATGCCATTTGGTTCTGTTGAATCAATCCCTGATGACAAGGATTACATTGATGACGGCATCCGTTTTAAGAGTTTTAACTAATTGATTGAAATGCCACCTCAATTCGGGGTGGCTTTTTTCGGTCTAAAAATAATTATAGTGGCACTGAAGATATGTATTAGTGATTTGAGACGCTGGTGCCGTTCACGGGTACAACTAAGGAAATTAGTGGGGTTAGTGGTAATTTAGGGTAACTGTCGGGATTGATCATGGCAAATCATTGAATTATAGCAGAGACTATTTTTGAATTAGTGAGTGGTCTGCCACGGAAATGATTAACTAGCTTTATTAAAGGGGTATATGGTTCGCTTTGAAACCGCATTAAATAAGCATAACCCATCTATGATTGATGAATGGGTTATGCTTATCTTGATTAAGAGCTAGTCCATTTGTGAAATTGGTATAGTTAATTGCTATGGTTTGTAAAATGTTTTACGAACTACTAGATCGGCTCGTGACACGGAAACTATTAAAGTTGTCTACAATTTAAAAATAAAAAAACGACTTTTTTTATGATTTGGTATATTCACAACATGAAAAAATGGTTATAATAAAGCCATTAAAAGAATTATGATTAAAGAATGCAGGACTGGAAAGTGGAAGGACACCATGGCAAAAATTTTATTTGTTGGCGCCGCACAATCATTAACCGCGACTGTCATTGAAGCCTTTGCAGATGCACATCCGTCAGCTGATATCCGGCTGACTACTGATCGACCGCATGCTCTAAAGCCAGGTTTTACAGATCGTTTTGAAGTGTTGGTGGGTGAACCCGACGATCCATTTTTCATGGTTGAAGCGACTGCCGGGGTTTCACACGTCTATTTCGGTGCTGATGTGATTCGTAGTAACTGGGTGAAGGCTTTTGTTTGGGCTGTCAGTCATTATAATCGCAACATCGAACAAGTCGTGCTGTCGACAGCTAATCTGAATGCATTAGATCGCCGGCTGTGCAATTTGCCAGTCGACTACTTTGAATTATTGGAACCATTGCGGCGGCAACATTTAGCCTTTCAGTTCGTCCGTGAAATTGGCTTTAACACGAAGACCGATCTGCTTGCAGAAATTATTGATAGTCAATCGCAAATTTTGCGTGTTGGTTTACAGGCAAACACGTGGCCACAATTGATGGATCGACTATTGACGAGTCGAACATCTGCCTGGTCAGGGCAAATCGCCAATTAGCTGGTTTTTATATTGAAGAAATAGAAAACGGTCACCCAGATGGGTGGCCGCTATTTTTTACTTCAATTTAAATTATTCGCCAATTCGGGCAAACTGCAGGCTGAGCAGCGTCGTAGCTAATGAGCGTTCAAAGCGAGAATTCTCTGACTGAACGCGAGCGGGAACAATCACGGTACGATCTTCCTTAACGACGGGCTTACTCTTAAACAGTTGCCGAAGTTTGGCAGTAATCAGGTTGCGATGAGCTTCAGTTTCCATAAGACGGGACCTCCATTAAAAATTGACTCCTAATAAATAACATTCTTTATTAGGCGGGTCAAGCGCTGAACACCATTAAAGTCAAAAAAGGTCAAAGTCTTTAAAAAGGGTGGTCAACAGCGGTGATTGACTGAGTTTATTGTGCACAATTTTAGTTGATTTGTCGAATTTTTTGTCCCGCATTTGTTGACATGGGCAAGGTTCCGAAGATGTGGGCGGAGTCAGTCGTTGTTGACCTCCTAACCAACCAGTTATCAATAGAGTTATGACGACGAGCAGTTGGCGTAGTCGTTTTTGCATAAAAGCCACCTTTCTATTTGATCATCAAATTAATCATCAAAAACTGTCACATTAGTTAAATCGATTGTTGGTAATTTTGGCTAGGCAGAGACATCAGGTTTGTGTAGCTCGACAAACAACTCAAAGCGAAGCAAGCTGGGTGATGTTGAGCACTAGCGGAGGCTGGCTAGTTGGCGTTTTCTGCCAATTAGACGGCCTTGGCTAGGCACAGACATCAGGTTTGTGTAGCTCGACAAAAACAGGCCCGACCGATGGCAAATTGGTCGGGCCTGTTCACGGGGTGAATTGGTTAGCGTTTACGTTAGTGACTAGTTAGTTGCAGCGATTGGTGCTGGTTCGGCGTCAAAAATTGGCGTATTGGTTGTCTCCACATAGTGGGCCGAAAGTGCTTTGGTATATTGTTGAATTCCATTTTTATCGGTGATCAGTTGTGCGTCAATCATGTCTTGCATGGCTGCACGAACGACCTCTTGGCTCAAATTTTGATTAACATTGCGGATCGTTAAATGCACGCTTTTACCGGCGGCAGTGGTGAATTTTAAACTAAGATTTTTCATCTAGTTTGCGCTCCTTTTTATGAGAATGAGAGGGGTTAGTGGCTATTCAGTGATAGCTTCTTTCTTGATCAGTGTGGTGTCACCTAATGCGTCGGTAGTCAAACTAGCAATTGCTTGCCCAAATTTCATTAGCTGTTCAGTCGTTGCATTTTCCACCACGTTTGGATACGTTCGTTTAACAGGAAGCAAATGACCGTCACCAATGAATTCGAATTGAACGGAACTAGTAAGCCATTTATCTGACATAAAATGAGTCTCCTTTGAACTTTTTTAGTTTTGTAAGGGTGGCCACGCTTACAGTAATAGTAACGAAATGGAAAGCTAGATTGTAAAGCTAATTTTTAGTGAAATTGCCGGCAAAAAATAATTAGAGCGAAATCAGCTGGCGCAGACAACAAACTTGTGTAACTAGACAAAAATACTGCCCCTTCAAATCGCAAATAGGGCAGTACTTAATGATTTTATGATTAGGCTTGTGTGGATGCTTTTTTCGTGGTCTGACGAGGGCGAGATGGATTTTTAGCAGCCGCTTTGCCATTGGTACTAGTCATGATTAATTCGGGTAGAATCAATGGATGACGCTCGGTTTTCTCATAGAGGAAACTCTGCAAATCGTCAATGATCGCAGTCCGAATCGAGGCCTCCGTGGCATTGCCATCCTTCATTGCGCGACGAATAGTTCTGAACACGCGGCGCCGGCCTTCATTAATCATGTCGCCGGATTCTCTCATGTAGACGAAACCGCGACTAAGCAGGTCTGGACCAGCTTGAATCTCTTTATTTTTTAAATCGATCGTGGCAACGACCACCACGAGACCTTCTTCAGATAACATCTGCCGATCGTGTAAGACGACGTTGCCGATATCCCCAACACCATTGCCATCAACGTAGACATCACCAGCATTGAAGTGACCGGCAATTCGAGCGGAATCAGCCGTTAGGGCCAACACATCACCGTTTTCCATGATAAATGAGTGATCAGCTGGCACATCACAAAGTTCAGCCAATTGTGTATGGATTTTCTGCATTCGATATTCACCATGAATTGGCATGAAATACTTGGGTTTAATTAATCGCAGCATCAATTCTTGATCGACTTGACCACCATGTCCAGAAGTATGGATGTTGTTAACAGCACCGTGAATGACCTCTGCGCCAGCCTCTTCCAATTCATTAATGACGCGGTTCACACTCGTTGTATTCCCGGGAATCGGGTTACTGGAGAAGATAACCGTGTCATTAGGTTGGATCGAAATTTGCCGATGAGTTCCGTTAGCAATCCGAGACAGGGCGGCCATCGGTTCGCCTTGGGATCCGGTACATAGAATCAAAGTTTCACCGGCTGGCAAATTTCGGAGTTCCGAGGCATCAACCAACACGTCATCGGGAATATTCAAATAGCCCAGTTCGCGACCATTGACAATGGCAGCTTCCATTGAACGACCGAACACAGCAATTTTTCGATGATGCTGGATCGCTGCTTCGGCGGCTTGTTCAATCCGGGAAATGTTTGAAGCAAACGTTGCAAAGATGATTCGCCCATCGATTTTATCAAATAATTTATGAATTGACTGGCTCACCCAGCGTTCAGACTTCGTGAATTCAGGACGTTCAGCGTTGGTTGAATCAGATAACAGGGCAAGCACGCCTTCTTCGCCGAGTTTTGCCATTCGCTGTAGATTAGGTGAGGGCGTGTTAATCGGGGTGAGATCGAACTTGAAGTCACCAGTTTGTACAATGGTTCCTGAAGGCGTCTTAACCGCGACCCCCAGCGTATCTGGAATACTATGAGTGGTTCGGAAGAACGACACACTCGTTTTGCGGAATTTCAGAACGGTGTCTTCGTTAATCTCGTGCAATTCAGTCGTCTGTAAGAGACCATGTTCTTCTAATTTGTTCTTGATTAAGGCCATCGGCAAAGGTCCGGCATAAATTGGCACATGGATCTGTTGCAATAAGAAAGGAATCCCACCAATGTGGTCTTCGTGACCATGTGTAATGACGAGCGCCTTAATTTTATTTTCATTTTGTTTCAAGTATGAATAATCCGGAATAACGTAATCAATTCCCAGCAATTCGTCTTCGGGGAACTTAATGCCAGCATCAATTACAATAATTTCGTCTTGAAACTGAACGCCATACGTATTTTTACCAATTTCACCCAAACCACCGATGGCGTAAACGGCAGTTTCATTGTTTTTTAAATTGAGTTTCGCCATGGACTAGAACTCCGTGAGCTTGTAGTTGGCGCCTTGCTGTTCATAGTCTAAGGCGTTGCCTTCAAGCGCTTCGATGGCTTCCACGTTGTAGTCGGTGTGGGTCTCCACAGTGCTCATTGCAGCAGCTTCATTTTCAGCATCCAAATATAATGAGTGGGTGTCCTCACGTTTAGGGTTCCGAATTTTAGAATCTTGGTAATAAACTTTAAAAATCATTGTTAAATCTCCTCTATAAAATAAATAGTTATTTTTGGTGCATCAAGAACCTGACCAGCAAACGTGACTTACTGGCCCGATATTGATATAAGGTTTTTCTCCCGAACATGGTTGTGAAATCACAACATTTGCGTTCTATATTAACATAGCTAGTAACCGATGTACACTAACCGGACCGGTGCTAACAACGGAATGACCAGCGTTTGTGATAGAATAACAGTAAGAAAGTGGGTGGCAATTTTGACATTATTGGTGACGATAATTATTGGCTTAGTCTTAGCGTATCTGGTCTATCACTATATTCATCGATTGATTATTCGTCGGGCGACGGCGATTGTCAGAAATGACGCTCAGCAGGTGACTGATCAAGCGATGAAAAATGTGTTGAAGCAGCTCGTTGCCGAACACAAGTTGGCTAGCGACCAGCAGACATTTATAAAGTCTGAAACCGTTGCCGACGTCTGGGGACGTGGCGTGATGGCCTTTGAATATGAACTGCCAGTCAGTGAGTTGACTGCAACACAATTACCTAATCTGCGCCGGCCGGTCAATAACGCGCTTGGAGAATATGCCCTAGCAAACCACATCAAACGAATCAAAACAGATCAACCGACGTTTGTGGTCACTGATTTATGGTTGTTTGAACAGCGATTGCATATTGATATTGCCTATTTAGTTAATGAAGCGACGATCGAATATGTTCAGGACCTCCGTAAACTCAATGCCTCTCAAGCGGAATCACTACAGAACACAAATCGAGCAGAATAACATAAGAAAGTTCTTGTTATCTTGGTGCGATGAGCAAAAAATTGCCATTCCTAAACTGAATGAAAACACAGTAAAAGTTGGCGTGTCCGATCTGACTTGAATGACAAACAGAAGCAAATAGGACTGAAAAAATGGCACTGTCTGTTAGCAAAATTGGTGAATTGGCTAAATTCCAAATGTGTCGTGATGCAAAATTGATTAATTTGACGTAAAAGTCGCTTGGCAAACAATTTTTGTCTGCCAAGCGACTTTTTTATATAGTAGGTAAAGTTATTTTTCCCATCGCTCGATGATCGCCGTTGTTTCATCAAAGCTCACCTGGTTAACTAGCCAATCAGTAATGTGCCATCTTCAGCAGCGAATGGTTCAGCCTGATTGATGTGATCATAAAATAATACACCGTGAAGATGATCAATTTCGTGCTGGCACACAATGGCCGGGTAATCTTTTAAACGGATTTTGTGTTCGTTACCATCGAGGTCCTGGTAACGCAATGTAATACGGTCAGCATGGGGAACATAGCCAGGATGTTCATCGTCAACAGATAAACAGCCTTCACCTTCAGTCAATGCCGCTTGTTGAACGGATTGGCTGACGATTACCGGGTTAATGATGACTTCTTTAAATACTGGATTATCGCGAGCAGCTTTGGCAGCCTCAGCAATTGAAGCTTGGTCATCAGGATCTTCGGGCTCGACTGCAGATGGAACTAAGACGGCCGCCATTTGCAGGGACACATCAACTTGGGGAGCGGCCAGACCAACTCCTGCACGTAGCTGATATTTTTCAGCCTGCTCTGGGTCTTGACTTACTTCTAAGTAGGTCATCATGTCAGCAGCTAACTGACGATTTTCATCACTAAGCGGGAAGGTCACCTTTTCCGCGTATTTCCGTAAGGTCGGATTGCCATCTCGAATAATATCTTCCATTAAAATCACGCGCAAGTGCCTCCTAATTGTAATTCGGTCAAAAAATCTTTGGTGTCATAAACGGTTAAAGTTGGATGTTTATTGTTGATCGCCAAAGTAGTCCAAATGGGTTGGACTGACCGTGAACTTGTTTCACTCATTGAATTTAGTTTACCATACGCCACCAGGTCAGCCAAGGGTAGCCTTAGCGGCGGTTGGGGTTTGCCGCTTTTTAGTCTCCGGGGAATACGTCAGTTCTCGCCGTCGAATGAACGAGTTTTAGACAGCTAATTTAGTGAATGTTTAAACAATAAGTCGAAATCGCGATGATTGTCACGCTGTTTTCAGCAGCCATGCGTGGCAGCTTGTGAAGATTGAAAGTTTGATGAAAATAGCGATTTTAAGTAAATGGATCAATAGAGGAACTCAGAAATGGTCGGTTGCTGGGGACTTGCTATACAGTTGTTGATGATACTGTTCAAAAACTTCACAAGTTTTTGAAGACAAGATAAAAGCCTTGTGACCTATTTAACAATTTTGAAAACCCTTGCATTGCGATTCTGTAACGCGTTACAATAAGTCGTGAAAGATGAAAGCGCATACATTTGTTGGCTGGATTTATTAGACAGTGAACGAGTGTCAGCTGTCATCAAGAAATAGAAAGGAATGTGTGCATTATGGCAAACAACGATTCATCTAAGCCAATTGTAGACTTCGCTGCGATCAAGAATAACTTAGGCAGTGACTACAAACCGGTGCAAGTTTTAGACGGTTCTGCCAAAGTTGTAAATCAAGAGGTCTTCGACAGTTTTAGCGACGACCAATTGGTTGATTTTATGAAGAAGATGGTTTGGGAACGTGCATTGCACGAACAAACGATGAACTTCTCTCGTCAAGGACGGTTAGGCTTCTATGCGCCAACTGCTGGTGAAGAAGCCAGTGAAATGGGGAGTGTCTCCGCCTTTGAACCACAAGATTTTCTATTCCCAGCTTACCGGGATTTACCACAGTTAATTCAACATGGTGGTTCGGTTGAAAAAGGATATCTCTGGTCACGCGGCCACGTCTTAGGCAACATTTATGATGAAAAGTATCGTGCATGGATGCCACAAATCATTATTGGAGCCCAATATGTTGAAGCTGCCGGTGCTGCTTTAGGAATTAAGAAGAACGGTGAAAAGAACGTTGCGTTCGTTTATACCGGTGATGGTGGGACTTCGCAAGGGGACACTTACGAAGGCTTGAACTTTGCTGGCGCTTTCCAAGCGCCATTGGTTGCCTTTGTTCAAAATAACGGCTTCGCCATTTCCGTTCCACGGGCTAAGCAGACCGCTGCCAAGACCTTGGCTCAAAAAGCGGTTGCTGCTGGAATTCCATCTGTTCAAGTTGACGGGATGGATATTCTCGCTGTTTACGCAGTTTCAAAAGCTGCTCGTGACTTCGCCGCTGCTGGTAATGGGCCAGTCTTAATTGAAACATTGACTTACCGTTATGGCGCTCACAGTTCCGCGGGTGACGATCCATCACGTTACCGGACTAAAGAAGAAGAGAAGCCATGGCATGACATTGACCCATTAATTCGTTTACGAAAAGTCTTGGCTGATAAAGGTCTATGGTCTGACCAGCAAGAAAGTGACTACACGGATCAATGCAAAGCCGATTTCAAAGCAGCCTTGAAAGCTGCTGACGGTGAACCAAAACAAACTAACGTTGAATTATTAAAGAACACGTTCGAAGTGCCAACTCCGAACATTGCGGCACAAATTGCCGAATTTGAAGCAAAGGAGTCGAAGTAATCATGGCTACGAAAACTTATATTCAAGCGATTACTGACGGACTTGATCAGGTCTTAAGTGACGATGACAAGACGTTAATCTTCGGTGAAGATGTCGGTAAAAACGGTGGTGTTTTCCGTACCACTCAAGGGTTACAAGACAAATATGGTGAAGACCGGGTCTTTGACACGCCATTAGCTGAATCAGGTATTTTAGGTTTGGCAATGGGACTGGCAGCCACTGGCTGGCGGCCATTACCAGAAATCCAATTTATGGGTTTCACTTTTGAAGCAGTCGACTCCATCGCCGGACAAATGGCACGGACCCGGTTCCGTTTTGGTAACACAAAGAACATGCCAATCACCATTAGGACGCCATTTGGTGGTGGGACCCACACGGCTGAAATGCATGCCGACAACTTGGAAAACTTCTTCACTGGCGTACCAGGGTTGCGGGTGGTTACACCTTCTAACCCATATGACGCTAAAGGACTTGTGATTTCAGCTGTGGAGAACAACGACCCTGTTTTATTCATGGAAAACCTGAAGTTGTACCGTTCCATGAAAGCCGATGTTCCAGACGATAAGTACACCGTTCCGTTGGACACGGCTAAAGTCGTCCGTGAAGGGACGGATATCACCGTTGTTGCTTACAGTGCTGAAGTTAATGAAGCGCTTAAAGTAGCTGACAAGTTGGCTGATGAAAATATTTCTGTTGAAGTGATCGACTTGGTTTCCTTGTCACCAATTGACACCGCTACCATCTTCAAGTCAATCGATAAAACACACCATGTTGTCGTTGTTCAAGAAGCACAACGCATGGCTGGGGTTGGTGCCACAGTTGTTTCCGATATCGCTGAAGACGACATTCTTTCATTGGATGCACCAATTGGCCGCGTAGCAGCGCCAGACAGTGTTTACCCATTTGCCTTAGCCGAAGACGACTGGATTCCTGATGCCGCCGAAATTGAGGCGAAGGTTCGCGAAATTTTGACTTACTAAACGCGCGGCTACGCTAATTAGCCAACGATTGTCCGGAATGCTCCGGAAATTCGATGAAAGGAAGATACTCCATGTCCTACAAATTCAAAATGCCAGAACTTGGTGAAGGAATGGCAGAAGGCGAAATTGCTGCTTGGGATGTCAAAGAAGGCGACAAGATTGCCGAAGATGACACCTTAGTTGAAATTCAAAACGACAAATCTGTCTCTGAATTACCATCACCAGTATCTGGGACCGTTAAAAAGATTTTTATGCAAGCAGGTGAAACGGCCAAAATCGGTGATACGTTAGTTGAAATCGATGATGGTTCGGCCGACACCGGTGATGATGAGGCTGCTGCGCCAGCTGCAGAAGCAACACCAGCACCAGCTGCTCCTGAAGCTGCACCGGCACCAGCCGCTGCGGCAGCACCAGCGGCTACCGCTAGTGCTAACCCTGTATTAAGTGACCCTAATAAACTTGTCCTTGCAATGCCATCTGTTCGTCAATACGCGCGTGATAACGGTGTTGATATTACGGTTGTGGCACCTTCAGGCAAGCACGGTCAAGTGACGAAAGCAGACGTTGACGCTGCTAAGAATGGTGCTGCACCTGCTGCAGCTGCAGCACCGGCCGCTCCAGCTGCACCAGTGGCTGATACCGCTGCTGCACCAATCAAGCCATACGTGTCCGCGACGCCTGAGTTAGAAACGCGTGAACCAATGTCTATGACGCGTAAGGCAATTGCCAAAGCAATGGTTACTTCTAAGCACACTGCACCACACGTTACCTCATTTGACGATGTTGACGTGACTGCGTTGATGGCTAACCGTAAGAAGTACAAGGCTGCTGCCGCCGACCGTGATATTCACTTAACTTTCTTGCCATACATTGCTAAGGCTTTGGTTGCAGTCTTAAAAGACTTCCCAACGCTGAATGCGTCAATTGATGACAGTACGCAAGAAATTGTCTACAAGCACTATTACAATATCGGAATTGCGACCGATACTGACCATGGTTTGTACGTACCAAACGTTAAGAACGCTGACGCTAAGGGTATGTTTGCCATTGCCAAGGAAATTACTGAGAATACGCAAAAGGCGCAAGACAACAAGCTGTCTGCCGCTGAGATGAGTGGTGGTTCTATCACAATCAGTAATGTTGGTTCAATTGGTGGTGGCTGGTTTACACCAGTCATTAACTACCCAGAAGTTGCTATCTTGGGTGTTGGTAAAATCGCAAAAGAACCAATTGTCAACGAAGATGGTGAAATCGTCGTTGGTAACATGTTGAAGCTGTCCTTGAGTTACGACCACCGTTTGATCGATGGTGCAACTGCACAACGGGCTTTGAACGAATTGAAGGCCTTGTTGCACGACCCAGACATGCTTTTGATGGAGGGATGATTGAATAATGGCTGATGTTGAACAAAAGGAAACAGTAATCATTGGTGCGGGCCCTGGTGGGTACGTTGCCGCAATTCGGGCCGCTGAACTAGGTCAACAAGTCACGGTCATTGAACAGTCTGAAACCCTTGGTGGGGTATGTTTAAACGTTGGCTGTGTGCCATCAAAAGCCTTGATTCAAGCCGGTCACCGTTTGCAAGAAGCAAAAGATGCTTCAACTTACGGGATTACGACGGCTGACGCCAAGATTGACTTCAGTAAGACGCAAACTTGGAAGCAAACCAAGGTGGTCGACCGGATGACTAGTGGTGTTGCCATGCTCCTGAAGAAGCACAAGGTTGAAGTTATTCGCGGTGAAGCAACGATGGACTCTGACACACAATTGCGGGTCATTGCACCGGGTCCAAAGCAATTCATGAGCCGTGATACTGGTCGGACAATTGCTTTTAAAGACCTTATCATTGCCTCTGGTTCGCGACCAGTAGAAATTCCTAACTTTAAATTCGAAGGCCGGGTTGTTGACTCGACTGGTGGTTTGAACTTACCAGAAATTCCTAAAGAACTAGTCGTTATCGGTGGTGGTTACGTGGGCACTGAATTGGCCGGTGCTTATGCCAATTTGGGTGCGCATGTGACTATCTTAGAAGGAACACCATCCATCTTGCCTAACTTCGAAAAAGACATGGTTTCGCTTGTGTTGAAGAACTTGAAAGCCCACAAGGTTGATGTTGTCACCAATGCGATGGCGAAGAAGTCCGAACAAGACGACACTTCAGTGACCGTTACCTATGAAGTTGATGGCAAACCACAAACATTGAAGGCTGACTACTGCATGGTAACCGTTGGCCGGAAGCCAAACACAGACAATTTGGGACTAGAGTTTACTGACATTAAGTTAGATAAACGTGGTTTCATTGACGTCGATGACCAAGGTCGGACAGCATCACCACATATCTATGCAGTTGGTGATATTGTCAACAATGGTCCAGCATTGGCTCATAAAGCATTCTTTAATGGTAAAGTTGCTGCTGGCGCGATTGCTGGTCATCACACGGCTAACGACTATGTCAGTGTTCCTGCCGTATGTTTTGCTGATCCAGAGTTAGCTACGGTTGGTTACACGCAAGCAGAAGCCAAAGAAGCTGGCTTGGAAGTATCAACTGCGAAGTTCCCATTTGCAGGTAACGCCCGCGCTGTTTCGATGGACGAAGCAGATGGTTTTGTTCGCTTAGTAACGACTAAAGACGACAACACAATTGTCGGCGCACAAGTCGTTGGCCCAGATGCGAGTGACTTAATTGCTGAACTTAGTTTGGCGGTTAACTCGCACATGAACGCTGAGGATGTTGCCTTGACGATTCACCCACATCCAACGTTGAGTGAACCAATTCAAGAAGCGGCAGACATTGCGATCGGTTTCCCAACCCATATCTAGCATTAGATGTATATGTTTGCAAAAGAGTGACTGGCATTCTGTCAGCGCTCTTTTTTCTTGCACTTCATTTCAGCTTCGGTACAATTAACCATAAATAGAAACTAATAAAACAAGACGGATTGATCATATATCAGCTAATGTAACCTTTTCTTAACGGCGGTATTGTCAACCATGAGGGGATTCGGTTTAGAAAAAGGGAGGCTTTGAATGAAACCAAGTGTGGTTTTATATGGAACAGGGCAGTTCAATCAGACATTTTTAACGAGTGTGTTAACGCTGGATTTGCCAATGGTAGTCAGTGTCTTGACCTCAGCCCAAGAGCCTGAACAAGTCTATGAAGATGTCCAAACAGCTGCTAGCGGTTGTGCGAACGCGCAAGTACATCTTGGTGTCGTGACGGATTTCGTGACTGCTGACGCCTTGATTATCGGAGATTTGGTCGACTTACCTCGCTCAGCGAGTGTCGAAGAGCGCTTAACGGCAACATTGCCACGATTGCGAGAACTCATCCAAGCGGCCATGGCAGAGGGCTTTAAGGGGAAGATCATTGTTGCTAGTCCTGATGATGGTGTGCTGACTTACTTTGCCCAAAAGTTCTCTGGCGTGGGGATCAATCAATGTTTGGGAGTGGGCACCTTAGCGCATGGTCGCGTGTTGACCAACACGTTAGCGCAAACGTTCAACGTCCCAACGGATAGCATCCATGCCTATGTTGTGGGCGTGGGTCAGGAGCATGTGGTGGCTTGGAGTCGCTCGACGATTGGACCAGTACCAGTTCTTTCGTTGATGGCTAATGATGAAATAGAATTCGATGCAACCCAACTAGGCGAGATTGAGCAGCGCCTGAATCAAGCGATCATTTCAGCTAATGATGGCTTGCGGGCCCAAGCGGTGATCCGAATCTTGAAAGCGTTATTCTTTGAACAATCGTTGCTGGGGTCGGTGACCAATCTACTGACGAACAGCGCTGATCGGATTGTCCCATTGAGCACTCCGATTCGGCTGACCGCGATGGGAGCATCTAAAATTGTGGATGTTTCTTATACTGAAATTGAGCAGCGCCAATTGGATGAAATCACCGCGATGATTTTGGCGCAGATCACGACCATCGAAAATGGGGATTTTGAACCGGAAACGGATGATAATGATGAACATTGAGTTACCTTTAGATGACACCTGGACCAGTCAAGAAATTATTGATGTGACGACATTTTATAATTTAATCTTAACGGCAAATGAGCAAGGTGTTGATCGACAACAGCTATTGGATGCCTACCAAGTCTTTCAAAAAATTGTCCCGACAAAAGGACAACAGAAACAATTGGATCGGCAGCTTCAACGTCAGACGGGGATCAGTTTGTATCGGACGATGTCGGCGGCCATGATGAGTCAGCGAAAACGTTTCAAGTTTTCTGACTAAACGAAGGAATTATAAGGAAGGATCAAAATGGATCAGTCAACATTTCAACAGTGGGATGCCCAAGTCACCCAATGGATTGACGAAGCTCGGGAAAATATTTTGGTTCACTTCAATGAACCGTTATCGATAGAAGAAAAGTCGGGACGCCGAGATCTCGTGACCCAGGTTGACAAGGAAAATGAACAACGCTTGGTCGCTCATATTCGTCAAGCCGACCCCAAAGCTCAGATTCTTGGGGAAGAAGGCCTTGGCGATCAGGTTACCAAAACTAATGGGCGGTTATGGATCTTGGACCCGCTGGATGGCACCATGAATTTCATTAAGCAGCGCGACGATTTTGCCATTATGATGTCATTATACATTGATGGTGTTGGCCAGGCGGCCTGGTTATATGACGTCATGGGTGACCGCCTTTTCCATGGGGCGAAAGGGATCGGCGTTTGGTTGAATGATCAATTGATGACGCCACCGGAAAATTTACCACTCAGTGAGGGGCTAGCCAGTCTATCTGGGCCACTTGTTCGCCATGACGTAGATCACATGCAAGCCATTGGGGCGGCCAGTTTAGGTATGCGTATTATTGGTAGTGCGGGGATTGCCTTTACTAAAGTGCTGCGTGGACAGCAGGTGTGTTACATTTCTTATCTACGACCATGGGATTTCGCAACTGGGAAAATCTTGGCTGAAGAGTTGGGACTAGTCGTGACGACAGTTGACGGTCAAACGCCGTCTGTGCTATCATATGGCGTTGTAATAGTAGCTACGAAGCAAGCGCAACGGGATATTGTTGCCATGCAGGCATAAGTGTCGGACTGTGACATGAATGGTCACAGTTTTTTTACGCCTAATAATGCCGCCAAAGTTACCACATGAATGTTGATTTTGAAACGAAGGGAAGTTACACTTTGAAAACTAGAGATGATATCCGTAATATCGCCATCATTGCCCACGTTGACCATGGTAAGACGACGTTGGTTAATGAAATGCTAAAGCAATCTGACACGCTTGATGGTCACACTGAAATTGCTGATCGGGCGATGGATACAAATGCAATTGAACAGGAACGTGGGATTACGATCCTATCGAAGAACACTGCTGTTAAATATGGCGACAAGCAGATTAATATTTTGGATACCCCTGGACACGCGGACTTCGGTGGTGAAGTCGAACGGGTTATGAAAATGGTTGACGGGGTTTTGTTGGTCGTTGACGCCTATGAAGGGACGATGCCACAAACTCGTTTTGTGCTTAAAAAGGCCTTAGAACAGCATTTGACGCCAATCGTAGTCATTAATAAAGTTGACCGTGAAGGGGCTCGCCCTGAAGAGGTTGTTGATGAAGTGCTAGATCTGTTCATTGAATTAGGAGCGGATGAAGACCAACTTGAATTCCCAGTTGTTTACGCTTCAGCTATGAATGGAACTTCATCTTATGATTCTGATCTAAGCACTCAGGACCACACCATGAAGCCAATCTTTGATACCATTTTAAAGACGATTCCAGCTCCAATTGATAATGAAGATGAACCATTACAATTCCAAGTGGCTTTGCTTGATTACAATGACTTCGTGGGTCGGATTGGGATCGGTAGGATTTTCCGTGGTAAGATCAAAGTCGGTGATAGCGTTACAGTTATGAAGCTGGATGGTACGACACAAAATTTCCGGGTAACCAAGCTATACGGTTTCTTAGGCTTGCAACGAGTCGAAGTCAACGAAGCTAAGGCCGGTGACCTGATCGCTGTCTCTGGGATGGAAGAAATCAATGTTGGTGAAACCGTAACGCCGCAAGATCATCAAGAAGCACTGCCTGTTTTACGGATTGATGAACCAACTTTGCAGATGTTATTCCGGACTAACGACTCACCGTTAGCTGGTCAAGAGGGTAAATTTGTGACCACGCGTCAATTAGAGACGCGTTTGAAGCAAGAATTGCATACCGATGTGTCTTTGCGAGTTGAAGACACTGACGAACCAGATGCATGGATGGTTTCTGGTCGTGGTGAACTCCACTTGTCTATTTTGATTGAAACATTACGGCGTGAAGGTTACGAATTACAGGCTTCCCGTCCAGAAGTTATCTATCGCGAAATCGATGGGACAATGGAAGAACCATTTGAAGCCGTTCAAATCGACACACCAGAAGAATATGCCGGTTCGATCATTGACACCTTGTCACAACGTAAGGGTGAAATGAAGAACATGGAAAATACCGGTAACGGGCAAACCCGGTTGGAATTCTTGGCTCCATCTCGTGGGTTAATCGGTTACTCCACGGAATTCTTATCCATGACGCGTGGCTACGGAATTATGAACCATACGTTTGAGAAGTACATGCCAGTCATTAAGAACTGGAACCCGGGTCGTCGTAATGGGACTTTAGTCTCAATTAACCAGGGTAAGGCAACGACGTATGCGATGATGGGTGTTGAGGATCGGGGACAATTGTTCATTGATCCGGGTACAACTGTCTATGAAGGCATGATTGTCGGTCAAAATAGTCGTGAAAACGACATTTCAGTCAATGTTACGAAGGGGAAGAACATGACTAACGTGCGTTCTTCTAACAAGGACATGACTGCGACGATTAAGACACCAACGCATCTGACACTTGAAGAATCTTTGGAATTCTTAAACGAAGATGAATATTGTGAGATCACACCTGAGCACGTGCGTTTGCGTAAACAGATTTTGGAAACCAACGCGCGTGAAAAAGCGGCAAAACGTCGTAAGGCAGCTGCTCGCGACTAATTTGTTTCATTAAATTTTTCACAAAAACAACCCCACTTTTTGACGAATTACAGTCGTCAAAGTGGGGTTGTTTTGTCACTCAACACATTGTTTGACCAGAGACAAGTTGTGGTTACTAATGATAAGTTAAGCGTAAAAAATCGTGAGCATGGAAGCGAAACCAAGGAACGAGTTAACGTTATGCTATAATGTGGAAAGAATTTTTTGTGAGGGACTGGCACGTGAAAAAGTTAAAGCTCGTTGATTATTATATCTTGATTCCTTATCTGATCCTCAGTCTTTTTGGCATCGTTATGGTCTACTCTTCTAGTGCCAATGTGGCCTTAAGTACCGGAACAACCGCGGGTGCTTATTTAATTAAACAAACGGTTTATGTCATTGTTGGCTTAGTGCTAGCATTCGGTTTCTATTATCTAAAATTATCGGTGCTCCGCTCTGGTCGCGTTGTAGAATATATGACCTTTGGCATTTTTTTCCTCGTGGTCGCTGTTTTAATTGTTGGTTCACGAGTAAATGGGGCCAAGGGCTGGATTAACTTGGGACCGGTCAATATTCAACCGGAAGAGTTTTTGAAATTGTTTATTGTGTTATTCTTGGCCCATTACATGGATTCACATCAGCGAGCGTTAGCCGAACGGTTTTGGACGACAATGTGGCAACCGCTGTTAATGTTATCGGTCTTGATGTTGTTTATTTTCATTCAACCAGATACTGGTGGTTTTGTAATTGATGGATTTATCGTTTTGATCATGATTCTAGCAAGTGGTAATCGTCGCGGTTTACCAATGACGATTGTGGGGGGCTTATTCTTATTATATGTCGGTATGTTAGTTGCTTTATCACATATCGATGTCACCCATTCGTTCTTAGCTCGCTCGTACCAGCTACAACGATTCGTGGCCTTTGTTGATCCATTTGGGACAGTGAAGACCGTGGGACGGCAATTGGTTAACTCTTATTACGCGATTAGCAACGGCGGCTTATTCGGTGTCGGGCTGGGCAACAGCATTCAAAAAATGGGCTACTTACCTGAACCAAACACGGATTTCATTCTGGCGGTTACCAGTGAAGAATTAGGTGTTGTGACGGTCCTTGCTATCCTGTTTCTCCTAGGAATGCTCGCCTTTCGAGCGGTCCGATTGGGTAATCGGGCCACAACTATGTATGAAAGCTTAGTCTGTTATGGGATCGCGGCCTTATTAACCGTCCAGTCACTTTTTAATGTGGGTGGCGTTGTTGGCGCATTGCCCATTACTGGAGTGACCTTACCATTCGTTAGCTACGGTGGCTCATCGATGTTAGTCTTGGCCAGCTGTATGGGTATTTTAATGAATATTTCAGCACGGGCAAAGCGTGAGCGACAAGCCGCGCTAACCGTTAAATCAACCACTAATTAATTGTCGAAGGAGGGATTAGCGATGAGTGAAACAGATTCACATACAAATACGCGTCAACCAAATAATCGTCAGACGCATGAATCGGCTAAAGATAATCATAGCAGCGATCAAGAACGGCCTAAGCGACGACCGCGGCGGCGACGGAGACGGCCCCAAGGTCAACAGTCGACCGCCACTACTGATGCAAAACAAGGCGCTGCAGATGTAAACGTAAAGAAGGCCCCAACAACTGATCATGCAAAGAAACCGCGGCGACGGCGATCGAATCATCGAAAGCCGGTTGAAGGTGCCAAAAAGACCACGCAGGGTGCCGCAAAAAGCCAGGTTACAGCGCCAACCACCACAGGCTCGGAGTCGGTTGCTTTAAGTCAGGCAACTTTGTCGACAACGCGAAACGAAACATCTGCGCACACCAGTAGTAATGCAGTTGCCAAGTCTGCAAGTCAAATCCGTGATGATTTGGCGTTGGCTTTTGTTGGTCATGATCCCCAACCGCTACAACCAGTGGCACGACAAGCAGTATTTGTCTTTATTCGAAATTTACGTCAAGTTCGGCAACTGAAACGATTTGGCGATATTGACTACGTTTCCAAGAAGATGCACTACGTTGTGATTTACATGGATCAGGCGCAAATCGAAAGTCAGCGACAGGCCTTAAATAAATTAAACTTTGTTAAACGAGTGGTTGTCAGTGAACGGCCGGCGGTGGATCCATTTGTGGGGCAAGGTGTGAATGCCAATTTTGTCACCCATACAAAAGGCGATGGTGGTGCAGACGCATTAGCCACGACTGACAACGGGGAGGTTTAGCAATGCGCGTAGTTGCTGGAGAATTTGGTGGTCGGCCCCTAAATGCCGTTCCAGGTACTTTGACTCGACCAACAACTGACAAAGTTAAAGAAGCAATGTTCAGTATGATCGGACCATATTTTAATGGTGGACGAGGATTAGATCTTTTTGCTGGATCTGGCGGATTGGGGATTGAAGCGGTGTCTCGCGGAATGAGTGAGGCTGTGCTGGTCGATCACCAATACCAAGCGATTAAGACGATCAGAGCGAATGTAGCGATGACTAAAGCGCCAGATCGGTTTCAAATTATTAAGGCGGATGCGGAGGCCATTTTACCTAAGTTGGCAGCTTTGCAGGATCCCTTTGATTTGGTCTTGCTAGATCCGCCCTATGCGAAACAAAAAATTGTGGCCGAATTAAACCGGATGGCGCAGCTAGAGCTATTGACTGACGGGGCTATCGTGGTTGCTGAAACAGACCAACAAGCCGATTTGCCCGATCAATTTGGTGGATTTACCCAAACTCACCACAAAGATTATGGCATTACCGACGTCATGGTTTACCGATATGTTAAAGCCACGGAGGAAGAAGCATAATGACTGAACGAATCGCAGTTTTTCCGGGAAGTTTTGATCCATTAACGAATGGTCATCTAGATATTATTCAACGTGCCAGTCAGATGTTCGATCGCATGATCGTTGCGGTGGCGACGAATACTGGTAAAAAACCGTTATTTTCACAATCAGAAAAAGAAGCGATGATTTCCACTGCCGTAGCGGATTTGAGTAATGTTTCGGTCATGGCAATTGCTGGATTAACGATCGACTTTTTACACCAGCATGACGCGCACTTTATTGTTCGCGGATTACGCAACGAACAGGATTTCAATTTTGAACGTGATATTGCTAATATGAATCACATGATGGCGACTGATATTGAATCAGTCTTTCTATTAGCAAAACCAGAAAACGCACAAATTTCTTCCAGCATTTTGAAGGAAATTGTTCATTTTGATGGGGATGTCTCTCGCTTTGTTCCACCTGTGGTCTGGCAACAGTTACGGATCAAGCTTGGTATGGCACAATAACGAATTCATTGATGAAAGACAGCCATGGCGGTATAAATCGCCTGCCGATGAGGAATAAGAATGAAGAAGAGACGTTGGGGTTGGTGGCTAGGCGGATTAGCTGGGCTAATCATTTTGCTCCTGTTACGCTTTGCGCCATTAAATAGTTATATTGAAACGCCCGGGACTGCAGATAATTTACGTAATTTTGTTACGATGCCAACACGCCCCGATCGTCAAAAAGGTGATTTTATGATTACCTCGGTTTATCTACAACGGGCAACACCTTTGAGTTGGGCATGGTCTCACTTTGACCCCCATGCAAGCGTTGATTCAGCTGCTGACGTAACTGGCGGGCAGAGTGGCGCAACGTATAATAAGGTTCAGCAATTTTATATGCAGAGTGCCATTAACGAGGCGATTGCGACCGCTTATCAAACAGCTCATGCACAATATACGAAGAAATATTTGGGCATCTACGTTTTAAATGTCACCAAGAATTCTCACTTTAACGGGGAAATTAAAGTCGGCGATACAATTACCAAAATTGATGGTGTTCACTATAATTCAGCGGCTGGCTATCAGAAGGCTTTGGCCAAGCGGAAGCTCACTGACCGAGTTAACGTGACCTATGAACATAATGGTAAAACAAAAACCGCTAAGGGGGCGCTCATACGTCTGCCAGATGGTCGTTCAGGGATTGGCATCACCTTGACGGATAATGTCAAAGTTACGACCAAAATCCCAGTTATGGTCAATCCAGGAGAAATTGGAGGTCCATCTGGTGGGCTGATGTTCAGCCTACAAATTTATCAACAGCTGACCAATGAGAATTTACGTCATGGTCAAAAGATTGCTGGAACCGGTACGATTGGTCCAGATGGTTCAGTTGGCGAAATCGGTGGCATCGATAAGAAAATCGTGGCGGCTAATAAAGCTGGTGCCAAGATCTTTTTTGCACCGTATGTCAAACCAACTAAGGAACTTTTAAAATATGAACCGGACCATATGACGAATTATCAATTAGCGAAGAAGACGGCTAAAAAGTACGCACCAAAGATGAAAGTAGTTCCGGTGAGTTCCTTTAAGCAGGCCGTTCAGTATTTACAAACGCATCATTAATCAAGCCAATGTTCAGGAAGCTACCCAATTTTATGGAGGCGGCTTCTTTTTTGTCGGTTAATCAATAAAAATGGTTCAATGAGGAATTTTTGACCGTCCTTTGCGTATGTATAACTAACAGCTTTAGGAAGGGGGAAATAAACCAATGGATTGGAGCGGAGCATTACGCGAAGCATGGCGTGAACATCGCAAGTGGTTACTGAGTGGTCTAGCAGTGTTGTTGATGGTTAGTATTGTCGGCACTTTAGTCGTTACTAGAACGATGGCTAATAGTGGGCAACGTGAAAGCGAGAGTTTGTCGATGTCTAGGAAAGGGGCCACGTCCTCGCCACTGGAAACAGCCGTGTCGTCGTCAATGACGACCAGTAGCTCATTAAATACCAAGACTAGTACTAATGCCTCGAAGTCGATGACGGTGGAAGTTAAAGGCGCAGTTAATCATCCTGGCGTCTATCAGTTCTCGCGCAAACTACACGTTGTTAACGCGATTAATCGGGCTGGGGGTTTAAGACATGATGCGGAAAGTCGTGAATTAAATCAAGCCTTACAACTACGCGATCAAATGGTTATTTATGTGCCGGCACAAGGTGAGCAGATCCCGGCTGAACTGAAGTTACCCGTTAATGGTCAGGCTAGCACAGATAATGTTACTGCTAGTACTATCGAGTCAGGTCAAGAAGGTAGTGAACAAGCAGGTGAGGGCGGAGACACCATTCCTCTGAACAGTGCGACCAAACAACAACTCACCAGCCTCACTGGTGTCGGTGATAAGAAAGCCGAAAAAATCATCGATTATCGAACGGCGCATGGTGGTTTTAAAACACTAGATGAATTAAAACAGGTTCCGGGTTTTGGTGATAAGACTTTGCAGAATTTAAAACCACATTTACGCTTGTCGTAGTTCGAAGGATAGATTAGGCTAAATAGCATAAATTAGTGGAGGTAAATCAGATGACAACCAAACGAGTTCCATGGGATCAATATTTTATGATGCAGGCGGTCCTTTTAGCTAGTCGCAGCACTTGTCAACGGCTGTCCGTTGGCGCCGTCTTGGTCCGTGACAAACGGGTGATTGCTGGTGGATACAATGGATCAGTCTCTGGTGACGATCATTGTACTGATGTCGGAGATTATTTAGTGGATGGACATTGCTTGCGGACAATTCATGCGGAAATGAATGCTGTTTTGCAGTGTGCCAAGTTTGGCATCGCCACAGCAGGTGCCGAAATCTACGTCACAGATTTTCCCTGCTTACAGTGCACGAAAATGTTGTTACAGGCTGGTGTGACCGCGATTCATTTTTTGCGGAATTATCATAATGATCCTTATGCCATGCATCTAGTTGAACTTAAAAATGTCACCGTCACCCAGATTGAAATTCCAGCGGACGGGCTAGCTGAGTTTCACTTGTCCGATTTCTTAAATTCAGCGGCGACCCCCGACCAACAGCAGTGACGAGGACATTACCACTTATATTCGTGGCGCTATTGATTGCCTTAATGAGCGGTGTGATTTTGGCGCAGAGCTGGTGGTGCGGATTAGGCCTCTGCCTATTGATCATTCGTTGCGGCTTTTTAGGGCAACCGGGTCGGTACTTGAGTCAATGTTTAATTATTCTTTTGCTAAGCGGGCTGTGGTTCGGCTGGATTCATGAGCAACGTCAGCAACGCCATTGGTCTAGTGAACGCTCACGAACGATTTTGCTAATCGTTCAGCCGGATCAAGTTCGCGTGGATGGTGATGGGTTAACGGTGGTCGGTCGGGCGACAGATGGGCAGACCATTCGTGCTTTTTGTCAGATTGAGTCGTCTGCTCAGGCACGATTTTTGCAGCAATTACGGGCGCCGATGTCGTGGCAAATTGACGGGGTGAATATAATCACACAAGGTCCTCGCAACCGTAATCAATTTGACCAACGTCCGCTACTGGCCGCTCGGGGCATTGATAATCAACTGCGTGGTCAGCGTTGGCAGGTCGCGACAATTCAACTATCTTGGTGGGAAAAAGTAATGAGTTGGCCCCACGAGATGCGTCAGCGATTTCGACTAGCACTGAGACAGTTGCCACCAACATTAAGTGAATATGCCAGTGATCTCTTGATCGGCGAAACCGCGACTAATTTTTATGACCACCAACGGGGGATTAAACAGTTAGGATTGGTGCACTTATTTAGTATCTCGGGCATGCATGTTGTCTACCTATTAGGATTAGTTCGATTAATTTTCACACTGAGTGGGTTGACCCGTGAAAAAAGCCAACTTTTACTGGCCGCTGGTTTGCCGGTCTATGGGATTATTGCCGGTGGCGCTAGTACATTGGTTCGCGCAATTCTGATTGGTGAGCTGACGCTATTATTGCCATTCGTTCAACACTGGTTTCCCAAGGCAAACTTAACTCGTTTAGATACTTGGTCAGTGTCATTAATTGGTGGTCTAGTTATTCAGCCGTTTGTACTTCAAACACTCGGTGGCCAACTTAGTTATTTGATGGCGTTTACGTTACTTTATGTCCAACATAATCATCCAATTCGGCAGACCGTATTACTTAATTTGACGTGTTTACCGTTATTATTGCATCAACTATTTCAAGTTCATTTACTAAGTACGCCGGTTAACTTACTGTTAGTGCCCATTTTTGGCTGGACGATTTTTCCAATGGTGATTTTAGGAACGATTTTAAGTCCAGTTGCACCTTGGTTTGGACAGGGATGTGACTGGTTGTTAATCAATTTTAGCCAGTTGATTAATTACCTAGGTGAGTTGCCGGGGATGATTATTTTTGGCCGTTTACCAACTGGCTGGCTTTGGGCTTGTCTACTTGTTAGTTTATTATTAGTGGATGCGCAAACTAAATCGCGTCGCCGGCGGTTAGCAATTAAATTGGTTGTTTTATACGCAACTGCATTTCTAATCCTGCATTGCCCGTTTGATGGCGAGGTGTCTTTTTTAGACATTGGCCAAGGAGATAGCATTTTATTGCGCTCGCCTTTTAATCGACATGTTTCATTAATCGATACAGGTGGTCGAGTCGGTTTTTTGAAACCAGCGTGGGCCAAGCGTAAGACAACACTGACTAACGTTGAACAAGTTACTGTTAATTATTTACATAGTCGTGGTATTTCAAAGATTGACGAAGTAAACTGTAGTCACCAAGATGCGGATCATATCGGTGATGTTGGCCGTTTACTTCAATTAATGCCAGTTCGTCGATTAACGATTCCGGCTGGAATGACCACTTCGAGGGGCTTTCAACGTAAAGTTGCACCTTATTTAAAACAGACCCAAGTGGTCGAATTGACCACGCGGTCGCAACTTACAGCATTTCCATTTACAATTTATCATCCATTTAATCCTGGACCTGGGGGTAACGAGGATTCTGTTGTGCTTGGTGCGACACGAAATCAGCAACGATTTTTATTTATGGGCGATTTGGATCGGCACGGCGAGTTGAGTATTTTGCACCAATTTCCTGACATTCAGGTAGATGTGTTAAAGTTAGGACATCATGGCAGCGATACCGCCAGCGATCCCGAGTTTATTCATCGCGTGCGTCCCAAACTGGCGATTATTTCAGCCGGATTGAATAATCGTTATGGTCATCCCAAGGCGAGTACGTTGGCTACGTTGCGCAAGGAGCGGATTACTGGTGTAAATACGGCTGACGTCGGGGAGATTAGTTATAACTATCAATTTTGGGGCGCAAGTCACTGGCAGACCATGTTGCCGTTGCGTGAGCCGAGTGCAGGATCCCCTAAACAAACGACATAATATTTTTGACTTAATTTTTAATTGAGGAGATAGGCATGAACGTGCGGGAGTTACTTCAACAACTTAATGCTGGTCAAGTTGAACCACTTTATTTAATTACTGGTACCGAGGCCTATTTATTAAATCAAATTCAGAGTGCTTTTCTACGATTGATTCCCGACGAGCAGGCGCAAATGAATGTTGGTCGTTACGATATGGATCAAACACCGGTTGCCGTTGCCTTAGATGATGCGATGTCATTACCTTTTTTTGGTGATCATCGGCTGGTCATGATCAATAAACCACTGTTTTTGACTGGTGATCCACATAAGGCTAAAGTCGACCATGATTTGGATGCGTTGCTCAATTATATTAATCATCCTGAGCCAACGACTGTTTTTGTCATATTGGCCCCTTATGAAAAATTAGATGGTCGTAAAAAGCTTGTTAAACAACTAAAAAAGCAAGCGGTTAATGTCTCTGTTGCGCCATTATCTGAAGCGCAGGGGCGTCAACTGGTTACGGAGACAGCGCGTCGTGATGGGTTTACGTTTGCTGCCCAAGCATTAGATCTGCTAGTTCAACGAACGAATGCGGATTTGTCTTTGATGATGGCTAACCTGACAAAATTAGAGTTGTATGGGGTTGCTGACCATGAAATCACGACTGATGCGGTGCTGGGATTGGTGCCACAATCGTTGGCAGACAACGTTTTTGAATTGGTGACAGCCGTGCTGAATCGTCAAGTTGGTCAGGCCGTGAGTCAATATCACGAGTTGCTGTTGAATGGTGAAGAACCACTACGAATAAATGCCGTCTTAGTTAGTCAATTTCGTTTATTACTTCAAGCAAAAGTTCTAAGTGGTCGTGGTTTAAGCCAGGGGGCGATTTCATCGACCCTAAAGGTTCATCCATACCGGGTTAAATTAGCTTTACAAAGTAATCGGCGTTTTTCACAACGTGATCTGAGCCGAGCTTTTCTAGGCTTGATCAATGTCGAGACACAATTGAAACAGACAAGCCAAGACCCAGAACTCTTGTTCAACCTTTTCATGTTAGCTTTTACGAACCAGGCGGCTTGAAGGCTGATTCATTTGCTTATTGCATTGATGGTATTGGTCTTGTATAATGGTGTCTGTTGAAATTTGTTTGATTTGAATCAAACGCCATGGAGGTGAATTTAATGCCAGTTACTAAATCAGCCATTGCACGTGTCAAGACGAACGAAATCGCAAACGCACGTCGCTCTGCTCAATTGAGCGAAGAACGGACTGCAATTCGGCGCTTCGAAAAGGCCGTTACTGCAGGTGCCGACAACGTAGAAGACTTGTACCGTGCTGCTAGCGCAGCAATTGACCGTGCCTTCTCAAAGGGTTTGATCAAAAAGAACAAGGCTTCTCGTGACAAGTCACGTTTATCCGCTCGTTTAGCTAAGTAAATTTTAAGGCCATCGCCATTCGGGGATGGTTTTTTCTTTTTATTGATGACTTTCAGCAGAGGGCTTGCGTTTCAGTGGTCAGACCAGTAAAATAATTGAAGTGCTTAGCACGACCCTTACTTGGTATTTCGCCACCACTTGGCGGGTACTCGGTCTGTGGTGACAAATAAGAAAGGTGGATTTTATCCATGGCAATTACACAAGCAGAAAAGAACCAAATTATTTCAGAATACGCACGTCACGAAGGCGACACGGGTTCTGCTGAGGTTCAAATCGCAGTTTTAACGGCAGACATCAACCAATTGAACGCGCACTTACAAGTGCATACTCATGACTACCATTCACAACGTGGTTTGTTGAAGAAGATTGGTCACCGTCGTAACTTGCTGCGCTACCTGCGTAACACGGATGTTGAACGTTATCGGACGTTAATCCAAAAATTGGGTCTTCGTCGGTAATCGTCTCGTTACCGAAGTGTGTGAGAAACGCCATCCAGAATTTCTGGATGGCGTTTTTTTGCGCTTATGGCTAAGCTTTGAGTCCGAAATTAAAAAGCTGCCCAGCTTAAACAGCAAGATGACCGGAAGCTCTGTTTAATCGACCCTCAGAGGTCATTCAAAACCCTAAGTGGCTAAGGCTAACGCGGTCTTTTGAGTCACCCACGTTGGTTTTTGCCCGCGTTTATGCTAAGCTGGCTGTAGAAAATTTCCCGAACAAAGAAGTACGATCATTTTGTGGAGTTGCTGCTCCTTTAATAGCGTCAACCAGCTTGCGACGTTAAGCTGCCCGCGTACTGAGCCATGCTGCTCACTATTGACGGACCGATAAGAAAATTGACTGACCTGTTCGTCTATTTATTAATTTAATTATTTTTGAGGTGACTAATTTGAGTGATCAGATTCGAATAATTCCGTTTGGCGGGGTTCGTGAAAACGGAAAAAACATGTATGCCCTTGAGGTTAATGAGGACATCTTTATTTTAGATTGTGGGCTAAAGTACCCAGAAAACGAATTGTTGGGCATTGATGTCGTGATTCCTGACTGGGACTATTTGCGGGAACATGCTGATCAAATCGTTGGGGTGTTCTTAACCCACGGTCATGCGGATGCAATCGGTGCATTGCCATATTTTGTCAGTGAATTTGATGTACCTGTATTTGGTTCAAAGCTGACGATTGAATTGGCTAAGATCAATGTTGAAAGCGATCCTAAGGCCAAAAAATTCAACGATTTTCATGTCGTGGATGCCGATACAGAGATTGATTTTGGCGTTGAAACGGTTTCGTTCTTCAAGACGACCCATACCATTCCTGAATCTTTGGGGATTGCAGTGAAAACGCCCCTTGGACAGGTTGTTTACACTGGGGACTTTAAGTTCGATCAAACGGCAGCACCTTTTTATCAGACTGATTTAGCCCGTTTAGGGGAGATCGGTAAGGCCGGCGTGGTCGCATTATTGAGTGATTCGGCCGGGGCTGAGCAGTATGGTTCACCAGCAACTGAGAAGCAAATTGGTGACTTTGTTCAAGATCAGTTTGCCGGGCATGAAGGCCGGATTATTGTTGCCAGTGTTGCCTCCAATATTCTACGAATTCAACAGATTTTCGATGCCGCCGCTGCTACAGATCGCCGAGTTGTTTTAATGGGTCATGATCTGGAAAAAATTGTGCGCACTGCGATGCGGTTGAACAAGCTTGAATTACCAGTTGAAGATTTGCTCGTGACACCTAAGGAAATGAAACAACTATCTCCAGAAGAGACAGTAATCTTGGCTACTGGGCGGATGGGTGAACCCATTAAAGCGTTGCAAAGAATGGCAACCGGTGAGGACCGCTATGTGCGGATTGGCGAAGGTGACTTAGTGCTTATCACCACAACGCCATCGCATGCTATGGAAACTAATGTGGCTAAGACGCGAGATTTGATCTTTCGGACAGGTGCCCATGTGGAGGCCATCGCCGATAGTTTGCGGTCCTCAGGTCATGGTGCTCCCAGTGATTTGCAATTGATGTTGAACTTCATGCATCCGGAGTACTTTATTCCAATTCAAGGCGAATATCGGGTCTTGAATCGGCACGCTCAATTAGCGGAAGAAACAGGGATTCCAGCAGATCACATTTTTATTACCCAGCGGGGTGACTCATTAATTTACAATGGGGATGTGCCAATGCACCTTGCTGAAAGTATTGAAGTCGGCAATACGATGATTGATGGCATTGGCGTCGGTGATATTGGTAATATCGTGTTACGAGATCGGAAGATTTTGTCGGAAGAAGGTATTTTTATTGCGGTGGTGACGATTGATCGCAAAAAGAAGAAGATTATTGCGCAGCCTAAGATCACCTCACGTGGTTTTGTCTATGTGAAAGCGAGCCGGGATCTAATGCATGAAGCCAGTGAGCTTGTCACCAAGGCAGTTCAGAATAACCTAGATAACAAAGAATTTGATTGGGGACATTTGAAGCAAGATGTTCGTGAGCAATTGGGACGCTACCTGTTTGACCAAACAAAGCGACACCCAGTTATCTTGCCAGTGATCATGGAAGTCAATCAACATGCTCACCGACCACGAGGCAAGCGTTCAGATAAGCAAACGACTGAATAGGAGTTTAATTAATTATGTCGGAAGACGCATTGACAAGTCGCCAACGCGAAGTTCTCACCAAGGCCCAAAGTGCCTTTCATGGTGAAGATTACGCGCAGGCGGCTTCTTTGCTAGAAGATTTATACCCTGAAGTTCAAACAAGCAATCTTAATCACTTGTTGGTTGAAGCGTTATACATGCACAAGGAATATTCACGTGCCCGCGCGTATGCGGATGATTTTTTAAATAGTTATTTAACCAATGCGACAGACATTCGGTTCCTGCTAACGTTACTCTTGCGGGTTCATGAATTTGTCTTGGCTCATGAAATTGTGGCCGGTATTAACGATGCAACGCTTCAGCAAACTGGTGCCGATATGATTGCAGGCGCAGAGGCGGAAGCTCGCCAAGCCACCGCTGCAACGATCAAAACAATCAGCAAACAGTTTTATCATATGAGTGATCTGTCTCCAGCGCAGCAACAAGCTCGATTCCAAGCGGCTTTAAAATTACCGTTGCAAGAGTTTGAAACTGGGGCAAAATTTCTCTTACTCGATCCGTATCTGCATCCACTCTTTGTGGCAAGCATTTTAGAAGTCTTACAGCGGGTTAAAGAACCCACTGCCGTGAAGTTTCGTTGGTTAGACGAACAGCAGTATGAAGTCATTCCTGCTCAATTGACGCCACTGCAAGATGAACCGGTCTATCAGCAGACACAAGCCGTGTTGCGGCAACAATTATCAGAGCAAGATCCCGTTGCCGAAACACTGCTGAGTCAAGAACTTCGCTTACAATTAACGCTTACTTATCCATTTATTGATCGAGTTGTCAGTGATCAGGAGGCGTGGGTGCATGCACTAATTGCCACTTTTCGAGGGGATCAGTTGGCGGTCAATTCGGACGTGCAACGGTGGCAAAAACGCCTAGCTACATTAGTCGATCAGTTGACGGCTAATGATGATGAACATTAATTGCTTATTTTGGTTTAGATCGATCACTTGAAAAATTTTCAAGACTTTGTATTTACAAACAATGAGGCAGTATATATAATGTTTAAGGATTCTTGGGCTGAAACGGTGAAAAGTCAGTGTTTTCACTTTGTTCTCAACCGAGGATGTAGTATACTATTTTATAAAGATTCGTCAGGGCGGACCTGACATTCTTCTATCACACACTGGAGGTTTTCATTTTGGCTAAAGAACATTATGAAAGAACTAAGCCCCATGTTAACATTGGTACTATTGGCCACGTTGACCATGGGAAGACAACTTTAACTGCTGCTATTACTAAGGTTTTGGCAGAAAAGGGTTTGGCTAAGGAACAAGATTATGCTTCCATCGATGCTGCCCCTGAAGAACGTGAACGTGGGATTACAATCAACACGGCGCACGTTGAATACGAAACGGAAAAGCGTCACTACGCACATATTGATGCGCCAGGACACGCGGACTACGTTAAGAACATGATCACTGGTGCCGCTCAAATGGATGGTGCGATTTTGGTTGTTGCCGCTACTGACGGCCCAATGCCACAAACGCGTGAACACATCTTGTTGGCTCGCCAAGTTGGTGTTAACTACATTGTTGTCTTCTTAAACAAGACTGATTTAGTTGACGACGACGAACTGGTTGACTTGGTTGAAATGGAAGTTCGTGAATTACTTTCCGAATACGATTTCCCTGGTGACGATGTTCCTGTTATCCGTGGATCAGCTTTGAAGGCTTTGGAAGGCGACCCAGAACAAGAAAAGGTTATCTTACACTTGATGGACGTTGTCGATGAATACATCCCAACTCCAGATCGTGACATGGACAAGCCTTTCTTGATGCCCGTTGAAGATGTCTTCACGATCACTGGTCGTGGGACTGTTGCTTCTGGTCGTATCGACCGTGGGACAATCAAAGTCGGCGATGAAGTTGAAATCGTTGGTTTACGTGACGATGTTTTGAAGACCACAGTTACTGGTCTTGAAATGTTCCGTAAGACCCTTGACTTAGGTGAAGCCGGCGATAACGTTGGTGCTTTACTTCGTGGGATCGACCGTGAACAAGTTGTCCGTGGACAAGTGCTTGCTGCACCTGGTTCAATCCAGACGCACAAGAAGTTCAAGGGTGAAGTCTACATCCTGACAAAAGATGAAGGTGGCCGTCACACGCCATTCTTCTCAAACTACCGTCCTCAATTCTACTTCCACACCACTGATATCACTGGTGTTATCGAATTGCCTGATGGTGTTGAAATGGTTATGCCTGGTGATAACGTGACGTTCACTGTTGAACTGATCGAACCAGCTGCCATTGAAAAAGGTACTAAGTTCACTGTTCGTGAAGGTGGACACACTGTTGGTGCCGGTGTTGTTTCTGAAATTGACGACTAATTTTAGCTCGTTTAATTTTGAAACAAACAAAAAGCTCAGCGTTTGCTGGGCTTTTTTTGTTTCAAAAAAACGAAAGATACGCCGATTTATCGGTGCATTGGTTTACAAGCAAGCGCCTGTAAGTTACACTATTAAGCGTATGCAATTTAACAGAAGTCGTGAATATATGACTTCAATTGGAGGAATTTTTACATGGTCGCTAAAGCAGAATTTGCTAAAAAAGAAGGCAACCAAGGCGAATTGACGTTCTCAATCGCTAATGACCAAATCCAAAAGGGATTGGATCAAGCCTTCGCTAAAACTCGTCAACAATTAAACGTTCCTGGTTTCCGTAAGGGCAAAGTTCCTCGCGCTATCTTCAACCAAATGTATGGTGAAGAATCATTATATAATGACGCGTTGAACATCATTTTACCAGACGCTTACTCTAAGGCTGTCGAAGAAGCTGGCATTACACCGGTGGACCAACCTCAAATAGACGTTAAAAGTATGGAGAAGGGTAAAGACTGGGTCTTAAAGGCTGATGTCACAGTTGCTCCGGAAATTAAATTAGGTGAATACAAAGGGGTCACGGTTCCTAAGCAAAGCACTACTGTAACTGCTAAACAAGTCAATGAAGAATTAGACAAAATGCGTGAACAACAGGCTGAACTAGTCTTGAAAGAAGACAAGCCAGCTGAAAATGGTGACACAGTTGTGATCGATTTTGATGGTTCTGTTGATGGTGACCATTTCGATGGTGGTAAAGCAGAAAATTACAGCCTCGAGCTAGGTTCTAACTCCTTTATTCCTGGTTTTGAAGACCAATTGGTTGGCCATAAGGCGGATGAAGACGTTCAAGTCAAGGTCACTTTCCCTAAGGATTACCAGGCTGAAAACTTAGCTGGTAAAGATGCCATTTTTGATGTCAAGATTCATGAAGTTAAGACAAAGGAACTGCCTGAGTTAGACGATGAATTTGCCAAGGATGTTGACGAAGATGTGGACAGCTTAGATGAATTAAAGGCTAAAACTAAAGATCGTTTGAAGGAAGAAAAGAAGCAGTCTGCTCACGATGCGATTGAGGATGCTGCAATTAATGCCGCTGTTGATAATGCAGAGGTTATCGGTGGTAAAATTCCTGATGCCATGATGGATGAAGATATTCATCGTCAGATGGACCAATATCTGGCCCAAATGGCACAACAAGGCATTAACCCAGAAACTTACTACAAGATCACTGGGACGACCGAAGAAGATTTGCACAAACAATTCGCACCAGACGCTGAACGTCGAGTTAAGACGAACTTGGTCTTGGAAGCCATCGTTGACGCTGAAAAGCTTGCCGCAACTGATGCCGATGTTGATGCTGAAGTTAAGGAACTAGCCGGTCAATATGGTATGGAAGAAGATGCGGTCCGGTCTGCCTTGACAGCTGATATGCTGAAACATGACATTGCCATTAAGAAAGCTGTTGACTTGATTGCTGACAATGCAAAGCAAGAAAGCAAAAAATCAGAATCAAAGAGCGATAAAGACTAAGTCATTGCTTTTTAAAGAGTGATTGTGTTAAAAATGAGTGACCAATTATGGTTGCTCATTTTTTAATGAGGACTGTTGCATATTAGTGCTAGTTGTATCATCAGCTTGGCGTCTGGACTGCGAGTAAAGCAGGACGTTAGCCGTTTGATGTAGAATCTGCTATGATGTTGATAGTCAATTGGTGAAAATACGCACCAGTAGTGAAATTATGAGAGCGAGGCTGCTAATGTTTGATAATACAGATCCCAACGGCCCAGTAACCTGTTCATTTTGTGGAAAATCACAAGACCAAGTGAAGAAGATTGTGGCCGGGCCTGGCGTCTACATTTGTAATGAATGTATCGATTTATGTAAAGAAATCATTGATGAGGAGTTCGCTGAAGATGCAGCGAGCCAAATTTTAGACGTACCAACACCTGCCGAGATTGTAAAAACGTTGGATCAATATGTCATTGGTCAAAGCGAGGCCAAACGAACATTGTCCGTGGCAGTGTATAACCATTACAAGCGGATCAATGAATTAAATGCTGAGGATGATGGCACTGAACTTCAAAAGAGTAACATTAGTATCATCGGCCCTACTGGTTCCGGTAAGACATACTTGGCCCAAAGTTTGGCTAAGATCTTAAATGTTCCGTTTGCGATTGCCGATGCAACCACATTGACGGAAGCCGGCTATGTGGGTGAAGATGTTGAAAATATCTTGTTGAAGCTCCTGCAAAATGCCGACTACGACGTTGATCGTGCAGAACACGGGATTGTTTACATCGACGAAATCGATAAAATCGCCAAGAAGAGTGAAAATGTTTCAATCACCCGTGACGTGTCAGGCGAAGGGGTTCAACAGGCCCTGCTAAAGATTTTAGAAGGAACCATTGCTAACGTGCCACCGCAGGGCGGTCGTAAGCATCCACAGCAGGAATTTATTCAGATCAACACGACAAATATCTTATTTATCGTTGGTGGGGCGTTCGATGGCATTGAGAATATTGTTAAGAATCGGTTGGGTGAAAAAACAATCGGTTTTGGCACAGACTCAGCTAATAAGAGCGAAGTTGCCAATATGACGGATAAGGATATCATGCAACATGTTGTCCCTGAAGATTTACTTGAATTTGGCTTAATTCCTGAATTTATCGGGCGGTTGCCAATTCTGACAGCGCTGGAGAAGCTTGATGAAGATGACTTGATCCGGATTTTGACGGAACCTAAGAATGCGTTAGTTAAGCAGTATACCAAGCTCATCGGTCTGGACGGCGTGAAGTTGGAATTCACGCGACCAGCTTTACGTGAAATGGCCAAATTAGCCATCGCTCGTGATACCGGTGCGCGAGGGTTACGTTCAATCATGGAAGCGACGATGCGCGACATTATGTTTGAGCTACCGAGTCGTGATGATGTTGAGAAAGTCGTCTTGACCAAAGACACGGTGGTTAATCACGCCCAACCAGAAATGGTTTTAAAAAGTGAAAAGGCATCTTAGTTATTCTTAGTACAAGATTGTGATTAGTAAACGTTCTGTGCCCAAGCGGTATAGAACGTTTTTTGTGATGTGGTCAACTCGATCGTCACATGTTTATAATAATTCAGTTCAGCAAACCGACCGATTTTTGGACGTGGCTATGCTATGATAGAAGCACTGAAACTAATGTGATGAATGGTGACTAAATCAGGAGGTACCACGCGTGGAGGTACATGAGGTTAATTTAACAATTAGTGCGGTGGCGCCAAAACAGTATCCGGACGGTGGTTTACCGGAGATTGCCTTAGCTGGGCGATCCAACGTTGGCAAATCGTCATTGATTAACACGTTAATCAATCGAAAAGCTTATGCACGGACTTCTAGCCAGCCGGGTAAAACACAAACGCTAAACTTCTATAATGTCGAACAACAAGTTTATTTCGTTGATGTTCCTGGATACGGTTTTGCTAAAGTTTCCAAAAAGGCTCGTGAAGCCTTTGGTCAGATGATTGAGACTTATTTAAGTACCCGCAAACCCTTACGCGGCGTGATTTTACTGGTGGATGCCAGACACGATCCGTCTGAAGATGATATTAGTATGTATGATTGGCTAACTTACTACGACATTCCGCTGCTAGTGGTAGCAACGAAGTCTGATAAAATTGCCAAGGGCAAGTGGAATCAATCAGAAAGTCGAATTCGCAAGGGTTTAGGCATGCAAGCAGGCGCGCCTTTTATTCAATTCTCTGCCGAAACTAAGCAGGGGAAAGAAGCTGTGTGGCAGTGGATCGAGCAACAAGCAGCTTTGTAAAATGATGGCTAAAGGAGAAAAACATGGAATTTAATCATTACCAAGATGAAGCTAAGCGTACCTTATTTGGTAACGAACAAGTGCTAACCAATCTAACTTTAGGGGTCGCCAATGAGGCTGGCCAGGTGGTCGACTTGGTTCAACGTTACACCTTTCAGGGTCGAACGTTAGACAAGGAGAAGCTGACCCACGAATTGGGAGATACACTATGGTATCTGTCACAAATTGCTGAATGGGCTAATATCGACTTTGAAGAAGTTGCTCAACAGAACTTGGCGGAGTTAAACCAACGCTATCCAGATCCACAGCACGCAAAATGGGAATGAGCTCACATAAAAATGGTCAACGATGCATGACATCGTTGACCATTTTTTATGGACATCTTACTGATTATTTGACTGATCTGCCTTTTTTTCTGTCGTGGCTGGCTTTTCTTTGTCGGTCAAATGTTCACGTTTTAATGGTGTTTTGGAAGGATCCTTAACGTCTTTTGGGTCCAATGCAAATTGATCGAATAATTTGTCAAGGTCGTCACGGCGTTTAAATTGTAATCCCATCAGGGCGGTACCTCCTCGTATCAAGCTGCGGCTATTGTAGCAGATTTTAACGCTAAACAAAACTACGTTGATTTTAATCAAAGTGAAGCCTAATGAACGAAAATGAGAAACAGCCGTAAAAATGAATATTTGATTGAATATACGGCGATAAATGTATATTTAGACTATTTTTACATTTTATATTGCATATTTTTTCATATTAGCCTATACTCGATTTCATTATCAAATCGATGGGGGACAACAATAGATGAAAAAGATCATGAATTGGTGCTTACTCGTGCTGGCTTTATTATTAACCCTGGGTATCACCGCACCAAGTAAGGCCGACTCGACACCGGCAACTGATAAGTATTTAACCAGTGTTAAAGCCAAAGGCGAACTAGTTGTGGGGACGAGTCCAGATTTTCCCCCCTATGAATTCACCAAAAACGTCAATGGGCAATCAAAAGTGGTGGGGATGGATATTGACATCGCTAAGAAAGTCGCCAAAGACATGGGAGTCAAGTTAGTCATCAAACGAATGGATTTTGACTCGCTGCTAGTCGCCTTACAGACTGGTAAAGTTGATATGGTGATTGCTGGGATGAGCAAGACACCCAAGCGGGCCAAAAGCGTTGATTTTTCCAACGTTTACTATAAATCTGGGGAAGATTTAGTGATTCGGAAAGCGGATTTGAAATCAATCAAGAGCTACAAATCGCTGGCTGGCAAAGCAATTGGCGCTCAAACGGGGTCCATTCAATACAACTTAGTCAAAAAGCAGGCCACTAAGTCAACGTTAAAAGGCATGGATAAAGACACCGATTTAGTGTTAGCACTGCAAACGAACAAGATTGATGCAATTGCGTTAGATTCGCCAACGGCTGAAGCCTATGCGAAGAACACGGATGGTTTAGTGGCTATTAATGCTCATTTTAAAGACGACGGTGAACAAGGTTCTGCCATCGCTTTCCCCAAGGGCGCTCAGTCGATGGTTAACTCAGCCAATAAATCAATCGCTGAAATTAAACAAAAACATCTCATTCAAAAGGAATATTTGCCGGATGCCGGAAAATATTTGGCAACCGGTAAATCGAAGAAAGCTCAAAATGCCAACTCAATGTGGGCTTATAAAGATTTCTTTGTCGCTGGTGTCGGCTACACGTTGATGATCTCTGCCGTCTCCGTTGTGTTAGGCTTCTTGTTGGGAACACTGTTAGCCCTAATGCGGTTAAGCAAGAATAAACTCGCCAATGCAATTTCAGTTAGTTATATCGAATTTGTGCGGGGCACGCCGTTAATGGTCCAAATTTTATTTATTTACTTTGGCCTTGGCGTGGTGGTGAATATTCCGGCTTTGTTATCTGGGATTATCGCTGTTTCCCTAAACTCTGGAGCTTACGTGGCCGAGGTGATTCGGTCCGGTATTAATTCCATTGCCACTGGGCAAACAGAAGCGTCACGTTCGTTAGGGTTATCACAGTCAATGACGATGCGGTACATCATTTTGCCACAGGCGATGAAGAATATCTGGCCAGCTTTAGGCAATGAATTTGTTTCTTTAATTAAAGAAAGTTCGATTGTTTCGATTATTGGGGTCAAAGACCTGATTTATCAGTCCCGGATTGTGCAGGCTGATACGTATCGGGGCGTTATGCCATTAGTCATTACGATGATCTTGTACTTTATCATGACCTTTGGTTTGTCCCGGGTAATGAAGTTCTTTGAAGGGAGAATGTCTCATGAATAACAAGCAAGAAACGACCCCCGTATTAGCGGTGCAACACTTGAAGAAAGTGTTTGGTAAAAATGAAGTGTTAAAAGACATTGATGAAGCCGTTGAAAACGGTCAGGTCATTTGTTTAATCGGTCCATCAGGAGCTGGTAAAAGTACCTTTTTACGATGCCTTAACATGTTAGATCAGCCCACCTCTGGGGCTGTGATCTTTGAAGGCGACGATCTCACCAAGCTAGATGAAAAACACTTGGATCAAATGCGTGAACAGATGGGGATGGTGTTCCAGAGTTTCAATCTATTCCCTCATAAGACCGTGTTGGAAAATATTAAATTAGCGCCGATGAAAGTCAAAGGCGTGGCCGAAACGACAGCGACAGCTGATGCTCATCGATTATTACAGCAAGTTGGCCTAGATGACAAAGCGGATGCGTTTCCAGCAAGTCTATCTGGTGGTCAGCAGCAACGGGTGGCCATTGCCAGAGCGCTGGCGATGAATCCAAAAGTGATGTTATTTGATGAACCCACTTCCGCGCTCGATCCTGAAATGGTGGGCGAAGTTTTAAAGGTCATGCAGGATCTTGCCAAGGCAGGGATGACAATGGTGGTCGTCACTCATGAAATGGGCTTTGCTCGGACAGTGGCCGATAAAGTGTGGTTTATGGCCGATGGGTACATTCAAGAATCAGCGACACCAACAGATTTCTTTGATCACCCGCAAACCGAGCGTGCTAAAGATTTTCTGGCTAAGATTTTGGAAGCCTAACATCGGCGCGTGGAGGAGAAAATAATATTATGGAACAAACGGCGGCATTGAAAATTTTAACTGATTTAATCGCAATTCCTTCGGTCAATGATCATGAAGCGCAAGTTGCTGATTATTTGACTGAATTATTTAAAGATCAACCCGCTCAAATTGAGCGGGTCACTTATGCGCCAGGCCGCGACAATCTCGTGATCACAATAGGGAACCATGGTCCAATCCTTGGCTTTTCAGGGCACGAGGATGTTGTAGCTGCAGGTGATCCAGCGGCTTGGCAATATCCACCGTTTTCTGGAACCGTTGCCGATGGAAAAGTTTTTGGGCGTGGTGCTAGCGATATGAAGGCGGGTTTAGCAGCTCAAGTGGTCGCCATGCTGGATTTATTGGCCGCTCATAGATCACTACCAGGACAAATTCGTTTGTTGGCTTCGGTCGGCGAGGAAACAGGCGAATATGGTGCTGCCCAGCTTACCAAAGCTGGTTTTGCCGATGACTTATCGGGATTAGTGATTGGTGAACCGAGTGGGTTTGACATTAAAGTGACGCACAAGGGTGTGATTGATTATCGCCTTGAATCGCTTGGCAAAGGCGCGCATGCGTCACGGCCAGATCAAGGGGTTAACGCGATCGAACCGTTAATTGCTTTTGCCCAGCAGGTGAGTGAAACGATGGCGCATAATGATCAAAAAGACCCAGTTCTAGGCGGATTAACCCACGTGTTGAGTCAAATTCACGGGGGCGAACAAATTAACTCAGTGCCTGCGCAAGCTTGGCTAACAGGTAATATCCGTACGATTCCTGCCTATCCAAATGACGTTGTGATGAAGCAACTAGCTCACATTGTTGATCAGTTGAATGCACAAGGGGCTCAATTAACGCTTAGTTATAGCTATCCTGAGCCACCACTACCAAGCCAGGCCGATACTAAGCTGGCGAAAATGGCCGCCGATTTACTCCAAACCAATTTTCATCGCGGTGGTCACTTGGTGGCCGGCACTGGCGCGATTGATGCTTCAGAATATACTAAGGTGGGGAATTTACCGATTATTATCGTCGGACCGGCTGCCGGTACAACGGATCATCAGGTCAACGAATTTGTCGAGGTGGATGATTACTTAGTTGGTTGTGACTTCTACCGTCAGTTAGCCGAAACTTTCTGGGCAGCTGATTAAATAAGTTTGAGAAAACAAATTTTACACTGCTCACTTAATCTAGTTGACCATTTTAAAAAAGTTCCAACGTGCGCTTAAAAGAAGCTAACCGTTGGAACTTTTTTGTGCAAGCAGGTGGATGCATGATCGGGTAATTGACAATGAAATCATATGATCATCGTTTAATTTAAGCCTAATCTAGTGCTAGGTGGTTCTCAGCTTGTACGACGCTGAGTTATCAATAAGCCATTTTACTTTTTCGAACGGATGTTCTTGCGGTATACTGAACTTACGATTTTACAGAAGACGGAGGCGAAAGTGTGGCGTCCGAACACATTGAACATAAGCTAGCCTTGTTACCTGACATGCCAGGTTGTTATTTGATGAAAGATATCAACGGCAAAATTATTTATGTTGGGAAGGCCAAAAATTTAAAGAACCGGGTTCGTTCGTATTTTAAAAGTGCCCATGAAGGTAAGACAGCGCAGTTAGTGGCGCATATTGTTGATTTTGAAACAATTATCACCTCAACGGATAAAGAAGCGTTTTTACTGGAAATTACACTTATTCAGAAACATCAGCCTTATTACAACATCAAATTGAAGCGGGGGACTGGTTACCCGTATATTAAAATCACCCATGAACGTGATCCTAAAATGGTGATTGCTAACGATGTCAAAAAAGATGGTGGCTATTATTTTGGTCCCTATCCGAATGTTTATGCTGCTGAAGAAACACTGCACTTTCTGCAGAAAGTTTATCCGTTGCGTCGTTGTTCAGGGTACCAAGGACGACCGTGTTTGTATTATCATATGGGTCAATGTCTCGGCGCTTGTTTTCAAGAAGTACCGGAAAGTGCTTATGATGAGCAAATTAAGCGGATTAAGTCATTCTTAAACGGCAATACGGGGCGGGTGATTAAGCACCTGCAAACGCAAATGACCGAAGCAGCTGAAAAGTTAGAGTTCGAGCGGGCCGCTGATTTACGTGATCAATTGCACTATATTGACGTTACGGTGGAGAAACAAAAAATCATTAGTAATGATCAGACGCCGCGGGATATTTTCAACTTTTATTTGGATAAGGGTTGGTTGTCCATTCAAGTCTTCTTCGTTCGCCAAGCCCGCTTAATGAAACGTGAGAAGCGATTATTCCCAGTTGTTTCGACGGCACCGGAAGAAATGCAGACCTTTATCATGCAGTTCTATAATCGCAAAAATGCGATCTTGCCTAAGGAAATTCTGGTGCCAAGTTCAATTGACGCGGATAGTCGACGGGCGATTGAAGAAGTCCTAAATGTCGCTGTTAATGTACCGCAACGTGGGGTGCGCCGCGATTTGATGGAAATGGCTGGCAAAAATGCGCGCTTAGTTCTCGAAGAAAAATTTCGATTATTAGAGTTAGACGAGCATAAAACGACTGGCGCGATGCAGGAGATCGCTGATGCAATGAATCTGCCGCCAATCAAACGGATTGAGGCCTTTGACCACTCTCATGAACAGGGGGCTGACTTAGTCTCAGCGATGGTCGTTTTTGAAGACGGTGTACCGAATAAAAAGTTATATCGTAAGTACAAATTAAAGACGGTGGATCATGCGGATGAAACGGCTAGCACGATGGAGGTCATTCGCCGGCGATACTCACGGCTATTAAAAGAGCATGCTGACTTACCGGATTTGATTTTGATGGATGGCGGCGCGATTCAGATGAACGCGGCCAAAGATGTGTTGGAAAACGAACTGGGATTAGACATTCCGGTGGCCGGAATGGTCAAAAATGATCATCACCGAACGGCGGATCTGATGTTTGGCGAACAAGACGAACATTTGAATCTGGATCCGAAGTCACAAGGTTTTTACTTATTGCAGCGAATTCAAGATGAGGTCCACCGTTTTGCAATTACTTTCCACCGCCAGTTGCACAACAAGAATTCATTAAGTTCGCGGCTGGATGAAATTCAAGGCGTTGGCCCTAAAACACGTGCTAAGTTGCTTAAAAAGTATGGTTCATTGAAAAAGATTGCCAATGCTTCCGTCGGTGATTTGCGTGAACTAGGACTGTCCGAAACAGTTGCCCAGACGGTTCACGTGGCCGTTGGGGCAATGGTCACTGGCGAAGCGCAACAGTCGTTAAGTTACCTTGATCGTCAGCAGAATAAGTAACGAGCATTAAGCACCATCGAATTTGGGGCACCCCAAAATCTAAATTCAGTCTCGAACCTAAAACGCTAAAACGTGGGAGACCAGTTGAGTGACTTCGCTTTGCGAACCTCGAATGATGGCAGTTGATTTATCATTCGTAGTCCGACTTTAATGCGTGGCGCTTACTGACTGATATCCCGCTGTTTTTATTTATAACAGTTAACGATATTTTTATTTCGTTTAACACACCAATCCCACGGTTTCCGTTTGCCCTTCAGTGAATCGCACTGTACAATAGTGAGAGCGGAATTGAACGAATGAAGCACGGTCAGGGATCGTGAATTGATACAACAAGAGACGGAGAATAAAATGGCATTTGTAGATCAAGCAACAATTGAAGTAAAAGGTGGCAATGGCGGTAACGGAATTGTTTCTTTTCGTCGAGAAAAATTTGTTGCCAACGGTGGACCATTTGGTGGTGATGGTGGTCATGGTGGTAATGTCATCATGGTTGTTGACGAAGGTCTGCGCACGCTAATGGACTTTCGGTATAACCGCCATTATAAGGCTAAACACGGCGGCAATGGGATGACCAAAGGAATGACGGGTCGATCAGCAGCGGATTTAATTGTTAAAGTTCCTGGTGGAACCATTATTCGAGATTTAGATACAGATGAAGTATTAGGTGATCTCACGGAACCTGGCGAACAGTTAGTGATTGCCAAGGGTGGGCGTGGTGGCCGTGGCAACATGAAATTTGCGACCCCCAAAAATCCTGCTCCTGAAATCGCTGAAAATGGTGAACCCGGACAAGAGCGGCGGATTGGCCTAGAACTCCAATTGTTAGCTGACGTGGGACTGGTTGGTTTTCCTTCTGTCGGTAAATCCACGTTGATGTCGGTCATTACGAATGCGAAGCCAAAAATTGCCGCCTATCATTTTACGACGATTGATCCCAACATTGGTATGGTTCGTTTAGAAGACGGTCGCGACTTCGTGATGGCTGATTTGCCGGGATTAATTGAAGGCGCAAGCGACGGGGTCGGACTTGGATTCCAATTTTTACGGCATGTGGAAAGAACTCGGGTTTTACTTCATCTAGTCGCGATGGGTGGCGATGAATTTATGGATGAAACGACGAGCCAGTCACCAATTGACGCCTTTCGAGCGATCAATAAGGAGTTAGGCGAGTACGACGCTGATCTATTAGAGCGACCGCAGATTGTGGTCGCTACGAAGATGGATTTGCCGGGTGCTCAAGCACGTTTTGACGCGTTCAAAGCCGCGATTGCTGCGGATGATAGTTTATCAACTAAGCCACAGGTGCTGGCCATCTCCTCAGTGACGCACGAAGGACTGACACCGTTGATTAAGGCGACTGCCAATTTGTTGGCGGCAACACCAGTCTTTAAGCCAGCAGTGGCTGAACCAACGGATAGCGTCTTATATCAATTTGATCCAGATGAAGCACCCGCCTTCACCGTCGACCAAGTCGAAGACGGCACATGGGTCCTCAGTGGTGACAAACTTGAACGCTTATTTAAGATGACGAATACGCAACATGAACAAAGCATGATTCGTTTTGCCCGTCAATTAAGAGGCTTAGGGGTTGATGATGCCTTGCGAGAAGCTGGGGCTAAGGACGGCGACACGGTTCGTATCCTAGACTTTACGTTTGACTTTATTGAATAATCGCGCCACCTGTAAGATGAGTTTGTGAGGAAATTAGAGGGTTTTCACATGGCAGTAAAAACAGTGCCAAAACAGCGGCACTATATCACTGGTATCGATGGTTTTCGAACCATTGCGGTACTGGGTGTCATTGCGTATCATTTGTTACCTGCGTTTTTACCGGGTGGGTTCCTTGGGGTACCCATCTTTTTTGGTCTGACTGGTTATTTAGTGACCGATAGTTTTTTGGATCAGATCCATCAAGGAAATGCATTTTCGGTTGGACAATTTTATCGGCATCGACTAAAACGACTGTCACCGGCGTTATTTGCCATGTTAATTAGTACTAGCGCTTATATTACGGTGTTTGCGCGGCCGCTGCTGGCTGGTTTGCGCGCCACGATTATTACAAATGTGCTATATGTCTATAATTGGTTTGAAATTAGCCACGGACAATCGTATTTTGATCGGTTTAATGGTGAATCGCCATTTACGCATCTATGGACATTATCCATTGAGGGACAGTTTTACTTAATCTGGCCGTTTGTAATTTGGGGACTCGTTAAATGGTTGAAACAGCGCGCCAGAATCGCCAGTACATTGGCTGGATTGGCCGTTTTGTCAATGATTTTAATGGCTGTGTTGTATCATGGCGATGCGAGTGTTAACCGGGTTTATTATGGTTCAGATACGCGGGCCTTTTCTTTATTCTTGGGGGCTGCATTGGCAACGATTTGGCCGTCACGCCAACTTAATCCCCACCTTAAAGTCGGCGGGCGGCGGCTGTTGAATTGGATCGGTGGAATTAGCCTAGTGGTCATGGTCCTTATGTATTGGTTAATCTCAGGAACCGACGCCATCACTTATCGTGGTGGCATGGCCTTGTTTTCGGTGCTGACGACCTTCATGATTGCGGTGATTGTTCACCCGGGAGCTAGTTGGAATCGATGGTTGACCAACCCTGTGTTCACCTGGATTGGCAAGCGGAGTTATGGGATTTATCTATATCAATTTCCGGTGATGGTTTTTTACGAACGACGCGTTGTGAACGTGGCGGCTCATCCAGTGCTTAATTCATTAGTTGAGCTAATACTTATTTTAATCGTGACCGAATTATCTTATCGATTTATCGAACAACCGTTAGCTGGTCGAAGCTGGTCGATCAATTGGCGGCAACTGCAGCGGAAAATACGACAACCGATGCAATGGCTTAACCAGCCTGCTAAGTTGGGGACTATCGGTGTGATGTTAGTGTTAACTTTGTTGACTTTGGCCGGCTTCGTGCAAGCTCCCAGTCGTGTTAACGGCGCCAAAAACGCGCAAGCTAAACAGATTGACGCGGCCGGAAAGCGCGCTGATGTGCGTAATCGTAAAGTAGCCAAAGAAAAAGCCGCGTTAAATGCTTCACGGAAGCAATCACGGCAAACAGACGCGGCAGCTGACAAACAACTAAATCCTGCCCAAAAGCAAACGGCCACTAAGTTTGGTTTAACCCCAGCGATGATGTTAGCAGCTCAACAGACCTCTGTGACAGCGATCGGTGACTCCGTGTTAGTAGATAATGCGGATAATTTGCAGCAGGTCTTTGGTCATGCTTATGTGGATGCAAAGGTTGGTCGACAAGTCTGGCAGGCTCCGGCAGTTATTGCTGATCTTAAAAAGCGGCAACTCTTGGCGCCTAACGTCCTCATTAATTTAGGGACAAATTCGCCGTTGACTCAAGGTCAAGTCGACGATGTGCTGAAAGCCATTGGTCCTAAACGACGGGTGTTCTGGGTTAATACCGTCGTCCCAACAAAAAACTGGCAAAATCAGGTCAATGACCTCATTAAATTTAATGCGGATCGTTCTAAACAGGTTTATTTGGTGGATTGGTATGGCCTTAGCCATAATCAACCTAGTTGGTTTGGCGAAGATCATGTGCATCCTAATCCAACAGGCAGCCTCGCCTATACCAAACTAGTGGTCCAAACAATCGTCAACCAACATTAAACGGGCCTTACATGAAAACTAATTTTTCATCGATTAGACGATAGCCAAATAATTCTCGGTTGGTTGGCAGCAGCACAATGCGCCAGTGACCGGGAATTTTTTGAGTTCGTGTGTTAAATTGATCCAAGGTGATTGGGTAATTCGTCCCAACTTGTAATTGTAAGCGATGGGTCGCTGAATCAATCTCAATAGCGGTAACGGGTTGAGGTTTAGTCGCTTCATAAATAAACAGTGGTCGGTTAAGATCATAGCCGGCTGTCGCAAAGGAAAAATCAACGAGACGCATAGAAAACCTCCTGATAAGTATGGTCATCATAGCACAACTAATGCGTATCAGGCTGTAAGTAAGTGGTGCTGCACGTGATAAACGCGTACTGCCGCGAACAAGTCGCCCGTACGCTTCCATTGTTTTTTAGGGTTAAGTTCAGTAAAATTGAGAGCAGATTAATTTTTTTAAAACTAGGGTAAATGACCAATTATCGACATGTGGTTGGGTTATTTTTAAATTTAGGAAACGGGACAGATATGGAAATTGAATTTTTAGGAACCGGCGCCGGTTCGCCGGCGAAAGCGCGAAATGTTTCCAGTTTAGCGTTGAAATTATTGGATGAACGTAATGCATTGTGGTTATTTGATTGTGGAGAAGGCACACAGCATCAAATTCTAAATACCACAATTAAGCCCCGCAAGATTGAAAAAATTTTTATCACTCATTTACATGGTGATCACTTGTTCGGTCTGCCTGGGTTATTGAGTTCTCGCTCATTTCAAGGTGGCAATGAACCACTCACGATTTACGGTCCCCGTGGCATCAAGGAGTACGTCCAGACAAGTCTACGGTTATCAGAGTCTGGCCTGACTTATCCGCTGAAATTCGTAGAGCTAAATGGCGACGGTATCATTTTTGATGACGCCACGTTCACGGTTTCGTGTAAACGATTGGATCATAAGATTTTGACTTTTGGTTATCGAGTCGTTGAAAAAGATCATCGCGGCGAATTATTGGTGGACAAATTAAGTGCCGAAAAGGTGCCATCTGGGCCAATTTACGGCCAGTTGAAGGCTGGGAAAAAAGTCGCCCTACCAGATGGACGAGTACTCAACGGTCAAGATTTCATCGGTCCGGCCCAGAAAGGCCGAATTGTGACCATTCTCGGCGATACGCGAAAAAATCGCCGATCCATTGAATTAGCGGTGGATGCCGATGTTTTGGTTCACGAAAGCACCTTTGCTGCAGATGAAACTAAAATGGCGCATAATTACTATCACTCAACAAGTGACCAGGCGGCTCAAGTGGCTCGCGATGCACATGTCGGCCGGCTACTGTTGAATCATATCTCGGCGCGTTATAATGGACGAGGAGCCAAAGAGTTAGAGCGTGAAGCACAGCGAACATTCAAACGGAGTAAGGTTGTGCGGGATTTTGATATCATCGACATTCCTTTTAAAAAATAAGGTGGCCTACTTAGTTGGTAGGCGCCGCCGAGGTGAGTAGAATGATGAATTTATCGAGCAAACTAAAAGAATTACGTAATTTGAAGAATCGAATTGTGTTAATTACGGGTGCGTCATCAGGAATTGGACAGGCCACGGCTTTTGAAGCTGCGCAACGAGGTGCCATCGTCGTCTTGATTGCGCGTAATCAGCAAAAGTTAAAGCAGGTGGCCCAACAGTGCATGATTTATTCTGGCCGGCCGGCGTTTGCCTATCCGTTGGATTTAAGCGATGCAGATGCGATCGATGAGACCTTAACGTTAATCGGGCATGAAGTCGGATCTGTTGACGTCGTGATTAATGCTGCTGGGTTTGGCGATATGGAACCTGGTTTGGAAACCGATGCCGCTTTAACCCAAAAGATGTTCGCAGTTAATGTGTTGGGGCTAATTTATATCACGCGTCGATTGGCGAGTCAGATGATCGATAAACATTATGGGGCGATTGTAAACATTGCTTCCGTGGCGGCCCTAATTCCAACCCCGAATTCAGCTGTGTATACGGCAACCAAAGCAGCGGTGACTGGCTATAGCGATGTGATGCGTCAAGAACTACAACCGTTTGGAATTCAAGTCACAACGGTGAATCCTGGACCAGTGGCCACAAACTTCTTTAACGTGGCTGATCAACAGGGCGATTATTTAGCCCGCGTCGCTAATTTTACGGTGACGCCCCAATTAGTTGCTCAACGCATCATTGATGCGATTGGATACCATGTGCGGAGTTTAGTCATTCCACGCTATTTCCGTTCACTGGCGGTAGCCTATCATCTAATGCCTGGGATTGGCGATTTTATCATGTCACAAGTGTTCAAACCACGACCAGCTAACCGGATTCATTTAAGTGAATCAAGTCAGGAGCCAGCCGAATGAAGAATCAATGGCGACTAGTGTTAGGCTTGTTGTTGGTGTTGGTCATCGCGATCTTTGCCGTGATGAATGGTAATTCAGTCCCAATTCACTTTGGCGTCACAACGGTGAGATGGCCGATGATTTTAATCTTAATTGTTTCACTGTTATTTGGCGCGTTGATTACGGTATTGGTTTCAGCGGGTGGTCACCGTGACCGGGAACCTAATGAAGCTAAGACGAGCCAAGAAAACATGCAATTACAGCAGCAAAACCAAGCATTAACGCAAAAAAATGACCAATTAAATCAATTGATTAAACAACGTGAACAAACGATTGAAACGCTTCAACAACAACTAGATGCCAAATCGTCAACCGACGACCATTTGGCCCACTAAGCTGTTGGGCTAATCAAACAGCCAGACCTTTTATGGTCTGGCTGCTTGCCGTTACGTTGAATTAATTCAGATTGAATGTGATTTTAGGCGAAGGGGACAATAATTTTGTTAGAAGCCAAGTTTAATTGGAAGAAAAGCACACCGGCGGATGAAACTCAGGTGGCGACGTTAGCTAAAAACGCAGAGATTACACCGTTTTTAGCCCGCTTATTAATCAGTCGTCAGTTAACGACCGTTGAACAGGTACAGGCCTGGCTAACGCCAACGATTGAGCAACTTCATGATCCTAATACGATGTTTGATATGGCTAAAGGTGTGGCCCGAATTCAAGCGGCAGTGTCTAATGGTGAACAAATTACTGTTTATGGGGACTATGATGCCGATGGCTTGACGAGTACTGCGTTAATGTATGAAACGCTGGCCCAATTAGGTGCTGAAGTAAATTACTACATTCCGAATCGCTTTACAGATGGTTATGGCCCAAATGTTGAGGCGTTTAATCGCCTTATTGATGCTGGGACTCAGTTATTTGTGACGGTTGATAATGGGGTTGCCGGGCAGGCTGCCATCGATGCGGCAAAACAACGGCAAGTTGATGTGGTGGTCACGGATCATCACGAATTACCAGCCGAATTACCGGACGCCTATGCGATTATTCATCCACGTCATCCGCAAGGACACTATCCGTTCGGAGGGCTATCTGGGGTTGGCGTGGCCTTTAAAGTTGCCCAAAGTTTGCTAGAAGCTTCAGCAGATGAGTTAAGTGATGCTTTGGATCTAGTTGCCATTGGTGAAATTGCTGATTTAGTGCCTTTAACTGACGAGAATCATGCGTTAGTAAAATTCGGGCTGCAAGTCATCAGTCAAACGCAACGTCCCGGGTTAATTGCCTTAATGAAAGCGGCAGGGATTGACGCAACTGCCATCAATGAGGAACATGTGGGCTTTGGGATCGCCCCGCGCTTAAATGCCTTAGGCCGTTTAGGGGATGCCAATCCAGCAGTGGAACTCTTAACGACTTTAGACGAAGATCGTGCCACTGAGTTAGCGCAACAAGTTAATCGGCAAAATGAGGCTCGTCAAGAGTTGGTTAAAACAATTAGCGCAGATGCGCTAACGCAGGCCCAGAATGCTGAAAATCAAGCGCGGACAGCTTTAGTGATTCATGGTCAAGGCTGGCATGAAGGCGTTTTGGGAATCGTTGCTAGTAAAATCGTCGAAGCCACGCATAAACCGACATTAGTGTTAAGTGACAATCCTGATCAAGGTACGCTGAAAGGGTCTGGGCGCAGTATTGAGGGGTTTGATCTGTTTGCTGCGTTGAATCCGATTCGTGACCATTTAGTCGCTTTTGGTGGACACGCCATGGCTTGTGGTCTAACTGTGGCACAGGCGCAGTTAGATTTACTGACACAGACATTGATCGACGCCGGGGAAAGTCAAGCTATTGATGTCACTCAAAAGGCGACTTTGCCAGTAACGACGACGATCGCGGTCAATGAAGTAACTGAATCGACCTATCAGGAAGTTCAACAGTTGGGACCTTTCGGTATGGATAATCCCCAGCCAATCTTTGAAATTCGGCCGACCCATGTCGACAATATCAAAACGATGGGCACTGCTAAAAACCATTTGAAATTCATGTTATTTGATGATCAGCAGGTGTCGGTGCCCGCGATTGCCTTCGGTTTGGGGCATGCTATAGATCAGGTTACGGCTAACCCGGAAAATGTTGCCGTTGTTGGGACACTGTCTGCCAATACTTGGCAAGGGCGAACCACCTATCAACTGATGGTGAAAGACCTTCAGGTGGAAGGGGTTGCCATTGTGTTGACCCGGACCAATAATCTGACGAAGCCATTGTTTGCCCGACCGGCGACTTATTTATTCTTCCAGGGAAAATTGGCCGATCAGTTGCAGCCTTATTTGTCCGATGATGCTCAGGTGCTTCGGGTTGGTGTGAATGAGTTGCCAGCAAGCATTAAAGATTTGGTCATTGTAGACTGTCCACCGTCCTTAACGGTGCTGCAGCAAGTTTTAGCGGCGACGCGGGTGGATGAACTAACGACCTATTTCTATGAACGGGATTCAGCTTTTTTGAGTGGGATGCCGAGTCGGGCCGAATATAGCAAGTTGTTCAATTTTATCAAAACCCATCAAAATGTCGATGTGGGCCAGCAGATGGCCGTTCTCGCCGATTTTTTAAAGATTGATTTGAACAAGCTGATTTTCATGATTCAGCTGTTTTTTGAGGCGGGATTTGTTAAAATAGAAGCTGGTGTGATGAACGGTGTCAGCGATCCCAAGCCTGCTAAGTTGTCAGAAATGGCGGCCTATCATCAGCGGTTACAACGGATTGACGCCGAAGAAAAATTATTGTATTCAAAAGGCCCCCAACTAAAAGCTTGGTTGGTGGAAGCAATGAACCAGGCTATTTAAAGGAGTGAAAAACGTGACCTTAGATTTAACCAAGTACATCGCGACGGTGCCAGACTATCCAGAAAAGGGCATTATGTTTCGCGATATTTCACCACTGATGGGGGACGGAGAAGCCTATCATCAAGCGACAGATACGATCGTCAGTTATGCGCGTGATAAGCATGTAGATATGGTGGTCGGACCCGAATCACGTGGCTTCATTGTTGGTTGTCCGGTAGCTTACGAATTAGGCATCGGTTTTGCCCCAGCACGTAAAAAAGGGAAGTTACCACGTAAAACGATTAAAGCTGATTACGCTTTAGAGTATGGAACCGCCTCATTATACATGCATGATGACGCAATTCAGCCGGGGCAACGCGTGTTAGTCACTGACGATATTTTAGCCACTGGTGGCACAATTGAAGCAACGATCAAGCTTGTCGAACAATTGGGCGGTGTCGTTGTTGGCTGTGCTTTCTTACTTCAGCTTAAGGAATTGAACGGATTGGCCAAGTTAAAAGATTACGATACATTAGTTTTAATGGATTATTAGTCGAAAAAACATTCACTGTTTTGTAAAAACGGTGAATGTTTTTTAGTCTAGTTTTGTTCACGGTATTGTCGTTGTTCTTCTCTGATTCCTGCCAGTACAAATCGGCTGGGATCTTCGCTGGTATCATTCAACTGGGTTGAACCATTCGTTGGCAATTGCGTTAAAAACATTTGTTCATAGGTTGGGACATCTACTTGCTGCCGCTTGTCTAACAACTGCTCAATTGCGGCTTGGTCGAATCCGGATTGATAATTAGCTTGCAGGGTTCCCGTGAAAAATTCTCCTTCTGCGCCCGATCCATAGCTGAATAAACCTAGTGAAGCGCCTGCAGCCAGATCCCCGTTTGCTAAAAGCGATAGCAGACTCAAATAAAGCGAGCCAGTGTATAAATTGCCAACTCGGCGATTCCAAACTCTGGCTTGTTCGAAATGACTGGTTAATTGTTCGGCATGCTCAGGGTCTGTTTCAGGCAAAACCGTGCGCAATGCTTTTAATCCCATTTTTGAAAATGGCAAATGGAATAACAGTGCCTGATAATCTGACAATTGATGATGATAAGTTTTTGTGAACTGATGCCAAATATCTTGGAAGAAGTCGATATAAATATTAGCGGAGTAATGGCCGTCCACACGGGCCTCCGTCGCATAGATCGGGCGCCAAAAGTCCATCACATCTCGGGTTAAATACGTGCTCTCATCGCTTAACGCCAAAATTGTCGGGTCTTGGCTCATCACCATTGCCACGGCACCGGCACCCTGAGTGATCTCACCGGAAGTCTTCAGGCCATAGCGAGCTATGTCAGCAGCTATGATAAGCACGCGACGTTTTGGGTGGGCTAGTAAGTAATCTTTGCCTAACTGTAAAGCAGCAGTCGCCGAGTAACAGGCTTCTTTAACCTCAATCGCTCGGGTATGTTCGGTCAGTCCAAGCAAATGCTGAAGGTAAATTGCCGCAGCTTTGGAGTTATCAATTCCTGATTCAGTTGCGAATAAGATCAAATCGATGGTCGAACGATCCTCTTCGGTCAGAATTTGAGCCGCTGCATTAGCTGCCATGGTGACCACGTCTTGGGTAATCGGGACGACTGCCATTTGTGATTGTCCAATGCCGATATGATACTTATCCGGATCATCGCCACGAGCATGGGCCAGATCGGTCATATCCAAAAAATATTGTGGGGTGTAAAACCCTATTTTATCGATACCAACTTTCATTATTCTTGCCTCATTTATTTTCGAAGTGCTTGGTAAATTTATTTTCAAACCGTTCATTAACTTTAACCGCTGATGTCTTTACAGTCAAATCTGTGATTGTTATACTATTACTTGCGACATGCTTTGGAGAGTTGGCAGAGTGGTAATGCAACGGACTCGAAATCCGTCGAACCCGTGTTGAGCGGGCGCGCAGGTTCAATTCCTGTACTCTCCTTAATAAACGTTGATATGTCAGCGCTCCGCAGCCTTTCGAGGTTGCGGCTTTTTGTTGCTTTCAAACACTTGTTTGGGGTCGAAATCGGCATTCCAGTACCAGTGCAGTACCAGCTCGAAAAATCAGGCTGCCGTTTTAGGCGGTAAACGCGCCCGGAATTTCATGTGATCAGACCTTTCTTTTAGAAAAATTTGTCGAGAGCGTCGGCGGTTTCGCGTTGCTTGTTTGGGAAAAGATGCCCATAAGTGTCAATCGTTATAACGATTCTGGCGTGCCCCAGTCGTTCCTTGATGATCGTGTGCTCTGTTTCTTGTTCGACCAATGGGGCGACGTGTGAATGCCGGGATGATCATTAATGAGGTGCCTGATCGAGTAACTCAAATTGGTGAGAACGGCATTGAAGAGCGTCAAGAATCAGACCTTGATGATTCTGAGCGTGCTAAGAGAACTACCACAGTAACGATGATTGAATCACAAAAGTTTTTATCAGTGTTGAAGCGGGCAGATGTAGTCGAAATTGATGGCACCCTGAGGCTTAAACAGCTGAAAAATACTGCAACACCGGCTAAACGAGCTGAAATCGTGTTGAATGCAGCCCATGTTGAATTAGATACGCGGGGGACGACCGACGCCTTAATTAAGCAGACACGTGTTCATTTCGACGCTCCAACGCCGTCTAATCGAAGAGAACGACGTACGGTCGAGTTAACTGATAAGAATAATGAATATTTCACTGATCTCTGGAACCAGATTGCATATGAAGTCAACTATCATGTTTGTTTCAGTGAACCTGAACTGATCGACGACATTGTTGATGGCGATAATCCACTTTGTGAGATTCAGGTTACGCCAATGACTGCCATTCAGACTCGTGCCCGCTTAAGACTGGCAACGAATCGAATTGATGATGAAGTCGTAGAAACGAACACAACCTATCCAACGTGGGATAATATGCCGATTATGGATGTTACCCATCAGATTGCTGATCGAGTGGGTCGGACCCGCGTGGCAATTATTAAAATCATTCTGCAAGCAGTCAAGATTGATCCTGAATTTATGATCCGTCTTAAGCAGAATTCCGCGCTGTTCGTGCGTTGTGCAATCAGCAAAATTCAGGTGCATCAACGCAAATTGCTGAACAAATTACTGGTCTACGTTCAAAGTGCAAAACTGTGGTAAGGATAGTTTCCAGCTGTAGGAAGCAGCTGGAAACACTCTGTGGCAAGTGCCCCAAACCTGCTATTCACTAAGTAAGACACTGTATAAGCAGATAGCTGTCCAATCGAAGGAGGAAGAGAATTTCGCAAAGGCATTAGCACAGGAAAAACGTATTCGCTATTTTTTAAAGTTGCCTAACAGGTTTAAGATTCCAACACCATTTGGTAATTACAATCCTGACTGGGCAATTTTGGGCGAATCGGATGGCAATGGCCGATTCTATTTTATCATCGATACAAAGACAATTCGTGAAACGGGTGAACTGAATGCTAAAGAGCAGGATCGTATTCGCGCCAGGCGACAGTCTTATTCTGTGGATGGCCTCGATAAAGTCAGATTTGAGGCATCTGTTAAGGTAATCGGCGACTTATTAATTTAGCCTAAGGAGACATGATGAAATGGAACCACTAAATCTAATGCAAAATGTTCCGATAGAATCACAGATTGTTGAAACAACATAGTAGTATTACGACCTTGCAAAAAAAGCAATGAACACCGATAATCTTATCAACGACACACGGATCTTGAAGCCGACAGGTCAGGCGAATTTTCATGAACTTGAATCGAAATTAATCACTTGTTAAAAGCTCCCCCGACTCTGATGGAGTATCGCCAGTATCTTGGGCGAGTCACTCGTTATAATGTGGAGAACAACGAAGACGACCGCTAAACACCAAGCATATAACTTTGTTTATTACATGCCGATTGAGTTTTCAGAGCACTTTCATTGAAGCGTGCTTGCTGGAGTATCAATTATTCAAATCGCAGAGAAAACCTCTATTATATTAGCTGCTAAAATTTCCAGTCGACGATTTTATAATGAAAAGGGCTGTCAACAAGTGACGACCAGCCAAGTAATATTTGCGAGCCAATTCAATACCACTTCATTCAAATTTAGTCGATTTAAACCGTTTCAATCGCGCCAGGAATATTGATAAATCAACAATCCGATGTCATTTAACTAGTCAGATTACAACTTTGGTCTTTAATATCGGACTATCTAGATTCAAAGTGACCAAAAAATTTCTTAAGTGAGATAAACCTATGCTGGATAATTTTATGCTCAGTGAATCTGAATCTAAAGATGCAGAAATTCTTATTAATGGAATGTTTGCTACTCAATTGCCGCCTTTGTTGACCGACGTAATTACAAAGGAGTCAGTAACTGCGCTCATTGAAGAACTTGCTCAGAAGCCTAAAAAGACTCTTTTCAAGATGGACAGCACGTCAAAGTATATTTCGCGACTTGATCCCGGAATCAAACCGCCAAAATATATATTTGGAGGGAATTGGGCGGCAGAGTCAATTAAATTTTTTACTTTGAAAATCGATGAATCTTGGCGACCAATGGCAATTCCAAATATTAAGCATGCAGTCATGTTCGCATACAATAGTTTGCTGATTGCTGATGATGCATTAAATCAAATATATTCAAAAGCGGATCGCCTTGACGGACGGACAAGTCATTCTGAGTCTCCAATAATCGGACGTGATGGGATTTTCTCAGCTATGCTGTATGACCCCTTTGATGACGATGAGGATTCTGAGGCAGTTGCAGAAGCAGCTGGATTTATTGGATACGAACAGACGAATAACTTCTTTAAGGAAAGTAAACTTCATAAATACAGAATCGAGTCAACTTATCCATTTGTTTTACAGATTGACTTAAGTAAATACTTTGAAAACATCTATACGCACTTACTGGCACAGATTGATGTAGCTAGTTTTCATTTTTCGAGTCAAAATGCTGAGAGATCTTTGCAAAAATATCTAAATTGGCTGGATGAATTCAATCAAAAAATTAACGACAATCATACAAAAGGAATGATTCAGGGGCCAATCTCCTCGAAGGTGTCTGCAGAAATTTTTCAACTTTCTCTGGATCAGAAAATTGCTGTTGAACTAAGTAGGAAAAATCTGGATGTAAACTTTACGCGGTATGTTGACGATTATCGGTTCTTCGGGAGGACTGTTACTGATCTAGAACTTGTTAAAAATATGCTGATTAAGCTATTCCGGTCGCACGAGCTATCGTTCAATGAAACTAAAGTTAAATTATTCAAAGGTTTTGAGATTCAGAAACAAGCACATTTCGAGAATTATCCAGCTATAAACTCAATCCTCGGAGGCAGAAGAAAGTCGTCTTTTAGGTTTGACCAATATCAGCGCATTCATGATTTAATGGCGCAGATGATTGATACTTCAGATGTTCCAACATTAAAAGCAGTTCTCACATTTTTTAAGAATAAAGTGAAGCAAGGGCAGATATGCTTCAGTAATGATCAAATAGTACTTTCATTTCTTGAATTTCTGATAAAGGTTGCATATGTGCTTCCAATTATTTGCATGCAGACGTATAAGCTTATTTTTGAAATTCTGAGTTCTGTAAAACCTCAAATTCGACATCAATGTTGGGCACGACTCTTTTCAGAGTTTGACTACGTGAAAGAAAACTTTGCTGATTCTGATTTGGAAGCTTGGTACTTCTATGTTCTTTCAAAAGCTGGTGTATCCGCTGAGACTATGAAAGTTGTTTCTCGGTACCTAAAAGAGTGCACCGACCCGAGCCCAATTGTGTTAACCGTATTAACGAAACCTCATAGCAAATCCGCCAACAGGAAAATTGAAGATGCTCTTGTGGCGAGAGTAACTGACTGGCAGAAGATTTCACAATCAAAGTGGTGGCTCCCACTGAGTCAGCTTTGGGTTGCAACTGAGAGAAATGTTGACAGTCGGGAAATTAGAAAATTATTTTTATCAAGCAATAGTTCGCAAATTCAATGGGACAAGCTGGGGGTCATCGAATATTTAACACGTTATGTAAAGTAGTATCGAATCCGGAATTCTAGTTTACTAGTTTGGGCTTCTTGCACTTGAATGATTCCAAAAGGCCGCCAACCAATGACGACCAACCAAGTATATTTGCGTGCCAATTCAGTACCATTTCATCTAAGTTCAGCCAATTTCAACCGTTTCAATCGCACCAATAATGCTGTTAAATCAATAATCCAGCGACATTCAAACCGTCAGGTTACAACTCGAAATCCGTCGAACCCGTGTTGAGCGGGCGCGCAGGTTCAATTCCTGTACTCTCCTTAATTTAGGCCGCTGCTAAGCGGTTGCTAAGCAAAGAAGAAAAGTGAGCTAATTCCTGTTTGGTAAGGAATTAGCTCACTTTTTTGACGCGATGAAGTTGACACTAGCCGTTTTTATTTTGTGAAATCAGTGACCGTTTGTCCATTTTTGGCGCTGTAAAGAACTTTACCATCTTGGTCCGGACTAACTAAGTTAATCGTGTAATCGGCCTGAAGTGATTTGCTGACGTTGGCTGACGATTTTCTGAAATTTTCTGTTAATGTTGGCCATTGTGCTTGTTCAGCTTGGCTTGGCGTCGCCTCAAGTGCTTCTAACGCCTTAACCGTATCAGCATTAGTTGGCGTGATGGTATATGTTTTACTATCAGCCGCAAAAGTTACTTTCCCAAAATTGGCGAAAGCCGTGCCAAGTTGCTTGGTCATCTGCTGTTCAGCGTTAGCACGGGCCGCACTCTTTTGTGATTCCGTTTCGCCGTTAATGACGGTTCCAGTAGGGTTAAATGTTGAGGCGGCCTTAGTTAATGAGGATTGCTGAGCGGCCTTTGTTTGCGAACTGTTTTTTTTCTGGGAAACGGCTGCTTTCTTGGCCTGTTGTTGTGCCTGGCGATGTTGAGCCGGTAAATGAATTGCACCATAGCCGGTGGCAAGGGCAAAAATAACCACTAAAAGAGTGGCAAATCGCCAAGTGTGATAACTCTGGATAGAATTGAGTAAATAAAAAATCGCCAAAATTAGGGCAATGCCGCCAAAAACTGTTAAATAGATCATGCCAAATCCTCTTTCCGTAACTTTTGCTGAAGCTATTTTACCATGTTAACTCTTAAGTAAAAAGTGAACTTTTTACAATTAGGATTAGTGTGTCTGGTTAGGTAACCAAATCATTGTTTTTTAAAAGAAGCGGTTGTTAATCATAATGTTCTTGAATTAGAACGATAATTAGTTTAACCAGTGCAAATTATTTTTAAATGAGGGTAAACTAAAAACAATTGAGTTTTAGTTTACACAGATGTTCGTCTTTTGATATAATGGCGATACTAATTTGAGGAGGCAACACATTGAATTCAATTTATTTAGCTAGTCCATTTTTTGATGAAGCACAAATCGATCGGGTTAAGCGGGTTGAACAAGCGCTTGCGGATAATAAAACCGTTGGGGACGTCTTTAGTCCACGCTTATCACAATTTCCAGATTTAACATTTGGCAGTGAGGCATGGCAAACAACGGCGTATCAACATGATTTAGACCACTTAAATGCTGCAGATGCGATTGTCGCGGTGGCAGATTTTATTGATGATTCGGTTGATAGTGGGACAGCATTTGAAATCGGCTATGCAGTGGCTCAAGGGAAGCCCGTTGTGTTGTTACATGAAAAGTCGGGATTAGTCAATTTGATGTTGATTCAAGGTGCAACAACTTACGTCACCGATGCGCTGACCATTAAGACCCTGGATTTTAATGATCTGCCACACACGACCTACACCGGTGATATCCAATAACTAAGCGATGTTTTTAATGATGAGTAAACAAAAATCCCTCCACTAAATGGAAGGATTTTTTGTTTAGCTCTGTTTATAAATGGAGCGGACTAGTAAATGGCATCTCGGTATAAACCAACAACTTTACCTAAAATGGTCACATTGTTTAGAATAATTGGCGCCATTTCGTCATTTTCGGGTTGCAAGCGGTAATGATCCGATTCCTTGAAGAAACGTTTACAAGTGGCTTCGTTTTCGTCCGTCATGGCAATGACAATATCACCATTATCCGCATTTTGCTGGCGACGAACGATCACGCGATCGCCAGTCAAAATGCCCATGTTGATCATACTATCTCCACGAATCGTTAACATGAAAAGGTCGCCATCGTAGTCAGATAATTCTGGCGGGATCGGGAAGAAGTCCGTCGCTTCTTGAACTGCTAAAATTGGTTCACCAGCGGCGACCACACCGAGTAAGGGGATTTCATTAGGCGTTGTTGAGACACCTAATGCGCTTAAACCGTCATCGGTTAGTTCAATGGCTCTGGGTTTAGTTGGGTCTTTGACGAGCAGACCTTTTTTTTGTAAGCGGTCAATATGACCATGCACCGTCGAAGTTGAGGATAGGTCAACAGCCTCGCCAATCTCACGGACAGTCGGCGGATAACCTTTCTCGCTGACCCGGTCGTAGATGAAACGAAGGACCGCCATCTGTTTACTTTCTGCATTCTTTGACATTTCTGATACCTCATTGGATTTTTTACGAACATTAAGTTCTAGCATGATGTTGCTGATTAAACCCAAGGTGGGTAGGAAGTTTGACCTTCTCAACACTTGCTGATACATCAAATTTAGCACATGAAAAACGTTGGGTCAAACAAATGTTCGGTCAGCGATGAATCTTTTGGGAAATGCGGAAACCAAGCGTATAATAAAATTTAAATATTGATGGTGGATGTTCCGATCCGCCAGTAAAGGAGACCAGCAATGGATGCAGAAAAACTGCGCGCACGGATAAATGAATTGGCTCACAAAGAGAAAAGTGACGGATTATCTGAAGCTGAAAAAGCCGAACAAAAGAAATTGCGGCAAGAATTTCTTGCCAACTTCAGAAAAGCGTTTAAGTCACAGGTTGAAATGTTACAGGTGTTTGACGATGACGGTAATGAGGTGACCCCAGAAAAGGTTAAAAAAGTTCAGCGAGATAAAGGACTGCGTGATGATTAATTTAGGATCTTTTTATAGGTAAAGGGTTTTCAAGCGGTCCTTACTTGTGTAATATAGTTTGATGTAAATCATTATTGTAAAGGGGGGTATCTTGATGTCGACTGGGTTATGGATTTTGATCGTGATTATTGCCGCGATCGCCGGTGTAATTGGCGGCTTTTTCTTTGCACGCCGTTATATGCAAAACTACCTGAAGAACAATCCTCCGATTACTGAAGACATGTTACGCAGCATGATGCTACAAATGGGGCAAAAGCCTTCTGAAAAGAAGCTGAAGCAGATGCTAGCAACAATGCAGGCACAATCACGTAAGAGCTAATGTTAATGTAATTGATTAAACGGGCGGATTAATTTCTGTCCGTTTTTTTGTCTAGTTACACAAGCCCGCTGTCTGCGCCTAGCCCAGACTGATTTCACCTTGGTCGTTAAGAAAGTAGGGATCACTTTGTCAATTTTTAGAAAATTAGCGTGGTATTTTAAGCAAGAACGACGCCTCTATTTTTGGGGTGTGTTCGGTCTATTGATGACGGCTGTGCTAGGGATTATCCCGCCACGAATTATCGGGGATTTAGTTGATTTAATGAATCGGCAGCATTTGACGAGTGGACGACTCATCCGTGATCTTCTCTTAATGACAGTTATTGCAATAGCAGCATATGCAGCGAGATATTTGTGGCGAATATCGATTTGGGGTGGCGCCGCCAAGTTAGAAAAAACCTTGCGGGAACGCTTATATGCTCACTTTATGGTGATGGATACTGCTTTTTATCAGCGATACCGAACCGGTGATCTAATGGCGCATGCAACCAATGATTTGTCCGCTATCCAACGGGTTGCCGGTGGGGGGATTTTACAATTTGCCGATTCGATCATTACCGGAGGGACGACGCTGATTGCCATGATGGCGCTAGTCAACTGGCGGTTAACGATCATTGCAGTTTTGCCGTTACCGCTAATTGCATTGGTCGCCCGTTACTTAGGAACAAAGATTCATCTAGCTTTTGGCGAATCACAGGCTGCCTTCTCGAATTTGAACAACAAAGCGCAGGAGAGTATTGAAGGCATTAAAGTGATCAAGACGCTTGGTCAGGAGCATGAAGATGAAGCTGACTTTGAGCAACAAGTTACTAAGACGATTGCCATCAATCGGCGAACTAACTTGTTAGATGCACTATTCGATCCGTTAATCACCGTGATTATTGGTCTGTCATATGTCGCAACAATTATTCTTGGCGGTCGCTATGTGACGACGCAAGTGATCACGGTTGGTCAACTAGTGACTTTTATTGCTTATGTAGGCATGCTGGTATGGCCAATGTTTGCGATTGGACAACTATTTAACACAATGGAGCGCGGCAACGCCTCTTACGATCGGGTTAATTTCCTGTTACATGAACGTTCAGAAATCGTCGAGAACCCTCACGGTATTTCGCAGCCAGCTCACGGTGATCTGGAGGTTCAGATTAAGGCGTTTAGTTATCCTAATGATGAGGCTTTGCGTCTGCAAAATATTGGATTTCGATTGTCGGCTGGTCACACGCTAGGAATCGTTGGTCGAGTGGGTGCCTGGAAAACATCGATATTAAAACTTCTCTTGCGCCAATTTGATCATTATGACGGCCATATTGACTTTGGTGGGCACGATATTCGCAATTATACATTGGATGCATACATTCATGCCTTAGGCTATGTGCCACAAGATAATTTTCTGTTCTCCACGTCGATTCGGGAAAATATCGCGTTTGCTAATCCGGATATTAGTGACGACGAGGTCAGGGCCGCCGCCTACACTGCTGCGTTTGATGAAGATGTTATCGGCATGCCCGATGGTTATCAAACGCAGGTCGGTGAAGAAGGTGTTTCACTATCTGGTGGGCAAAAACAGCGATTAGCCATCGCGCGGGCGTTAGTGATTAACCCGGAGTTGCTAATTTTGGACGATGCATTGTCGGCGGTGGATGCTAAAACAGAGGCACAAATCTTAATGCGTCTAGGTGAGAAACGGGCTGATAAAACGACAATCATTGCTGCGCACCGCTTGAGTTCGGTAATTAACGCGGATGAAATTATCGTCGTCGATGATGGGAAAATTATTGAACGCGGAAATCACACCACATTAATGGCCGATGACGGGTGGTATAAACGAATGTATGATCAACAACAATTGGCTGATTCAATTGGAGGAGGTAACGATTAATGGCTCAAAATCATCGGTCTGCGTGGTCTAGAAGCATGTCTTTGAAAGAACAGCGCACGGTCATCAAACGGCTATTACCGTATGCGGCTCCTTATAAATGGGATTTTATCTGGGCCATCATTTTTGCCTTTGCGGTCAGTTTGATTAACATTTTATTACCGAAACTAATGCAGACCTACATGAACCAATATTTGCGTGTCAATAACGCAGCATTACGTGTCGTTTTATTCTTTGCGGGTTTTTATTTTTTAGGGACGCTGATCAAAGCAATTTTTCAATTTGGCCAAGAATTTTTATATGCCATGGGTGGGGAACGCATGTTAGAAAATGTGCGTGTTCAGCTCTTTCGAAAGTTGCATCGCTTAGGCATGCGCTATTTTGATCAAGTGCCAGCCGGGTCAATCTTATCGCGACTGACCAATGATACGATGTCTTTTCAAACGTTCTGGGCGTTATTCGCTGCTGCGATTGTGGCCTTATTTTCTGTTGTCACGTCTTTTTATGCGATGTATACCACGAATGCACGTATTGCCTTGGTCGTTTTGGCATTTTTGCCGATCCTTGGTTTGGCGATTTGGTATTACCAGCATTTCAGTAGTCGAGTTTATCGAAGCATGAGAGAGCGCTTGAGTGAATTGAACGCTAAATTGGCCGAATCAATTACGGGAATTAGCGTGATTCAGGAGTTTCGCCAGGAACGCCGCATGAATACCGAATTTGATCAAACAAATGATCGCTATTTTGCGACTCGCCAAGCGATGATTCGCACTAATTCCCTCTTGTTAGGGCCAATCATTGATCTTTTGTTCGCTTTGGGCGAAGTTGCCGTCTTGTGGATGTTTGGTATTAATGCACTACATCACTTTGTTTTGGCTGGAACAATTTACGCGTTTATCCAATACCTCAATAATTTTTATAATCCAATGGCGAATATGATGGATTCGTTATCTGATTTTCAAGACGGGATCGTGGCTGGGTCACGGGTGTTGAAAATTATGGATGACCAGACATATGCGCCAACACAGCATCCTGTTGCAGGTGCTCACGTTACGCACGGTAAGATCGAATTTCGCCACGTTAATTTTAGTTATGACGGCGAACATGATGTTTTACATGACGTTTCGTTTACCGTGGAACCGGGGCAAACGTTAGCCTTGGTGGGACACACTGGCTCGGGAAAATCGTCCACCATTAATGTCTTAATGCGATTTTACGAATACAATTCTGGTGAAGTCCTGATCGATGATCGCGATATTCGCGAGTATGATTTAGCTGAGTTGCGACAGCAATTTGGCTTGGTGTTACAGGATCCATTCATGTTTTATGGCGATATTGCTTCAAATATTCGCATGTTTGATGATTCAATTAGTGATGAACAAGTTGAAGCGGCTGCCCGATTTGTTTCAGCCGATGAGTTTATCAATCGGCTCCCGGGAAAGTATCATGCCCGTGTGATTGAGCGCGGGACGAGTTATTCTGGGGGACAACGACAGTTGATCTCATTCGCCAGAACGGTTGCTCATGATCCTAAAATTTTGATTTTGGATGAAGCGACTGCCGATATTGATACGGAGACTGAAGCTTTGATTCAGGATGGCTTAGCTAAGCTACGGACTGGGCGAACGACAATCGCGATTGCGCATCGACTGTCGACCATTCGCGATGCTGACCAGATTTTGGTGCTGGATCATGGACGAATTGTTGAGCACGGCAATCATGACACTTTGTTAGCCCAACGGGGGCGATACTATGACATGTATCGTTTACAAACCACAATTGATAGTGATGATCGAGCGGCATTATTGCATGAATCACCAGACGGCACTGTCAGACAATAAAATCAGACAAAAACAGGTCGTCCCTTTGTCAGGACGGCCTGTTTACGGTTCGAATTCAATTTCTAGCGATGTTTGGTCACCGTTTTTGTTTTCGATTTTGTTTCCGCAGCAATTTTGGCTTGGTAGGCCGCTTGCTCTTTTTGATTTGGGTCAACATAGTGGAAATGGGGATCGATTTCCTGATCTAAAGCATCGAACGCCGCTTGGAGTTTTGCGTCAACCTGCTGCTGACCAGCTTCATCTAATTTGAATTTGCGATCAATCATGATTGGATCACCAAAGCTAACTGTGGTGGTTTGCCGGGAAAATAAGGCGCGAAAGGTTAGCGGACCTTGGTAGACGGTGGGAATTAGAGGCACCCCAGCCAATTTAGCAATGACGATGGCCCCGCCTTTCATCTCGCTAGAGTGGCGGGTCCCAGAGGGAAAAATAATCGTAGAGAGTTGCCCCTCCTTCAATAATTTTACCGGCGTTTTAATTGCAGATGGGCCCGGGTTATCACGGTCGACCGGATAAGCATTGGCGTGAACTAAAATAAAACGAATAATTGGATTCTTAAAGAGTTCTTTTTTAGCCATAAAGGAAAATTTTCGTGGGGCAGCGGCTACCGCATAGTAAATTGGATCAAACCATGTCCGATGGGGGCCGACCAGAATATAAGTTCCTTTTGGTAGGCGATCTTTATGCAAATAATGTGGTCGACCATTGATGAGCCATAGGATGAGGCGGACAATGGCGCGCATGAATGAGTAAAACACAAGCATTCCTCCATTAATATGAGTCAACTGACTGAAACCTAAGCGATCATGGGCCGGATTTGCGACATCATTGTCGCTGGAGCCTAACACTGGCTTGCTTTTTTGACAATAGACCGTAATAATCTGATAGAAGTATGAACATTTGCGCGTTTAAATGCAAGTTAGATTAATGATCACGTCATTTGGATGAAATTAGTCCAGCAAAATTCACAAAAAGGAGTTCAGACGTCGATGGAACAGGTGGAGTTAAAAAGTGGTGAACGCATTGATCGACTATACGGGGCCGACATTTCGATTATTCAAAGCTCGGCGGTGTTTTCGTTTTCGTTAGATGCCGTGCTACTGGCTGATTTTGCACAACCTGATCGAACGCGCCGCGGTTTGACCGTGGATTTGTGCGCCGGTAATGGGGCGGTCGGATTATTCTTTAGTCACAAGACGGCTGGCGCGATTCACCTGATTGAAATTCAACCTGAATTAGCAGAGATGGCGCAGCGTTCGGTTGCCTTAAATCAGTTAACCGAACAGATTACCGTTGACCAACTAGATTTAGCACAGGCGACAGACGTCATCAAACCAGATTCTGCTAGTGTTGTGACCTGCAACCCACCATATTTTCCTGACCAGCCACTGTCTCAGAAAAATCCTAATCCACATTTAGCGATTGCTCGTCACGAAATCACCACGACTTTGGCCCAGGTTGTTGAAACCACCGCCAATTTGCTTAAAATGACGGGCCATGCCTACTTTGTATTTCGTCCAGACCGTTTTTTAGAAATGATGACGACTTTAACCGCCCATCGGTTAGTGCCCAAGCAGGTGCAATTTGTATACCCTAAACCTAATCGTCCAGCAAATATGTTTTTAGTGGATGCGATTAAAGATGGCCGGTCAGGTGGCTTGAAAATCTTGCCGCCTTTAATTGTGGCTGATGATACGGGAGCCTACGTGGGGCATGTTGCCCAACTGCTGTATGGTCCGGAGGGGCGGCGACCGCAACATGGCTAAACCTTACTATTTTTACGTTATTTTATGCGCAGATCAGTCGTTATATGGTGGATTTACAGACGATGTCGGCCGACGTTTTGCCACGCACCAGGCCGGCCGTGGAGCCAAGTATACCCGCCCTCAATTTCGACACCCGCTGCGGTTACTGTACGCGGAGGCCTTTCCTGACAAATCGAGTGCTTTAAAGGCGGAATATGCCTTTAAGCATCAATCACGGGCCAAAAAAATCGTGTTTCTGCATGAGCATGGTGTCAGCGTCAGTTAATGTTTGGAGATTTAATGCAAACATGCCGGTAGTTTAGCTTGTCACCATGCCGGTTGTTTGCTATACTGATTGACGGTTTAAAACCAATTCACACTCAACGTGATGGCGGCTTCGTTGCTTAGGGATAAGTGAAGTTGTCAAATGAGCGTTGGGGAGGACAAAACATTTTTGGAGGATTTAACACATGGCTGTTATTTCAATGAAACAATTGCTTGAAGCTGGTGTCCACTTCGGTCACCAGACCCGTCGCTGGAACCCTAAGATGAAGCCGTACATCTTCACGGAACGTAACGGTATCTACATCATCGACTTACAAAAGACGGTGAAGATGGCTGACGTTGCTTACAACTTCGTGAAGGATGAAGCTGCTAAAGGTGGCAACATTTTGTTTGTTGGTACTAAAAAGCAAGCGCAAGATTCCATCGAAGAAGAAGCAACTCGTGCCGGTATGTACTACGTTAACCATCGTTGGCTTGGTGGAACACTGACTAACTGGAACACGATTCAAACGCGGATCAAGCGCTTGAAAGACCTAAAGAAGATGGCTGAAGACGGTACCTTTGATCGTTTGCCTAAGAAGGAAGTTGCGCTGTTAACGAAGCAACGCGAAAAGCTTGAGAAATTCTTGGGTGGGATTGAAGATATGCCGGGTGTGCCTGACGTAATGTTCATCGTTGACCCACGTAAGGAACAAATCGCGGTTCAAGAAGCCCACAAGTTAAATATTCCAATCGTAGCCATGGTTGACACGAACACAGATCCAGATGACATCGACTACATCATCCCATCAAATGACGATGCCATTCGTGCGATTCGTCTGATTTCATCAAAGATGGCAGATGCTGTGATCGAAGGCCGTCAAGGTGAAGACCAAGGTGCCGATGACCAACAAGCTGCCAAGGGTGGCGATTCGATGGAAGACATCGTTGAAGCCGTTGAAGGCGACAATCAACAAGCAAACAACTAAGCGTAAACCTTAGGCTGTCTATCAGTTAAGACCGTTGTGGCCTGAGATTGATAGGCGGCTTTTTTCTAAAACTTATCAAACATAAACGAGGAGGCCATTTAATATGGCAGTTACAGCAGCTCAAGTTAAAGCATTACGCGAAAAGACCGGCGTCGGGATTATGGACGCAAAGAAGGCCTTAGTTGCCACTGATGGTGATGAAGCCAAAGCGCTCGATTTTCTGCGGGAAAAAGGTATTGCCAAGGCCGAAAAGAAGAGTGATCGGATTGCGGCTGAAGGTTTGGCCGAAGTTGCCGTTCATGGCAACAATGCAGCAATCGTTGAATTAAACTCGGAGACGGATTTCGTTGCCTCCAACGACACGTTTAAAGACCTGCTAAAGACGGTTAGTGATCAGATTGCGCTGGAACAGCCGGCTGACGTGGAGGCTGCCTTGAAGTTAAAGGCTAGCGAAACAGAAACCCTTAATGATGCTATCATTGCTGCAACGCAAGTCACTGGCGAAAAGATTAGCTTGCGTCGCTTTGCGGTCGTGACTAAGACTGATGATCAAGTCTTTGGGTCATACCTCCACATGGGTGGTTCGATCGCTTCTTTAGTTGTTTTGGAAGGCGGCGACGCTGAAACTGCTAAAGATGTTGCGATGCACGTGGCCGCAATCAACCCAGAATATGTTGATCGTACTGATGTCCCAGCTGATCGTTTGGCTCACGAAAAGGACGTCTTGTCTAAAGAAGACGACCTTGCCGGCAAGCCTGATAACATTAAGCAGCGGATGGTCGATGGTCGATTAAACAAGTGGTTGGCTGAGATCTCATTGAACGATCAACCATTTGTTAAAGATGGTGATCAAACCGTTGATCAATATGTCTCATCTAAGAATGCCAAGGTTGTCTCATTCATTCGTTACCAGGTCGGTGAAGGAATGGAAAAGAAGAGCGATGACTTTGTTGACGAAGTTATGGGTCAAATCAAGTAATTGAACGGGGGCGTGCCTAGTGTGCGCCTTTTTTGTAAAGCAAGATTTGGTGATGTAAATCGAGGAGGATATTGGTCTGATGGCTGATGTGAAGTATAAACGAGTCATGCTCAAACTAAGTGGTGAGGCTTTAGCCGGCGAACAAGGTTTTGGCATTTACCCGCCTAAAATTAAGACAGTAGCTGAAGAATTACGGGAAGTATATGAATTAGGTGTCCAAATTGCGGTTGTCGTCGGTGGCGGAAATATTTGGCGCGGTGAAGCAGGCTCTGAGATGGGGATGGAACGCGCCCAAGCAGACTACGTTGGGATGTTAGCCACGATTATGAACGCCTTAGCGCTGCAAGATAGCTTGGAAGGGCTTGGCGTACCAACGCGAGTGCAGACATCGATTGAAATGCGACAAATTGCTGAACCTTACATTCGTCGCAAGGCAGTCCGTCATCTTGAAAAAGATCGGGTGGTTATTTTCGCTGGTGGAACGGGTTCCCCTTACTTCTCAACGGATACCACAGCTGCCTTACGTGCCGCTGAAATCAATGCGGATGCCATTTTAATGGCTAAGAATGGGACCGATGGCATTTATTCAGCTGATCCTAATGAGGACGACTCCGCTGTCAAATTTGAAACACTCAGCCACTTAGATATCATCAACAAGGGGTTACATGTCATGGACACCACAGCAACCTCGTTGTCGATGGAAAACAATATTCCCTTAGTTGTCTTTAACTTTAATGAACCGGGCAATGTTTTGCGGGTTGTAAAAGGTGAAAACATCGGAACAACGGTTAAAGGAGATTAGTATGGCAGAAACAGAACCAATTTTAAAAGACGCGCAAGCAAGAATGGGTAAAGCTGGCGAAGCATTACAACGTGAGTTAGGCAATATTCGGGCAGGGCGAGCTAATGCTAGTCTGTTAGCTGACATTACCGCTGACTATTATGGCGCGCCAACCCCCATCAATCAGATGGCGTCAATTACCATTCCGGAAGCACGTGTGCTCCTGGTTACGCCCTTTGACAAAAGTAGTTTAAATGCAATTGAACACGCGATTTTGACCTCGGACTTGGGGATCAATCCGGCTAACGACGGGACCGCGATCCGGCTGGTGATTCCACAGTTGACTGAAGAATCGCGTAAGGATCTCGTCAAGCAAGTTCACGGCAAGGCAGAAGAGGCCAAAGTAGCCGTTCGTAATGTGCGACGAGATGCGATGGACTCACTGAAAAAGGGTCACAAAAACGGGGACTTCACTGATGACCAGCTGCATGATTTAGAAACGCGGGCACAGAAAATTACCGATGCGGCCATTAAGAACGTCGATCAAATTGCCAGTGATAAAGAAAAAGAATTGATGACTGTTTAACAACAAGCAGTTATTTAAATAATGCGTTACGGCCGGCAATAAAGCTTGGTTAGTAACGCATTTTTTATCGGCATGATTGTGGTCAGTTACATGTCCTTACTTTATTGTTTTGCTTGCTGGCCGATGTGTTATTGTTGAGCAGTGGGATGACCGGTCGCTACTTTTTGTCAGTTATCATAGAAACATCAGCGGGAGCTGTTAATTCCTTTAAGATGTCCAACAGGGCAGGTGTCAATACACGATTTTTTTGGTAAACTTGATGAATGTAATTGAAAGGTGGATGCCATTTTGTTTGGACGAAAAAAAACAGCTTCGACCGCTGATGAATTGAAGCTTGATGCTGATCGAATACCCAACCATGTTGCGATTATCATGGATGGTAACGGTCGCTGGGCGCAGCAGCGCCATTTGCCGCGTGCAGCAGGCCATAAGGCAGGAATGAACACAGTAAAAACAATTACTAAGGTTGCCAGTCACTTAGGGATTAAAGTCCTGACTTTGTATGCTTTTTCGACGGAAAATTGGAAACGTTCTGACAGTGAAGTGAGTTACTTAATGCAGCTGCCGGTTGATTTTTTTGATACCTTTGTTCCGGACTTGGTGAAGGAAAATGTTCGCGTTAACGTGATGGGTTATCTGGATCAATTACCGGATAAAACACGGCAAGCGGTGGATCAAGCGATGGCGGACACTGCCCAGTCAACGGGCATGGTCCTCAACTTTGCATTGAACTATGGTGGACAGGCAGAAATTGTCTCAGCGGTTCAAACCATTGCTGCCCGGGTCAAGTCCAATCAATTGTCCCTTACAGATATTGATACAACAACGGTCGATGCCGCTTTAATGACCGCCTCACTTGCACCATACAATAATCCTGATTTGCTAATTCGAACGAGCGGTGAGGAGCGAATCTCCAACTTCTTGCTGTGGCAAATTGCTTATAGTGAGTTGGATTTCACAGATCGATTTTGGCCTGACTTTACGGAGGCAGATTTGAAATTGGCGATTAAACATTTTCAACAGCGAGATCGCCGTTTTGGTGGGCGCAAATCTACCAACGATGATGAATAAAAGCATGATTGTTGAGTCTGAGCCAACCCGTTATTAGTTTAAAAATTTATTTCTGAAGGAGTTAGTCTTTGTATGCGTACTCGTGTGATTACGGCAGTTGTAGCACTACTAATTTTTATTCCAGTGATTCTCTACGGTGGCTGGTTGATTGAATTAGCAGCCTTTGTGTTAGGGACCGTGGCTCTAGGAGAAATTTTGGTCATGAAAAAAAAGCTGGTTGTCTCGGCGGAAGCCGTGATCAGCTTTTTAGGGATGGCAGTTATTTTAGTCCCCGATCGTTGGTTGAACTTTTTACCAAATTTTCTAAATCGTCAGTTCTTGTTCTATATTTTTGTCATGATGCTTTTACTGCACACGGTATTCACTAGGAATCATTTCTCATTTGATGATGCTGGCGTTTTGACATTAGCGATGCTGTATATTGGCAGTGGATTCTTCTACTTTGTCCAAGCGCGGCACGCCGGGATAAGCACGCTTTTCTACATCTTGTTTGTAATTTGGACCACTGACTCTGGTGCCTACATGATTGGACGTAAATTGGGTCGGCACAAGTTGGCGCCCCAAATCTCACCTAACAAGACTTGGGAAGGCTCTATTGGTGGTACTGTCGTGGCTGTCATCGTTGGCACAGTTTGGGTTTGGTTCTTCCCACAGACTTATTCGTTACCGGTAATGATCCTGTTGACGATTTTGTTCAGCATTTGTGGTCAAATGGGAGACTTAGTGGAATCGTCGCTGAAACGCTTTTATGGCGTTAAAGATTCTGGCAAGATCTTACCTGGCCATGGTGGTATTTTAGACCGATTCGACAGTCTCTTATTTGTGTTACCGGTGTTGCATTTCGTTGGTCTATTCTAATCTTGACAGCGTTGTGAGAAAGGGGCACCGCCCGTGGTTAAAACAATTATTGCGTTTATCATTGTTTTTGGGATTTTAGTCGTTGTGCACGAATTTGGCCATTTTTATTTTGCTAAACGTTCTGGCATCTTGGTTAGAGAATTTTCTATCGGGATGGGGCCAAAACTATTCTGGACACGACGTAATGGAACTTTGTATACGATTCGGTTACTGCCGCTGGGTGGTTATGTTCGCATGGCAGGTGCTGCTGAAGACGAGGATGACGAGTTACAACCAGGCACACCAGTCAGTTTGCTGGTTGGCAAGGATAATCTAGTTACGCGAATTAATACGAGTGATCAAGGGACTCTGTTTAACGGTATTCCGGTGATTGTGACTAACGCCGACCTAGTTGATGACTTATACATTGAAGGTTATGAAAATGGTGACGAGCGGGTTGTTAAACGATATCAGGTCGATCATGATGCGACGATCATTGAACATGATGGAACTGAGGTTCTCATCGCGCCAAGGGATGTTCAATTTCAATCAGCCACATTGTGGCATCGAATTTTAACGAACTTTGCTGGACCGTTAAATAATTTTATTTTGGCGTGGTTGGTCTTTGCCATTATGGGCTTTGCGATGGGTGGTGTCGCTAGTAATAGTAATCAGATTTCTGGGGTTATTGCGCATACTCCGGCTGCTAGTGCTGGTCTTCGCAATGGTGATCGGGTCCTTGCTGTTAATGGAAAATCAACGCAGACATGGGCGGCCGTGACAACGGCGATTGCCGCCGATAAGAAAGGTGCCATAAAGCTGACCGTTAATCAGGCCGGTCGTCACAAGCAGCTTTCCATCCAACCGCAAGTTAAAACAGTGAATGGCACAAAAACGCGCACAATCGGCATCAAGCGCGGGCTAGATACAAGTTTGTTTGGTAAACTATTTGGTGGCTTTTGGTCAACGACCACGTTACTATTTGGTGCGTTAGGTCATTTATTGACTCACTTCAGTCTCAATGATCTAGGCGGACCGGTTGCAATATACGCTAATACCGCAACAGCCACGCAGGCTGGGTGGAGCGGAATTTTGTACTGGTTGGGCTTTTTATCATTAAACTTAGGTATTGTAAATTTACTGCCCATTCCAGCTTTGGATGGGGGTAAGTTACTGCTTAACTTTATCGAGGCGATTCGTCGCAAGCCGATTTCGCAACGAACCGAGGGCGTTGTGACAATCATTGGATTTGGGCTAGTCATGTTTCTGATGATTTTGGTTACCTGGAATGACATCATGCGCTATTTCGTTCATTAAATTTACCGAAACTTTTCCAACATTCAACTGACGGAAGCGTTTCTATCACTAAGGAGAATTTGTTCATGAAGCAAAGCAAGATTTTAATTCCAACACTTAAGGAAACACCAAGTGACGCCGAGGCCTTGAGCCATCAGATGATGTTACGGGCTGGTTATATCCGCCCGGTCGTTGCTGGCGTTTATGCTTATCTGCCATTGGCTTATCAAGTGTTACGTAATGTGGAACAGATAATCCGTGAGGAAATGACGAAGATTGATGCGGTAGAAATGCTGGCGCCCGCCTTACTGCCGGCTGATTTATGGCGCCAATCTGGTCGTTACGATACTTATGGTCAAACCATGTATCGCTTAAAGGATCGTCATGATCGTGATTTGATTTTGGGACCAACCCATGAGGAAACCTTTACGGACTTCATTGCGGCGACTGTCAACTCGTATAAGCGTCTGCCACTGGTGATGTATCAAATTCAGCAAAAATACCGAGATGAGGATCGGCCTCGTTATGGTTTACTGCGCGGGCGGGAATTTTTGATGCTTGACGTCTATTCGTTTCACGCGGACAAGGCCAGTTTAGACCACGTTTTTGCTCAAATGGAAACCGCCTATCGTAATGTATTCGATCGTGTTGGTTTGGATTATCGCGAGATTTTAGCTGACTCTGGAGCCATGGGTGGTAAGGAGTCCCGCGAATTTAACGCGATTGCCGCCGTGGGTGAGGACACGATTGCATACTCTGATAGTAGTGATTACGCGGCTAACTTAGAGACAGCCACCAGTTTGTATATTCCTAAAAAATCGCATGAAGGATTGCGTGATTTAGAAAAGGTAGCGACGCCCGGCGAAAAGACCATTGAGGAAGTGGCTGAACGCTTTAACTTAGAACCAAGCAAACTATTAAAGACGATGCTCTACATGGCCGATGATGAGCCGGTCGTGGCCTTGATTCGTGGTGATCACGAAGTTAATGAGACTAAGTTAAAGAATGTCCTATCGGCAACTGAGTTAGTGATGGCGACTGTTCAACAAGCGGAAACGTACCTGGGCGCTGACTTCGGCTCGTTGGGACCAATAGGGATTGATCAAGCAATTAAAGTTGTCGCTGATCAAGATGTAGCAGACTTAGTGAACATGCCGGTCGGGGCCAATGAAAATGGCTTCCACTATTTAAACGCCAATCTGGATCGGGACTTCACTGTCGATGAATTTGCCGACATTCGCCTCGTTCAAGAAGGGGATGTTTCGCCGGATGGTGAAGGGGTGTTGAAGTTCAACCGTGGTATTGAAATCGGCCATATCTTTAAGCTGGGGACTCGTTATTCCAAAGCCTTAGGTGCTCAAGTGCTAGATGAGAACGGTCGACAGACCGATGTAATCATGGGGTCCTATGGGATTGGGGTTAGCCGATTATTATCAGCGGTAGCTGAACAAACTGCGGATGACTCAGGGTTAGCCTGGCCGAAAGCCATTGCGCCATTTGATATTCACGTTATTCCCGTCAACATTAAAAATGACGATCAACGGTTACTGGCAAATGAATTGGAAGATCAGCTGACTGAAGCTGGTTACAAAGTGCTGGTTGATGATCGGGCGGAACGAGCTGGAGTCAAATTTGCTGATTCTGATTTAATTGGCTTACCGTTGCGTGTCACGGTGGGGAAAAAGGCCGTGGATGGGATTGTTGAAGTTAAGTTACGTAAAACGGGTGAAACCGTTGAAGTTAAAAAAGAAGAATTAACTGAAACGTTGGGCATTTTATTCAAGGGGATTGCGTAGTCAAGTGACTGGGGCAATGCCCTTTGTCACGCTTAGAGTCACTGTGAATTATGAAGTGGGGAGGCCGCACATTCGTGGCGTTGAATCAACAAGAATTATTTAAAAAATTATTGGAACAGCTTAATCTAGCTGATCAGACAATGTTACCTGGACTCACTGATGGTGAAATCACCCAATTAGTGGTTCATGAACAGCGGCGTTTATGGAGCTTTGCCTTTCATTTTGCGCAAGTGTTACCGTTTGAAACATTTATGACGTTCACGCAAAAATTAAATCAAGCTTTTAACGAAATTGCCGCGGTCTCATTTGAAATTCAGACGGATTCTACGGAAATTGATATTGAGGCAGTTGATCGATACTGGCAGTGGGCTGTTAGCCACAGTGGACTTAACGAATCATTTGCGCGCCAACTCAGTGAAGGACCACAGCCTGCCTTGGCTGATCATCAAATCAGGCTAACCGCGCCGAACCAAGTTATCGCAGACTTTCTGAATGGGGAAACGTTATCACAGTTAACGGAGACTTATTTACGACTCGGTTTTCCCAAAATGACGTTTGCGACAATCGTTGATGAAGCTGCTTCGGCACAGCAATTGGCAGATTTTCAGGTTGAAAAGGCCAAACGAGATGAGGCCTTGGTTAGCCGGGCCACGGCGGCCATTGCGAAAAATAAAGCGAGCCATGGTTCACCGGCAGCTGTCTCAGGTCCGGTTACTATGGGACGAAAGATTAAGCCAGATGAGACCATCACTCGAATGGATGAAATCACTGAGGAAGAACGTAGTGTCACTGTTGAAGGTTACGTGTTTGCCAAAGAGATCCGGGTGCTAAGATCCGGTCGGCAACTATTAACGTTAAAAATCACGGACTACACCTCTTCATTTCTCGTGAAGAAGTTTTCACGTAACGAAGATGACGAGGCCAATTTTGCGGCGATCCCAGAAAAGGCGTGGGTAAAAGTACGTGGTTCAGTGCAAGAGGACAACTTTTCACGTGATTTAGCAATTATTGCCAATGATTTACAGGTCGTTACCCATAGTGAGCCAGAAGATACTAATGAACCAGATGACAAGCGCGTTGAGCTACATTTGCATACTCAGATGAGTACGATGGATGCAACCAATAACATTGCCGATTTTGTTAATCGGGCCGCAAAATGGGGCCATAAAGCGATTGCCATCACAGATCACAGTGGCGTTCAAGGCTTTCCTGATGCTTTCCATGCTGCTGAAAAAGCTGGCTTGAAGATGCTGTATGGGGTGGAAGTTAACTTAGTCGACGATGGGGAGCCAATTGGAATAAACGACGCTCATGAAGTTTTGAAGGGTCATGAATATGTGGTGTTCGACGTGGAAACTACTGGACTATCAGCGATCTACGATAAAGTGATTGAATTATCTGCCGTTAAAATGAAGGATGGCAATGTCGTTGAGCAGTTTGAACAGTTTATCAACCCGGGCTTTCATCTATCAAATACCACGACAAATCTAACAAGTATCACCGATGACATGGTAGCCGGATCAAAATCTGAAGCCGAGGTTTTTACCGAGTTTCGCGACTGGTACGGCGACGCGATTTTGGTTGGGCATAATGTCACCTTCGACGTTGGCTTCATGAACGCCGGCTATGTCCGGCACAAGATGCCTGAAATCACCAACCCGATCATTGATACCTTAACATTGGCCCGTTTCTTGTATCCTGACTTGAAGGGTTACCGATTAAACACATTAGCGAAGCGGTTTAATGTCGCGCTGGAACACCACCATCGGGCAATTTATGATGCAGAGTCAACTGGACATTTAGCGATGATTTTTCTCAAGGAAGCCGAAGATAATTATGGCATTACCTTTCATGATCAACTCAATGAGCATATGAGCGATCATGATGCCTACAAACATGCGCGTCCATTTCATGCAACGGTGATTGCGAAAAACCAAGTTGGCTTAAAACATTTATTCGAACTTGTTTCATTGTCCAACGTTAAATACTTTTATCGGGTGCCCCGCGTGCCAAGAAGTGAATTGAATCGCCTGCGAGAGGGCTTGTTGGTCGGCTCTGCCTGTTCAGCTGGCGAAGTCTTTGAAGCTGCCATGCAAAAAGGTAAGGACGAAGCCTTAAAACGGGCCCAATATTATGACTATCTTGAGGTTCAGCCCAAAACCGTTTACAAGCCACTGATTGAGGCAGAATTAATTCATGATAATGCCAAGCTAGAGGAAATCATTCGCACCTTGATTGATATCGCCGATGAATTGAACAAGCCGATCGCTGCCACTGGTGACACCCATTATTTGGATCCTCACGACGCCGTTTATCGCAAAATTTTGATTAGTTCTCAAGGTGGTGCCAACCCATTAAATCGTCATTCACTGCCCGATGTGCATTTTCGTTCGACTAATGAAATGTTGACTGAGTTTGCTTTTCTCGGAGATGAGCTAGCCCATCGCTTAGTTGTTGAGGCGCCAAATGCGATTGCCGACTCGGTCGAAGATGTGCATCCGCTGAAAGATAAACTGTACACGCCACGAATGGAGGGTGCCGAAGATGAAATTCGGTCTCGAACGATGGATACGGCTCATGAACTATATGGGGATCCATTACCAGATTTAGTTCAGAAACGCGTGGATCGTGAATTGAAATCAATTATTGGCAACGGTTTTTCCGTGATCTACCTGATCGCCCAACGCCTGGTGGCGAAATCTAACAAGGATGGTTATTTAGTTGGTTCGCGTGGTTCAGTTGGGTCTTCTGTGGTTGCGACCTTTGCAGGGATTACTGAGGTGAATCCACTGCCACCGCATTACTTGTGTCCTAATCCGGAGTGTAAGTACAGTGAATTTTTCACTCATGGTGAATATAGTTCCGGTTATGATTTACCAGATAAAGATTGTCCAAAGTGCGGGACAGCACTAAGTAAAAATGGGCAAAATATTCCTTTTGAAACGTTCCTTGGCTTTAAGGGGAATAAAGTTCCCGATATTGATTTAAACTTCTCTGGTGACTATCAACCAATTGCCCATAATTACACGAAGGTTTTGTTTGGTGAGAATAATGTTTATCGTGCGGGGACCATTGGTACAGTGGCGGATAAGACGGCATTCGGTTATGTAAAAGCGTATGAACGAGAACACGAAGTTAATTATCGACAGGCTGAAATTGATCGGTTAGCCAATGGTGCTACTGGTGTTAAACGGACGACCGGACAACATCCAGCAGGGATTATCGTTGTACCTGATTATATGGATATTTACGACTTTACTCCGATCCAATTTCCAGCCGATGACCAGAGTGCGGCTTGGAAAACAACCCATTTTGACTTCCATTCCATTCATGACAACATTTTAAAAATTGATATTCTAGGACATGATGACCCGACAATGATTCGGACACTGCAGGACCTATCTGGCATTGATCCGAAGACGATTCCGACTGATGATCCTGGTGTGATGCAATTATTTTCCGGGACTGATGTTTTGGGTGTCACTGAGGAACAGATTTTCAGTAAAACAGGTACGCTGGGGATTCCCGAGTTTGGCACGCGCTTTGTGCGAGGAATGTTAGAAGAAACGCATCCGCAAAACTACTCCCAGTTATTGCAAATTTCCGGATTATCGCATGGGACTGATGTCTGGTTAGGTAACGCCGAAGAACTCATTAAAAACGGGACGGCGACGATCGCCAACGTGATTGGGTGTCGTGATAACATCATGACCGACTTGATCAACTATGGGATGGATTCCGAAATGGCGTTCCAGATTATGGAACATGTTCGTAAGGGACGCGGCATTCCTGATGAATGGCAAGCTGCAATGCGAGAGGCCGAGGTGCCAGAGTGGTATATTGACTCATGTCTCAAGATTAAGTATATGTTCCCACGTGCCCACGCTTCGGCCTACATTTTGATGGCATTGCGGGTCGCTTATTTTAAAGTTTATTTCCCGATCTTGTATTACGCAGCTTACTTTTCAGTCCGGGCAGATGATTTTGACTTAGTGGCGATGTCACGAGGAAAAGATGCGGTTAAAACTGCGATGAAAGCGATCATGGACAAAGGAAATGACGCATCAACAAAAGAAAAGAATTTGTTAACTGTCCTCGAACTTGCCAATGAAATGTTGGAACGAGGTTTCACATTTAAAATGGTTGATGTTGAGCGATCTGATGCCCAAAATTGGCTAATTGATGGCGACACTTTAATCGCGCCGTTTAATGCGATTCCAGGTTTGGGTGATAATGTTGCCAAACAAATTGTGGCTGCCCGTGAAGATAAACCGTTTTTGTCCAAGGAAGACTTGAGTAAACGCGGAAAAGTGTCCGGAACGATTATTGATTATCTAACGGAAAACCATGTTTTGGATGATTTGCCAGATGAAAATCAGTTAAGTTTATTCTAACCGTTTGTTTTTTGGGAGTAATCGTTTGGCCTGATAACAAAAATAAACACGCGGAATGTGAGTTAAATGACTCATATTCCGCGTGTTTATTTTGGGGGGATTTAGATTGGTAATGAAATTTAGTTTTTGCTGTTATTCAAAAATATTTAAACACCAGCGTGATTTCCAACGTAATCAACTGATGTAATCAACTATTGGCTTTCGTTTAGTTGGACACGGTCTGACCGCCATGCTCAAAGCGAGCTGCTTCATCAAATTTGATGCCACGTTGTGCGTACCATTGGGCGATGGCTGGGGTTTGATCCGCGAAAAGGGGTGGTAAGGACAACTGTTGGCCCATGACATCAGCAGGTTCTTCGAGGGCGAAGCCTGGTGTAATGGTGGCTAACTCGATGCGATTATCCGAAGGGTCGCGGACATAAATACTTTGGAACCAACCACGATCTCGATATAGTTCAACATTCGCGCCTAGATTAAGCGCGCGCTGGTAATAATCAAATAATGTGTTCAAATCGGGGACTTGCAGGGCAACATGGTCGACACTACCACGTCCCATACGTGAGCGATGTGCCGGATCAGTCGCTGCCTGAAACATTAGGCCAGCCTGTTCACCGGATAAAGGAATCGCTGTTTTTGAAGAATTGAGTGGTAATCCCAACCATTGTTGATAAAAATTCGCGGTGAGCACCGGCTCTACATACGCAATCGTTGTGCCTAAAAGGCCAGTAATCTGTGCATCGGCGGGAATATCGTTTGGTACCACTTGTCTGGTCGTTAGTTGCTGCTTAACAGGAATCAAATCTAAGGGAACACCATCTGGATCGGTAAGGTGTAAACCCGTCTGTGTTTGTGAAACAGGAATGTCAAATTGCATGAAGCGGTTTAACCAAAAGTCAATCTGAGATTCCGGAATGCCTAAACGAATACCAATTAGGCCATGATTAGCGTCTTGACGGTGTCCAAGTTGGTCGAGTACAAAAAAAGTGACCACGCTGCCCGGTTCGCCCAAGTTGTTACCATAATACAGGTGGCGAATGTGGGTTGCTTCTTGATTCACTGAGTTCTTAACGATACGTAGACCAAGAACTTGAATGTAAAAGTGTGCGTTCGCGTTGGCATCGCCGGTTAGTAGTGAAATATGGTGCGGTTTAAACACGGTAATCACGCTTCTTTCTACAATTAATTAGAAGTTTGAACTTGAGGTAAGTGTAAAACTATTACCTGTAAAATGCACCTAATGGCATCGAAACGGGCTACCTACTGCTGTATTGGTTGCTTTTGGCCGTTCGTCATGGTATGATATTGATTGTAATTTAAGACTCTTAATCTAAGAGTGAGCCGATTTCGGCTCGCTCTTTTTTCAGGGCAAAATTAAGGAGGTGACGGATTTGAGTAACGTGACAGAAGCGGTTACGACGCTGGTGACGCCAATCGTTGACGAGCACCAATTTCAACTCGTGGACGTGGAATTTGTCAAGGAGGGTAAGAGTTGGTATCTGCGCGTTTATATTGACAAACCCGGCGGAATTACAATCGATGATTGTGTTCTTGTCAATGATGAATTGAGTGCGAAGCTAGATGCCGCCCAACCCGATCCCATTCCACAAGCCTATTATCTTGAAGTGTCTTCTCCAGGAGCGGAGCGGCCATTAAAAAAAGCAGCCGACTTTGAAAGTGCGGTTAATCAGTATATTCATATCTCGCTTTATCAACCTATTGATAAGGTAAAAGTTTTTGAGGGAACTTTAACTGACTTAACGCCTGATGAGTTAACGTTGCGTTATCGGGTTAAGGGTGTGGCTAAAACGTTGACAATTTCCCGCAAGGCAATTGCCAGTGCACGACTAGCCATTGATTTTAGCCAACTGTAATTAAAATTAGTGATCGTAGCTAAAGGAGTACGACGAAATGAGTAAAGAGTTAGTGGGGGCTTTGGATGCCCTCGAACAAGAAAAGGGCATTAAAAAAACGGTTGTGATCGAAGCCTTGGAGGCGGCCTTAGTGTCAGCTTACAAGCGTAACTACAATCAGGCCGGCAATGTGGAAGTGAATTTTGATGAGCGCAAAGGAGACATCAAAGTCTATGCCGTCAAAAAAGTTGTGGAAGACGTCGAAGATAGTCAGCAACAGGTTAGTTTGCAAGATGCCTTAGCGATTAACCGGGCTTACGAAATTGGGGATGAAATTAAGTTTGAAGTAACCCCTAAGAACTTTGGCCGAATTGCGGCACAAACGGCTAAGCAAGTCATTATGCAACGTGTGCGCGAAGCTGAACGTAGTCTTGTCTATGACGAGTATAGTCAATATATGGATGAGGTTGTGACTGGTGAAGTTGAACGTCAGGATACGCGTTATCTGTACATTACATTAGGAAGTGGCTCAAATACCGTTGAAGCTGTGATGGCTAATTCTGATCAGATGCCCAATGAAACCTATAAGATGCATGACAAGATTAAAGTGTACGTGGCTCGCGTCGAAAATAACGCGAAGGGACCGCAAGTCTTTGTTAGTCGAACCCATCCAGAACTATTGAAACGCTTGTTTGAAGAAGAGGTTCCCGAAATTTATGATGGGACCGTTGAAATCATGTCGATCGCTCGCGAAGCTGGGGATCGGGCAAAGGTTGCGGTGAAATCAAATGATCCTAATTTGGACCCCGTGGGAACTTGTGTTGGACCACGTGGACAACGGGTCCAAGCTATCGTAAACGAGCTTTCTGGAGAGAACATGGACATTGTGGAATGGATGGCTGATGACGCGCAATACGTCGCTAATTCACTTAATCCTGCGGAAGTCGTTGATGTCGTGTTTGATTCTGAAAACGAACGGGCTTGCACGGTTGTTGTTCCTGACTATCAATTATCGTTGGCAATCGGTAAACGTGGTCAAAATGCTCGGCTCGCTGCTAAGCTGACAGGCTTTAAGATTGATATCAAATCTGAGACTGAAGCGGCAACACTATTCGAAGACGCAACTGATCAAGAATATGTTGAGGCGGGCACAGACGAAGAAGTCGATCGACCTGACTTTGAACAACCTGAACAGATCAATGATTAATTGACTCGTTGTTAAACGAGTTTCTGAACCGACTAAAATCAGAGTTAACGTTGTTTAAACTGATTTAAAAGGGGGTAATGACATGCATCAACGAAAGATTCCGATGCGCAAAGACATTGTTACCGGTGAGATGATGCCCAAAAAGAATTTGATCCGGGTCGTCAAAAACAAGGCCAATGAGTTAGCGATCGATCCAACCGGTAAGCAGAATGGTCGCGGAGCCTATGTTAGTATTGACGTAGATGTTGCCAAAAAGGCACAACAAGGGCATGCGCTAGACAAAGCATTTGGCATTACAGTGCCGGATGATTTCTATGAAGAATTGATTGCCTATGTTGATCATCAACAGGCCCGCCGGTTGTTGTTTGGTGATGAAGCCAAATGACGCCAACTCAACAATTGATGAATTTACTGGGCTTGGCTCAGCGAGCTGGCAAACTTGTCAGTGGTGAACCTATGGTTTTAGCTGCCATTAAAGCTCAGCAGCTAGACCTACTTTGGTTGTCCAGTGACATGGGGGCTAGTTCACTCAAAAAGCTAAGCGATAAAGCAAGTTACTATGAGATCCCGACAAGTTTGGCTTTTACGGAAGTCCAATTGAGTCAAGCAACCGGTCGACAACGTGTTGCAATTGGGGTTGATGACGCTGGCTTTGCGAAGAAAATGCGCGAATTGCTAGCACAAATTTAAATGAGGAGCGTGAAAGGATGGCCAATAAGCGAATCTATGAACTCGCGAAGGAACTTAACGTTTCAAGCAAGGATCTGTTAACCACCGCTGCTACCAAAGGTCTGTCGTTTAACAATCACATGGCAACGGTAACAGATGAACAAGAAAAAACGATTCGTGGGGCAGTTAAACCTGCCTCAACCACGAATAGCGATGCAACGACAAAACAGACTGAAACTCAGTCTGGCAAGCGTAAGATTGTGCATCATTTGATTAATAATAAAAAGAAACCAGATCGGCGTCGGACTAATTTTGGTCGTAACGGGGCTAATTTGCATGGTGAAGGACGTATATTGAATTTAGATAACCCACGGGCCAACAATCGGTCAAGCAAACGGCAACAATCAGCAGCTAGTGCAACTAGTCAACCAGCTAAATCACAAGCATCAACCGCAGCCAGTCAGGCGCAACCAGTTGTAACAGCCGCCAAATCCGCAGCCGCAGCTTCGACAACGGCCACAGTTAAATCAGCAACCGCCAGCCAAGCGACGATGGCGCATTCGCAAGCACCACAATCACAAACCGGTCGTGCAGTAACGGTAGATCAAAATAAGTCGCAAACGACTCAGCACCATGCAACTAATGGGACTAGTCAGACTGATTCGCGTCAACACCGGCCGGCAACGTCGACTAGTGATCGGTCGCATAATGGTCAGAATCGTTCGGCTCAGAGTAGTCAACATCGACCAAATGATCGTAACGGTCAGAATCGATCAACAAATCAAAATCGCGGTACAAGCCAAAGCCGTAATACGAACCAAAATCGTAATACTAGCCAAAACCGCAGTTCGAATCAAAATCGACCAACAAATAGCAATCGGTCGACGACGAATCGAAGTAATCAAACGACGTCATCGCGTCCGACAACGACCGCTTCACGGTCAACGAACACGAATGGCCGGTCCAATACTTCAGCCAATAATTCGAATAATCGGTTTGGCAATAATGCACCAAGTAATCGATTTAGCAACAACCGGCGTGGTGGTCGTGGTGGCCAACAGCAATATGGTCAAAAACACCAGAAGCGTAACAAGAAGAATCAACGGATTCGTCAGACTTCTCAGCCAAAGCCAGTTTCAACGCGGAAAGAGCGGCCATTACCAGAAGTCCTGATGTACGATGTTGGTATGAATGCGCAAGATTTGGGTAAAATTTTGCATCGTGAACCAGCCGAAATCATTAAAAAGTTATTTATGCTGGGTGTCATGGTTAACCAAAACCAAAGTCTAGATAAAGATACGATTGAGATTTTAGCGGCAGATTACGGGATTGGTGCGGAAGAGAAACCTCAAGAAGATATCGCCGATATTGATAAATTCTTTGAGGAACAATCACAAACTGATCCAACGAAACTGGTTTCACGCCCTCCAGTTGTCACAATTATGGGTCACGTTGACCACGGGAAGACAACATTGTTGGATCAACTGCGTAACTCGCATATTACGGCTGGTGAAGCCGGTGGGATCACTCAAAAAATTGGGGCTTACCAAGTTGAATTAAAGGGTCGTAAGATTACCTTTATTGACACACCTGGACACGCGGCCTTCACAGCAATGCGAGCTCGTGGTGCAGATATTACAGATATTACCATCTTGGTGGTGGCTGCTGATGATGGTGTGATGCCGCAAACAATTGAGGCGATTCACCATGCCCAAGCAGCGAAGACGCCAATCATCGTAGCAGTTAACAAGATTGATAAACCAGGGGCAAACCCGAACCATGTTATTGAACAGTTAGCCGAGTATAACCTCATTCCTGAAGATTGGGGTGGCGACACAATTTTTGTTGAAATTTCAGCTAAGTTTGACAAGAATTTAGATGAATTGCTCGACATGGTGTTGTTACAAGCTGACTTGATGGAACTAAAGGCTGACCCTGATCAGCGCGCTTTAGGTTCCGTTATTGAAGCTCGTCTTGATAAGGGGCGTGGTCCAGTGGCGACAGTGCTGGTTCAAGAAGGAACCCTGAAGATTGGTGATCCAATCGTTATTGGGAACACCTATGGTCGAATTAGAACCATGAACAATGATCGCGGTCGCGCAGTTAAAGAGGCGACACCTGCGACACCAGTGGAAATTACTGGGATGAACGATGTCCCAGAGGCTGGGGACAAATTTGTCGTCTTTGCAGATGAAAAATCGGCCCGGGCTGCTGGTGAAGAGCGTGCTAGTCGTGCACAGGTTGAGGAACGTTCTCACGCCAACCATGTGACATTGGATAACTTATTCGATACCATGAAGGAAGGCGAAATGAAGGAAGTTGACGTCATTATTAAGGCGGACGTTCAAGGTTCCGTTGAGGCGTTGGCTAATTCATTCCAGAAAATTCAAGTTGATGGTGTCCGGGTGAATATCATTCACCAAGCTGTTGGGGCGATTAATGAGAGCGACGTTACCCTGGCGGAAGCTTCTAATGCGATTATTGTTGGTTTTAACGTTCGGCCAACCGCGCAAGCAAAGTCCCAAGCTGATAGCGATGGTGTCGACATTCGCTTGCACAACGTGATTTACAACGCCATCGATGAAATCGAGTCCGCCATGAAAGGGATGCTTGAACCGGTCTACGAAGAACAAGTCACCGGTCAAGTTGAAGTTCGTGAACTTTACAAGGTTTCTAAAGTGGGAACCGTTGTCGGTGGGATGGTTACGGAAGGCTACATCAGCCGCGATGCTGGCGTTCGCCTAGTTCGTGACGGTGTCGTCATTTACGAGGGTAAGTTGGGTTCATTGCAGCGCTTCAAGGATTCAGTTAAAGAAGTTAAAGCTGGCTTTGACCTTGGTTTGACAATTGCTGGGTACAATGACATCAAAGTTGGTGACGTCATTGAAGCTTATGTTATGAAAGAAGTTCCCGTTGAATAAACGACATTAATCCTAAAAAGATTGTAAGATGAGGCGGTGAAAACATGGCCGATAAACATTATCGTGTGGGTCGTCTGGAACAAGAGATTCAACGCGAAGTGACCGATATCTTGCTTAAGCGCGTGCGCGACCCACGAGTGGCTGGGGTGACGATCACCGGAGTTACAGTCACTGGTGATTTGCAAGAAGCGACGTTGTACTATAGTATCTTGTCTGACAAAGCTAGCGACAACGAAAAGGCTGCGGCTGGATTAGCTAAAGCCAGCGGTTTGATTCGTGGCGAGCTTGGTCATCGACTGAGTATTTATAAAACGCCGGAAATTACGTTTGAGCAGGATCGTTCGGTTCAGTACGGTAGTCACATTGATGAACTAATCAATGGGCTTCGTCGGCAAGAACGAGATTAATCTTTTCGAGAAAAGCGACTGTCTATTGAAGGCAGTCGCTTTTTACATAGCACTAGGTTATAATTATTTGGTTGTTAAACAGAAGATTTTTTAACTTGATAAAGTGAGGTTTACATTCATGGAAGGCATTTTGCCCATCAATAAACCGCGGGGACTGACGAGCCATGATGTCGTATTTAAACTTCGCAAACTGTTGCATACAAAAAAAATTGGTCATTCCGGTACATTAGATCCTAATGTGGATGGTGTTTTACCAATTTGTGTCGGGGCAGCAACTAAGGTTGTCCCTTATTTAATGGATTCTGGTAAGGTTTACCGCGGAACAGTTACATTTGGGTATGCGACAGAAACTGAGGATTTGGATGGTGCGGTGGTGAAGCAAACGCTACTGAAGCAACCATTTACCGATGCTCAGATTCTTACCGGCATGGAGGCCTTGATTGGCGACATCGAGCAGGTTCCACCGATGTATTCCGCGGTCAAAGTTCGTGGGCGTAAACTTTACGAGTATGCCCGGGCTGGGGAAACAGTCGAACGGCCCGTGCGCCACATTCACGTGGATTATTTTAAGCAAACTGGGGACAGTCATTTTGATAAACAAGCACATGTTCAGGTGGTTCCCTTTGAAATTGGTTGTGGTAAAGGCACTTATGTCCGCACACTAGCGGTCCAATTGGGTGAACAACTGGGGGTCGCTGCTGTCATGAGTGATCTAACACGGCTTAAAAGTGGCGGCTTTGAACTCAGTCAGACATTGACATTGACCGATGTTGCAAACGCGGTAGCTGATCATAGCATTGAGCAATATTTGCTCCCAATTGATGTTGCGCTTTCGCACTATCCCGTGGTTGAATTAAGTGATGAACAATGGCAAATCGTGCAGAATGGTGGCTTTTTATCCCCAACGATTCTCGGTGACCAGTCCATTGTTTCTGTCCGCTATCAACAGCGTATCAAGGCCTTATATCAGCTCAGCGATGATCGGCGTCACGCTAAGCCGCTCAAAATGTTTTCAAATCATCTTTAACAGAAATTCAAAAATATTGTTAATGAAGGTGTCAGATTGTGGAAGTCATCTATTTACGCCACCCCTATCAAGCAGAACAGATTCCCGATGGTAATGTTGTCTTAGCCATGGGCTTTTTTGATGGTGTGCATCTTGGCCATCAAACGGTCATCAAGCGCGCTCGTGAAATTGCCACCGCTCGTCATGCAAAATTGGCCGTGTTGACTTATACCCATCACCCGTCCATTGTGTATCAGACGTCAACGGAGTCATTTCGGTATCTATCGACATTCGATCGCAAGTTGAGCTTGTTGAAGCAATTAGGCGTCGACATTGTGTACGGCGTCAGCTTTACCTCTAAACTTGCTTCACTGACACCGCAAGCATTTGTTGATCAGTATATGGTCGGGTTACACGCGGTAGCGGTGGTAGCTGGGTTTGATCACACTTATGGTCGCAAAGCGGTGGCCAATATGGCGCAACTACCGGGGTATGCCCGCGATCGTTTTGAGGTCGTCGAGGTGGGACAAGTCTCAATGGATCATGCCAAGGACAGTTCAACGCGAATTCGTGAATTAATTGATGCCGGCCAAGTTGCCCACGCCAATGAGTTGCTTGGCTATACTTATCAAACAACTGGGATTGTTATTCATGGCGAAGCACGTGGCCGCACCTTGGGTTATCCAACGGCCAATGTTGAAGGGTCCGCTGTTCAGCGGTTACCCGGGATTGGCATTTATGCGGTTTGGCTGAAAGTAGGGACCGATTGGCATGCCGGGATGGCTTCGATCGGTCGTAATGAAACATTCGGTGCGCATCGACCGGTTACGGATGAGATTTATCTACTCGATTTCAATGAGGAAATTTATGGCGAAGAAGTGACAATCGCGTGGGGAGGGTACCTTCGTGATCAGGTTAAGTTTGACGGTGCTGAGGCATTGGTTGAACAGCTAGATCAAGATGTCATTAACACGCAGCGCTTCATCGATCAAGTCGGTGGTCCTAAATTAACGATTTAATCAAATGTCACTCCTAACCGTCATCTATTAAGTGAGTTTGGTCGGATTAGAATGTGTTGGCGAATGTGCGAGCAGCTTAGCTTCAACGGACATTGTCTCAAGGTTGAGATGGTGTCTTTTTACGTGCAAGCCGAACGTAATCGACCGAGCCGGTTGCTGAAATTAGGCAGGCTAGAAAGCCCTGAAAAATGCTGTCGGGAATCCGAATTTATGTTTGACTTTGTTTGACCAAGTTGTTATATTAGTAATTGTTCTTAGCACTCAAATGGCACAAGTGCTAAAAGAGGTGATTAAGACGTTAACTGATCGACAAAAATTAATTTTACAAGCTATTGTCCGTGAGTATACCGAAACCGGGTCGGCTGTCGGATCGAAAGGCCTAAGTGCTCATTTACCGATCCACGTTAGTTCGGCCACCATTCGTAATGAAATGGCCGCGCTAGAAGAAGCCGGGTATGTTCAAAAAGAACATACCTCTTCTGGCCGGGTCCCATCATTATTAGGTTATCGTTACTATGTTGATCATTTAGTCAGTGACGACGCGGTTGAACGTGCCGATATTCAGCTAATTCAAAGTGAGTTGGGCGGTTCATTTAATAAGATCGACGAGATTATTGAAGAGTCGGCCAATCTGTTATCAGAGTTAACTTCCTATACGGCGTTTACTCTGAAACCGGAACAAGCGGATGTTCGTCTGAGTGGATTTCGCTTAGTGCCTTTGGGAAATCGACAGGTCATGGCGATTATGGTTCTTGACAACGGGGATGTTGCTAACCAGACATTTACAATTCCTCGTAATATTGCCAGTGATCAACTGGAAGCCGTTGTTCGGTTAATCAACGATCAGCTTGTTGGTTTACAATTACCGGAGATTATGGAGAAATTGCGGGTGCAAATTCCGGCGCAGGTCGGGCAGTATCTGCAAACGCCAAGCGGTTTTTTGGAGATTTTAGGGCACGTCCTCGATCAAGCCGCCACGGAGCGATTCTTTGTTGGGGGACGGTTGAATCTGTTGAACTTCTCGGCAGATCAAGACCCACAAGTATTGAAATCGATGTATCAACTTTTTGATACCTCAACTGACATTGCTAGTGTTCTAAGTCCACCAGACAATCAGGTGCAGGTCAAAATTGGTGACGAGATTACCAATGACCTGTTGAAGGATTATAGTTTGGTGACGGGAACGTATGATGTGGGTCCCCATGGTCGTGGCATGATTGCGGTTTTGGGTCCGACACGGATGCCATATTCACGAATGATCGGTTTAATTGGCGCTTTCCGCCAAGAGCTTGCTGCCAAACTCCTTGATTATTATCGGGAGCTTGATCGGTGAGCAAGATTCATAAATTGAAGACTAAAATTTTTGAGTGAATTGGAGGTGGCACATTTGTCTGAAACATCACAGCAAACGGATGCCCAGGAAAATGAAGCTGTTGCTGAAAGTGAAGCAACTGCGGCAAAAGCCAAGGATCCGCGTGCGAAAGACATTAAGAAGCCAATTGAGGCTGAATCTGTGAGCGATGAAAAGAAATCGCAACAGGTCGTTGAATCCTTGCAAACCCAGTTAGAAGAAAAGAATGATCAACTTTTGCGGGCGCAGGCTGAGATTGCTAATATTCAGCAGCGACAGCAAAAAGAAACAGCCGCCTTATTGAAATACGACGGGCAGCAGTTAGCTCATGATGTTGTGCCAGAATTGGACAACTTGGAGCGAGCATTGGCGACAGAGGTTGACGACGAGGCCGCTAAAAAGTTGCAACATGGGGTGCAGATGGTTTACGATCATTTGCAGGCTGCGCTGAAACAAAATAACGTGACTGAGATCGAAGCCATAAACCAGCCATTTGATCCGACCAAACATCAGGCGGTGCAAACTACGCCGGCCGAAGATGGCCAAACGCCTGAAACTGTCGTTAAAGTGCTTCAGAAGGGCTATATGCTAAAAGATCGTGTCTTACGCCCAGCAATGGTCGTTGTGGCACAATAAGATTAATATATAAGGAAGTTTAAAAACATGGCAAAAATTATCGGGATTGACTTAGGGACCACTAACTCAGCTGTTGCAGTGCTAGAAGGTAGTCAGCCAAAGATTATTACGAACCCTGAAGGTAACCGGACGACACCATCCGTTGTTTCATTTAAAAATGGTGAAACTCAAGTTGGTGAAGTCGCTAAACGTCAAGCAATCACGAACCCGAATACTGTTCGTTCGATCAAGCGACACATGGGTGAGGCGGACTATACCGTCGATATCGAAGGTAAGAAGTACACCCCTCAAGAGATTTCAGCAATGATCTTGCAATATATCAAAGGCTTTGCTGAAGATTATTTGGGCGAAAAAGTTGAACAAGCAGTCATCACAGTACCTGCTTACTTTAACGATGCTCAACGTCAAGCAACCAAAGACGCTGGTAAAATTGCTGGCTTAACGGTTGAACGAATCATCAACGAACCAACCGCGTCAGCATTAGCCTATGGTTTGGACAAGAAGGATAAAGACGAAAAAATCCTAGTTTATGACCTAGGTGGTGGTACGTTTGATGTTTCCATTTTGGAGCTAGGTGATGGGGTCTTTGACGTCTTATCTACCAATGGGGACACTCACCTTGGCGGAGATGATTTTGATCAAAAGATTATTGACTGGCTAGTTGATAATTTCAAGAAGGAAAATGGCATTGATTTGTCTAGTGACACCATGGCGATGCAACGACTGAAGGATGCCGCTGAAAAGGCCAAAAAAGACTTGTCCGGCGTTAATGAGGCACAAATCAGCCTGCCATTTATTTCCAGCGGTGATAATGGTCCTTTACACTTGGAAGAAACCTTATCACGGGCCCAATTTAACCAAATGACGGCCGACTTAATCGAACGGACGAAGACGCCGGTTCAAAATGCTTTACGTGATGCTGACCTGTCAATGAATGATATTGACGAGGTGATCTTAAATGGTGGTTCCACTCGGATTCCCGCAGTTCAAGAAGCGGTTAAGGAACTTGCCGGTAAAGAACCAAACCACTCGATCAATCCAGATGAAGCGGTGGCTTTGGGTGCTGCGATCCAAGGTGGGGTTATCACTGGTGATGTAAAAGATGTCGTCTTACTTGATGTCACACCTTTGTCATTAGGGATCGAAACAATGGGTGGCGTCTTTACGAAGCTAATTGATCGTAACACGACGATTCCAACTTCTAAGAGTCAAACCTTCTCGACAGCTGCAGACAATCAACCAGCCGTTGACATTCACGTGTTACAAGGTGAACGCCCAATGGCAGCAGATAACAAGACGCTTGGCAACTTCCAGTTAACTGACATTCCAGCTGCGCCCCGTGGCGTTCCACAGATTCAAGTGACATTTGATATCGATAAGAACGGGATTGTGAACGTTTCGGCCAAAGATCTTGGTACGAACAAGGAACAAAAGATCACGATCAAGAGTAATACTGGTTTATCCGATGAAGAAATTGATCGGATGAAGAAGGAAGCTGAAGAAAATGCGGATGCTGATAAGGCACGCAAAGATGAAGCGGACTTAAAGAACGAAGTGGATCAGCTCTTGTTCCAAGTTGACAAGACTTTAGACGAACTGAAGGGCAAAGTTTCTGATGAAGAGGTTAAGCAAGCAACTGATGCGCGTGATGCGTTAAAGAAAGCTCAAGCTGACAACAACGTCGAAGAGATGAAAGCCAAGAAGGACGACTTAAATAAGATTGTCCAAGACTTAACGGTGAAGTTGTATCAACAAAATGCAGGTTCAGCTGACGGAGCCGCTGGTTCCGCCGCAAGCGGTGATAATAGTGGTGCTGGCTCGGCTGATGGTGATACTGTTGATGGCGACTTCAAAGAAGTTGACCCTGACGACAAGAAGTAAACTCGACTACAAGAGAGTCAAAGACGCTGCGGCCTCTTTGACTCTTTGTGCACTTAAGAAAATGGTGTGGTACACTTACGCACATGACACGATGAAACAAATAGGTATGGGGGTTCGTTTATGTCTCAAGGAAGAGACCCGTACGATGTGCTCGGCGTAGGTCGGGATGCATCTCAGGATGAGATCAAGAAGGCTTACCGAAAATTATCAAAAAAGTACCATCCGGATTTGAATAAGGCACCAGATGCGGAGGCCAAATTCAAAGAAGTTGCTGATGCCTATGAAAAAATTGGTGACGAACAAAAGCGTCAACAATATGATCAGTACGGTGACGCAGGACAGCAGTTTGGTGGCGGTCAAGGCTTTGACGGCTTTGGCGGTGGACAAGGTTTTGGCTTTGACGATATTTTTAGTCAAATGTTTGGCGGCGGCAGCGCGCGGCGTAATCCGACGGCTCCGCAACCAGGTCAAGATTTACAGTACTCCATGCAGTTGAAGTTCGAAGAAGCCATCTTTGGCAAAGAAACGACGATTAAGTATGACCGGGAGGCAACTTGTCAGACTTGTGGTGGTAGTGGTGCCAAGCCAGGAACGTCACCGGTTACCTGTCACAACTGTGGCGGAACGGGTTACGTTGAGACAGTCCGCAATACGCCGTTAGGACAGATGCGCTCGCAACAGGTTTGTGAGGTTTGTGGTGGAACGGGCAAGGAAATTAAAGAAAAATGCCCTACCTGTCATGGTGACGGTCACGTTACGGAAAATCACGAGATTGAAGTAAAGGTTCCGGCCGGTGTTGATGATGGTCAGCAAATGCGGTTACAAGGTCAAGGTGAAGCTGGGCGAAATGGTGGTCCTTACGGTGATTTGTTTATCGTCTTTACCGTCCAACCGAGCCAAGATTTCAAACGTGATGGCACGGATATCTATTTCGATCAGCCATTGTCATTTACACAAGCGGCCTTGGGTGATGAAATTGAGGTCAAAACCGTTCACGGTAATGTTAAGTTAAAGATTCCTGCTGGCACCCAAACTGGCACGACCTTTAGATTGCGGGGCAAAGGTGTTCCACGCCTACGTGGTAATGGTAACGGTGATGAACGCGTCACGGTGAACGTTCAAACACCAAAGGGATTGAACAAAGCTCAGCGAGATGCTTTAAAGGCCTTTGCAAAAGCTAGTGGTGAAGAAATGCCTAATGGTCATGGTGGCCTGTTTGGCCGACATTAAAGTTACTCGAATCAACGGTGACTTCACCTGAAACAAACAATCAACAACCCTTTTCTTGACTAACTCAGGAAGAGGGTTGTCTTGTCTCTAGTGCCGAGTTGATCTGGAGATTATGTTTGCCGGGGTCGGTGAGTGCTGTTATAATTAATGTTTAGAGTTTCACGTATTGAAGTGACATGATTAAAAATATCACCGATGACGAAACCGGAGATTTGCTTCGTGAGTCATTTAAATTTGTCGCATAACCTTACGTTGGCGACCCAATAATCAAGGAGGTTTTGCCATGACACCTGCCGAAATGCAAGAACGGCAACGGCATATTCGAAATTTTTCTATCGTCGCGCATATTGATCATGGTAAGTCGACATTGGCTGACCGGATCCTTGAATTAACAGATACGATCTCCAAACGCGATATGCAAAACCAGGTTTTAGATGATATGCCGCTCGAACGTGAACGCGGGATTACCATCAAATTAAATGCAGTCGAATTGCACTATCATGCTAAAGATGGTGAAACTTACATTTTTCATCTTATCGACACGCCTGGCCATGTCGATTTCTCCTATGAAGTTTCCCGTTCATTAGCAGCCTGTGAGGGAGCCTTGCTGGTGGTCGATGCGGCGCAGGGAGTCGAGGCGCAAACCTTAGCCAACACCTATCTCGCCATTGATAATAATCTGGAAATTTTACCAGTTATCAATAAAATTGATTTACCATCAGCACAACCGGAAGTGGTTCGCCAAGAAATTGAAACAGACATTGGCATTGATGCGTCTAATGCGGTGTTAGCCAGTGCTAAAAGTGGAATTGGTATTGAAGCTATTCTGGAACAAATTGTGACCCAGATTCCGGCACCGGTTGGGGATGTTAACGCACCGTTAAAAGCCCTCATTTTTGATTCGATTTACGATGACTATCGGGGGGTTGTGTTAAGCTTACGCATCATGGAAGGCACGGTTAAGCCTGGCGATCACATTCGCTTAATGAATTCAGGCACAACGTATGAAGTGACAGAAGTTGGCGTAAACTCGCCCAAACCAATCAAACGTGACGTTTTGATGGCTGGCGATGTGGGGTATATTACCGCGGCCATCAAGGATATCGCCGACACGCGTGTCGGCGACACAGTCACTAATGCCGATCATCCGACGGCTGAGGCATTGCCTGGTTATCGTAAGATGAACCCGATGGTATTTGCCGGTTTATATCCGACAGACAATGCCAAATATAATGACCTTCGTGAAGCTTTGGAGAAGTTGCAGCTCAACGACGCCGCATTGGTGTTCGAACCTGAAAAGTCACAAGCATTAGGATCAGGTTTTCGTTGTGGATTCTTAGGTATGCTCCATATGGATGTCGTGCAAGAACGACTGGAGCGTGAATTTAATCTAGATTTAATTACGACCGCACCGTCGGTTACCTATCATGTTGATTTGACTGATGGGACACAAGTGATCGTGGAGAATCCTTCGGAGATGCCAGAGCCAGCCAGCATCAAAACGATTAATGAGCCCTATGTTAAAGCAACAATCATGGTGCCTAATGATTATGTCGGCGCTGTCATGGAACTCTGTCAACGTAAGCGTGGCGAGTTTGATACAATGGTTTATCTTGATGATAATCGGGTGAACGTGATATACTACATCCCATTATCTGAAATAATCTTTGATTTCTTTGATCGCTTAAAGAGTAGTACCCGAGGATATGCATCACTGGACTACGAGTTGGCTGGCTATCGCGCCGGCGATCTGGTGAAAATTGATATCTTACTTAATGGTGATCGGGTTGACGCGTTGAGCTTTATTGTGGCGCGGGAATTCGCAGCGACCCGTGGTCGACTAATTGTTGGTCGACTTAAAAACATTATCCCACGACAAAACTTTGAAATTCCGGTCCAAGCTGCCATCGGTGCTAAAGTTGTTGCTCGCTCTGACATTAAGGCCTATCGTAAAGACGTGACGGCACACCTCTATGGTGGTGACCGAACTCGGCGGATGAAGTTGCTAGAGAAACAAAAGGCCGGCAAGAAGCGGATGAAGTCAGTTGGGGTAGTTGATGTCCCACAGGAGGCTTTCATGGCGGTCTTGCAGACCGATGAAGAAGAAAGTCATAAAGCAAAATAGGGCGGTGTAAACCGTCTAAATAATGGGAGGTGAGTGTGTGCTAGCAAGGACCAAAGCGTTTTTAAAGGCTAACCAATTTCGATATGAGAAGACGTACATTCGGCCGTTGATGGTGCCACAACATGTATACGTCCTCCGTTTTGGCAAGAAGAAACTAAACAATCGATTGATCACGAAATACAGTCACAGCTGGACTGGTCGGCTGAAAATCGATGAATTTGATTTACGCCTGCATGGTCAACATAACCCGCGAATTTTCACGAGTGAAGATGATCTGCTGGTTTATCTTGCAGAACACATTTTGACGGATGATGGACGTGAACGCTATGAACAAGTTCGTCGGGAAGCAGCTCGCCGGCATGAAAATGTGCAAGAATAGGACAATTTGATTAGATCAATCTCACGTACTGGGGATTGGTCTTTTTTTTGACTGACATTAAGCTGGTTCTGAGCACTGACAAGCTAGCATACGGATAAAGGGGGACCAACAAAAGTTCTTCTCATCAATAAGCAGTTTGAAATGGCATTTCTGTGCAACTTTTGTCACAATGGGGATAAACCTAATAACAAGTGGTCATGCTATCGGGAAATGCGATTAAGTGAGGACAAAAACATGAAAATCATCGAATCCTTTGCAACATCAACGATTAACGACGCTAAAGCAATGGTGGATGCCACCAAAGCAGTGGGAAAAATTGGGGTTGACGATGTCTTAGTCCAAGTTAAGGCGGTTTCGGTAAATCCGGTTGACACAAAATTGCGGCAAGGCCTAACGGATGAAACAGCTCCTAAGATCTTGGGCTTTGACGCAACCGGAATTGTCTTGCAGGCGGGTGCGAATGTAACGAATGTCGCCGTGAACGATCGGGTTTATTATGCGGGAACGACTGGTCGAGATGGGGCTAATGCAGAACAACAGGTTGTTGATGCTCGCTTAGTTGCACCAGCCCCGACAACTTTAACGGATGCGCAAGCTGCTGCGCTGCCGTTGACCTCATTGACTGCCGCAGAGGTGCTGTTTGAAAAAATTGGTTTCGTCGCCCAAGCCAATGCAAATCAAGGCCAGAAATTATTAATCATTAATGGCGCAGGCGGTGTTGGATCAATGGCGATTCAATTAGCAACATGGGCTGGTGTGGAGGTGACAGCAACAGCCTCGCGACCAGAGACGATCGACTGGGTGAAGCAATTAGGGGCTACTCGAGTCTTTAACCATCGTGAGCCTTTGGAACCCCAGGCTCAAGCTGCCGGGATTAAATTTTTTGATGCAATTTTGATTTTGTTTAATACAGATGCGTATTTTGAACCGGCCGCTCAATTGATCAAACCATTTGGTCATATTGCTTCGATTGTCGAAAATCAGCAACCGTTAGCTATGGGATTAATTAAAAATAAAGCGGCCAGCTTTGACTGGGAGTATATGTTTGCCAAAGGTGACTATCGCGTTGATTTGGCCAGCCAGGGTCAGTGGTTAACAAGGGTTGCTAATCTAATGGATCAGCACGTGTTAAAAACCACATTGACCAAAACGATCACGACTGGCATTAACGCGCAAAATCTACGAGCCGCTCACCAATTAGTTGAAGCCAATCGGATGGTTGGGAAAATCGTTGTGACCGGGCCCTTCAATGGGGAACCAACTCTAAATGCAGATGAAGGGAATTGATGTCATGAAGTGGACAGGAATCACTGTCAGTACGACAAATGAAGCTGTGGAAGCAGTGAGTAATATTTTAATGGAGGCAGGCGCCAGTGGAACCAGTATTGATAACGCTGCAGATTTCATGGCTTTGCAGCCGGAGTTTCCAGGTGAATTGTTAGATAAACAACAGATTTCTCACGTAGCAAAGGGCGCCTTGGTCACCGCCTATTATCCGGAAACCATCGAGATTGAAGCGTTATTACCAAAGATAAAACAACAGGTCGGTCAGTTGGCTAATTTTGGCCTAAATGCCAATCCAGGAACGGTAACCCTCAAACCGGTGGCCGAAGCGGATTGGGCTACCGCTTGGAAACGATACTACCATCCCGTGCGTGTGACCCGTTATTTAACGGTCGTACCTAGTTGGGAGAAGTATCGCCCTCAACAAGCGGATGAAAAATTGATTACCCTTGATCCAGGTATGGCCTTTGGAACCGGTACTCATCCGACAACGGCCTTGATGTTAACTGCCTTAGAAATGACGTTACGTGGCGGGGAAACCGTTCTTGACGTGGGAACCGGATCAGGAGTGTTGTCGATTGGGGCCAAATTGCTGGGGGCTAACCGGGTCTTGGCCTACGACGTGGATCAAGTGGCGGTTGACGCGGCGATCAGTAATTTGGCCCTCAACCCGGTGGCGCGTGATGTCGAGGTTTCAGTCAATAACTTACTGGCCGGAGTGACGCAAACTGCCGATGTCATTGTCGCCAACATTTTGGCAGAAATTATCGTTCCTTTGATTCCACAGGCGTGGCCTCGCTTAGCTGTTGGCGGACATTTTCTGGTGAGCGGCATTATTGAAGATAAACATGCACTCATTGAAAAACAGTTGCAAGATGCGGGCTTTAAAATCGAACAGATCTTGCGACAAGGTGAATGGTACGGCATAATTGCGCGTAAACCGGCGGAGGATGAATGATGCAACGTTATTTTGTGTCAGGTGACTTTAGTCAAGATGAAAAGTTTGCTTTGGATGACGCTACCTATCACCATTTTGTCCAGGTTATGCGGGCCCAGGTTGGACAAGAAGCTGAATTTGTCACTCCCACGCAACAATTAGTTTTGGCTCAGCTTAGTTCATTAGATCTCGATCATCATCGAGCCATCATGACGATCGAACGTCAATTAGAACAAACAGTTGAATTACCGATCCATGTTCGTTTGGTTTGTGGATTACCGAAGGGCGACAAAGCTGACTTCATTACTCAGAAAGCGACGGAACTAGGCGCAAGCGAGATTGTGTTCGTCAAAACCACTTGGTCAATTGCCGATTGGCGCAATAAGGTGGCTAAAAAACGCCAGCGACTACAAACAATTGCGCTGAACGCTGCCCAACAAGCGCATCGCTTAATGGTGCCAGAAGTCCGGTATCTCGACCAGTTATCACAGATTGATGAATTGCCAACGGATATTGGCCTGGTGGCTTGGGAAGAATCGGCGAAGGCCGGCGAACAGACACGTTTAGCCCAAGTGCTGACGACCATGGCGGCAGGGCAAACTTTAACGGTTGTTTTTGGACCAGAGGGTGGGTTAACACAAGATGAAGTCACCGCGTTACAGGCGGTTAACTATCGTCCGGTTGGCCTAGGCCCACGAATCTTGCGAACTGAAACGGCGCCATTGTACTTATTAAGCGTCGCTTCGTTTGTTACCGAAATGATGGGACGTTAAAATATTACGCTAAAAAATGATAAAATACCGTCATTGTGCGTGACGCTGCCGGTAAAAGTAGGTATAATAAGCGACATAATTAGAATTTGATGAAAGGCGGCGACAGTATGACCCGTTTTAAGCAAAGTAGTGGTTGGGAATACTGGGGACTAGGGCTTATTTTTGGGGCGCTTCTGCCCTATCTCGCTAATTTAACTTCGCTGTCCGTTTTTCACAAGGTACTGTGGGTATTGTTAGGCTTAAACGGACTTTACGCGCTAGCGAGTGGTTGGCAAATTGGTCGAAAAAAGCGACGAGTCTCGTTGCTGCTGGTTTTCCCATTTATCTTTGCCGTTGCGACGTTTTTGTTTCAGCTTAATGCACACGAATATGCTTACTATTTGGCGATTGGATATCTGTGCTTGAGCTACTTTGCGTATGGCCAACAAGGTGGGATGACGGTCACTGATTCTGATAAGAAAAAACGTGACGGCCGGGCGTTAGAAGATTTAATGGCTAACCACTGAGCGTGGGCTCGTTGTGTGGCACGGTAAAATAAACGTTGTTTGATGCAGCAGATCCTGATTTTTCTTTTTGGAGAAATCAAGATCTGCTATTTTGACTGGTTTTGTTGCGAAAACCTGGTTTGAGTCGCATCTGCAGATGGCTTGAGAATGATGACTGGCTGCTCGGGGTTCGGAATAAGACTTTAGCATTGTGTAATTTATAGTTTCGGTTAAAATAAGAGGTTAAATAACTAAATTTGGGGTGAGACGATGTCAAAAGAACATATTTGGACAGCTGACGAGGTGTTGACACAAGTCGGGACTTACATGAATGAAGCCCATGTTGCACAAGTTCGTGCCGCTTATGACTATGCACAACAAGTTCATTCTGAGCAAAAACGTCAGTCCGGCGAACCATACATTATGCATCCCATTCAGGTCGCCGCGATTCTCGCCGAATTGAAAATGGATCCTGAGACGATTGAGGCCGGCTTTTTGCATGATGTGGTTGAGGATACCGTTGCGACGTTAGATGACTTACGCGACCGGTTTGGCGATGATGTGGCTGAAATCGTGGATGGGGTCACGAAAATCGGGAAAATTAAGTACCGTTCAAACAAAGAACAACTGGCCGAAAATCATCGGAAATTATTGTTGGCTATGTCTCACGATATTCGAGTTATCATTGTTAAATTAGCTGATCGCTTACACAATATGCGCACGTTGCAGCATTTACGTCCGGACAAACAACGGCGGATTGCCAATGAAACATTGGAAATTTATGCACCATTAGCCGACCGGTTAGGGATTAGTACCATTAAGTGGGAGCTAGAAGATCTCAGTTTACGCTACCTAAACCCCGAACAGTATTATCGGATTGTCCACCTCATGGATTCCAAACGGAACCAGCGAATCGAAATTATTAATGAGGCAATTGGCGAAATTAAGGACGCCATTTTAGATTTGCATATTCATACGCAAATTTATGGGCGACCGAAGCATATCTATTCTGTTTATCGCAAGATGGTCGACAAGCATAAACAATTTGACCAAATTTATGATCTATTAGCCATTCGGGTGATCGTTCAGTCTATTCGCGACTGTTACGCGGTGCTGGGTGCAATTCACACGCATTGGACCCCAATGCCTGGTCGGTTTAAAGACTATATTGCGATGCCCAAGGCTAACATGTATCAATCCTTGCACACGACGGTTATCGGACCCGAGGGCAAACCATTAGAGGTGCAGATTCGGACGGAAGAAATGCACCGAGTCGCTGAATATGGGGTTGCTGCACACTGGGCCTATAAGGAAGGTCAGACTGATGAGGTTCAGGAGTCGACGAATGGTGATCGGTTAAATTGGTTTAAGCAGATCATTGAGTTGCAGAATAATGCCACTAACGCTGATGACTTTATGGAAGGCGTCAAAGGGGATTTATTCACAGATTCTGTATACGCATTTACGCCTAAGGGCGATGTTTTAGAGCTCCCTAAAGGGGCCGGTCCTTTAGATATGGCTTATATTATCCATACTCAAGTCGGTAATCATACGACTGGGGCCAAAGTGAATGGCAAAATTGTCCCATTGGACTCTGAAATCAAAACTGGTGACATCGTTGATATCTTAACCTCACAAAACTCTAGTGGTCCTAGTCGCGACTGGGTCAATTTGGTTCATACGCGACGGGCGCGAAATAAAATTAAACAATATTTCCGCAAAATGGACCGCGGTGAAAATATTCAAGCTGGACGAGATATGTTGGTCCACCAGCTACATGATTTGAATTTTGATCCTAAAGCAATCATGACTGACGAAAATCTGGCCAAAGTCGCTGAACGGATGAACTATCGGTCAGCGGATGATTTGTTGTCAGCCATTGGTTTTGGTGACTCGACGCCACGAGGAGTTGCTAATCGGTTGACTTCAGATTTACGTGCTCAGCGCGAGGCGGATCGGCAAGCAGAAACGGAGCGCGAAATTCTTGCTGAAAATGGTGAGAAGAGTGATGAAACTAGCGAGGTTAGTGCTAAAGAAGAGGCGAAACGTTCCGCTTCAGATGGGGTGATTATCGAAGGCGTGGACAACTTGCTCGTGCGGTTGAGCCATTGTTGTTCACCGGTCCCAGGTGATCCCATTGTCGGTTACATCACCAAAGGGCGTGGGGTGTCGGTACATCGGACTGATTGTCCAAATGTTCGTGGCGCAGAGGCGAATGGTGAGCGCATTGTCAGCGTTGAATGGGAGAATCCGGCGTCCAACCGCACCAACTATAATGCCGACATTGAGATTCGTGGCTACAATCGAAATGGTATGTTAAATGACGTGCTGCGAATGATCAACAACACAACCAAATTCTTGTCCTCAGTGACCGGTAAAGTTGATCACAATAAAATGGTGGTGATTTCAGCAACCGTGGGTGTGCGTAATTTGGATGTTTTAAATCACATTATGGATAATATTAAGAATGTTCCGGATGTATATGAAGTTTTACGAGCTACCCACTAACACATCGGGGAGGAATTTTATGCGAGTTGTTTTACAGCGCGTGACCGCGGCCTCAGTAACGATTGATCAACAAGTTGTCGGGCAGATAGAACAGGGCTTGCTCTTACTAGTTGGTATTGGTCCGCAAGACAGTTCAGCACAAGTTGACTACTTGGCAAAAAAGATTCTGAATACCCGCATTTTTAGTGACGAGGCTGGCAAAATGAATCTGAGCGTCCAAGATGTTCACGGACAAATCTTGTCAGTTTCACAATTCACCCTTTACGCGGATACGGCCAAGGGTAATCGCCCTGGATTTTCAAACGCTGCCGGGCCAGAGCTGGCTAAACCACTGTGGGAGACGTTTAATCAACGTTTAGCACAAGCCGTTCCCGTTCAAACGGGAGAGTTTGGTGCGGATATGCAGGTCTCGTTAGTTAATGACGGACCGGTGACCATTATCTTCGAGCGTTAGTCCAATGGTTAAGCCATGACGACCAGTCAAAAAGGGCCATAAGTTGGTTAGAGTTGCGCGTTTGGCGTAATCGTTGACCAACTTATGGCCCTTTTTTGTCCAGTTATACAAGTTCGCCGTCTCAGCTAGTGCGCTTGCCCCCCAGCTTGTTTCACCTTGTCGCCTTTGGTTATACAAATAGGCCACGCGGTTTTACACTTTAGTTAGTTCCCAAGCTGTTCAAGCGGCTAAATTTATTGTGTGGCTTGTTTAGCGAAATAATCAGACAAGCCGTCCGTAACTGAATGGGCAACACGATACGGATAAGTGAGACCCGAGATAACCTTAAAGTCGTGGGCGTCATTGATGTAGCCCATTTCTAACAACACCGCCGGACGTTCATTATCTCGAATAACCTGAAAGTTACCAAATTCGATGCCCTTGTTTGGCATCGGATAGTGGGTCATCTGACTGTTTAAGGCTTTAGCCAGTCCCATGGAGAGATTTTTATGATAATAATAGGTGGTTAAACCAGATGATTGATTGGTCTCTGGCGATGAATCAAAGTGAATGCTGATGAACGCGTCTGCCTTAATTTCATTGGCTAAGGCCGGTCGTGGTGCGAGGCCGACATACTTATCGCTATCACGAGTTAAAATCACGTGAGCGCCCCGCTGGCGTAGCTCATTGGCCACCGCCTTGGCAACCTTTAGCGTGTATGTTTTTTCCTTGTCTTTTGGCGAAGTGTCTGAGGGACTGTGTAAAGCGCCGGAGTCACTGCCACCATGACCTGGATCAATCACGATGGTCGCTTCTGATAAGTTGGTTGCCTGTTTTAAATCGGTCCGGCGATTGACCAACCAACTGGCAACCCAACCGGTATGGCGATCATCATAGCGGACATGGTACCAGAGATTTTTTTCACCAAGTTTAACGAGACGGGTATTCAATTTTGCTTTGTGGACGGTTCGACTGGTTAGACTCGGACCAGAGCGGACATTTAAATTGTCAACGCTAACGCGGACCGTTTGTTCACGGGTAAGCCAGAATAGTAACAGCCCAATTGTAATCGTGACGGCAAGGGTTAGTGAAATTTGAAACCAACGTTGTTTAAGAAATTTCATTTAGGTATTTTCCTTATTTTCATGAAAATCGAATAAATCACACTTAATTATAGCAAATTCGCCTGAGCGACTTGACAGAAGCCTAAAACTAAATTAAGTTTTAAACACGAAAACAACACTAAAACCGATGATAAAGACAATTAGTGGTCGTGGCAAGACTAGAGAGTAAGTGCTTGGTGAAAACTTATGCTGCTACGACGATGAAGACACTTTTGAGGTGGATGAAAATCCCGTCACAGGCGACGTTACCCTGAGAAAAAACAAAGGTGGTACCGCGCTTTGAGCGCCCTTGATATGAATCAAGGGCTTTTTTTGTTGCTAAATCCGTTTAGCAGCCGCTCGTTAAGTGGTCTTGAGTGATTGGTGCTTGTTACAAGTGATGGATGAAATGGAGGAAGCTTATGAAGTATCAACGACCAAAAGGAACAGCGGACATTTTACCAGGCAGCTCGGCTAAATGGAGTTACGTGGAGGATATGGCCCGGTTATTATTTGATGATTACCAATTTCATGAAATTCGGACACCGATGTTTGAAAGTTTCGATGTTTTTGCTCGATCAGCTGGTGATACCAGCGATGTTGTCACCAAGGAAATGTACGATTTTTATGATAAGGGTGAACGGCATATCGCGTTACGGCCAGAAGGGACGGCTGGAGTGGTGCGAGCGTATGTTGAAAACAAACTGTACGCGCCTGAACAGGAAAAACCTTACAAAGTCTTTTACATGGGACCAATGTTTCGCTATGAGCGGCCACAATCTGGACGCATGCGAGAATTTCACCAGATTGGCGTCGAAGCGTTTGGTAGTGATGCCCCAGCTTTAGATGTGGAAATTATGGCGATGGCAATGGACTTCTTTGCTCATTTAGGTTTGAGCGGACTGAAATTGGCCATTAATTCACTCGGCGATGCGCAGACACGAGCGGATTATCATCAGGCGTTGGTTGATTATTTAACCCCACACTTCAATGAGTTGAGTGAAGATTCACAAGCGCGATTGCACAAAAATCCGTTACGAGTATTAGACAGTAAAGATCCCCAAGATCAAGACATCGTGGCTGGTGCTCCCTCGATTTTAGATTACTTAACCCCTGCAGCCCAAAAGCACCTCGACACCGTGACACAAATGTTAACCGCCTTAGAAATTCCCTATGAGGTGGATGCAACAATGGTGCGGGGATTGGATTATTACAATCACACAATTTTTGAAATTGAGAGCGATGCTGACGTTCTCGGTCACGGCTGGACCACAATTTGTGGCGGTGGTCGATATAACGGGTTGGTTGAAGAACTTGGCGGCCCAGAGACGCCAGGCTTTGGCTTTGGTATCGGAATGGAACGCTTACTACTCTTATTACAAGATGCTGACATCGAAGCACCAATTTCAAATCCGCTGGATGTCTATGTTGTGGGCATTGGTGAAGAAACAAATGTGGCTACGTTGCAACTTGTTCAGGCGATCCGTAATGCAGGCTTTAGTGCTGACCGGGATTATTTGGATCGAAAGCCCAAGGCGCAATTTAAGACGGCTGATCGGCGGAACGCCCGTTTTACAATGACCGTTGGCGCCAACGAATTAGCCCAACAGACGGTTAATTTCAAGAGTATGCAAACGGGTGAAGAGATTAGTTTACCGATGTCGGCTATTTATGCGGATTTTGCCAGCATCTTCGATAAATACTTCGATGAAGATTAAGAACGAATTGAGTTTGAGAAAGTAGGAGATTGAATGGAACGTACACAGTATGCAGGTTTAATCAATGAAAGCTACGAAGGTCAACAAGTCACGTTATTTGGCTGGGTGCAAAAGCGGCGTGATCTAGGTAAGTTAATTTTCATTGACTTACGAGATCGTGAAGGCATTGTCCAACTTGTTTTTAGTGCTGCTAATAGCGAGGCCGCGTTGGCGGTTGCTGAACAGATGCGCAGCGAATATGTCATTAAAATTAGCGGCCTAGTTAAGGCGCGCAGTGCAAAAGAAGTTAACCCTGATATGGCCACTGGAAAAGTCGAAGTGGAGGTTAGCAGCGCTGAAATTTTGAACAAATCGAAGGTGCCACCCTTTGACATCAGCAATGGTGTCGAAGCGGCTGAAGATTTGAAATTAAAGTACCGTTATTTAGATTTGCGCCGGCCGGAGATGCAACATAATTTAATCCTACGTAGTAAAATCACCCAAGCCGTCCATTCATATTTTGACGAAAATGGTTTCATCGACGTTGAAACGCCAGATTTAACGAAGTCCACGCCTGAGGGAGCTCGGGATTACCTGGTGCCTAGTCGAATTTATCCCGGTCATTTTTATGCACTGCCACAATCGCCGCAGTTGTTTAAACAATTGCTAATGGGCGCGGGATTCGATCGCTATTATCAAATTGCACGTTGTTTCCGGGACGAAGATTTGCGTGGCGACCGCCAACCTGAATTTACGCAAATTGATATGGAAACTAGCTTCATGAGTCAACACGATATTATGGACATGACGGAAGGTTTAATCGCTCGTGTTATGAAAAATACGCGCAATCTGACCGTCGATTTGCCGTTTAATCGCATTACGTGGCAGGAATCCATGGATCGCTTTGGTACCGATCAGCCGGATTTGCGGTTTGGCATGGAGCTGATTGACTTGTCAGCGCAATTGAAAGACAGTTCATTCAAAGTCTTTAGTGGTGCTGTGGCCGCTGGTGGTCAAGTTAAGGCAATCGTGGTGCCAGGTGGTGCGGATCATTATTCACGTAAACAACTTGATGGCATGACCGACTATATCAAACGTTTTGGGGCGAAAGGACTCGCTTGGGTTAAAGTGACTGAGGACGCCTTTAATGGGCCAGTAGCCAAGTTCTTGAATGACCAATTTGCGGCGTTAACCGCCGCAACTGCAGCCAAAACCGGGGACTTAATCCTCTTTGTTGCTGACCGGCGGAAGGTTGTCGCCGACAGTTTGGGGTACCTACGCGTTACAATTGCGAAAGAACTCGACCTGATTGACCCAGATAAATTTGCCTTCGTCTGGGTGATCGATTGGCCTTTGTTCGAATATGACGAAGGTGACCAACGCTGGGTACCGGCGCATCATCCCTTCACAATGCCAAATGAAGGGGATGAACATTTCTTAAACGAGGGTGAAAATCCTTATGAAGCCCACGCACAAAGTTACGACATTATCCTTAATGGTTTGGAACTGGGTGGTGGATCAATCCGGATTCACACGCGTGAACTACAAGAAAAGATGTTGCATGCATTAGGCTTTACGCCACAACGAGCAAGGGCTCAGTTTGGCTTTCTATTAGATGCCTTAGATTACGGGTTCCCGCCGCATGGTGGTTTGGCAATCGGTTTGGATCGCTTTGCTCGCTTGCTTGCTGAGGCTGACAATATTCGTGAGGTGATTGCCTTTCCGAAGAACTCGAAAGCAACGGAACCCATGACCGCTGCCCCTAGTGAGGTTGCCACGCAGCAATTAAACGAATTACATTTAGCTGTTCAACAACCGCAAGATGAAAATTAGTATGATTTTCACGAACTTCAATAGTTTTCAGCAGTAATTGAGCAAGGTGTTTCCACGTATCGTGGAGACACCTTTTTTGTACCTCGCTGGTAAAGCTTGTGACGTTACAAATGAAAACGATACCAATAAAGCGCCATATATCAGTTGATAAGCGGCATAATCAGCTTGTTGTTTGATGTGAAATTAATTACAATGAATGAGTAGTAAACAGCTTCAACATCTAAACAGTGGTTGATGAAAGGAACGAAGACACATGAATAAGTTTATTGGAATCGTGGGAACGATTTCGACAGAGTCGACTAACAAACGTCTCTTAACATTTATGCAACAGCACTTCGCTGATCAAGCGACAATCGAATTACTTGATATTTCTGGACTACCAATGTTCAACAAACCTGCTGACAAACAAGTGCCGAAACGGGTCAGTGAAATGGCGGCGAAAATTGAGGCGGCCGATGGTGTCATCATCAGTACGCCAGAATATGATCACTCAGTTCCTGCGGTTTTGATGAACACACTGGCTTGGTTATCATATGGAATTCATCCATTTGTGAATAAGCCGGTGATGATTACTGGTGCCTCCTTTGGTTCCTTAGGTTCATCAAGAGCACAAGGACATTTACGCATTATTCTAGATTCACCGGAATTACGGGCACGGATTATGCCGAGTTCTGAATTTTTGTTGGGTAATTCTTTAGGCATGTTTAATGATGATGGTAGCTTGAAGGATGCAGAAAAGGTAGCCAAATTAGACGGACTGTTTGCTGATTTTCAGACGTTTGTAGCGCTGACTAAACAGCTTAATCATGCTGATGAACTCAATAAACAAGAAGCCAAGGATTTTTCGTGGGATAAGCTCGATTAAAAGTGGAGGGAGTAAAAATTATGAAGCTAGTTGGAATCGTCGGATCAGTGGCGGACGTGTCTTATAACCGCCTCTTGATGAAATTCATTGCTAGTCATTTCAGTGATCAAGTCGATGTTGAGATCCTTGATATTAATGACGTGCCAATGTTCGATCAAGAAAACAATCAAACCAATGGTGAACCAATCCAGTACCTCAATCAAAAGATTTTAGCCGCTGATGGAGTGATTATTGCCACACCTGAACATAACCATACGCTGACCCCAGCGCTCAAAAATGTAATTGAATGGCTTTCTTACGATATTCATCCATTTTCTGGAAAACCGGTCATGATTGTGGGTGCGTCATTCTATGATCAAGGTTCTTCTAGAGCTCAATTAATGCTGCGTCAGATTTTAGAATCACCTGGCGTCAATGCCGTTGTTTTCCCAGGTAACGAGTTTTTACTAGCCAATGTAAAATCAGCCTTTGATGAACAAGACAACCTGAAGGATGATAAGACGGTGGCCTTCCTCGGCAGTACCTTGAGTAAATTTGTGCAATTCGTTAAAGTTATTAACCTCATGAATGAGCCACAAAGCGGTGAAGAGGAGGACTTAACAGCTTCTGGCAGTATCTCGACGACTGTTGCTGGTGTCGATATGGCAGCTGACGACTGGCTTGAGCAAGCAGCAATGGTAACCCAGGCAGCTGAAGGAAATCAGTATGTAAAATTAGATCGTGGGTTATTGACGGTTGATCAACTGAATGCCTTCTTAAACACGATGCCAATGGAATTGACCTATGCTGACAGTAACAATCAGTTTATCTATTACAATAAGATGGCGGATGATCCGAAAGCAATGTTGGCACCACGACGACCTGGTCAAGTGGGCGATCCAATGGCGATGGTCCATCCGCCACGAGCGGTTAAACATGTTGCCGAAGTGATTAATGCCTTGCGGACCGGCAAAACGGATCTGGTTAAGATGCCCGTCCCAGGAAACGGACCTGATCGTTTTATCATGCATTATTACAAAGCTATGCGCGATGATGATCACAAGTATTTGGGCATCAATGAGTGGGTGCTTGATTTAATGCCAACGATTCGCTATTACTTACAGGCGACTGGGCAAAAACTTACGCCAGATCCGACCGCGCATCCTGATGCTGTTGCGGGCGCTTCTGAAAAGCCGGTCACACCAGCCCAAAGTCAACCTGATGCAACTGCCGGGGCCTCCGAGGAGACTGACGCCCCTGCAACGCCGGCGCCAGCTGTCGACGGAACCTCCGGCGCATCAGAAGCATAGGCAAAGCAAATACACTTTTTTTAAAGGCGAGTCAGCAAATGTGATAGTGGGACATAACGCAACATTGAGCGCGAGCACTAACAAAAAAGGTAGCACCTAACGTACTTTGGCAGGTGAAGTGAACCCCCAGAATTGGATTTTGTCCAACTCTGGGGGTTTTACTATGACCAAATATAATTATGAATTTAAAGCAAAGATCGTGCCGTCTTTTATCAGTGATGTTACAAACTCGTTTTTTTAATGAATACTGTAACCAAGCGGATTTAGTCACAAGTGCATTTAGTCATTCGAGTGAAAATGGCTGCTAGATTATGTGACTGGCGGGGAGGATTTTACTTCTTCTGAGGCGTTTTACGGTATCCTTGGTTTAACGAATAGAAAGAAGGTCGTGGTGATGGCAGAACTAACAGGTGAAGCAGCGGCGTATCGGGCTCAATTTGGGCAGCCAATTCATGATGACGATGCACTGTTTGAGCGCCTTACATTGCAAGTCTTTCAGGCAGGATTGAATTGGCGAATGGTCATCAATAAATTACCGATTTTTCGTCAGGCGTTTAAAGATTTTGCGGTGCAACAAGTGGCGGCTTTTGAGGAGGAAGATGTCGAACGTTTGCTGACCGTGCCCGGCCTGATTCACAACGAACGTAAGATTCGTGCAGTGATTAATAATGCGCAAGTGATTATGAAGTTGCGCCAGAATGGCCAATCATTTGACCAGTACTTACAGCAGTTTAAAGAAACCGGTTTGGCTGCTGATCGTCCTGAACAAACAGCAGCGGCCACGGCCGTTGCTAAACAGTTACATCAACAGGGATTTGAGTTCTTAGGGCCTGAGACAACCTTGTCATTTCTACGGAGTATCGGGTTATTTAATCATTCAGATCATCCCTTCACACAAAAATAATAATAGCGTGTCAACATCAAAGCTGCCGGTTGGACAGTAAGCTGTTGACACGCTGTTTTGTCAGAAAATTAAGGTTGATAATTCACTGTGGTAGTAAAATCAATTCGATGTGATTTACCCGCTTTAACCGTTTCGACACCGCGTAAATTTTCACCATGTGGACCTAACTTTGTGCGGACGGATTGCGGTTGATTCGTCCAGGAATCATTGGTTAGGTGGACACGATAAGTTCCAGTCGGTAGGGGACGTCCAGCGTTGGTTAACTTGCCAGAAGTAAACCCACCATGCTTAACCTTGACCTGGTCGCCTAAGACCACGTTTTTTTGGCTAACGATTACCTTCAGTTGACTGCGATCAGGTAAATTAGTGGTGCCATGAAGCCGGACGTTGCCGCTAGTGTCGACGACAAAAGATAGCTTGGTTTTCGGGGTGACCGTGGTCGCTTTAGCACTCTTATTAGTCGATAACCACGATTGGCCAACGCTTTGGTTCGAAGAGGCTGGTGCTAGACCGGCGATCGTCCAAACAATGACGCACAGAATAGATAGTCCCAGACTCAGCCACACTTTAGTGCGACGCTGCCAAGCGCCAAACTTAAAGATGACGTAAACCCCAGCTGGAAAGAATAGCACAGTAAGGACAATGCCAAACCAGGGCTCACGGTAGAATTGATTTGCTTGAATGTTCATGGTGACCTCCAAAATGTCATGATGATAGTATACCATGACGGGAATCCAACCAGCGGTTTGTGCGGAATGATTCTGTTGTAACTTGGACTTCAATCGCTGTGAACGTTCAAAATTTGTTATAATCGGGATATCACAATTTAAAAGGACAGTCGTCATGAATGATTTGCAACAATTGATCGAGCGACACCAATATACTGGCCGATTAGGCACGGCCTTCATTTACTCCATTTGTGTGTCCATCGCCTTAAACTTTTTCTGGAACCCTGGTCACATTTATTCATCAGGAATTACGGGGGCAGCACAGTTGGTGCATACGTTGTCAACGCGTTACCTAGGGGTGAATTTAGGAATTGGTGAATTATTGTTTGCGCTAAATATTCCTTTATTTATTTTGGCGTGGTTTAAAATTAGCCATCGGTTCACCTTTTTTACAGTTATTGCGGTCGGCTTGTCGACCATTATGATTCGCGTCTTGCACCCGGTAACGTTAACGACTGATCCGATTATTTGTGCAATTTTTGGTGGTGCTGTCAATGGCTTTGGCACGGGTTTAGCATTGCGTTATGGTATTTCAACTGGTGGATTAGATATCTTAGGGATCGTCATTCGCCGGGCCACTGGGCGTAAAATTGGCACCATTAACATGACCTTTAATGCATTTATCGTGATCGCTGCTGGTTTTGTCTTTGGCTGGCCGTATGCCTTTTACTCCGCAATTGGGATCTTTATTAACGCACGGGTAATGGACATGGTCTATACTCGGCAACAACGCCTACAAGTGATGATTATTACGGATCGGCCGAAAACCGTCATCGACTCTGTTCAACATCATATTCGTCGAGGAATCACAATTGTCCATGGTGCAGAAGGGGCATATCGACACAATAAAAAAGCGATTCTATTTACTGTGATCTCTGGTTACGAAGTCGGTGAATTGCAAGAAGCGATTAACGAATCTGATCCTAATTCCTTCGTTTCGCTAAGTAACATTGAGCGAATCTTAGGGAACTTTTATGAGCCGCGACTTTAGTTAGCTTCAACTAAGACCTGAAAAAGCTTGTCTAAAACAATTGCAAAGGGAGTAATGTTCAATGTTAGTTGGGTCACATGTCAGTATGAGTGGGCAAAAAATGTTGTTAGGGTCCGCTCAAGAGGCGGCATCGTATCAGGCTAATACGTTTATGATCTACACGGGCGCACCACAGAATACGCGACGTAAAGCCATTGATCAGTTGAATATTTCAGCCGGTAAGGCCTACATGGCTGAACATGGTTTGGCGCATGTGGTTGTTCATGCACCTTATATTGTCAACTTGGGGAATACGTATAAGCCAGATAACTTTGCTTTCGCGGTGGAATTTCTTCGTGAAGAAGTTCGCCGTGCGGATGCAATCGGTGCTGAACAAATTGTGCTACATCCGGGAGCCCACGTTGGCGCCGGTGCATCCGCCGCGATTGCGTCGATTATCAAGGGGTTAAATGAAATTCTCAGCCCGACCCAACAGGTGCAAATTGCGCTGGAAACAATGGCCGGTAAAGGCACTGAGGTTGGAGTTTCATTTGACCAACTGGCTCAAATGATCGATGGTGTGACGTTAAACGAGAAGTTGTCAATCTGCTTTGATACATGTCACACAAGTGATGCCGGTTACGCGGTTAAGGATGATTTTGAGACGGTGATCAGCGAGTTCGATCAGATCATTGGATTGGATCGACTGAAAGTGATCCATTTAAATGATTCAAAGAATCCTCGAGGCGCGCATAAGGATCGACACGCTAATTTGGGATATGGTACGATTGGTTTCAAGCGTTTGAATGCGATTGCGCACGATTCGCGTTTTGAAGCGGTGCCCAAGATTATGGAAACACCATATGTGGCAGTTGATCCAGAGCATAATCCTAAAGACAAGCGGGCGCCGTATGGTTACGAAATTGCTGAGTTAAAGGCGGGGCAGTTTAATGACCATTTAGTGGCTGACATTGCGCGCCAAGCGGATTTTACTGCTTTTCTCAAATAATTGAGCTTTTTAGGAATAATTGTTCGAGAATAATTGACGATTTAGACGGGTTTCTGTATAATCTTTTAAGGACAGTTAAGTGCACATTGTACAAAACCGTTACTAAACGCCCGAAGGGAGGGGATTTCACAATGGCAAAGACAGTTGTTCGCAAAAACGAATCCTTGGATGATGCTCTCCGGCGTTTCAAACGGACCGTTTCTAAGAACGGAACCCTTCAAGAATACCGTAAACGGGAATTCTATGAAAAGCCAAGCGTTAAGCGTAAGCTTAAGTCAGAGGCTGCTCGGAAGCGTAAAAACAAGAAGAGCCGGTTTTAATTAACCGTAAACGTCAGCCGCGGCTGGCGTTTTTTCATCGGTTGATTTTAAATTTTGAGGAGGTTATCAGTATGGCATTATTGACACAATTGAATGATGACTTAAAGACAGCGATGAAAGCGAAGAATAAGATCGAGCTAAATGTGGTTCGTTCATTGAAATCAGCGATTATGAACGAAAAAATCGAGTTAGGCCATGACTTGAATGAAGATGAAGAAATCGCGGTTGTGGCTCGTGGTTTAAAGCAACGACGTGAATCATTGGACGAATTTGAACGGGCTGGTCGGCAAGATTTAATTGATGAGACCAAAGCTGAAATTACGATCGTTGAACGATACATGCCAGTTCAATTGACGGCTGCCGAAGTTAATGATGTGGTCAAGCAAACGGCTGCCGAAGTTGGGGCAACCAGTCAAGCCGACTTTGGTAAGTTAATGGGAGCTGTTATGCCAAAGGTTAAAGGAAAAGCTGATGGGAAACTGGTTAATCAGGCCGTTAAAAAATTGCTCCAAAACTAATTGTTGAAAATATAGTCACCAGACGATCGTCAAAACACTGGCGGTCGTCTTTTTGGTTGGCTTTATGCTAAAATAAAATCTAGTAATAACGAATAAGACGCGGTTAAAGACCGCAAAGGAGCGAGACTTTTTTGGCAGAAAACCATTTTAAATTTGAACGCAGTTTTCGGTTGTCCACGCCGGATTTAGAAGCCGCACTAGTGGGCGCTAACGATGCTAATTTAAAAATGCTGGAGGAAGGTTTGAACGTCAATGTTCATCCATTTGGTGACTTGATTACAGTTGGTGGTGATCAAGAGGCGCCCGTCAACCAAGCAATTGCCATTATCGATAATTTAGTCCAACTGATTAAACAAGGAATTACACTGAATCGGACGGACGTCGTATCAGCGATGACAATGGCTGAACGGGGCACATTGGAATACTTTCAAGACCTTTACAAGCAGACGTTAATTAAAGACGATCGCGGTCGATCAATTCGAGTGAAGAACTACGGTCAACGTCAATATGTGCAGTCAATTGGTCATAATGACATTACTTTTGGCATCGGGCCGGCCGGTACGGGGAAGACCTTTTTGGCCGTCGTGATGGCTGTGGCGGCGCTCAAACGTGGTGATGTGGAGAAGATCATTCTCACCCGACCAGCCGTTGAAGCTGGTGAAAGCCTCGGTTTTTTGCCCGGTGATTTAAAAGAGAAGGTTGATCCTTATCTACGCCCAATTTACGATGCGCTGTATCAAATTTTGGGGGCGGAGCATACTCAACGGTTATTAGACCGTGAAGTAATTGAAATTGCGCCACTGGCCTACATGCGTGGCCGCACCTTAGATTCGGCCTTTGTAATTTTGGATGAAGCACAAAACACGACAAATGCACAAATGAAGATGTTTCTAACCCGCTTGGGCTTTGGTTCCAAAATGATCGTCAACGGCGATATTTCGCAAATTGACCTGCCCGGGCATACGCATTCTGGCTTAGTCGACGCCCAAAATCTGTTACAAAACATTTCCCATATTGGCTTTGTTACCTTTGATGCGGATGATGTGGTGCGCCATCCAGTTGTTGCAAGCATCATTAATGCCTATGATCGACGCTCACAGTCTGATCAGCCAACAACGAAAGGATAATGATGGACTTAGAAATCTTTGATCACACAACTGAGGGTGTCACTGAAGCACACATGACTTTGGTGCGCGATATATTGGCGGCGGCTGGTCGAGAGCTCGATTTGCCTGACAATACTGAAATGTCAGTGACATTGATGAACAATTCTGAAATTAAACAAATTAATCAGCAATATCGTGGTGTGGATAAGCCAACCGATGTGATTAGTTTTGCCATCGAGGAAGATCCTGATGACGAAGATGCGATCATTATGGATGACGCGTTATTAGCCGAAATTCCAAAGAACATTGGTGACATTATGATTTCGGTAGATAAGGTCGCTGATCAAGCAACGTATTTAGGTCATTCATATGAACGAGAGCTGGGCTTTCTGCTTGTTCATGGTTTCCTTCATTTGAACGGTTACGACCACATGGATCCTGCCGACGAAAAAGTGATGTTTGACCTGCAAAGAAAGATACTGGATGACTATGGCCTCACCCGATAAACAACAGACGCAAAAAAATCAGCACTTTAGTCAGGCATTACGACATGCCGTTGATGGGATTGTGGATATTATTTATCATGAACCCAATATGCGCTATCACCTGGTCTTTGCCGTGGGTGCGTTACTAGTTGGTGTGATTTTACAAATCAGCCGCATGGATTGGCTGTGGATTACGTTAGCGATTTTTACAGTCATGCTAGCCGAGTTTGCCAATACGATCGCAGAGTCCTTAACCGATCTAATCACCCATGGTCGTTTTGATCCATTGGCCAAACGGGTGAAAGATGTGGCTGCTGGGGCGGTAGTTGTTGCGGCAGTCTTTGCGATCATCACGGGCGCGTTAATTTTCGTCCCCCGGTTGTGGGCACTTTTGGGTTAATCAATTAAAGGAGTACACCGAAGTTATGCAGGAACAAACGAAATTTCACTCAGGATTTGTGGCAATCGTTGGGCGGCCTAATGTTGGTAAATCAACGTTTTTGAATCGAGTAGTTGGTCAAAAGGTTGCGATTATGAGTAATGTCGCGCAAACAACCCGCAATAAGATTCAGGGTATTTATACGACCTCACAAGAACAAATTGTCTTTATTGATACGCCAGGAATTTTTAAACCAACGAGTAAGTTGGATGAGTTCATGGTCAATTCAGCAATCTCGACTTTAAATGAAGTTGATGCTGTTTTGTTTATGGTGAATGCGGAGCAAACGCGCGGTGCCGGCGACAACTATATTATCGATCGGTTAAAGACGATCAAAAAGCCAATTTATCTGGTGATTAATAAGATTGATCAAATTCACCCGGACAAGTTGCTGAGCATTGTTGACCAATATAAAGATGCCTTAAAGTGGCAAGAAGTTTATCCAATCTCGGCTTTACAAGGTAACAATGTCGACGAGTTTTTACAGCAGTTGGCTCATGACTTGCCCGAGGGACCGCAATATTACCCCGAGGATCAAGTCACTGATCATCCTGAACGATTTGTGGTCGCTGAGCTCATCAGAGAAAAAGTTTTACAGTTAACTCGCGACGAGGTGCCTCATTCAGTGGCGGTTGAAGTAGAATCGATGAAACGAGAACGGCGCGGTGGCACCCGTAGTGATGGTCAACCAAATGAATTGGTGCATATCTCAGCAACAGTTATCGTTGATCGAACGTCACAAAAAGGCATCATTATTGGCAAGGGTGGTAAGATGCTAAAGGAAATCGGCACCCGTGCTCGCGCCGATATCGAACCATTGCTTGGTGATCGCGTTTTCTTAGAGCTATGGGTCAAGGTCGTACAACATTGGCGTGACAAACCTTCTGCCCTGCGAGAATATGGGTATAAATCACAGGATTATTAATGATTAGCTATCGAAACGGGCAGTGGTCGCCACGGCAACGTTTCGATTTTATTTTAGGTTAGTTTCCGGGAGGTGAAGACGATGACAACGTATCAGAATGTCGACTTTCACGGCATTGTCATGTATACCAAAGACTATCGAGAACGTGATCAACTGATTAAGATATTTACCGCGGAATATGGCAAAAAGATGTTTTTTGTTAAAGGCGCCAAACGCCGTGGCTTTCGTTTACACAGTGCGTTGTTACCGTTCACCCATGGTCGCTATGTGGGGAGCCTGAACGATGACGGTCTTAGTTTTATTAACGCGGCGAAGCAAACGGCGCAATATACAAGCGTCAATGATGATATCGAAAAGAATGCTTATGGAACGTATATTTTGAGCCTCATTGATGCAGCTTTTCGTGATGGTCAATTGATTGAAAATTGGTATTTGAAAACAGATCGAGCGTTGACCCTCATCAACCAGGGGCTCGATCCGCAAATTATTACCAATATTATTGAAATTCAACTTCTCTCTGCTTTTGGTGTGGCGCCGCAGTTACAACATTGTGCCATTTGCGGTCGGACGGATCTCCCCTTTGATTATTCAGAGAAATATGGTGGTTTAATCTGTGCGAATCATTTCGACCAAGATGCCCATCGGTTACATCTCGATCAACGCACCATTTTTTATTTGCGGCAATTCTCGCTAATTGATTTGGATAAAATTACGACGATTGCTGTTTCCGATCGAACTAAACGTGGGCTACGCATGGTGATTGATTTAATCTATGAAAATAGTGTTGGTTTACATCTACGAGCTAAACATTTCATTGACCAAATGGCTTCCTGGGAAGATCAATTGATGCATGATCAACAAGTGTTGCGCCAGCGTCGAGAACAAGCTACTTTATCAGACAACCACGACGATCAGACGTCATGAATCTGATTGTGCGGCTATGAGTTTAAATTGACAACAGACTAACGGATGCTTATGATGAAGGAGTTATTTAATTAAATCACGTTAACGGTGATCAAAAAGGGTTCTCGAGAGATGGTCCAGCGAGTCAGGGATAGTGGTAGCCTGATCCAAATTTCGAGTAATTGGCATTTTGGGAGTTAACTGAAATGAAGCTGCCCGAGTCATCGGGAAGTAGGGTGGAACCGCGTAATTTTTCACGTCCCTACATCGACAGGCCATTTGTCGATGGAGGGACGTTTTCTTTTCAACTCGATGATGTAACCGGGCCAGGTAACGCCATCAAATAAACTTTAAGGAGCTAGGTTATGGAGAATCATGTGGATCAGAAGCTGTCTGTCCAACAAATCATTTTGACTTTGCAACAATACTGGGCGGCACAAGGCTGTATGCTCATGCAGGCCTATGATACGGAGAAAGGGGCCGGAACCATGAGCCCCTATACCTTTTTACGGGCGATCGGGCCGGAACCGTGGAATGCGGCCTACGTTGAGCCAAGTCGTCGGCCGGCAGATGGTCGTTACGGAGAGAATCCGAATCGGTTATATCAGCACCATCAATTTCAGGTGTTAATGAAGCCGGCGCCAGACAATATTCAAGATTTATATTTGAATAGTTTACGGGAATTGGGCATTGACCCCTTAGAACACGATATTCGATTTGTTGAAGACAACTGGGAGAATCCATCGATGGGATGTGCTGGAGTTGGCTGGGAAGTTTGGCTGGACGGCATGGAAATTACTCAATTTACGTATTTTCAGATTGTCGGCGGCTTAGAAATGAATCCGGTCGCTGCTGAGATTACTTACGGCCTAGAACGATTATCGTCATATATCCAAGATGTCAATTCCGTGTTTGATTTGGAATGGAGTGACGGTGTTTTGTATGGCGATATTTTCAAAGAGCCAGAATTTGAGCACAGCAAATATTCGTTTGAGGAAAGCAATCAAACAATGTTATTGACCCTTTTTGATGATTTTGAAAAGGAAGCGCAAGCTAATTTAGCTAAGGGCTTGGTTCATCCAGCCTACGATTATATTTTAAAGTGTTCGCATACCTTTAATTTATTGGACGCTCGTGGTGCAGTCTCAGTTACGGAACGAGCTGGTTATCTGAGCCGGATTCGTAATATGGCTCGTAGCGTGGCTAAGACATTTGTCAACGAACGTGCCAAACGTGGTTTTCCACTAATTAAAGATGAAGCAAAACGCACCCAATTAGTTGAAGCTTGGGAAAAACGACAGGCTAAACAAGCTGCCCGCCAGCGGAAACAGGAGGCCAAATAAACATGATGACACATGACTTTTTATTAGAAATTGGGTTAGAAGAAATTCCAGCTCACGTGGTCACACCTAGTATTAATCAGTTAGTTGAACGGACCACCGCTTTTTTAACCGAGCAACGCATGACGTTTACCAAGATCACTCCGTTCTCCACACCACGCCGGTTGACCGTTTTGGTTAGCGGCTTGGCAGATCAACAACCAGATATTGATGAAGAAGTCAAAGGGCCGGCAAAAAAGATTGCCCAAGATGACGCTGGTCAATGGACAAAAGCGGCTCAAGGGTTCGTTCGTGGGCAAGGAGCGACCACCGATGACATTACGTTTAAATCGATTAAAGGTGAGGACTATGTCTTTGTGACTAAACATGAAAGTGGCGCGCCAGTCGCTGAAGTATTGACGGGAATGAAGGATGTGATCACCGCCATGACCTTTCCGACGATGATGAAATGGGGGCATAGCCACAAGTTCCAATATGTGCGCCCCATTCGCTGGCTGGTCGCGTTACTAGATGAGCAAGTGCTGCCTTTTGATTTGTTGAACTTGACGACTGGTCGCACGACGCAAGGTCATCGCTTCCTTGGTCACGAAATTGAATTAGGGCAGGCGACAGATTACGAGGATGCACTAGCGGACGTCTTCGTCATCGCTGATGCTGCCAAACGTAAACAACGGATTCGTGAACAGATCCAACAACTGGCAACGGCTCACGATTGGACTGTGGCGGTTGACGAGGATTTACTGGAAGAAGTTAATAATTTGGTCGAATGGCCGACAGCTTTTGCCGGTCAATTCGACGAAAAATACTTAACGATTCCGGATGAAGTCTTGATTACCTCGATGCGTGACCATCAACGTTTCTTTCATGTTCAAAATCAAACTGGGCAGCTATTGCCAAATTTTGTCTCCGTCCGAAATGGCAATACTAACTATTTGGACAACGTGATCGCGGGCAATGAAAAGGTGTTAACGGCGCGTTTGGAAGATGCCATGTTTTTCTACCAAGAAGATCAAAAGCATGATATTGACTTCTATGTTCAAAAATTAGCGGGGGTTAGTTTTCACGATAAAATCGGTTCAATGGCGGAACACATGAAGCGTGCTGGAATTATGGCTCAACTCATTGGCAAACGGGTGGGGTTAACGGACGCTGAGTTAGCGGACCTGCAACGGGCCAGTGACATTTATAAGTTTGATTTAGTCACTGGTATGGTGGGTGAATTTGCTGAACTTCAAGGCGTGATGGGCGAAAAGTATGCGCTCTTGTTCGGTGAACGACCAGCGGTGGCACAGGCAATTCGTGAGCATTATCAGCCCGTTTCGGCCGAGGGTGAATTACCTCAATCCAATATTGGCGCTGTTTTAGCGATTGCTGATAAATTCGATAGCATTATGACATTCTTTGCCGCGCAGATGATTCCAAACGGTTCGAATGATCCTTATGCGCTACGCCGACAAGCCTTTGGTATTGTGCGGATTCTGCATGATCGTGGTTGGCATGTGCCACTCGTTAAAATGAGTCGTGAATTCGAAGCTGCCTTGACTCAGCAGCATGCCCAACTGAGTCCTGACTTGATGGCTAATTTAGCAGATGGACGTAACAAGATCCAACAGTTTATGCAAGATCGGGTTCGTCAATGGTTTGGTAATCGAAACATTCGCCACGACATTGTCGAAGCAGCCACTAACGCAGATACTTCAGATGTTGAGACGATGATGGATGATGCTACTGTGCTCCTTAATCATCTTCAGGATGGAGACTTTAAGGATGTCGTCGAGGCGCTGAATCGGGTTACTCGGTTAGCGCAATCTGTCATCAAACAGACCGATTTTCCGGTTGATCCAAGCTTGTTTGAGAATGACGCGGAGCAGCATTTATACGATGCTGTTAATGAGATTTCCGACCATTTTGATCAGCAGAGCCGTGAAGAAAATTATCAGTCGCTGGCTCAGTTACGACCAGTAATTGACGCCTACTTTGAGGCGACCATGGTCATGGTTGATGACGCAGCTGTACGGCAGAACCGGCTAAATCAGTTGGCGCGTTTGACTAAGTTGACGTTGCAATTAGGTGATTTAAATCAATTGGTCGTGAAATAAGGTAGGCTAATTTAATCAGGTTAAGCTGACAAAGCAGATTCCTTCACGGTGTCTGCTTTGTTTGTAATCATGATCAATGTGCCGTAAACTCAGATTACCTACGCAAAGGAGGTCGTTGATGGTGTTAGCGATTAAGCGAATCTATGCTCCAATTAGCGACGATGATGGTGAACGAATTTTTGTGGATCGACTGTGGGCTAGAGGAATCAGTAAGGAAAAAGCCAAATTGACCTACTGGGTGAAGACAATCGCCCCGTCTACTGAAGTGCGTCAACGTTTTGGTCACGATCCAGCGGGATTTTCGACATTCAAACGGGCTTATGACACTGAATTAGATAAAAATCCACAAATGCCAGCCTTTATCGCACAGATCAAGGCTGGCTTGGCGCACGGGAATGTAACGCTAGTTTATGGGGCGAAAGATGAGCAACACAACAACGCCGTCGTCTTACTAGCATATCTACAGGATCACTTGACAAAATAATTTAATATCTTGGACTTAACGGACACCAATCAAAATACTGTACATTGCAGAAACAGCGTGTATAATATTCATTGTGTGTAAGTAGGTCTATTTTCAGTCGCATTTTTTGCTTCGCGTAACGAGGATGTTCACGATGTCGGAAAGTGCGTCTTTTTACGCTTAGTAAGCGTGAATGGAGGTGACGAGATGGCAACAAGAATTCCAGAAGAAATCATCGAAAATGTCCGCACCTCAGTCAATATTGCCGATATTATTGGTCAAACCGTCCAATTAAAAAAATCAGGGAAAAATTTATTTGGGTTATGCCCGTTTCATGAAGAGCGAACGCCATCTTTTTCCGTGAATGAAGAAAAACAAATTTTTCACTGTTTTAGCTGTGGCCGCGGCGGCAATGTTTTTAAATTTCTGATGGAACTCAATAATGTCAGCTTTCCCGAGGCCGTAGTACAGGTGGCCGACGAAGCTAACATCACGATTGCTGATGAATTTCGGCATTCTGATGCGGACCAGTCCAATTCAGAAGTTGGCCAGTTAATTGGACTTTACGAGGATGCCGCCAAACTGTATCATCACGTGTTGATGAACACTCAAGTTGGTGAAGCTGCCCTGAGTTATCTGCATCAGCGCGGCTTAACAGATGAAATTCTCAATACGTTTAATATTGGTTTTGCACCAGCTGAAGGTTTACTAAAACCATTATTTGAAGAACGCCATGTAGATTATCAACTGTTGCGTACGTCGGGGCTGTTTATCGAGAATCAAGATGGCCAATTACGTGATCGTTTCAGCGGGCGCGTCATGTTTGCAATCCGTAATGCCAGTGGTAAGGTGATTGCTTTTTCAGGGCGTTTGCTCACGAAAGATCCGGATGCCCCCAAATATCTCAATAGTCCAGAAACAAAGATCTTTCATAAGAGTGAAACGCTGTTTAACTTTGACTTGGCTAAGCGAGAAATTCGTAAGGCTGAAGCGGTTATTTTATTTGAGGGTTTTATGGATGTGATTGCTGCCTATTCGGCTGGGATCAAGAATGGGATCGCATCAATGGGGACCAGCTTAACGACAGAACAGATTGGCATCTTGCAGCGGGTGGCCCAGACATTATATGTCTCTTATGACGGCGATGATGCAGGTCAAAATGCCACGCACCGGGCGTTGTCATTGATTGGCTCGCACAGTAATATGCAGTTGGGCGTCATTCAGATGCCTGAAGGGTTGGATCCAGATGAATATCTCCGCAAATACGACGCAACTCAGTTTCGCGCTGTCTACGAGGGCGCTAAGGAAACACCGGTAGGGTTTGCACTAAGATTTCTCGCACGCAATCGTAATTTAGATAATCAGAGTGATCAATTAAGTTACATTAATGAAGTACTTAAGATTGTGGCTGGGGTGAGTGCCCCAGTTGAGCGAGACTTGTATCTAAATCAACTTGCTAGTCGTTTCAATTTGGACAAGGCGTCTCTACAACAACAACTCGCAGATATTAGCCAAAGTCAGGCGCCAATTCCGGTCGCTGGACAAGCATCATCGACTACCGCCCCACAAAAGGTCGTTAGCTATCAAGCGCCTAAATTAGATCAAGTTGAGCGGGCCGAACAACTGTTGTTACAGCGTTTGCTGACTGATCAAAGTGTTTGGTTACATGTCACTGCCGATGCTGATTTTCACTTTGTTCACGATGCTTACCAGACATTATTTTTGTTGGCTCAGGGTTATAAGCAAACCCATCCCGACCTGCAAATTGCTGGTTTTCTCGATTATGTTAATGATGCAGATCTTGAGCAAACACTAATCAATGTGACCGAACAGCCCGTGTTTGATCGCGACGACTTAGCGGATGTAGATGATTGCATTCAGATCATCATGAACCAGGCGCCGATTGATGAGGCCATCCGTCAAAAAAATATTGCCATGGCTGAGGCCAAACGTTTAAATAACCGTGATTTACAGAATCAGCTAACACTAGAACTGATTCAGTTGTATAAACAAAAACAAGCTTTGAAACAAGCTTGATTTTTTAAAAATTCGGTGTAGACTAATTGTTTTGCTGGATAGCGAATATAAGGGGGACCTTGCATGTCTGAAAAGCAAGAAACAACCAAAGCATTTGATGAAAAAGGTTATACTAAAGCAGTTAACGCCTTAATTAAGGATCACAAAAAGGCTAAAGAAGTTCAGTATGATGACTTACAGACGAAGCTGGTGACACCATTCAAGTTGGATGCCGACCAGATTGATGATTTAATGCAAAAGGTTGAGGATGCTGGGATCAGTGTTGTTGACGAGAACGGCGACCCATCCGAACATGCTTTGAAAAATAAAAAAAGTGATGTTTCTGAAAAAGAGCTGAAGGCCAGTGATGCCGCACCGTCTGGTGTGAAAATCAACGACCCGGTCCGCATGTATTTGAAAGAAATTGGTCGCGTGCCGTTGTTATCAGCGGATGAAGAAGTTGCCTTAGCCTTACGGATCGAGCAAGGCGATGAAGAGGCCAAGCAGGAACTAGCTGAAGCTAACTTACGGTTAGTTGTGTCGATTGCCAAGCGGTATGTCGGTCGCGGCATGCAGTTCTTGGATCTAATTCAAGAAGGTAACATGGGATTGATGAAAGCTGTTGAGAAGTTTGATTACCGAAAGGGATTCAAATTCTCGACTTACGCAACATGGTGGATTCGTCAGGCGATTACCCGAGCCATTGCGGATCAGGCTCGTACGATTCGGATTCCGGTCCACATGGTCGAGACGATCAACAAATTGATTCGGATTCAGCGACAATTATTGCAAGATTTAGGTCGGGAGCCCATTCCGGAAGAAATCGGTGCCGAAATGGATATGCCGACGGATAAGGTTCGTGAAATCTTGAAAATAGCTCAAGAGCCGGTTTCATTAGAAACGCCAATTGGTGAAGAAGATGATTCTCACTTGGGTGACTTTATCGAAGACCAAGATGCGACGTCACCAGCTGACCATGCTGCTTATGAGTTACTCAAAGAGCAACTGGAAAGTGTGCTTGACACGCTAACTGACCGAGAAGAAAATGTTTTACGATTACGATTTGGGTTAGATGATGGTCGCACGCGAACTTTAGAAGAAGTTGGTAAAGTCTTTGGCGTCACTCGTGAACGAATTCGACAGATTGAAGCGAAAGCGTTGCGTAAATTACGTCATCCAAGTCGGTCCAAACAACTGAAAGATTTTCTAGAATAAGCAAAATTAATATCGCCAAATTATACCCACCGCCTTGTTGGCCGGTGGGTATTTTTGGATTAGTTTAAAAACTTATTTGGCAACGGTGGATTCTTATCCGTTTGCTGGTTAACCTTGGTATACTAAGTAGGCAAAGCTACATTTGAGAGGAGTTACCTTATGGATGCGAACCATCTATCAAAACGATTAGCCGCCGTCGCTAATCAAGTGTCAGATCAAGCAAAACTGGCAGATATTGGATCCGATCACGCTTACCTACCAGTGTTTTTGACCAAACAACACCGAATTCAGCGGGCCATTGCCGGCGAGGTGGTCGCCGGTCCTTTTGAAAACGCTCGTTCAGAAATTGCCAGTCAAGGGCTAACCGAACAAATTGAGGCACGCTTGGGTGATGGACTGGCCGTTATTAACCCGCAAGATCAATTAGATACCATCGTGATTGCTGGCATGGGCGGTACATTGATTAGTGATATTTTGACACGCGGTTGGCAACGGCTATCTGGCAGAGAAAAATTAGTCCTGCAGCCTAATGTTGGGGAAGCTCATTTACGCCAATGGTTGGTTCAACATCAATATCAAATTACTAGCGAGGAAATTCTCAAAGATGAGGGCCATATTTATGAGATTATCGTCGCTGTTAAGGTAACTGCCCCGGTTCATTTGACTGCCCAACAAATCCAATTTGGCCCCCACTTATTGGCGCAACCAAACACGGCATTTATTGAAAAGTGGCAACATGAATTGATACGACGACAACGCGTGTTAGCTTCATTAAAGCAAGCTCAGCATGTGCCAGTTGAGAAGGTGACGTCGCTGACAGAGATGATTGCTTCGATTAAGGAGGTTTTGGACCATGCGCGCACAAACATTAATTGATCAATTTGAACAATTTGCACCATTAAGTTATCGCGAAGCTGGCGATCCAACTGGTTTTCAAATCGGTGATCGCCAGGCAGACATTCACCGGGTGATGACGACCTTAGATGTCCGTCCGGAGGTCGTTGATGAGGCGATTGAACGACAGGTCGACTTCATTTTTGCACATCATCCGGTTATGTTTCGGCCAGCTAAAAATTTAGATTTTGCCGCTGATCCTCAGCTTGCGATGTACGGCAAACTTATCGAGCACCACATCACAGTCTATGCAGCCCATACAAATCTCGACAATGCGCCAGGTGGCATGAATGACTGGCTCGCTGAGCAACTCGGCCTCCAGCAGGTGACCAGCTGGTTGCCAAACCCGACTTATCCAGAGGTTTCCATGGGTCGTGTCGGTCAATTAGCTAAGCCACAGACTGTGGTCGATTTTGCTCGATCCTGCAAGGCGTATTTTAATTTAGCAGGATTACGCTTAATTTCACATGAACCAGACCGCTTGGTGAAGAAAGTCGCTGTTTTAGGAGGCGATGGGGGTAAATTCTTTCGCGAAGCGCAGGCCACTGGCGCCGATGTCTACGTGACAGGAGATGTTTATTATCATACGGGGCATGACATGTTAGCGGCTGGCCTGTCGGTTGTTGACCCTGGGCACCATATTGAAGCGATTTGTATTCCCAAGCTAGCGACGTTGTTGCAACAATGGTCGCTGCAAAAACAATGGGGCATTGAAGTCATTGAATCTCAACCGAATACCGATCCATTTACTTTTGTGTAAGCGGATTAAATCGAGTACACTAGGGTTATCAAAGACGAGGAGTGTGACAACTGTGGCAAAATATGAATCATTACTTTCCCGATTTATCGGATATGCGAAGGTCAATACACGTTCAGATCCCGATTCAACCACGATTCCATCAGCACAGCGTGAAGTTGATTTTTTGAAATCGATTGCTGAGGAGTTAAACGAAATCGGGTTGAGTGACATTCAGACTGATCCCAACAGTGGGTACGTCACTGCGGTCCTACCCGCTAATGACGATGGTCAGACGACGCCAATTGGTTTTCTTGCACACATTGATACGGCGGACTTTAATGCTGAAAATATTGCACCCCAAATTGTGGAAAACTATGATGGACAGTCCGATATTAATTTGAGTAAAGACGGTAAGTGGGTGTTAAAAACAGCTGAATTTCCTGCTTTGCACAAATACGCCGGACAAACGTTAATTACTACCGATGGGACGACATTATTAGGTGCGGATGACAAGGCTGGGGTGGCTGAAATTATCACCGCGATGGCTTACTTAGTTAATCATCCAGAAGTTAAGCATGGTGATCTTCATGTGGGCTTTGGCCCAGATGAAGAGATCGGTACTGGTGCAGATCACTTTGATGCTAAAGGTTTTGGCGCTAAATTTGCTTATACCGTCGATGGCGGTCCACTTGGTGAATTAGAATACGAAACATTTAATGCAGCCCAAGCAACTATTGAAATTGATGGGAAAGAAGTTCACACGGCCACAGCCAAGGGCGTGATGATTAACGCCTTACAGGTGGGCATCGACTTCCATAACCTCTTGCCAGAAGGGGATCGTCCCGAATTGACAGAAGGTCGGCAAGGTTTCTTCCACCTGTACAAAATGAATGGCACGGTGGATCACGCAACCCTCACCTATATTATTCGCGATCACGATCGGAAAGTGTTTGAACAACGCAAACAACAGATGCTAGACATCGCTGAAAAGCTAAACGCTGATTATGAAACCGACCGTGTTCATGTGACATTGACAGATCAGTATTACAACATGCGCGAAGTCCTTGAAAAGGATATGACCGCCGTTGATTTGGCAAAACAAGCAATGGAAGACCTTAACATCGAACCCGTGATTTACCCAGTGCGGGGTGGGACGGACGGCTCAAAGATCTCCTTTATGGGCTTGCCAACCCCGAACCTTTTTGCCGGTGGGGAAAACATGCACAGCCGCTTTGAATTTGTTTCTTTGACAACGATGGAACAAGCGGTTGACGTTATTTTGAAGATTAGTGAACTGAATACAGAAGCGTAAAAGGCGCCTTTAAAAAAAGGCCTCAAGGCTTCTGTAGCCAGACAAAAAAAGAAGCGAGTGTACTTAGCCTGATCGGCTGCGTACGGTCGCTTCTTTTGCAATATTTTTTGATTTTTTTCCAAACAAAAAGTGCGTCCGCCAAGAAGCGAATGCACTATTTGTTTGCTTCATTAGTCACAGGAGCTGGCTTATCAGCCATCACATAAGTAAAAGTAGCAACGACGACACAAACAATCGCGGCTACGATGCCGATTTCCAACGGTTTATAAGTCATCAATTCAAGTTGACCACCGATGTAGCCAATCACTTCACCCCAGATGAAGCCCCAAAAAATTACGATTAAATAACGCATTTTTTGACCACCTTTCGTTTCATTTAGTAGTTTAACACTCTCGCTACTGATTTCAATTGGATTTATCTGTCTAAAAGGGACTTCTTCAGCAGTGGGCGGTCGCTTTTGTTATAATGATCGTACGAACAAACGTTTGAAAGGAGTTGTCATGGTGCAACCAGAAACAAGGTCAACTCATGATCAGGCCGTCCAGGTCGTACCGCTGTCGGTGTTAAGCAGCTATAGTTTGCTGCACAGCCCAATCCGAATTGATGCGTTGGTGAACGCGGCTAAGCAACGCGGCTATGAGGCGTTGGCCTTGACCGACATTAATGTTTTATACGGGGTGGTGGATTTTTTTAACGCTGCTAAAAAGGCTGGCATTAAGCCATTGATTGGCTTGACGATCGAATTGAATTCTGAACAGCATCCCGACCAAGTCTTTCCACTAACTTTGGTGGCGAAAAATCAGGCCGGTTATCAAAATTTAATCCAAATTTCTTCAAAGAAAATGACATTGACTGCAGATGCAACTTTGACGGTCACGCAAATTTCGCCGTGGTTGAGCAATGTTTACATCTTGAATGGTTTAGAAAGCGAAGTTGGCCGTCTCATCAATTCAGGGCAAGATGGTCAGGCCCAACACCTACTTCAGCAGCTGCAGCAGGTGGCCGATGAACAGGCCGTCTTCGTTGGGGTTAGTGACCAGCAATCGGGCACCGCCATTGAGAATTTGCAAGAATTTTCGCAGCAAAATCAGGTGCCACTCGTGGCCATGAATCCTATCCGATATTTAAATCCGGATGATCAATTTAAGACAAATGTATTGGCTGCGGTTGAAGCAGGCGAGCAGATAACGAATCTTGGTGTTGCAAGTCAACAGACCGGTCCATGGTACTTACGTGAAGCGGGTCCATTAACTGCCCATTACCAACAATTAAATTTAAATGATGCTATTTTAGCAACTGCGCATATTGCCACGACGGCCACGGTTGATTTTACGTTCCAAGCACCACAGCTTCCTCACTTTCAGACACCAGCCGGACAGTCCGCTGAACACTATTTACGTGATTTATGTGAGCAAGGCCTAGCAAAGCGACTGGGTGACGGGCAGCCGTTGATTGATCGCTACCAAAAGCGTTTAACGCATGAATTAACCGTCATTCACCAGCTCGGTTTTGATGATTACTTTTTGATCGTGTGGGATGTCATGAATTTTGCCCATCAACATCAGATTACGACTGGTCCAGGACGTGGTTCAGCAGCTGGGTCGTTAGTCGCTTATGTTTTGGCCATTACTGAAGTAGACCCCTTAGCTTACGACTTACTCTTTGAACGATTCTTAAATGACCAACGGGCACAAATGCCAGATATTGACCTAGACATTCCTGATGACAAACGTGATCAGCTACTGCTGTATGTGCGAGATCGTTATGGTGCCGATAAGGTCGGACAAATCATTACCTTTGGCACATTAGGAGCTAAGCAGGTGATTCGTGATGTCGGGCGCGTTTTTGGATTATCGACGTATCAATTAACTGACTGGAGTCACGCAATTCCTGGTGGGTTAGGTGTCACCTTAAGTGATGCCCAAGAACAATCACAACCGCTAAAAAATTTAATTGCGGATAGTTCATTAAATCAGCTTTTGTTTGAGACTGCGATCGCCTTAGAGGGTCTACCACGGCATACCTCAACTCATGCTGCCGGGGTCGTGTTAAGTGATCAGCCGTTAACCGCGATTGTTCCCGTTCAAGCTGGGTCTGAAGGGTTATTAGTTGCCCAGTTTCCTAAAAATACGGTTGAAGCGTTGGGATTGTTGAAAATGGACTTCTTGGGTCTGCGTAATTTGACAATCTTGGCCAATAGTTTGGCAACGATTGCGCAAACGACGGGACAGGCATTAGTGGTGAATGATATTCCACTAACGGATCAAGATACATTAACACTTTTTCAACGAGGAGAGACGAATGGCGTCTTCCAGTTCGAATCCAGTGGCATTAAGAATGTTTTACGTCAGTTACATCCAGAGACCTTTGAATTAGTTGTTGCTGTCAATGCGCTGTATCGCCCCGGTCCAATGGAAAATATTGATCATTTCATTGCCCGTAAAAAAGGACAGGAGCCGGTCAGCTATCCTGCGCAGGCATTGGCTCCCATTCTAGGGCCAACATATGGCATTATTGTCTATCAAGAGCAGGTTATGCGCGTGGCGAGTGTCATGGGCGGCTTCTCCCTGGGCAAGGCCGACTTATTACGACGCGCGATGAGCAAAAAAGATCATGAAAAGATTGACGCCTTACGACATGATTTTATTGATGGCGCAGTTCAAAAGGGTTTTACTCAGGCGACGGCCGTACAGGTGTATGATTACATCGAAAACTTTGCTTCCTATGGATTTAATCGCTCCCACGCTGTAGCGTACAGTAAGATGGCGTTTGAGTTAGCTTATCTAAAAGTTCATTATCCGGGGGCCTTCTTTACGGCGCTATTGAACTCCGTGCTTGGTAATTCAACCAAAATAAAGTTGTATCTGTTGGAGGCCCGGCAACATGGTGTGAATGTGGCTGCCCCAGATGTCAATGTGAGTCAGCAAGATTTCTCGTTAATTAATGGACAAATTATTTTTGGATTGGGCGATGTCAAAGGACTCCGACGTGACTTTGTGACCAATGTTTTGGCGAGTCGCCAAGCATCAGGTCCCTTTACTGATCTAGATAATTTTGTAAATCGCATTGAGCCACAATTTCGCAAAGCAGAAGGTCTGACTGCCTTGATCTATGCTGGTGCTTTTGATCATTTCGGTCTGAATCGCGCCCAGTTGTTAGATCTTTTACCGCGGGTCTTATCGGGAGCCCAAGTTAATATTGACCTGTTTGAAAGTAATCTTGGTTTAAAACCAAAGGTTGCAGCGTTACCGGACCTGCCCTTAAAGGATAAGTTAGCTCATGAAGCCGACGTGCTAGGCGCCTACTTATCAGGTCATCCAGTTGAACAATACACCGGTTTGAGTCGTCAGTTACAAGCAACTCCGGTGGTAGATTTAACGGTCGGTCAATCAGCCACGGTCCTTTTGTATACCAGTAGAATTCGCGAAATTAGAACAAAAAAAGGTGATCGGATGGCTTTTGTCAGCGGGAATGATCCATCTGGCGAATTGTCCATCACCATTTTTCCACGGCTTTGGCAAGCAGTTAGCGCATGGTTACAACCTGAACAGGTCGTGGTGGTGCGGGGACGCATTGATACAGGTCGACAACTTGAAATTGTCGCTGATTCACTTCAACTTGCCAATCAAGCCACTCAGGTCACTCAAGCAAACCAGCCAACGACGCGCCAGACGGGAACTTGGTATTTACAAACGACCCCCACCAATGACGAGACTGCTCAGCAGTGGTTTCAAGCCCAACATCAACAGATGCATGGTGATAATCCGGTGATTGTTCACGATCAGGCTAGTGGCCGCACGGTTAGATTAGCGTCCACTTATAACCTAGGCTTTTCTAACGAGATCAAAGCAAGTTTGTCACAAATTTTCGGCAATGAAAATGTTGTGTTTCGCCAGAACCCGCTTTCAAAAGATTAAGCAGATTGAAAAGAATGAAAACAAAGTCACTGTTTTCATAAATGTTTGTGAAAACAAATGAAAAGGGCGACAGAGTGTTTTAAAAAGTGTTAAACTGTTTTTGTAATTGATTGAGACATGCTGTCTCAAAAACTCGCCACCATGTGGCACAAATCAAAGGGAGAGATTTTTCTTATGAAGAAAACTAAAATCGTTAGCACGCTTGGACCAGCTAGTACCGACGTTGACACGATTGTTAAGCTGATCGAAGCCGGAGCCAACGTTTTCCGGTTTAACTTTTCTCACGGAGATCATGAAGAACACTTGGGTCGGATGAATAATGTCCATGAAGCTGAAAAGATTACCGGTAAGACGGTCGGCATCATGTTAGATACCAAGGGTGCGGAAATCCGGACCACGGTTCAAAAGGACGGTAAGATTGCCTACAAGATTGGTGATAAAGTTCGAATTTCGATGGATGACAGTCTTGAAGGTGTTCACGACAAAATTGCTGTGACCTACCCAGGTCTCTACGATGATGTTCATGTCGGTGGCCATGTGTTATTTGATGATGGTTTGATTGACATGAAGATCGACGAAAAAGACGATGCCACGCATGAATTAGTGACCACTGTTCAAAATAATGGTGTCTTGGGCTCACGTAAAGGGGTTAACGCCCCTGGTGTTTCCATCAATCTGCCTGGGATCACCGAAAAGGATGCTTCTGACATTCGCTTCGGTCTAGACAATGAAATTGACTTCATCGCGGCTTCATTTGTGCGTAAGGCGCAAGATGTCTTAGACATCCGGGCTTTGCTTGAAGAAAAGAACATGCAACACGTTCAGATTTTCCCGAAGATCGAATCACAAGAAGGTATCGACAATTTTGACGATATCCTTGAAGTGTCAGATGGTTTAATGGTTGCTCGTGGGGACATGGGGGTTGAGATTCCACCTGAAAATGTTCCGTTGGTTCAAAAGGAATTGATCCGTCGTTGTAACGAATTAGGCAAACCAGTTATCACGGCCACACAAATGTTGGATTCGATGCAAGAAAACCCACGGCCAACTCGTGCGGAAGCTTCCGATGTGGCCAATGCCGTCTTTGATGGTACAGATGCCACCATGTTGTCTGGTGAATCTGCTAATGGGGATTACCCAGTTGAATCAGTTGCAACGATGAACCGGATTGACATCAAGGCTGAAAATGACTTGAGTGTTGACGGTCACATTAACCACAACTATGACACGTCTGATGTCACTGAAGCTGTGGCAGCTGCTGTTGCTCGCACTGCAAGTAACCTGCATGTTAAGACGATTGTTGCGGCAACTGCATCTGGTCATACGGCACGGATGATTAGTAAATATCGGCCAAATGCTGATATTTTAGCGGTGACCTTTGATGCTCGGACACAACGTGGTTTGATGATTAACTGGGGTGTTTACCCAGTGATCGACACCGCGCCAGCAAGCACCGATGATATGTTTGCGTTAGCTAAGAAACGGGTTGTTGAAGAAGGCCTGGCTGAAAAAGGCGATACCATCTTAGTGACTGCTGGTGTGCCGGTTGGTACTAAGGGTACAACCAACATCATGCGTGTTATGCGAATTGATTAATTATTGATGCAATGAAGCTGTCTTCCAGTTTTGGGAGACAGCTTTTTTGTTGTCGGAATATCGATCTCAGATAATTTTGGCTCAATTGTGGTTGACATCGCGTCACACCTCATCATCTGCTATAATAGGCTCAATCAATTTTTGCCAGGAGGCAGTCTGCATGCATGATTTACTCGGTCGCGTTATCGAAACTAAGGTAACGGACCAAAACGACGATTTTTACATCGTTCAGCGTGATGGGTTTTCTTTTTTGTTCGCAAAACAAGAGGCTGATCATCAACTGGGAATTGGTGCTCAAATTATTGGTTTTGCATACGAAAACGAAAGTCACCAATATCAAATCACGACGAATATTCCTAAAGTTCAAGTGGGCCATTATGCTTTTGGGACAGTCGTGCGAGCTGCACATGGCTTGGGCGTTTTCGTGGATATTGGACTGTCTAACAAAGACATCGTTGTTTCTGTTGATGAATTACCGACGATTGCTGCACTGACACCCCAAAAAGGGGACCGTTTGATGATCAGCTTAGTCATTGACGATAAAAACCGACTGTGGGGACATCTGGCGGATAGTGAAATCTTCACAGCTATTAGTCGGCGTGCGACACAAAAGTTGGTTAATCAGGATATTGCGGCAACCGTCTACCGATTAAAATTAGCGGGGACGCTTGTGCTGACGGACGATTATTATTTGGGCTTTATTCATCCCTCAGAACGTGATCATGAGCCTCGTCTTGGTGAACATGTCACTGGTCGGGTTATTGGTGTTCGTCCAGATGGTGCTGTGAACTTATCATTGAAGCCCCGTGCTTATCAGGCCATCGATGAAGATGCTGCTCAACTGTTAGCGGCCTTGAATCACGATCCAATGAAACAACTGCCATTTACTGATAAAAGTAGTCCAGCAGCAATCAAAGAATACTTTGGGATTAGTAAGGGGCAATTTAAACGAGCTGTCGGACACTTGTTACGACTGCGCTATATCGAGCAGAGTGAAACAGGATTGACGTTGACAAAGGCAGGCGAACAAGCGGGTCATGACAATTAAGGAACCTAAATCACTAACGGATCCAGCCCAAGAATACTTACGCTATATTCAGGTAGAGCGTGGTTTGGCACCGAATAGTGTGACGAGTTACGAACGAGAGCTACGGGCCTTTAATCATTTTTTAGTGACTCAAAAAATTTCGCAATTGTCGCAGGTGGATCGTTACGTCATTTTGACTTATCTCCAAGCTCAGGATCAAGCGCACAAAGCTCGCAATACGGTTATTCACACTGTCTCCGTTTTACGGAAATATTTTTTGTTTTTAACCCGGGACGGGTACGTGACCGATAATCCGATGTTAAAGGTTGATCCGCCAAAGTCTGCCCATCATTTGCCGCAGGTCTTAACGACTGCTGAAGTGGACGCCCTGTTACAAGTTCCGGATGTGACTAAGCCGTTAGGAATCCGAGACCGTGCGTTATTAGAGGTGATGTATGCGACTGGTTTACGTGTCAGCGAAGTGATTAATTTAACTGGTAATGATCTGCATTTAGACTTGGGATTCGTTAAAACGATCGGTAAAGGTCATAAAGAACGACTCATTCCGATTGGCGAAATTGCGAGCGAATGGTTAACGCAGTATCTTGAAACGATTCGGCCGCAGTTAGTTCGAGAACAAGCGACCAGCGCGATCTTTGTGAATGCTCATGGTCGGCAGTTAACTCGTCAAGGCGTTTGGAAGAATCTAAAAGCAATGGTTAAAGCGGCGGGCATTGATAAGGACGTCACCCCGCACACGTTGCGACATTCATTTGCGACCCACATTTTGGAAAACGGGGCGGATCTGCGTGTTGTGCAAGAGTTATTAGGTCATTCGGATATCTCGACGACGCAGATTTATACCCATATCTCTAAGCAGCGACTGACCGAAGTTTATAAACGGGCTCATCCACGAGCCTAATTGGGATTGGAGGACAGCTACATGCTAGTTAAATATCGTGATGATTATCAAAAAACGACCATGGGGTTACTGTCTTACCTACCAGATTTTCATAAGATGGCCCACTTAAAAGCTGAAATGCAGTGGTACGCGGAAGGTACAGGGCGGGAAATGTATCTTTGGCGAAATGAGCAACAGCAGTTTACCGGCGTGGTCGGTTTTGAACAAGAAAATGATTTTATTTTGATTCGGCTGTTGGCGTTATCACCTCAAGAGCGAAATGACCAGACACGCAAAGCGATTTTAGATGCCGTGGCTGAGTTGTTTCCTGACCGTAAACTCATGGGTACGATCGCGACCACACCGATGTTAATGAGGTGGCAGAACCTTGATGCCCGCTAAATCCGGGACCAAAAGGCGTGCCGGTCAAACCGCCCATGATCGTGAAGCCCAAATTAACCAAGCCTTAGCTAATCAACCAACCATTAAAATTGATGATTTTGAAGGACCACTAGATCTACTCCTGCATTTAATTCGACGGGCTGAGATGGATATTTATGATATTCAAATTTCGGCCATTACCAGCCAATATTTAGGTTACTTGCACAGTATGAAGGTCTTGAAATTGGATGTTGCTGGTGAGTATTTAGTGATGGCAGCCACATTAATGACAATTAAGAGTCGTTTATTATTGCCCAAACCAGAGCCATTGGTCGAGCCAGCAGATGAACCGATGGATGACCCACGTGCTGAGCTGGTCGCGCAGTTATTAGAATATCGCCGTTACCAACGGGCCGCCGGTGAGTTGCGGCAAAAAGAGCAGGATCGCCAACAACACTTTACTCGACCTGCCAGTGCACTTCCGGAAGGATTAGCATTAGCCCCAGTGACTGCCGGCCTCTCAATAGCTGATTTACAGGCCGCCTTTGATCAAATGCTCCTGCGCCGTCAGCAGGTTAAACCGGTCTTTAAAACGGTCACCACGGAAACCTTTTCTATCCGCCATCAAATGGAGAAATTATTGTCACGACTGAAGCCTGGACAACCGCAAGAATTTACGACCTTATTTGATCAAACACCGGGAACCGATGAATTAGTTACCACCTTTTTAGCCATGTTAGAGTTGGTTAAAGCGGACTCGATTCATTGTGATCAGACGACAATCAATGGTCCCATTATGGTTTATGGACAAAAACAGACACTCCCATCGACACTAAGTTTTGAGGATGACGCAAATTAATGACCAATATCGAACAAGTTGAAGGATTACTATTTGTTGCAGGCGATGAGGGCATTTCATTAGCCGAATTGGCTCATGCAACTGGTTTTATGCGCCCAGCAATCAATCATTTACTGGATGAAATCAAACAACGCCATCAAGCCAACGCGGATGATCCCTTATGTTTGCTAGTCAATGATGGTGTTTTTCGGTTAGCGACCAAGGTTGAGTTAGCGCCGGTGATCAAACGTTATTTTGAGGCCCCTTTGGCGACCAGTTTATCGCAAGCCTCGTTAGAAGTTTTGGCAATTACAGCCTATCAACAGCCAGTTACACGAATCGATATTGATGAAATTCGTGGCGTGTCGAGTACTGCGACATTGCAAAAGCTGGTTTTAAGAAATTTAATTGAAGCTCACGGACGCAAAGATGAGCCAGGGCGACCAATTTTATATCAAACAACTAATTATTTCTTAGATTACTTTGGTTTGGCCACGATCGCGCAATTACCACCATTACCTCAAGTGGCAGAAGCCGATACAGATCAGCCCCTTAATTCAGACTTGTTCTTAACCGCGTTTAATCAGCAACTAACCGGGCAAGGAACTTCGGACCAAGGGTCGGCAGCCTCACCAAGCACCACCACTTCGGATCAGGCAGCAACGGATAATGCATTTTAAAAAAGGAGTCACAATGGAACGACTACAAAAAATTATGGCACAAGCTGGCGTCGCGTCACGGCGCAAGTCTGAAACGCTGATTGCCACCGGGCACGTTCAAGTCAACGGGCAGGTGGTGACAGAATTAGGGACTAAAGTTGGCCCCAATGACGCGATTCAAGTTGATGGCGTCGCCTTGATGCAAGAAGAATTTGTTTATTATTTGCTTTATAAACCTCGCGGGGTGGTTTCCACTGCTCATGACGATAAGGGCCGCCAGACGGTGGTTGACCTGTTAGAAGAGGTGACGGAGCGCGTGTATCCCGTTGGTCGACTCGATTACGATACATCCGGACTATTGTTATTAACAAATGATGGCCAATTGGCTAATCAACTGATGCATCCACGCTACAAGGTTGATAAAACTTATGTCGCTAAGGTGAAAGGAATTCCGACTAATGAAGCGTTGGAGCAGCTTCGCCATGGACTAGTGATTGCGGGCCATAAGACGGCCCCTGCCAAGGGTAAAATATTGAGTATCGAGCGGCGGAAAAACACGGCTGTGGTTCAGTTGACGATCCATGAAGGTCACAATCACCAAGTTAAAAATATGTTGGCAGCTATCGGGACACCGGTTGAAAAACTTAGCCGAGAAACATATGGTCCGTTGACCTTGACTGGGTTAACCTCCGGGGATTACCGGCCACTAAAGCCTCAAGAATTGTTAGCGCTGCGTGAGGTAGTCAGCCAGACGACAAAACCACATCAACGTCGCCGATAATGGACTAAATCGCTGTTGTTGCTGACTTAAGTTTGATTATTGTTGGAGGCCATTATGGCACCAGAATTATTGCTTGCCCTGTTATCGTCAACACAACCACGACGGTCGAAGGTGATTTACAATTGTTTACGCGGCCGAAAGACAGTCTCGATTTTATTTTGGAGTTTACGGTATGACGTATTGTCATGGCTAAACACATTGCCTAATTTGACGTGGACGAGTTTTGAAGCCACACTTCGTCAGCTGGTCGCTAATAATCAAGTTCAACGTGATGATGATGGTCAGTTATTGTTGTCGCCGACTGCTACGCGGATCAATGCGGATGTGATGTTGCCAAAAGCAACGCGACAATGGGCGAGGGTGCTTCATTTAAATCAGTTGCGTGAAACCGTCCTATTAGGCCTGCAAGCACTGGCGCAACAGTCGCATCACCAAATGAACTACTTTCCACTTAGCGTGGGGGGACCTGCACGTCAGGCAGTCCGTTCATGGTTTGAACGCGTGAATCAACAACATGATCAGAAACAAACAATTGCGGCATTGGCCGACTGGTTACAGCAACAGTCAGAATTGCAAGCCAACTTATTTGTTGCCCAACTCGTAGGGGGATCGGTGACGGGATTAACGACCAGTCAGCTTGCACAGCAATTTGAATTGCCAAGCTGGGAACTTGAACTACGACAATTGGCTAACTGGTTAGAATTTGCCGCGGCTTTTTCGTCTCCAAGCACGTCACTGGGACAGCTTGTGTCAGCTTGCTGGCAACCGCAGTTGTCGGCTTCTATCGAACAAACTTTGCAGGCTATTCAAGCAGATCGGTCTCGTCAGCAGATCAGTGAGCAGCGACGTTTAAAGTTGAGTACAGTCAATGAGCATTTATTAACGGCAGCCATTTTACTGCCAATTGATCAATTTCCCTATTCAAAATTTCTATCCGCCGATGTTCACCATCGACTAGTGGGTAATATGCCGCAAAACATCGATTTGTGGCAATTCGATCAACAAGCAGTGACCACAGATTTCTTTTTGTTTCGGTTGACGCAGATTTTGGAGAGTAAACATGACACAAGAACCGACACACGTGAAACCTGATGATCCGCGATTAAAGTTACAACAAACAAGTGTCAGTCGCGCCCGAGAACGATTAGCGGCTTTAAAAACGCATTTTGGTTATCAGCAGTTTCACGATGGTCAAGCAGAAGCGATTGATAGTTTGCAAGCTGGTCGCGATGTCTTGGCAGTCTTACCAACTGGTAGTGGGAAAACCTTAATTTATGAGTTGACGACTTATCTACTCAATCGTCCGTCGCTAATTGTTTCACCGTTATTGGCTTTAATGCAAGATCAAGTCGGACGACTTAATCGCCGCGGTGAACGGCGAGCAGTCGCTTTAAATTCAATGCTTAAGCCAGCGGATCAACAACAAGTTCTAAATCAGTTGGACCGGTATCGATTTATTTTTGTTTCGCCAGAAATGTTATTGAATGATCGCGTTTTAAATGCGCTAAAGCAATTACCTTTGGGGTTAATGGTCGTTGATGAAGCCCATTGTATTTCAACGTGGGGCCCTGATTTTCGTCCGGCCTACTTAAATTTAGGACTGGTTCGCCAACAGTTAGGGTATCCGGTCACATTGGCCTTAACGGCAACGGCTGATCAGCAAGTCCGGCAAGATATTGAACGGGTTTTAAAGTTTGATGAGACCGCTCAAATCATTGTACACTCCGTTGATCGGCCAAATATTTTTTTAGCTGTTGAACAGGTGGCATCGATTCAGCAAAAGGAGACCCGCCTGTTAGCCTTGCTACAAGAGGCCACCTTTCCAGGAATTATCTATTTTTCAAGCAAGGCCCAAGCTAGCGAGTGGGCCCAGTTATTAGTTGACCAAGGGTATACGGCCGCCGCTTATCATGCAGGCTTGGATGGGCAAACCCGTTTTGCGATTCAGCAGCAGTTTATGCAAAATCAATTACAGGTAGTGTGCGCAACCAGCGCATTTGGCATGGGTATTGATAAGGCAGACATCCGATTTGTCTTTCACTATCATTTACCGGTGAGTTTAAACGATTATGTGCAAGAAATTGGTCGGGCAGGGCGTGACGGCAAACCAAGCCTCGCGGTGGTGGTAATGGCTCCTGGCGATCAACAACGACCGGTCGATCTTGTGAATTTACAACTACCATCGGACGCCGAAATTGCTGAGGCTTACGCTACACCCCAGGTGAATTTAACTAGTGAGTCGCATGATCTGATCAGTTATTATCGAGCGCATCACTATACTATTGACCAAGTTGAACGTTTGTTTGCAGCTCGTCGCAGGTCACAACAGCATTCGCTGGCACAATTATTTAAGTACGTGCGCAGTACCACCTGTTTACGGGCACAACTATTGAGTACCTTTGGTGAGTCAGCCCCAGTGCATTCTGTGACCTGTTGTGCACCAGTGGGAACTCAACTTGAGGTTGATCGACTGCATTTACCGAGCAATTCGCTGCAATCGGCGGATGTTCGATCGGCTGTGCATCATTGGCGCGACCAGTTACACCAACTTTTTAGCGAAAACTTTACCAATTGAGTTTACGGACTATGCTAAGATGGATGTAATCGATGATTAAATTTAGGAGGGCTTAGGCATGAGCCAAAACAATGATCCCAAACAGCAAAAGCCATGGGACAAACAATTCGCCGCAGATCACGACGAATTATCTAGAACTGCAAACCGTAAACGGAGTAGTCATAATTCGTTGATCACGGGGATTTTAGTTCTGGTTATCATTGCGCTTGCCTCCGTGCCAGTGTGGTACTTCGTCTCAAACATGAATTCCTTTAATCATCCGCAAGGTGCAGCACCGGTTTCCGTGTCAGCTAGTAAAAAGAAGTCGGCTAGTTCGAAAACTAGTGTAAAAACCAAGGATCAAAAAAACAGTACCAAGACGGCGCAGGCTGCTGTGTCAGCGAGCAGCGTGACTGAGTCTGCGCCGGCCAGTTCAACGAGTAGCGAGTCGGCCAGTGCCGCTTCATCAAGCAGTTCTAGCAATGGTGACGAAAAATACGTGACCGTTGAAGCTGGTCAAGGGCTCTATCGAGTGGCCGCAAATAATGGCATTAGCTTACAACAATTGTTGACGCTAAATGGACTTAGTAGCGGCGCTCAAGTTGCTCCCGGTCAGCAATTGCGGGTCAAATAACTAAGCTAAGCACGTGAGTAAACGTCGGGAATGTTTTAATTTCTATCAATTCTCGGCGTTTTTATTGTGGTTTTTAGCTATAATAAAACAGTTCAAACTAAACTTAGTGATATGAACTAACTGAGGAGTGAAGAGATGGGTGTTTCAGAAAATTCTGGGGTGCAGGTGGCAATTGACGGGCCAGCGTCAGCAGGAAAGAGCACGGTTGCAAAGTTGGTCGCTAAACATTTTGACTATGTGTATTTAGACACCGGGGCCATGTACCGGGCCATTACATGGGCAGCGTTACAAGCTGGTCTTGATCTAAATGATGAGACAGCCGTTATGAGGACAGTCGCGAAAACGCCGATTCGATTTATGCCTGGTCAACCTGATCAACGCGTGTTCGCAGGGGAAACCGACGTCACCCGGGCAATCCGTGAAGAAGACGTGACCAACAATGTCTCAACGGTAGCCGCTCTGCCAGCCGTTAGAGCCGCTTTAACAGAGCAGATGCAACAGATTGCGGCGGCTGGTGGCATCGTGATGGATGGCCGCGATATTGGGACAACGGTTTTGCCAAATGCCCAGGTTAAAATATTTTTGGAAGCAAGTGTCGCTGAGCGCGCCCGTCGTCGATTTAAAGAAAACCAAGCAAAGGGCATCGCGGTTGCTTTAGCAACGCTAGAGCAAGAAATTGCTGCTCGAGATTACAAAGATTCTCATCGGACAAGTTCACCATTAACCCGAGCAAAAGATGCAAGTTTACTCGATACAACGAGCTTGACTGTGGATCAGGTCGTCGATAAAATCGTTGATTTGGTTGATAAATATTTAAATCGTCAAGGTTAGGCTTATTTACTGGTATTTCAATGGCTTTTCGATTATCATGTTAAATAGATATTGTCACTAGGAGGATTTTTTGATGAGCGAAAGCGAAGACAACAAAGAATTATTGGATGCGTTAAATAACGCGGGCCAAGTTAACATTGGCGATGTCGTTAAGGGTGAAATTTTGGCCATTGACGACGACCGACAAGCGATTGTCGGCATTGGCGACACTGGGGTTGAAGGTGTGGTTCCAGTTAAAGAATTAACAACAAATGCAGATTCATTAAATGTTGGTGATGTATTGGATCTTGTCGTTATTTCCCGAATTGGTAACGACAAAGAGGGCGGCAGTTATTTACTTTCTCAACGTCGTCTTGAAGCACGTAAGGCCTGGGATGCCATTGAAAAAGAATACCAGAGTGGTGACACCCTCGATGCGACAGTTACGCAAGTCGTTAAAGGTGGGTTAGTCGTTGACGCTGGTGTCCGTGGTTTCGTTCCTGCTTCAATGGTTTCAGATCACTACGTAGAAGACCTGAACCAATTTAAGGGTCAGACGTTAACTTTCAAGATTATTGAAATTGAACCAAGTGAGAATCGTTTAATTCTTTCTCACCGTGCAATTGTCGAAGCTGAAAACAAAGCTAAGCGGGCTCATTTATTTGAAACCTTGGTTGCAGGTGATGTGATCGAAGGTACCGTTGCCAGAATGACAGACTTTGGGGCTTTCGTTGATTTGGGTGGCGTCGATGGGTTAGTCCATGTTTCAGAAATTTCTTATGAACATGTAAACAAACCAAGCGATGTGCTTAAAGTTGGCGAAAAGATCAACGTGAAGGTTTTAAATGTTGACGCTGATCGTCAACGGATTTCACTTTCCTTGAAACAAACGCAACCTGGCCCATGGGATGAGATTGAAGACAAGGCTCCAGTTGGCGCCGTCTTGGATGGTACTGTTCGTCGGTTGACGGACTTTGGCGCCTTTGTCGAGGTCTTCCCAGGTGTTGAAGGTTTGGTTCACATTTCACAAATTTCTCATGAGCACATCGCAACACCTAACGATGTTTTGAAGGTTGGTCAAGCCGTTCAGGTGAAGGTATTGAACGTTGATCCTGAACAACAACGTCTTGGCTTATCCATCAAGGCCTTAGAAGAAAAGCCACAAGTTGAAACGGAACAAGATGAAGACGACCAAGCCGCTTCACGTTCTGATGTTCAAAATTACACGGGTAATGATGACGGTGGGTTTACCATCGGCGACTTGACAGGCGACGATTTAAACAAATAAGTCGAACATGCTTTACGAAAATCCCCGTCTCCGGGGATTTTTTTATGCCCATCCGCGCGTAAACTTCCATAAGTGTGGACAAAATCTCGAGGTGAATGTTGCGCATTCGGATTGGATTGCGTACACTGAGACGAGGTTTAAGCGGGTTAGTGAAAAAATAAGGTTAAAGGAGGGACGAGATGTCAAATCCAACAGTGGCGATTGTTGGCCGGCCAAACGTCGGCAAATCGACCATTTTCAATCGGTTAGTTGGCGATCGGATTTCGATCGTTGAAGATACACCAGGTGTGACACGCGATCGAATTTATGCTTCAGCAGAATGGCTGGGACATCATTTTAACTTAATTGATACGGGAGGAATCGATCTCTCGGATCAACCATTTTCGGTTCAAATTACTGAACAAGCTGAGATTGCAATTGACGAGGCGGATGTGATTGTCTTTCTTACTAGCGCTCCAGAAGGCGTTACTGACGAAGATGAACAAGTGGCGCGAATTTTATATCGGGCCGATAAGCCGGTTTTATTGGCGGTTAACAAGGCCGATAATCCTGAACAACGTCAACAGATTTACGATTTCTATACACTTGGATTTGGGGACCCTTACCCAATTTCTGGTGCTCATGGCACCGGTTTAGGGGATCTGCTAGATGCTGTCGTGAAAGAATTTCCTGAAGATGCTGAAAATGAGGATGATGACACGATTCGTTTCAGCCTAATTGGACGGCCCAATGTTGGCAAGTCTTCTATTGTCAATGCGTTGTTGGGCGAAGAGCGAGTCATCGTGTCGGATGTTTCAGGGACCACCAGAGATGCGATTAATACCCGCTTTACGGCTGCAGATGGGGATGAATTCACCATGGTCGATACAGCTGGATTGCGTAAACGCGGGAAGGTGTACGAAAACACCGAACGTTATTCCGTGATGCGCGCAATGAGCGCCATTGATAAAAGCGATGTGGTGTTAGTCGTCTTGAATGCTGAAGAAGGCATTCGTGAACAAGATAAACATGTGGCAGGTTATGCTCATGAAGCGGGGCGCGCCATTATTATCGTGGTCAATAAGTGGGATACGTTGACCAAAGATAATCATACGATGGCGAATTTTGAAGCGACCATTCGCGAAGAATTCCAGTATCTTGATTATGCTCCGATCGTCTTTGTTTCGGCAAAAACTCATCAACGATTGGATCGTTTGCCTGCACTAATTAAACAAGTTGACGAAAATCACCGCAAACGCATTCAGTCTTCAACATTAAATGATGTGATCACAGATGCTATTGCAACAACCCCAACGCCAACAAGTAATGGCCGACGTTTACGTGTCTATTACGTCACTCAAGTGGCCATCAAGCCACCGACCTTTGTCCTTTTTGTTAATGATCCAGAGCTATTACACTTTTCATATGAGCGGTTTTTAGAGAACCAAATTCGCCAAGCTTTTGACTTTACGGGGACGCCAATTCACTTAATTGCCCGGCAAAGAAAATAGTTGTATAAGTCAATCGATGGCTTGAGAACAACTTTCTCTATAAAAATGCTCTGAAACATTGATTTAACAGGGAAAAATGCCCTTTTTTGCTTGTTCAATTAGAGCCCGTGTGGTAAATTGAATGGTGAAATGATGCGGGTTTCCGTTATTGTTTCGCCATTTCTGGACCACTCAGAGATGGCAACTAGATGTTTACATATTTAAACGTCTAAGCCCAAATCCGGAGGTGAAATCTCACATGGCAAACAAGGCACAATTAGTTAACGATGTTGCAGCAGCAACTGGTTTAACCAAGAAGGACGCAACTGCTGCAGTTGATGCAGTCTTCGCTTCAGTTCAAAAGAGCTTAGCCAAAGGCGACAAAGTTCAATTGATCGGTTTCGGTAACTTCGAAGTACGCTCACGCGCTGCTCGTAAGGGCCGTAACCCACAAACTGGGCAAGAAATTGAAATTCCTGCAAGCAAAGTACCTGCATTCAAGCCAGGTAAAGCTTTGAAGGATGCCGTTAAGTAATTTATTACTGACGGATGAGACTCGGGCAACCGAGTCTTTTTTTACGGGCTGATTTACGGGATCATTGGGATCCAATAATCTGGATTGATTTGCTGGGATTCTTGCTTTGACATCAGGGTAACCTGACTGGTAACTTTCGATAAAATGGCGTACACTAATGTGTCAATCGTGATGGAGGCTAAAGATGAGTGAAGCAAATAGTTATTCTGAACAGATGTTAGACGCTTTACAAAGTGGCCAGTTAGATGAGGCTAATAAACTTTATGCTTGGGCACTGCGTAAAGATGACGACAACACGTTATATAATTTAGCTGAACAATTATACGGGCTTGGCTTTAACAAAAAGGCCCAACGGATTTACGAAAATTTATTAAAGCAGTATCCCAACGAGGATGAGTTACGGACAAGTTTGGCCGATATTGCCATCGATGAAGATGACCTGGATGCCGCTACTGATTACTTAAATGCCATTAGTCCGAGCTCGCCAGCTTACTTGCAAAGTTTGTTGGTTGCGGCTGATCTTTATCAATCCGAAGAATTATTCGAAGTTAGTGAACAGAAATTGCTGACGGCTCGGCAGTTGGCACCTGATGAGACGGTGGTTCTGTTTGCGTTAGGTGAATTTTATTTCATGATGCGCGAATACCAAAAGGCAATTACTTACTATCTCGATTTAATTAAACGTGGGATCCCTAAAATGGAAGATGTTGATTTAGTGTCCCGAATCGGAGTGGCTTATGCGAATGCGGGTAAGTTTGAACAAGCGGTTGGTTATCTTGAACAAATCCATCAGGGAGATTTAACACCGGATGTCCGTTTCCAGCTAGGCTTTGTTTATACGCAATTAAAAGAAAATGCCAAGGCAATTGAGACATTTGGTCAATTGCAGGAAGAAGATCCATCATACGCTTCGTTATATCCATTTTTGGCGCAGGCATTGACAGATGAAAATCGTCTAGAAGAGGCCTACAAGGTTGCTCAGCAAGGGCTAGCTGTCGATGAGTACAATCAGGACTTGTATGGACAAGCAGCCAATCTTGCATTGCGCTTGCAGGATGAAGCGGCGGCTGAAGATTATTTCAAACGTGGGTTAGCTTTAGATCCTGATAACCAAACGCTCATGTTGCAATTGAGTAACTTATACGTCCAGCAACAACAGGATGTGGCCAATGTTGATTTGGCCTCTCAATACGTCCAAAATGATCAAGTGGACCCCCAGGTATACTGGAACTTAGCTGTTTCATATACGCGTTTGGAGGAGCCTGATCAGGCGCAAACCTATTATGATGCGGCACGACCATACTTTGAGACCAATACTGACTTTTTAAAGCCAGCCTTTTATTTCTATCGTGCACAGGGGGATATTGATACAGCTGTTGACCTTTTACGCAATTACTTGAAGTTACAACCAGACGACGAAGAAATGGCTGCTGAACTTGAGAACTATGAAGATCAGGGCTATTAGACTAAGCGAGTGGGATATAACACTGAATTGAGCGCGAGCACTAGCGAAAAATGGAGCATCTTCCATCCCTTTGGAAGGTGCTCCATTTTATGCTAGGCACAGCTTGTAGATGTTTGTCACACGTTTTGACCATGCGACGTGGTGCACAGAAACAAACGCCAATTTTTATTTTTACTTTGATCGGATAAACAAGTTACTTTAAGACGTCGTCGTCGATTAGCTGCGTTAACAATCGTTGGTAATAGTTCAAGGCATTGGCGGTGAGGCGTAACGTTTGCATGAGGTCTTGATCACTTGTCTGGCGATGCGTCGTTAGATAATGAAGAACATAAGCTTGGTGCAGCATGCGTGGTGCTAAGGGAAACCCAGCACGAGATTCATCCTGTTGCAAATATTTGTGTAGGGCTGGTAGAGTGAGCCGCGGGTTAGCTAAATCCAAGCGTTGCTTAAGAAATAAGCCCTCTGACTGTTGTTTGATCTGCAAAGGCGCAATGAAATGGCGAAAGGCTCGATAAAATTGTCGTTCAAATGGTAGCCAATCTAGGGAAGCAATCGTATGTTCAAAGCCAGGCTGTAAGAATTCACTGGCTGTAAAGCCTTTACTCAGTAAAACTAGGCTAAAGCGCGTATAAAAGTGTAATTGACCGTCCTCGACTAACTCACCTAGCTCATCTAACCAAGTCATGGTTAAAGTAATCGGTTTGGCTAATGGACGGCTGTGCAGGGTTAGCGTAGGCAATTCTGGTGTCAGATGGTGGCTGAAGGCATAACTGAAGTATTTATTGAGATGTGATAGCGTCTTGTTATAGGTATTTGGCGCCATTGTTTGATTAGCCAAGCGGCGTTCTAAATAAGTGGTGATGTCGCGATCAAAGATGTTGGCTAGTTGTGGATCGGCAGCAAAGCCAGCATTAGTATGGTTTAAATCATCGAAAAAAGCGGTAAGATCGGCCCGGTATTGCGCAATTGTGGCTGGCGCTAGTGGTTGACGAGCAAGGGCCGCTTCAAATTCTCGTTGATAGGGATAGTCAGCCGTTGACATAAAAAATTCCTTTCCGATCCGATCAGATTTTTATATAGCTTAGTCTAAAAATGAGCGCCGTTTAACAACTTTGAAAGAGAAGCCTTCGCCTAAATTCTGTTCTACCGGTAGAATCGACATGAAGGCGTGATCATCAATCCGATCAACAATTCGTCGCATCGTCTGAACTTCTCGTGGGCTAATGACACAGTAGATCATTTTGCGTGGTTTGTTAGTGAAGGCACCTTGAGCATCCAGGGTCGTGACTCCGCGTTGAAGTTCTTCAATGATAGCTGCAGCGATGGCTTCGTTTTTATCACTTAAAATCATGATTGCCCTAGCAGCGTATGCGCCAGATAAAGTAAAGTTAACGATTTGAGTAAAGACAAAGGCGCACAGCAGGGTATACATCATATGAACAATGTCGATGTATACTAGTGAGGCGACTAGGACGATTACGTCTTGAACCAACAAACTACGACCCATTGGCACACCATTTTGTTTTTCAAAAATTCGCGCAATGATATCGGTTCCCCCAAGTGTGCCCCCAGATCGATACACAAGGCCACAACCGAAACCACCGGTGATACCAGCTAATACCCCAGCAATGAATAAATCATGATGAATATTGATGCTGAGTGGGATTCGCTGCCAAACCCATAGCCAAACAGACAGCATCATAATCCCAAAAACGGTGTAAATAAATGAACGGCGACCTAATAGGCGCCACCCAATTAATAAGAGGGGAATGTTGATCGCAAATGTGGTATAGGCCGGATTCCATTGCAATAATGCCCGTAAAATCAAGGAAATGCCGGCGACACCGCCATCAGCTAAGCGATTAACAATGTTAACGTACACTAAGCCAAACGCATACATGGCCGCGCCAACGGCAATAAACAAAAAATCTCGGAGTCGCATTGATTCATCTTGTCGCATAAGGGTCCCCAATCTAGCGCTTGCCAGTTTAATTAACACTAAAGATAGCAGACTAACAAAAGATTGACCATAGTGTCAGCGTAGAGAATTTCTGCTAAGATATGACAGAAGCATGATGCGATTATCGAAAAAAATTACTAAATTAGTGAGTCCAAAGTCAGGATGAACAAATATACAGGAGGTCATGGTATGCGTCTGGCACAACTACCGGAAGAATTTAAAACCGCTCAGCCAATTTTAGCTAAATTAGAGTCGGCAGGGTATGAAGCCTATTTCGTGGGTGGATCGGTGCGTGATACGATTTTAGGCAAACCAATCCATGATGTCGATATCGCCACGAGTGCTTATCCACAAGAGGTTAAAGCCTTATTTAAACGAACCGTTGATACGGGAATTGAGCATGGGACAGTCATGGTTTTGGACCATGGCAATGGTTACGAAACAACCACCTTTCGAACCGAATCTGGTTATCAAGATTATCGACGGCCTGATGAAGTCACGTTTGTTCGGCAATTAGCTGATGATTTGCAGCGCCGCGATTTTACGATTAATGCCTTGGCCTTAAAGCAAGATGGAACGGTCGTAGACTTATTTCACGGTCTAGATGACCTCTCGGCTAAAATTATTCGGGCGGTTGGTGATCCAGAAGCCCGCTTTGGGGAAGATGCGCTACGGATGATGCGGGCGGTGCGTTTTGCCAGTCAGCTGAACTTTACGATTGAACCCCAAACCTTAACCGCAATTAAAGACCACGCGCCCTTATTAAGCAAAATTGCGGTTGAACGGATTCATGAAGAATTTGTCAAAATGATGATTGGTCCGGCTGCTCAACAAGGCCTTAGTTTGATGATTCAAACTAAATTGGCGGATTATTGCCCGGGCTTTATTGGTCATACGATTGATTTATCAACGATTGCTACCTTGCCACAATTGGCGATGAATGATGAAGTCGAAGTTTGGACCATGGTCGCCTTGCATTTGGGCCTTTCCTATCAAGATACGGTCGAATTTTTACAAGTTTGGAAGACGGCTAATCACATTATAAAAGCAGTCGTGATGGCATTACATCTAACGTATGCGCAACAGTATCATCGGGTGAAATCGCGATTGCTATTTGAACTGGACCCTGAAACTATCCGAGCTGGGACCAACGTTGCCCGCCATAGTGGTTATGGTCCCAAAGACCCTAATCAATGGCTTGACGCCTATGATAAATTACCGATTCGAAATACTCGTGAATTGGCCATAACAGGGAAAGATCTAATTGCTGAACTAAACATGGCACCCGGCCCGGCAATTGGTCAGACCCTTGATCAACTAGTCGATACGGTGCTAGCAGGCGAAGTGGAAAATGAGCACGCGGCTCTAGTGGCATGGATTATCGATCAACAAAAATCCGCTAGCGCATCAAAATGAAATAGCAGGTGATAAGGAAGCAATGCAAACTTTACGAGCAGAGGATTTAACAAGAATTTATGGTGAAAAGACCTTATTTAACCAAGTTTCCTTTTTAATCGGTGAGACAGATCGAATTGGTCTTATTGGAACTAATGGGAGTGGCAAAACCTCGCTCCTAAATACGCTGGCCGGCATTGATCCGCAAGACGCTGGCCAGATTGACACGCCAAATGATTATCGGATTAGTTACTTGAAGCAAGTGCCTGAACTAGATGATCAATTGTCAGTTTTGGATGCCGTCTTTGCCGGAGCGCAACCAGTTTTTGCCACAATTAGAGCTTACGAACGGGCACTGGCTGATTTTAGTGCGCAACCCAATGATGACGCCGCGTTAAATCGGTACACGCAGGCAGAAGCCAAGATGAATCAAGAGGATGCTTGGCTTGCTGAAAGTAACGTGAAGACAATTTTAAGTCAATTGCATATTACTGATTTGCACCAGCCAGTGGCCACATTGTCCGGTGGTCAACGCAAACGGGTCGGCTTAGCGCAAGTGTTGATTCAGGCGCCAGATCTATTGTTGTTGGATGAACCAACAAATCATTTAGATTTTGATTCGATTGATTGGCTACAAAAATATTTAGCTAGTTATCGTGGTGCAGTGCTCGTCGTCACCCATGATCGTTATTTCTTAGATGCCGTGGCTACGCGGATCTTTGAGTTATCATTTGGTCAACTGTATGAATACGAAGGGAATTACCAGGCCTTTGTCGCGCAAAAAGCCGATCGGGTGGCTCATGAGTTAGACGCGGATCGCAAGCAAACACAGCTTTATAAAAAAGAATTGGCGTGGATGCGGACCTCACCACAAGCGCGAGGGACAAAACAACAAGCCCGCGTGAACCATTTTAACGAGCTGAAAGAAAACCTACACACGGTTCAGACTGATGATGATGTCGATATTAATTTGGGTCAACAACGATTAGGTAAAAAAGTCATTAACGTGGAACATGCCAATTTGACCCTTGGACAGCACCAAATTTTAAACGATTTTAATCTGCTCATTCAAGCTCGCGATCGAATTGGGATCACCGGTAAAAATGGTGCTGGGAAGACGTCATTGTTAAACGTGTTGGCTCACAGATTGCCATTGGATAGTGGCACGGTCACCATTGGTGAGACCGTCAAATTAGCCTATTATACCCAGCAAACGGAACCGATTCCTGGCGACAAGCGCGTGATTAATTATCTTAATGAAGTCGCTGAAACGGTTCGCGATGCTGATGGTAACGAAATTAGTACAACTAACTTGTTGGAACAATTCTTATTTCCTCGATTCATGCATGGAACGCTGATTCGTAAATTATCAGGTGGTGAGAAGCGCCGATTATACTTACTTAAATTACTCATGAGTCAGCCAAATGTGTTATTTTTAGATGAGCCAACCAATGATTTGGATATTGGGACTTTAACTGTCTTAGAAGATTATTTAAGTCACTTTGCCGGTACGGTTATCACGGTGTCCCATGATCGTTACTTTTTAGACAAAGTAGCCGATCAGCTGTTGATTTTTGATGGTCAAGGTCAAATTGAACGGTTTAATGGGCGCTTTACTGATTATTTAGCTCGGCAGCAATCCCAGGTCCAAACGCAGCGGTCGGCATCTGCAACGATCGTTCATAGCGATCAACGTGAATCTGAGGTACCGTCGCCCGCACCTGAAAAACACAAACTTACGTATAAAGAACAGCAAGAATGGGCGGGAATTGAGGCTAAAATTGATGCGTTGGAGCAACAGAAAACAGTGATTAATCAAGCCATGACGGAAAATGGTTCAAATTATGGCAAATTAGCGGATCTGCAGCGACAGTTCGAAACAGTGGATGCTGATTTGACCACCGCAATGGAACGATGGGAGTATTTGAGTCAGTTTGTTTAGCAACTAAGTTAGTTACTGTTAGTTACTGATGGATGAAGACGAAAGGGAGCCACGTAATGCTAGAAGATGCCTATTTACAACTAGAGCGGTATGTCTATGAGCACGGAAATGTGAAGACAGATCGTACCGGCACGGGAACCAGATCCACGTTTGGTTATCAGATGCGTTTTGATCTGAACGAAGGTTTTCCCTTGCTAACGACTAAAAAAGTTCCCTTCGGCCTCATTAAAAGCGAACTACTGTGGTTCTTACACGGAGATACAAATATTCGTTATCTGCTCGAGCATAAGAACCATATTTGGGATGAGTGGGCGTTTCAACGATATATCGATAGCGATGTCTATCAGGGGCCGGATATGACGGATTTTGGCCGACGCAGCCAGTCAGATCCAGATTTTAACAACGCTTATCAGTTAGAAAAGAAACGTTTTGATGATTTAATTTTGACTGATGATGATTTTGCAGCCCGTTTTGGTGAACTTGGCTTGGTTTATGGATCACAATGGCGTAAATGGAAGACATCGACGGGGCAGACGATTGATCAACTTGGTGATGTGATTGAAATGATCAAAACCCATCCAGATTCGCGTCGGCTAATTGTTTCAGCGTGGAACCCTGAAGATGTACCCACCATGGCCTTGCCACCGTGTCACACCTTGTTCCAATTTTATGTTGCGGATGGCAAGTTATCTTGTCAACTGTATCAACGGTCGGGAGATATTTTCTTGGGTGTGCCATTTAATATCGCTAGTTATGCATTATTGACCTCGATGATTGCCAAAGAATGTCATTTGGCGGTCGGCGAGTTTGTGCATACATTAGGCGACGCTCATATTTATTTGAACCATATGAACCAAGTGGCTGAACAGTTGTCCCGCACGCCTAAGGCAGCGCCAACCTTGTGGCTTAACGACGATAAAGAGAGTATTTTCGATTACGACATGAAGGATATTAAAGTTGAAAATTATGAGCCATTACCAGCGATCAAAGCTCCCGTCGCTGTTTAAAGTAAGGAGGCGGCGCAATGTTAACGTTAATTTGGGCCGAAGATGAAAATCACGTGATTGGTAATCAGGGCAAGTTGCCTTGGCACCTGCCGGCCGACGCTCGATTTTTCCGCCAGCAAACAATTGGGCAGACTGTGATTATGGGCAAACAAACCTTTTTATCAATTGGTCAACCACTGCCTAAACGAACCAACGTTGTGCTTTCAGCAACGTTGCCAGAACCAGCCGGTGTGCTGTTGATGCGTGACTTAGCTATGTTGAAGCAATACTTGCAGCAGCATCGCGAAGAGCAGTTGTATGTTATCGGCGGTGTCCGCTTATACCAAGAGCTGATGCCACAAGCAGATCGCTTACTCGTGACCCGTATTGGTGCGTCCTTCAATGGTGATACCAAAATGCCGCTGATTGAGGTTAACCATTGGCATTTAACCAATGTGGACGTCCATCCAGCGGACGATCAGAACGCTTGGCCGTATCGGTTTGAAACTTATGAACGCGTTGAATTTTAAGCTGAATCTGAATCAATAATCGCAAACGTCCGCGCCAATGTCATTTATACATTGATGCGGACGTTTGCGATTATGCATATAACAAAACAGAGAAGTACATTAAAATGGTTCCCAACATCACGAATAGGTGCCAGATCACATGGCCGAACGGAATTCGTTGAAAACTATAAATGACAGCACCAACGGTAAAGGCCACACCGCCACTGACTAATAGCCAAAAACCAGTAGGTCCTAGGCCGTGATAGAGTTGGGGAAAAGCGAGGACGCACATCCAGCCCATGATCACGTAAATGACGGTTGAGATAACGTTATAGCGTCCTAACCACAGTGCTTTATAGATGACGCCACAGATCGCCATCAGGACAATGGCACTGAGAATCCAACAACCTTTAACACCGCCAATTACCAGCAGACAATAGGGCGTATAAGTGCCAGCGATGAGTAGGTAGATTGCACTATGATCGAAAATTTGAAAAAGATGTTTGGCACGGGTAAAAATTAGGGCGTGAAACAGAGTTGAGGCCAGGTAGAATAAGACCAGAATACTGCCATAAATGGCAAAAGTTGTCACGCGTAAGGACGATCCGGTATGGACGGCGTGAACAACCAAAATAACGAGGCCGGCGATAGCTAAGCCAAAACCAATTCCGTGAGTGATCGCGTTAAAAATTTCGTTTACGATTTCATAAGTCCGCGAGCGTACAGGGTGCTCCATGAGTTGCCTCCAAAATTCGTGAGTTTCATTTTCTTGTGAAATATCAAAGATAACGCATAAAACGTGAGAAGTCTGAAAAGTATCAGAAAATTTGGTATACTGATCGTACTAATTGTTTCGTAATTTTCATTGTAGCACGGCATGGAACATAGTGAAGATTACAGGGAGAAAGCGTGGGATTAATTGTTATGCCGAATGTAAAAATCGTTACTGATTCTTCAGCGGGATTAACTGAAGCGGAAATCAGCCAGTATAATATCGCGATCATCCCACTCTCAGTCATGATCGATGGGACCGTTTATGTAGAACGGGAGACGATTACTAATGAAGCGTTTATGACGAAAATGGTTGCTGCCAAAGCATTACCCAAAACGAGTCAACCGCCATTAGGTCGTTTCGTGGAAGTCTTTGATCAATTGGGAGCAGATGGGTCACCGGTTCTGAGTATTAATATGATGGCATCTATTTCTGGTACTGTGGAGGCAGCTCGGCAAGCCGCCCAGCTTTCTAGTAGTAACGTAACCGTGATCGACTCACAAACAACGGATCGCGGGTTAGCCTTTCAGGTGCTAGCCGCGGCCAAATTAGCGGCTACTGGTGCCAGTCTGGATGATGTCGTTGCGGAAACGATTAAGGTTCGTGATCATTCACGGCTATTTATGGGCGTCATTAAGTTGGATAATTTGGTGGCCGGTGGTCGCATCAGTCGGGCCGTTGGGCTGGTGTCTAACCTATTAAATATCAAAGTTGGTTTGGAAGTTATCAAAGGCCAAATCGAAGTAACGACAAAAGGTCGCGGTATGAAAACGATCACTAAATTTTTAAACGAAGCGTATGCCGATATGCAGGCAGCTGACCATGTCGCCAGCGTCGGCATTTCTCATGCGGGCGCACCGGATACGGCTAATCAGATTGCCGAGCATGTTCGACAACTTTTTCCAGACGTACCAATTGTGGTTCGCCAGACGGCCTCAATTATTTCAACCCATGCTGGTCAAGGGGCCTTTGCGTTAATGTATTATACCGATTAACCGGCATAAACTTAGATACCAACAAACTTAACATGATTCAAGGGGTTGAGCGAGATCGTGAATCACTAGCGGTCGGGGCTTAACCTTTTTTAAAATAGCCGCCGGCGGGAGGGAATATATGAAACGGTTTAAAATCTTAATTGCTACTTTGCTAGTTGTTGCAACGGCGGTGGCGGGGTTAGCAACTTGGTGGCTATTTCAGAGTAGCCAAGTTTCGATTAACGCCCAGACTCGCCCCACACCTGTGAAAAAAATGCGGAAACGACCGGCTAAGGCTAAATCAGTTCATTTAGTTGCTTTAGGCGATTCATTAACCCAAGGGGTTGGCGATCAACGCAAACAAGGTGGTTATGTTGGGCAAATTAAGCAACAACTCATTAAAAAAGATCATCTAACAGTGACGACCAGTAACTACGGCAAGGCTGGTGATCGGTCAGATCAAATCCAGGCCCGTTTAACGGCTTCCAGTGCAATGCAAAAGAAACTAAAAGCGGCTGATGCGATTGTGATGACGGTGGGCGGTAACGATTTGATGCAAGGGTTTCAAGCAGCGACAGCTGATGGCTCGACAAGCATCGCAAAGATGAATACTGCGGTTGCTAATACACAGCGAACTTATGCCGCTAAATTGACCAGTCTGTTGACGCAGGTTCGCTCGTTAAATCCAACTGCGCCGATATTTTTGTTTAGTATTTACAATCCGGTATACGTTTACTTTGCGAATGTGCCACAACTCAATATCTATATCAATGAATTCAATCAAACGACAAAAGCAGTCGGTAAGCCGTTTGCGCGGTTGTATTTTATGGATATCAACCAACGCTTGTCTTACGGACAATTTGATACGGTTGCAAAGCGTGCCGCCTTGGCCAGCAAGGATGCGCAAGTTAACAAGAATGGGGTTGATGGTCAAACGATTGAAAAATCGCTGATGACGAATCCAGATGGCGAGTTAAATAAATATTTGTCGCCAGCGGATCATTTTCACCCAAATTACAGCGGTTATACGCAAATGACCAATGTTTTGTATAAAACAATGCAACAACATCGACAATGGCGCCCATAAAACAAAGGAGAGTCCTCACGTGGCACAAAGAAGTCAACAAGCGTCACCAAAAAAAGCGCGTTCACACAACGGTTGGCGCACAGCAACTTTGATTCTAGCGGGATTGGTGATCATCGTTGGTTTATGGGTGGGTTTTGAAGCAACGGCCCCAATTCCTCAACCAGCGGAAGTCACGCAACCAGTCCAGCAATCCAACGCAACATTTCAGGTACAGTTGAATACCAAGCAGGTGAATGCGTTGGCCGATTATTACATTAACCACACTAAAAATAACAAATACAACTATCGGTTTGTTATTAACAAACATGCGATGTTATACGGGAAAACCAAATTCTTAGGGGCTAATCTGACGTATGGATTAATCATGGATCCAACTGTCACAAAGGGTGGTAACATCAAGTTACATGCCACTCGAATGGCAATCGGACGTTTGCCGTTACCCGTTCATTTTGTGATGACCTTTGTGGCCCGCCACTATCAGTTTCCTAAGGGCGTCACGGCTGATGCCAAAACTAATACGGTCAATCTTGATTTAGGCAAAATCGGCCCGAAACGATCACTATCAGTTCGCGCCGAGACATTGGATGTTAACAGTGGCACGTATATCTTTAAAGCGGGTATTCCACAAGCGGCTTTTAATAAAGAGGTTAAATAACCAATTTTTTCATGAAGGGAGTTTTCATGCGACGTAGCTTTTATCAGTTCCTGATGACACAACGAAATCCATCTAGCTATGATCCGGTGGCCCAATTCGCCAACAATGCGTTTTTGGATCAAGCGTTTCCCAAACAAGCCACGAATTTTGATGATTTATCACGATATCTTGAATTAAATGGTAATTATTTGCCAAGCATGGATGTGTTTGACGATGCGTGGCATCAATACTTAGAGTCAGAAATGTAAAGAATGAAAGTAGGTGCTGTGATGGCGCAGATTCAATGGTTTCCTGGTCATATGGCCAAAGCCCTTCGACAACTACGAGAAAATTTAAAAGTCATCGATATCGTGTTTGAATTAGTCGATGCCCGGATACCAGAATCTTCTAGAAATCCAGAACTAGACGAGATTGTGGCCAATAAACCTCGCTTATTAATTTTAGAAAAAAGTGATTTGGCCGATCACCGACAGACAGCGGCTTGGTTACGTTATTATCGTGAACATCAGCAGCCAGCGATTGCCGTTGATGTTAACGATCGCAAACTAGTTGGTGAACTGACTAAAGCGGCTCGACAAGTTTTGAAAGCTCAGCAAGCTCGTGCTGCCGAAAAGGGAATCCAATCACAGGTCATTCGGGCCGTGGTTGCTGGCATCCCCAATGTTGGTAAGTCCACGTTGTTAAATCGGCTAGTCAATAAAAAAGTGGCGATCACCGGCGACCGTCCCGGGGTGACCAAAAAGCAGCAATGGCTAAAGGCGGGTAATGACTTGCAACTGTTGGACACGCCCGGAATTTTGTGGCCGAAATTTGAAGACCCAAAAGTGGGTCAGAAGTTGGCCTTAACTGGAGCAATTAAGGATGCATTATTTGCTAAGGATGACATTGCACTAATGGCAATTGAATTCATGCGCGCTCAAGGGCAGTTGGCTCGTTTAACTGACCGATATCATTTAAGCGCCCCGGAACTTGAGGCGACAAATGTTGATATTTTGCTCGCCATCACCCGTCGTCTAGGGTTTAAAGATGATTATGATCGTGGTAGCGAACGACTGATTTTTGATTTGCGAAAAGGGAAAATTGGCCGGTTTACGTTTGATACCGTACCAATGATGACACAGGGAGCCCCAGACGATGAGTGACGCACCTAATGATAAACGCCAGACAATCGCTCAAATCAAAGCACAACTTGACCAGATCACGGCGCTGGATGATCCACGGTTGGTGGAACTAAACCAAGATCCTCGTGAAGGCGTTCAACATTATATAACGACCACCAAGCACCGGCTAGAATTAGCGGTTCAAGTTCAAGCGCAGTTCGAACACCATTGGTCCTTAGAACGACAGGCTTGGTCTAAAGGTCGCCAACATGTCGTGGGCATTGACGAGGTTGGCCGTGGACCATTGGCTGGGCCAGTGGTGACGTGTGCGATCGAATTACCGGCTGATTTTAATTTAACTGCTGTCAACGACTCCAAACAATTATCGGCAGCAACCCGCGAAATACTATATCCACAGATTTTAGCGCAGTGTTTGCAAGTTGGTATTGGCGTCGCTTCACCAAAAAAAATTGACGAGTTAAACATTTATCAAGCCACGCGCGTTGCCATGCGGGATGCGGTGTTGGCATTAACACAGACGCCGGATCAATTATTGATTGATGCGATGCAGATTGATGTCTCGATCCCCCAAGAAAAGTTGATTAAAGGTGATGCTCGTTCCGTCAGTATTGGCGCGGCTAGCATCGTGGCTAAAGTTTATCGGGATCATTTGATGTCTTTATATGATCGTGTTTATCCCGGTTATCATTTCCAACAAAATGATGGTTATGGGACTAAAGCGCATTTACAGGCGATCGATGAGCTTGGTGTAACGCCAATTCATCGACGTTCTTTTAGTCCTGTTGCCAAAGCATTACGATAACCAATGTAAATAAAAATGCTGCTAAGACTGACCACAGGTGCATGGCACGAAGGATCAGCCTTAGCGGCGTTTTTTTGATTTTTTTACGGCGATTTAACGTATGTTTTGGTACAGCAATCGTCTGAATTTAAAAGTTGGTGATCCGAAAATAATGAACGATTTATTTGCTTCAAATCGTGCTTTTCTCGTTAAATTTCATTTGTTACCCAGAACCGGTTTGGCCAAGCAGCACCGATTGTGGACCTACTTACGTTCGCATATCAATGAACAGCTAACATTGACGCGGGTTGCGGAAGTTCTAGATTGGTCAACGGATGATTTTCGTCAAGCCCAGATCCATTGGCAATCAGTTAAACTGGCTAAGCAAATTGAGATTAATCAAGCAACCAGCAAGGTTACAACAATTTTGGATGCTGATTATCCACCCTTTTTACGCGAACTTTATGCAGCACCGTTGGTTTTATTTAGTCGTGGGAATTGGCAACTAACGACTCATGCTGGGCTAGCCGTAGTGGGGGCTCGAAAGGCAACTGCTTATTCACGATTGGCATTGAAAAAGCTACTGCCACCGCTGTTAACAAAGCAATCACCTCCGCCAATTATTTCTGGTTTAGCAGCGGGGGTTGACGCCTTTAGTCATCAGTTGGCGATTCAATATAAGGCCACCACAGTCGCCGTAATCGGTACAGGTCTAGACGTGACTTATCCAGCTGCCCATCAATCACTCCAAGCCGAATTGATGACCAGGCACCTGGTGATCAGTGAATATCCACTTGGCACACCGCCAGCTAGATTTCGTTTTCCAGAGCGTAATCGAATCATTGCTGGGCTATCCCAAACTGTGTTGGTAACGGAGGCCGCACAACATTCAGGCAGTCTGATTACCGCCAACATTGCGTTGCAAGAAAATCGCAATGTATTAGCCGTTCCGGGTCGCATCATCGACCCGCTCTCACAAGGTTGTAACGCATTGATTGCCGCTGGCGCTACCCCGATTACAACGGCCACTGAACTAATGGATGAGTTACGTGATGAGTGAATGACGATGAAGCAACTCTGCCATTTATATAGAAGAAAATTTTTGACTTATTTTGTAAAACTATGGCATGTTATAACCTGAAATTTAGCTTGACTCCTGCTGAAATTCTTGACAGAAGTTAGGTCGGTGACGTATGGTGATTTAGATTTGACTGCAAAAGCACGTCAAATAGACTGAGCAAGCAGACATGTTTCATAAATGAATTTTTAAAAGGAGTGGCCTAATGGCGACGTCTAAAACCAAATCAAAAGTTAAAAAAAATTTGGTCATCGTCGAATCTCCATCCAAAGCAAAGACGATTGAAAAGTATCTTGGTCGGAACTACAAAGTAGTTGCCAGCAAGGGACACATTCGTGATTTGCCGAAATCTCAGATGGGTGTCGATGTCGATCATGATTATGAACCACATTATATTTCTATTCGTGGTAAAGGCGATACAATCAAGGAATTACGTAAAGATGCAAAAAATGCTAAACGCGTCTACCTGGCTTCTGACCCGGATCGTGAAGGGGAAGCCATTGCCTGGCACTTATCACATCTGCTAAATCTAGATCCAAAGGAAAAGAACCGCGTGGTTTTTAACGAAATCACAAAAGATACTGTGAAAAATGCGTTTAAAGAGCCACGAGATATCGACATGGATTTAGTTGATGCTCAGCAAGCGCGCCGAGTGTTAGATCGGCTAGTTGGTTATTCCATTTCCCCAATTCTGTGGAAAAAAGTTAAAAAGGGATTATCCGCTGGCCGAGTTCAAAGTGTCGCCTTAGCGTTGATCATTAAACGTGAGGAAGAAATTAAGGCTTTTAAGCCAGTGGAATACTGGTCAATTGATTCCGAATTTGCAAAGGGTCGGGCAAAATTTGCGGCTAGCTTTTTTGGAACTCATGGTAAAAAGGCTGATTTAAAAGACAATGCGGCTGTGCAGGCTGTTCTAAAACAACTTGATCAAAAAGCCTTGTTTAACATAACGGATGTGACTCGTAAAGAACGGCGGCGCATGCCCCAGCCACCATTTACGACATCTACGATGCAGCAAGCTGCCAACCGCCAATTAAACTATCGTACGCGTAAGACAATGATGGCTGCCCAACAATTGTATGAAGGCATTAACCTTGGCAAAGGCGGTAGCGTTGGCTTAATCACCTATATGCGGACGGATTCCACACGAATTGCTCACGTGGCCAAGCAAGAGGCTTCACAATATATTCACGAAAAGTTTGGTGGCGAATATGCGGCGGTCAAGCCGGTTAAAGGCAAGTTACCTGAAGGGGCTCAGGATGCCCACGAAGCGGTTCGTCCGACTAGTGTTTATCGGACGCCCGCTGAGATGAAGCAATATTTAACTAATGATCAATTTCGCTTATATCAGTTAATTTGGAATCGATTTGTGGCTTCGCAGATGACGGCAGAAGTATCAGACACGATGACCGTGACCATTGACCAAAATGATGTTCAATTCCGGGCCAACGGTTCAAAAGTCAAGTTTGCTGGGTTCGCGAAAGTTTACAAGCAGGCGGCTGATAAAGACAATGTTCTACCTGACCTAGAGGTTGGTGATACGGTCAAGATGACTAAGAATGATCCGCAACAACATTTTACTCAACCACCGGCACGTTATTCCGAAGCTAATCTCATTCATGCGCTGGAAGAAAATGGGGTTGGCCGACCGTCGACGTACGCTCCGACGTTGGATACCATTCAACGTCGCAATTATGTTAAGTTGGATGCGCGACGGTTTGTCCCCACGGAACTTGGCGAGATTGTTAACAACGTTATTGTTGATTTCTTCCCGGATATTGAAAATGTTGAGTTCACAGCCGGCTTGGAAAAACGTTTGGACGGAATTGAAAAGGGGTCAGAAGAATGGGTCAAAGTGGTCGATTCGTTTTTTAAGCCATTTTCAACGGAAGTTCAAAAAGCCGAAGCCAACATGGAGAAAATCAAAATCAAGGATGAACCAGCTGGTTTTGATTGTGATATTTGTGGGGCACCGATGGTGGTTAAGATGGGCCGTTATGGCAAATTCTTTGCTTGTTCACGGTTCCCAGATTGTCGGAACACGAAAGCAATTGTTAAAGAAATTGGCGTCATTTGTCCCAAGTGCCATGAAGGGCAGATCATTGAGCGCAAATCCAAACGTAATCGGGTTTTCTATGGTTGCTCACGGTTCCCAGACTGTGATTTTGTCTCGTGGGATAAACCGATCGGCCGTGATTGTCCTAAAGATGGTCATTTTCTGGTTGAAAAGAAGGTCAAGGGTGGCAAACAAGTTGTTTGTCCAAATGGCGATTACGAAGAAGCTGTTCAAAAATAGGCTTAATCGAATATACTGCTTAATCAAGCAGCTGGTCGTCAAAGGTGACCGGCTGCTTTTTGAGTGCGTAGACACTTAATGTTTAGGTGACACGTTTAACAAAGTAGCCTACAATACGGAGTATAGCTATTTAAACTGTTTAAAACGACGAATATATGAGAAAGAGGTTTTCAGCATGGAATCGACGCCCACTGTGAACGTAATTGGGGCCGGGTTAGCCGGCAGTGAAGCAGCCTATCACCTTGCAAAAATGGGTGTGCCGGTACGCTTGTACGAGATGCGCCCGACTAAGTTAACCCCAGCGCACGAAACCGGTAATTTTGCCGAGTTAGTTTGTACAAATTCTTTACGGGCCAATCAGATCAGTAATGCGGCAGGTTTATTAAAAGAAGAAATGCGCCATTTGGATTCTGTTGTTTTGCGGTCTGCAGATGCCAATGCTGTGCCAGCCGGCGGAGCGTTGGCTGTTGATCGTAAACCCTTTGCCGAACAGATCACTGCCGAAGTCAAAGCCTTACCTAACGTCACGGTTATTAGTGGTGAGGTCACGGAAATTCCAGCCGGTATCACGGTAGTTGCCACTGGACCATTGACTGATGGACCTTTAGCGCAAGCGATTACAGATTTTACTGGTGAGGACGACTTACATTTCTTTGACGCAGCAGCGCCCATTTTAAATAAAGCGTCACTTGATTTAAACACGGTTTATCTGAAATCTCGTTATGATAAAGGTGAAGCTTCTTATTTGAATGCACCAATGGATGAAGACCAGTACAACGCGTTTTATGACGCCCTTATTCACGCCGAGACAGCGGAAGTTCACGACTTTGAGGATAATGATGTCTTCGAAGGCTGTATGCCCGTTGAAGTGATGGCTAAACGTGGTCGACAAACGTTACTTTATGGACCGCTGAAGCCGGTTGGCTTAGAGGATCCTCGAACGGGCAAGCGGCCATTCGCCGTGGTTCAATTGCGTCAGGATAACGCAGCGGGAAATTTGTACAACATCGTTGGGTTTCAGACCCATCTGAAATGGGGCGAGCAAAAGCGTGTCTTTCGGCTCATTCCTGGTTTAGAGCAAGCGACATTTGTTCGCTATGGTGTCATGCACCGCAATTCTTTCTTGAAATCACCAAAGTTATTACAGGCAACCTATCAGACTCAGCAAAGAGCGAATTTGTTCTTTGCGGGTCAGATGACCGGCGTGGAAGGGTATATTGAAAGTGCCGCTTCTGGGATCGTTGCTGGGATTAATGCCGGTCGACTAGCGCTAGGTCAACAGCCGGTCATTTTTCCGGAGACAACCATGATTGGTGCAATGGCGCATTATATTACTTCAGCCGACGCTGATCGATTCCAACCAATGAATGCGAACTTTGGGATCGTCCCGAGCCTGCCACAACGAATTCGTGACAAACATGAACGTAACACAGCAGTTGCCCAGCGGGCCTTATCGGTGCTTGATGACTTTTTACCAGCGATTGGTATGACTACTAAGACTGGCGACGCTGCGGAAAAGCTGCTTAATTAAGACTGATTCATTGCTTGTCAAGCCCTCGCTAATTTGCTAACGTAGCAACTAGCGAGGGTTTTATCATGAATGAAAAACAACGCTCGTCAGCAACTAGTTGGCGAGATCTCTTTTTGGAGTATCTACGTGTGGAGCGGCGATACGCCAGTAATACAATTGCCGCTTATCAACGAGATATTGATGAATTCTTTGATTTTTTACAGTCAACTGGTGAGCAGCCGACTCAAGCAGCCATGAACGCCTTGGATCACTTGGATATTCGTGTATACTTAAGTGAGTTATACGATCAACAAGATGCTCGACGGACAACAGCGCGCAAGTTGTCCTCATTGCGTTCTTTTTTTAATTTCCTCGTTAAGAACGATTTAGTGCATGACAATCCGTTTGTTTATATCAACTTAAAACAACAACCGGAAGCCCTGCCAGAATATTTGTACGATGATGAGATCACAACATTGTTGAAGACAGCTAGTGGCGATGGCACTAGGCCATTACAATTCCGCGATCGGGCACTGCTTGAGATGCTCTACGCGACGGGAATGCGGGTGTCTGAATGTGCTGAGTTAACGTACGCGCAGTTGGATCGGACAAATTTAATGGTCTTAGTTCGGGGGAAAGGCGACAAAGAACGTTATGTGCCCTTTGGACATTTTGCAGCGACAGCTTTAACTGACTATGAGCGACAATGTCGTACACCACTCATGACCAAATACCATCGACAGCATGACCAAGTCTTCATTAATCGGCTGGGTGATCCCTTAACTGCGGGCGGAATTGAGTATATCCTTAAACAGGTTATGCAGCGAAGTCACTTACCGGGATCACTTCATCCCCATATGTTGCGGCACTCATTTGCGACCCAAATGTTAAATGGTGGTGCGGATTTGCGGACGGTTCAGGAATTGCTGGGACATTCTAGCTTGTCCACAACTCAAATCTACACCCACGTCAGTCAGGCGAAGCTTCAGGAAAATTATCGGAACTTTTTCCCACGCGCCGTCGACCATGGTCAAGGTGGCCCCAACGAGCCTAAGCAATGACGCGATTATTTCACGCTTGAAAATGAGCCTGCTTGATTCAAAATTGGAGGTTAGAACATGATTACGTTAACAAACGGGGCGTTACGCGTCACGATTAATGAACTGGGTGCGGAATTGACCAGTGTCCGTGATATTGAGTCAAATACAGAATATATGTGGCAGGCAGATCCGTTGTTTTGGGGTCGTCATGCACCCGTATTGTTTCCAATTGTGGGTCGACTTCATGACGATCAATATCAATTTAATGATCACACGTATCATATGACCCAACATGGCTTTGCTCGCGATCAGAATTTTTTGGTGACGAGTCAAAGCCAAACAAGTGTCACGTTTACGTTGAAAGATAATGACGACACGCGCGCGCAATATCCGTTTTCCTTCCAATTGGATGTGATGTACAGTTTGCTCGAACGCCAAGTGAGCGTTGAATATCGCGTTGTGAACCCTGGTCACGAGCCGTTGTTCTTCTCCATTGGTGGGCATCCAGGTTTCAATATTCCAATGGGGACTACGGCTGGAACCTTTAAGGATTACACAATTTCAGCTACGCCAGCGCAAGTCTATCCTTCCTTGACCTTAGCTGGTCCGTTTAGCGATGTTGAAAATCCGACTACCATCAATTTGGAACGGCCCTTACAGTTGAATCACAACTTATTTGAGCAGGACGCCAAGATCCTAGACTTAGGCCAGCAGGAAACGACACTAACGTTGACCTCAAATTTAAACGAACGTGGCGTTGCCATGACACTGCAGAATGCAGACTATGTGGGCATTTGGTCGCCATTTCCGCAGAAAGCGTCATTTGTTTGCATCGAACCATGGTGGGGAATCGCTGATGCAGTGAAGAGTGATGGTCAACTGGAGCACAAGTTCGGTATTCATCAATTAGTTCCGCAATCAATGTTTAACGCTGACTTTAGTCTTGAATTTTTCTAAATTAAATTTATCGATATAAAAAGACGTTTACTAACGGTTTTAAAACTGCTAGTAAACGTCTTTACCTGTCGTCAAAGGTGGCAATTTATTTTTTGTTGGCCGAGGTCGGTGTCTGGTCAGTGGGTGTCGCGTGATCGTCTGAATCGGTAGCTTTTTGCGGGTGTTTTTGCCGATAGCGGTAGTAACTACCAAAGGGAACAAGATTTTCCGTGCCGGCCATAATTCGGTCGATGTTAGCGCGATGGCGATAAAAGATAAACAGGGTCAAAACGAAAGCAACGGTGGTCAAAATGCCATCATGCAACAATAGTGACGTAAATGTGATAATAGTCATCGCGCCCATTGATGCCACAGAAACCATGCTTGAAAGGTAGACCAAACTGGCGAAGACGGCACTGGCAAATAAGAAAAAGGGAAAATTATAACCGGCTAAAATACCAGCACTCGTCGCCACCGCCTTGCCACCTTTAAAGCCATCAAAGATCGAATAAGTGTTACCTAGAATAGCCGCTAGTCCAATGAGCAAACCATTGACGGCCCAACCATGAATCATTGGTGCACCAAAGAGGGCGACTTGACCTGAAGCAAGGGCACCTTTCAAAATATCTAATGCCATGACAGTCGTTCCGGCGGTTCTTCCTAGTACGCGATAAGTGTTAGTCGTCCCAATGTTGCCAGAACCTTCTTGACGAATATCTTTATGGAAAAAAAGTTTGCCGACCCACATTCCTGAAGGTATTGCACCAAGGAGGTAGGCAACGATTAGCATAATGAGTAGTTTTACCATGATTATCTTCCTTCGCTCGAACTGAATGGCTTACATTTTAGCATGAACCGCCATGAGTGACCAGCTTGACTGGTAAGTGAATAATGGTGCACTATCAATTCTAAATGCGCGACCTGGGTTAAAATTACCCATGTCAGTCGGCCAGTTCTATGGTATTTTAGTTTAGATAGCCTTTCACAGGCATAGCTTAACTGCATCAATTAATTAACAACTGTTTTTTTAAGAGAGGATGTTACCAATATGGCTTCTTCAGCCGAACAGTACGACGCAACAAGCATTCAAATTTTACACGGTCTTGAAGCAGTCCGTAAACGCCCCGGGATGTACATTGGTTCTACCGATGCTCGTGGCCTTCATCACTTAGTTTATGAAATTGTTGATAACGCCGTTGACGAGGCCTTAGCCGGCTTTGGTCAAGAAATCAATGTCACCATTCATCCAGACAATGCCATTACCGTTAAGGATCACGGTCGCGGAATGCCAGTCGGGATGCATGAGTCTGGTATTCCCACCCCGGAAGTTATCTTTACTGTATTACATGCAGGTGGCAAATTTAACAACAGCAGTTATAAAACCTCTGGTGGTTTGCACGGGGTTGGTTCGTCGGTTGTTAATGCACTATCAGAATGGTTAACGGTGACCATCGTCAAAGATGGCGTCAAGTATCAAGAGGACTTTAAGAACGGGGGACAACCAGTTGGTACATTAGTTAAGCTGGGAAAGACCAAGGAGTCTAACGGAACCACTGTTTCTTTTAAACCGGATCCGAGCGTCTTCACGACGACTGTTTACAATTTCAGCACACTTGAGGAACGCTTACGCGAGTCTGCGTTTTTACTCACCAATGTGAAGATTACGTTAACTGATGAACGCGCTGAACAAGAGCGGACGGAAGAATTTCATTATCCTGAAGGCATTAAAGAGTTTGTCGCCTATTTAAACGAAGACAAAGATACGTTAGGCGATGTGATGTACTTTGATGGTAGCCGGGAAGGCGTTGAAGTGGAAGTTGCGGCGCAATATAACGATGGTTATTCAGAAACGATGTTATCGTTCGTTAATAATGTGCGTACGCCTGGTGGTGGGACGCATGAAGCTGGCCTGCGGGCTGCTTGGACCAAAGCGTTCAATGAATATGCCCGTAAAGTAGGTTTATTGAAAGAAAAAGATAAAAATCTTGAGGGTTCCGATGTTCGTGAGGGGCTATCCGTGGTTATTTCATTGCGGATTCCAGAGTCTATTTTGGAATTTGAAGGTCAAACTAAGGACAAGCTGGGAACTAATGAGGCGCGAACCATTGTTGATAACGTGGTTAACGAACAATTAGGTTTTTATTTAATGGAAAACGGCGAATTTGCGCAGATGCTAATTCGCAAGTCTTTGCAGGCTCGTCAGGCCAGAGAAGCCGCTCGAAAAGCACGAGACGAGAGTCGTAATGGTAAAAAGAAGGGCCGACAAGAACGCCTCTTATCTGGGAAACTAACGCCGGCTCAGTCTAAGAATGCAGCGAAAAATGAATTGTTCTTAGTCGAAGGTGATTCAGCTGGTGGCTCTGCAAAACAAGGGCGGGATCGCAAATTTCAAGCTATTTTACCGTTACGTGGTAAAGTGCTCAATACGGAAAAAGCCAAGTTGCAAGACATCGTCAAAAATGAAGAAATTAACACGATGATCTACACAATTGGAGCCGGTGTCGGAGCTGACTTTAACTTAAAGGATGCCAATTACGACAAGATCATTATCATGACTGATGCCGATGATGATGGCGCTCATATTCAAATTTTGCTCTTAACCTTTTTCTATAAATATATGCGTCCAATGATTGATGCTGGACGCGTCTATATTGCGTTACCGCCCTTATATAAATTACAACGAGGTAGCGGTGCTAAGACGCAAATTGAATACGCTTGGACTGACGCTGAATTAGGTCAGAAGGAAAAACAGATTGGACGCGGTTATTCCTTACAACGTTTTAAAGGGCTTGGTGAAATGAACGCCGATCAGTTATGGGAAACCACGATGGATCCGACGACGCGCACATTGATTCGGGTTCGAATTGACGACGCTGCTTTAGCTGAGCGACGGGTGACAACGTTAATGGGCGATAAAGTTGAACCACGACGGAAGTGGATTGAAGAAAACGTGGCCTTTAATTTAGAAGAAGAAGGGTCCATTTTAGATAATACGGCCGTTAGTTCAGCTCATCAGGCGCCTGACACTGATCCCCAACCAGCTGATGCAACGTCAGAGACAAAGTCAGCCGGACCAACCATTACGATTTGGGATCAAGAAGATGAAAGCTAAGTAAGTGATGAGTCGTGACTAAAGTTAGAGAGGAGCTGCATCTGTGGCAGAGCAAACACAAAATATTCAAGAATTAACACTTGAAGACGTCATGGGTGAACGGTTTGGTCGTTATTCCAAATCGATCATTCAGGATCGGGCATTGCCAGACATTCGTGATGGTCTAAAACCGGTTCAACGCCGGATTTTGTATGCCATGAATAAAGACGGCAATACGTATGACAAGGGGTTTCGTAAGTCGGCGAAATCCGTTGGGAATGTGATGGGGAATTATCATCCACATGGCGATTCGTCGATCTATGAGGCGATGGTGCGGATGAGTCAGGACTGGAAGTTACGTGATCCGTTGGTTGAGATGCACGGAAATAATGGTTCCATTGATGCTGATCCACCGGCTGCGATGCGATATACCGAAGCCCGGTTAAGCAAGATTTCCAATATGATGTTACAGGATATCGATAAAAATACGGTTGACTTCGTGCCAAACTTCGATGATACCGAGCAGGAGCCAACTGTTTTACCAGCGCGTTTTCCCAATTTACTTGTGAATGGGGCCAGCGGTATTTCGGCCGGTTATGCAACAGAAATCCCACCGCATAATCTAGGCGAGTTAATTGATGCACTCGTGTATTTATTAGCCCATCCCAACGCGGATACCGCTGCATTAATGACATACGTTAAGGGGCCTGATTACCCCACTGGTGGGATTTTGCAGGGTCTTTCTGGTCTTAAAAAAGCGTATGAAACCGGGGCGGGACGGGTCGTGCTCCGTTCACAAACGTCGATTAAATCACTTAAAGGTGGCAAACAGGCCATCGAAATTACGGAAATTCCGTATGAAGTAAACAAAGCGTTGCTGGTTAAAAAAATGGACGAGATCAGGATCGCTAAAAAAGTCGAAGGCATCGTCGAAGTACGTGACGAGTCAGATCGATCGGGCTTGACGATCATGGTAGAGCTAAAGGCAGACGCTGACGCCCAAGGTATTTTGAATTATTTATTGAAAAACACCGATTTACAAATCACCTATAACTTCAATATGGTGGCCATTCACAATATGCGGCCAGAGCGAATCGGTTTAAAGACCGCATTGCAAGCCTATATTGATTTTCAACGTGAAATCATTACCAAACGAACGCGATTTGATTTAGACAAGGCGCAGCAACGACAGCATATTGTTGAAGGATTAATCAAGGCCTTATCCATTTTGGATCAGGTAATTGCAACGATTAGAGCGAGCCAAAATCGTAAAGACGCTAAACAAAACTTGGTCAAACAGTATGACTTCACGGAAGCACAGGCTGAGGCAATTGTGACACTGCAATTATATCGGTTGACGAATACTGACGTGACTGAGTTACAAAAGGAACACGATCAACTGACAAAAGAAATTACGCGTTTATCGGATATTTTGGCCAATGATGCCTCACTTCGCCAAGTCGTGCGTGCGCAAATGCAAGCAATTAAAAAGGCCTTTGCGACACCGCGACTAACTAAAATTGAAGCCGAAATTGAGGAGCTAAAGGTTGATCGTACTGTCACGGTAGCCGATGAAGAAGTCGTCTTGATGGTTTCTCACGATGGCTACATTAAGCGCAGTTCAGTTCGTTCATACCAAGCTTCATCCACTGATGATAACGGGCTAAAGGAAGAAGATTATCCAATCTTATTGCGGAAAGTGTCGACGCTAGATCATCTGTACATGTTTACCAATCGTGGCAATCTGATTTACCGACCTGTGCATGAAGTGGCTGATGCACGGTGGAAAGATACGGGTGAACATATTTCTCAATCGATTGGGTTAGCTGATGACGAATCACTGATCGCAGCCTTCACCTTTAACAGTCTCGATACCACTGGGCGTTTTGTGATTGCTACGAAGATGGGATTGATTAAGCAAACCGCCTTGGCTGATTTATTACCAGGACGAACTTATCGTAAACATGCGCAAGTCTATGAAAAGTTTAAGTCGGCTACCGATTATGTTGTCAACATTCAATTTGTGGACCAGGAGGCGCCGCTTACGGTGATGCTCATGTCGCAGCACGGACTTGGCTTACGTTATGACTTAGCCGAGGTCCCGACTAATGGGGCCAGAACCAGCGGCGCTAAGTCGATGGATCTGCGCGACGGCGACATTGTGACGAATCTGCAATTAGTGTCAGAAACGGATGAAGTTATGGTGGTAACGCAACGTGGGGCACTAAAGAAGATGGCTGTTAGTGAAGTTCCTGTGACCAGCCGGGCGCGCAAGGGTGTCTTGTGCTTGCGCGACTTGAAGGCAGAACCACATGAGATCGTTGATTTCGTGAGTTTTCCTGCCAAGAGCCAGCAGCCAGTCGAAATTATTACAAGCCACGACATACGGCATGATATATTGCCCATGGATCATGCACTGAATGCTAGATATTCAAATGGATCTTTTGTAATTGACGTCGACACAGAGGGACTGCCGGTTGCCATTCGAATGAAAGTGCTGGCTTTGATGCTCAGTTAAAATGCCTTAACTTTGAGTAAGTCGCCAAAAACGGGGACTTACTCTTTTTCCTTTCAGTCAAATCAGATCGTTGTATGGTAGGTCGATTAGAAAAATTAGGTTTCGGTTATTAAAAAATAATTGCGTTTAAGATTTAATCCTTGCGTGGAGCGGGGATTGCTGCGTACAATTATCGTATTGAAAAGATATAATTTATACATGAAGTGAATACGAAGAAAGGTGGCCATAAGATGAAAAGTAAGCAGGAGACAATTTTCTCTTCGAAAACATTAACCTACTTTTTACAGCTTGCTGATACAATGAACTACACGCAAGCGGCCCAAATACTGGGAATAACCCAGCCAGCATTAACTCAACAAATCAAAAAATTAGAACGGACGGTTGGCGCACCATTATTTTACTCCGTGGGTAAAAAGCTTCGCTTATCTGAAGCCGGTCGGACTATGTTGAATGCGACTCATGAGATTTACGAGGTGTTAAATCAAGCCACGGATGAAATCCAACAATCGACCTCGGCCGACTCTGGCGAGATCAATGTCGGGCTGCTCGCCTCGATTGAATATTCTGTTTTTGAGGACTTTGCAATTCAGTATTATAAAGAAAATCCAGATGTGACGATCAGTTTTCACATGTTAACGCGTAAGGAAATTTGGGATCGCTTGGAGAATAACCGGATTGATTTAGCGATTATGTATCTGCCTGACGATAGCATTAAGAATTGGAAACCGTATCGGTCTAAGAAGATCATTACCGAAGACTTATTGTTCATTCATCATAATGAGAAATTTGCTGGTCGTAAAAAGATTCGCTTAAAGGACACCTTAAATAATGTTTGGGTGACCTATCCGCGTGAATACTACTTGGATCAAGTTATCCGTGAAAATTATAAAAATGCGATGGTGGACACGCCAAACTCAGTTGCCCGGTTCACGACGCCTGATCAAATTTATGAATTTTCTTCAGCTACGGGCGCATTCACAGCCTTGCCAAATAGCTACATTTTGGCTAAAGGAGCGCAAGATAACATGTATTCAGCTCAATTTGAACCAGGAATTAAATTTGACTTAGCGTTCGTTTTCCGTAAAGATAAAGATGAGATTCCGCGGGTAGGTCGTGTGCTCAATGCTTTTGACCAATATTTAGCTGAACAAGACTACACTACCCGGCTAACTCACATTCATGATGAAAAATATCGTAATAGTGAAGGAGCAAAAGACTAATGGCAAAAGAACTTGTTTTTGGACACCAAAGCCCAGATACGGACGCTATCGTTGCGGCGAAGGCATTTTCGTATTTGCAAAATCAACTCGGCTTTGATACAGAGGCAGTTGCCCTAGGTGAACCAAATGAAGAAACACAGTTTGTGTTAAATTATTTTGATGAACCAGCCCCACGCGTGATTGAAAAGGCCGGATCAGAAGTTAGTGCAGTGATGTTGGTTGATCATAATGAACATCAACAAAGCGTTGCCGATATCGATGATGTCACCGTTACGCACGTGGTCGACCATCACCGAATTGCCAATTTTGAAACGGCATCGCCTTTATACTATCGGGCGGAACCGGTTGGATGTACAAGTACCATCTTAACGAAGCTGTTTGACGAAAATAAGATTGAAATCCCAGCTCAGCTGGCTGGTTTGATGTTATCAGCCATTATCTCAGATACGTTGTTATTAAAATCACCGACAACCACTGATGACGATAAGGCGGCTGTGATTGCACTAGCCGAGATTGCTGACATTGACTACCAAACGTACGGCCTCGAAGAATTAAAGGCTGGTACCAATTTAAGTGCTAAGACGGAAGCTGAATTAGTTCAGCAGGACGCAAAATCATTTGAGATGGGCGGCAAGACGGTGCGCATTGACCAAATCAACACGGTTGACTTGGATGAAGTTTTTGCTCGCCAAGCTAAACTTGAGGCGGCCATGGCTACTGAAGCCCAAGCTAACGGTTATGATCTATTCTTAGTGCTCGTTACGAATATTTTGGATAGTAATTCTCGCCTGCTCGTTTGGGGTGAACCAACGGCGGCGGTTGAGAAGGCCTTCAATACGACACTTACGAATCATACCGCTGATTTGCCAGGGGTAGTTTCACGTAAGAAGCAAGTGGTACCACCACTGCAAGATGCCTTCTAAAATTTGATTTGAATCGATTGCGCGGGATCTAAATTGGCAAGTTCGTCTGTGAGCGGAACTGGTTGATTTGGTTCCCGCGTTTTTGCTTCGCGACTGGTTTTTAAAGGCTCAATGAATAAGCTTAAAAGATTGTATCCGCGTGACGGTCGCGCCATAATTAATTCGTAGCGTTGATCATTAAAATCATTTTTCGGAGGTAGTCACAATGGCAGCACAACATGAATTATCATTTGATGATGAAGTCAAGGCCCAGTTGCAACCGTTGTTAAAGGATGGCAATCAACTGTTATTAAGCTATGACGACGGGGTCGGTCCGTATTCGCATCATGGCCTAGTCGCTTTGCAAGTCTCATTTCAGCTCGTTATTGTTGGCCAAGATGCCGACGTTAGCGATTATGAAGAAACGTTGCCATCTAACCTTGGTCCAGTTCGGTACAAGGGCTATTCTGGTCGTTTCTTGGGTCATGAACTACACGCTTCGTTTAACAGCTTAATGCACGCGATTAAGCTGTCTGACGAGGGTGAACAGATTGATGATAATGTGGCTGTGATTGTTGACGATAGCGCAGCCAAATGAGCACAACCTTTCGATAAAGCTGCTTGTAAAATGATCCTAACGGGAGATAGGATCATTTTAGTCTAGACGAGTTCGATGGGGCACTGAGCACATCCCTTGCTTATCTGGTCAGATGGGTGATAATACTTACTTGTAGTAAGGAATTTAATTTACAGATCAGGAGGCTACTTTTATGAGATTAATGATTACACCGGCTGCTCAAGCAAAATTAGCACCCTTGATGAAGCCTCATACACAATTATTATTAAGCTATGATGATGGTGTAGGTCCTTATTCTGCGGTCGGATTTTGCTCGCTGGATACTGCCTTTGATCTACTGGTGGTTGACCAAGACCAAGCCATACCTGATTATGATGAAACGATTGATTCAAATCTTGGCGAAATTAAGGTTAAAGGGTATAGTAAGGCTCAGTTAGCCGATCAGATGCGATTGGATTTAAACCCCACGTTTAATACGCTGCGACTAACCAGCGATCATGAACAGTTGGATCCTAATGTCCAACTAAAGGATCTCACGACACAACAGGTCTAAACGAATTGGGGGCTGATTAAATGGATCCAGATCAAAAAGCAGCAGCATTGGCTAAGTTATCTAAGGAAGCTTACGCAGTTACGCAACATGCCGATACTGAACGACCATTTTCTGGTCAATACGATGCCTTTTATGCAGATGGTATTTATGTGGATGTCGTCAGTGGCAAACCGCTGTTCTCTTCGACAGATAAGTATGACGCTGGCTGTGGCTGGCCGTCGTTCACGCATCCAATCGACGCCAAATCGGTTAAAGAACATCGGGATCGTTCATTTGGCATGGAACGAACTGAAGTAGTGAGTCGTGAGGCAGAGTCCCATCTAGGACATGTTTTTACCGATGGACCGGCCGAAGACGGTGGGTTGCGTTATTGCATCAATTCGGCCGCACTTAAATTTATTCCTGCGGATCAATTGAAGGCAGCTGGATATGGGCAATATGCTGACCTATTTCCACAGATAACGCAGAAGTAAGTAAACGCGTTAGCTTAGGTAGGTTAAATCGAGGAGGACTTTACATGGCAGAAGCGACAGCAATTTTTGCGGGTGGATGTTTTTGGTGTATGGTAAAGCCGTTTGATACGGTTCCAGGTATTAAAACGGTGGTGTCGGGGTATACAGGTGGACATGTGCCTAACCCGACGTACGAGCAAGTTGCCAGTCATACCACTGGTCACACCGAGGCGGTTAAGATCACCTTTGATCCAGACGTGATTAGTTACGATCAATTAGTTAACATCTATTGGCAGCAGACCGACCCAACGGATGCCATGGGCCAATTTCAAGATCGTGGCGATAGTTACCGACCCGTTATCTTTGTGAATAGTCCAGAGCAACGGCAAATTGCTGAGGCTTCGAAAGCTGCATTGGCCGCTTCAGGGCGATTTGACGAGCCAATCGTGACGAAAATTGAAGCTGCGCAGCCATTTTACGCTGCAGAGGACTACCATCAAGATTTCTACAAGAAGAATCCTTTGCGCTACCAAATGGAAGAAATGGGTGGGCGCGAAGCCTTCATCAAACAACAATGGGCTGATAAAGATCAAACAAAGGCGTAAACTAATTGACGGTCAGCACAAAGATCGGTATTCTAGACGTAAATAGTTTCCACTAGGGGTGTCCACATGGCTGGACTGAGACGACTTGGTCGGACCCTTTGAACCTGTAAGTTCAGACTTGCGAAGGAAAGTGGCCAGTGTGATTGAGGAATGACAACGCTGAAGCCTTCGTGGTTTTAGCGTTTTTTCTTGTCCAAATTGGCCGAGGAGGAAAAAATGAATCCAGAATTGTTAGCCGCTATTCGACGGCTTAATCCAGTTGTATTAACCGTTGCAAATGCGGTGACGATTGCCGAGGTTGCCAATGCCGTGAATGCAATTGGCGCCTCACCAATCATGTCAAAAGCACCAGAAGAGGCGCCTGAACTTGTGGGGCTGGCAGGCGGTGTAACACTCAACTTGGGCACATGGACGAAAGTTCAGGTTGAGCAAATGGTTGCGGTTGGTCAGGCTGCAAATCAAGCGCAGGTTCCCGTTGTGATTGACCCAGTCGCGGTTGCATTGCCCAAACGACAACAGATCTTCACTAATTTAGTTGAACAAGTTCAGCCAGCCATCATCCGGGCCAACGCGGGGGAAATGGCCTTTCTTGCTGGCGAAGATGATACAACGCGCGGCATTGACGCGACCGATTTAACGGTAAACCATGCGCTAGTCGCAGCAGAAGTGGCGAAACGTTTTAATTGTATTGCGGTGATGACCGGCAAAAAAGATTTCATCAGTGATGGCAGCAAGACGTTTATGGTTCATAATGGGACGCCCCTATTTGCGACCCATGTTGGTTCCGGTGATATGTTAAGCAGCGTTTTAGGGGCCTTCTTAGCGGTGAGTGAGGATGCGCTAACCGCTGCAGTAACTGGCACTGCCATTTTCGCGGCAACGGGTCAGTGGGTGGCACAGACTGCGCAACTAACTCATCAGCAGCCAGGAACCTTTGCGGTTAAATTAATGGATGGTTTGGCTGCCGTTAGCATGACCGATTTGAAATCTTTACTTGAGGTGGAGGTCAATTAATATGGCACTAACTGAATCAGTGGCACAATTTCCCCAGGCATTATCCATTGCCGGATCTGATTCCGGCGGTGGTGCTGGTATGCAAGCAGATCTCAAGACGATTCAAGAGCGTCACGTTTTTGCGGCGACGGTTCTTGTCGCGATTACCGCACAGAATACGCTGGGGGTTCAGGATGCTTTTGCTCTGCCAACAACCTTGATTGATGAACAATTTGCTTCTTTAGCGGCGGATTTAGCAATCAAAGCTTGTAAAACGGGGATGTTAGCAGATGTCGAACGGGTCAAAGCAGTCGTTGCCAATCTAAAGCGTTATAACTTTGGCCCGCTGACTGTTGATCCCGTCATGATTGCAAAGGGTGGCGCACCACTATTGAGTGAGGCAGCGGTGGTCACGGTTCGCGATGAATTAATTCCTCTGGCGACCGTGTTAACTCCCAATTTACCAGAGGCCGAGGCCCTGACCGGCTTGACGATTACGACCGATCAGCAGATGCGCCAGGCTGCTGAACAGTTACAGACGCTAGGGGCAGCAAACGTCATTGTCAAGGGTGGCCACGAAGCCAACCCTGAATTGGCGAATGATTATGTCTTGTTAGCCGATGGGCGATCATTTTGGTTGAGTTCGCCTAGACTAAACACGCACAACACGCATGGCACGGGTGACACATTGTCGGCCTGCATTACCGCAGAACTAGCTAAGGGCGCCGATGTTGAAACGGCGATTCGAATTGGTAAAGCCTATGTGTCCGCCACCATTGCCCAAGGGATCGTTGTCGGTCATGGTCACGGACCCTTGAACCATTGGGCACAGATTCACGAGGGTGATGCTCATGAAATTTAACACGAAAATGTTGCAGGCTTATTTTGTAGCTGGAAGTCAGGATGTGCCGCAAGGACAAACTTTGCCGGAACAACTGTCTGCCGCGATTGCGGGTGGCATCACAGCATTTCAATTTCGTGAAAAAGGGCCACGGGCACTGATTGGGGACCAAAAAGTAGCCCTTGGGAAGGCGTTACAAGAAATTTGTCAACAGGCAAACATCCCGTTTTTTGTTGATGATGACGTGGCCTTAGCGCAAACTTTACGAGCTGATGGCATTCATGTTGGTCAAAAAGACCAACGAATTGAACAGGTCATTGATGAATTACCAGGTTTGATCATTGGTTATTCTTGTCATACGGTCGCCCAAATTAACCATGCAAATGAACTTACTGCCGTGGATTATGTGGGTAGTGGTCCGGTTTATCCAACCCAATCTAAGGCTGATGCCGATCCGGCCTTAGGAATCTCAGGACTCGCGCAACTTTTGTCAGTGAGTCAGAAACCAATAGTTGCTATTGGGGGCATTGACCAAAATAACTTAGCAAATGTTGCCCAGACCGGTGTAGCTGGAGCCGCGGTCATTTCCATGCTGACCCGGTCTGATGATGTTCAAATGACAGCCACAACATTGCGCCAAGCCTTTACCAATTTTGATGCGTAAGACGCCATTGAATTGAGTTGCATCCGCGGTGGAGAATGTCTACACTTATAGCAGACTTTTAAAGACGTAGGTGAAGATATGAAAAATCGACCAAAACCAGTTAATCCAGCCATGCCAACCAATATTGCAACTTTGATGATTGTTCTCAGTGTCATCGCCGGGATACTGGTTGGCTGGTTATTACCGTTTGAATTTGATGGCTCGTTCATCTGGGGTGTCATCGTTGTGTTGGCATTCAATGGTTGCTTTGTGGCGCTTTATCGACGCTATACAATGCGCAAACAAAAGGCAGTGTTGGCCCAACAAGCAGCCACAAAATCTGAGACCACGACTTCTGAAAAATAGTTGTGACGGGTAGCCTGACAAAGTGATACAATTAATTTTGTTCCGGGCCCGTAGCTCAGTTGGGAGAGCGCCTGCTTCGCATGTAGGAGGTCGACAGTTCGAATCTGTTCGGGTCCATCTTTTTACGCTGAATCGTTGCCCAGTAGTAAAAACGGCGGCTTACAAACGTTGATATAACGGTGTTTTACTGATTTTGGCTAACCGACTCAATGAGTCCATCGTCAAAATGATGCCAAATTTGATGCCACAAAAGAAATTTTAGTGGCCTATCTTAAACAAAATCGGAGTAGGAAAAGAGTTTATCTTTCTTTTCTTACTTCGATTTTTTCGAAAAAAAGCGAAATATCGGTTTAGGTGTTCAAAGAGTGGTATTGGGAAGTATTAAAGCAATAAATTATGAATCAGACACTTTTGAACCCAAAATAAGTCCCTAGGTAAAGACCTCATCAGCTGATCAGTTGGTGAGGTCTTTTTATAAGAATGATAATCAAGTGTTGACAGTTACTGATGTGACTATTGCACGGTGTACATGGTGCATGAAATGAATTTAACCTTCACGATAGAGTTTACCCCGTGTCGCTTTACATAAATCGTTGAAGCCAGTCGGCACTAAATTCGTCAATGTCGATATGATAAAGATCACATAGTGCGATATAGGTCCGGGCAGGGACAGTCAGATCCTTGTGGGGATCTTCAAAGCGCGCTAAAGAGGCAACACTGATTTTGATATGGTATCTCTCATTGAGAACCTGTTGAACCATGACCAAAGTCAGGTTGAGACGGCGACGATAAAACTTAAAAGCTTCTTGTGGCGTTAACTGTACGTGCATATTGACCTCCTAAACTCTTTTTATGTGCAATTTTAGCAAGAATCGTGCACAAGACGCACAGTTATAATTTATTAATTCTTGAACCTTAATGAAAATTAGTTTATATTTCTCATATATAAGAATAATTTAATTTGTAAGAATAATAAGAGGTGAAACTATGATAAGTATTGACCCCTTACGTGGTTGGTTCGCTGCTAGAAAGATTTCACAGCAACAAATTGCTAATGTCTTACAAAAGGATGCTAGCACCGTGAACCGTAAGATGAACCGAAAATCAGATTGGACATCAACAGAGATTGCTTTGCTTCATAAGCGTTTCAACGTTCCAATCGGATTATTCATTCGATAACTTTGGAGGGGGAATGAGGCGCGATAAATGAGGTATTAGATGTCAAGTTCACTTATGAGCAGGTTGACGTCTTTGGATAAGTGAAGGCGGGGCTTAGCACCCTAATAAAATTGTGCACATTTGTTTTGCGAACAATTGTTTTATCGAGCGAACGATTCGCTAACAAGGAAGAAAGGAGAAAACATTATGGAACCTGAGCCAATTGATGAAGCACGGCAACAAAATGCGGTCACTGTCATTTATCGAACGCGTGATGGGCAGCAGTTGATTCCACCGATGAAGATTTTTAAGGCTGTTGGTGAAGCATATGAGGTCGCAACACCCGTCTTGTCTGGCTATGTTTTGATCGACCGACCATCAATAACAGGCACGATGTCAATGGACACTCAGTCCATCGATTTGGTTTATGCACCATTGGGGAAAATTCAAATTCTTGAAGGACCAACGCAAGAATTAGTCAAGACAATCCAGTTGACGAATAGCCAACAAGCTAGCGATAGTGCGCCGGTAGAATTACCACCACGACGTGACGCAAGTTATTTCACTTGGTTGACTGATCATCTGGGCGATAAGATCCAGGAAATTACTGCTTATCACGCAGAGGACCCAACAGCAGTAACCGAGTTAATTAGTTTAACCGATAAAGAAGAGGAAGCGATGAAGATGCAAAATGCAGCCCAAGTACAAACAATCTTTAGTCCCAAACCAATTGAACAGCAGCCTGAACCTAAGCTGTCCGTTATCGCGACAGATGAATCTAACCAGGAGGTTACTTCGATTGCGGCGTCTCAACCTAGAACCAGTGGTCAGGTTGAAACAACCAGGGTGGCTCGGTCGGCAGCAAGTCACGAGGTTTCTGACAATCTAGGAAGCGAGGTCAGTGAACAACCATTAACGATCTTAGTCCACGCATTTGCGCAGGTTGCACAGGGATTAGCTCAGGTTAATCAGACGGACCAACGAAATGAGCTGGCCCGAACGGCTCAAGACTTACTACAAGCGATTCGTAAACTAAATCAATAAATCGAACTTTTGGGGGTAAACAGTTATGGAAGAACCACAAGCAATGCAATCAAATGCACAAATCAGTGATCTGAAGATTGAGACGTTGATCGGGTTAACCCCGGTTAAAGCGTTGAGTGAAAATGTCAAGTTAATTGCTGATTCCTTAGAGACAGCGGTAAAGAATAATAATCAACGGCAAGTTGCGGAATTAGCCGCAACAGGTGAATCGTTGTTAAAAGCGATTACTTTATTAGCCTAAATCAGTTGGTTGTCGAGGGAGTGAGGCTATGGAAATAGAATCAGCAGAACTAATTGCGGCCAATAATGAGGAGCACAACGTCTTACCCTTCACCAAAACTGGTTTTGACGTTTATCTTCAAAAATTCATGGGTGAACCATTAGATCAAGATGCGGAGCGCCGGTTTGCTGCTGAATTATTAACAATGAGCTTTCTGGCACCTATCCAAATTGCAAGAACGGAATCCACACCAAAAAAACCGCAAACTAGTCTGCAGTTAGCTTTAGCAGTGACCACTTATTTAGCAGACGGTCACCAATATGTGCCCGTCTTCTCACAGGCAAGTAAGTTCGATAATTTCATGAACACGACACTACGTCAGATGGAGTTTCGCTCGTTAGAGTTTAGTGGCGATGAATTAATGAGTGAAGTTGGGCGCATGGACGTGGCCGGCTTACTGATTAATCCAGGTTATCAGAATTTTCCCTTGTCGATCGAATACTGGAACTATATTCATCAAGTTGTGCCGCTAGTGTTAGATCAGACTGACGAGGATTTTCGTATGCGCATGATGTCGCCAGTTCCGCCACAGCTAGCCCATAATCTCAGTCGCGTGCTCAAACATCAAGCTGGTGCAGAACGGGCTTGGTTGATTGATCTTAAATTACGAGACTCAACCCGCTTTGAAACGGGAGTGATTGTTGACTGGCGCGGCAATTCGAAAGATTTTGGGAATAAGCTAGCTCGTCGACTAGCCGTCGCTGCCCATCGGTACGTCAAATATGGTGCCAACTTCTTAGTCGGCACCACCGATGATCCAGTTGGGCAGTTGGTTGAAAAAAACCTAGAGCCATTTTATCAACGACATCATTTACGAGGAGATTGACGATGGAGCAATACACAAAGATTGTTCCATCACGTCGACAGATGCGACGAGTGGGCAGTCATTTACAGGCGAAGATAAATATCGCTCAACAACATGCGCCAACTCATTTAAAAGAGGTGCATGTTGTGGGAACGATCACGCATCAACCGATCAATATTGGAACATTTCCACAAATTGGTCACTATGAGGGGAGCGAAGGGTAAATGCAAACATATGGATATCATGATCGACTGTTTCGTGACAGTTTAGATCGTAAGGAACATTATAAGTTATTTAAAAAGGGGAAGTTATGGCTGGTTGCTGGCGTAACGGTCTTTGTGTCAGGTGTTGCGATGAACCACCATGGGGATTTAGTGGTTCAAGCGGATGCGGCGGCAAGTCAGACCGTTAGCGATCAGACTAGCACATCGTCAACCGTCAGTTTGGCGCAAACTCCGGCAAGTGAGTCTGCCTCATCGGTGGCGACCTCGACAGCCAGTTCGAGCACTGCGGCCCAAACAAGTGAGGAAACTGCTCACAATACATCAACCAGCGATGGTACTCAGGTTAAATCAGCAAAATCAGCGGATAATATTGCAACCAACACTAGTGCAGCGGGTGACAAAGTTGATTCAACCGCCAACAGCGCGACGAAAAAAGCTGTCGCAACTGGTGTTAATGATTCATTAACCAACTCGGCAAGTTCGTTAACCAGTCAGGTTGGTAGTAGTGTTGCGCAAGCTAGTGCCTATTTATCACAGGCTAATGCGGCTGCGGATGCGAATACCACAGATAATGTTGTCAGAGATGATGGGTTAGCAGCCATTTATCAACATCAGCAAGTCGAAAGTGATCAAGTCAAGACGCTTTTGGCTGCTGTTGAGGCTACCTCGCAAACAACGACGAACACCGCAAGTTCGCAAGTGATCATGGCGAGTTCAATTGTGGCCAACATGACCAATGAGCTAGCACAAGCTGCCGAAATGATTGCCGCTGACCGACGGGGCGTTCTTTCACAATCTTTCAGGCAAGCCCAGGCGGCTTACAGTCAGCTCAAATTAGCTGATGGCGTACACGCCAATGTCGATGCATATGGTGATTTAGTGATCGATGCACCATCTGATACAGCCTACCAAGCAACCTTGCAGCAATTACAACAGAGTGGTTTGGTGAGTCAATTCCGGCAAGTGATTGACCCAGCTGAATATACAGGGAAAGATGAAGTCAGTATCAATTGGGCCGCAGGTGGAAGTGGTAAGTATACTCCGGTAGCGTCTTTAACCCCTGCAGCGGATTGGCAAGGCGAAGGCAAAGCCTATAATGTGATTTTACAAGAGCTAGATGAAACAACACCTTACAGTAGCCAATTTACTAGTATTTTAAATGCAACGGTTGTGATTACTGGACAGGCCGGTGATAAGGTTTCAGTAACGTTGCCCAACGGGTCATTCGGGCTAACTAATGGTAATCCGACTATTTCCGGTAGGACAGCAACATGGACGATTCCTGGGCAATCTGGGAGTCAAACGTTTGCCGCCAATTTTGTGGTTAACAATCTGTTTAAAGGTGGCATTGTTAAACAGAATTTTCCAATCGTGGTCACCATTAATGGCATGACGGTCAGTTCCGCACAGCAGAATATGATCATTAATAATGAGATTACATTTGATGCAATCACTGTGAACGTTCCAAGTGCAATCGCAAATTCGGTTATTGATAATGCAGGTGATAGCTTTTATCATGTTCCAGGCATAAGGGTACAATTCAGTCATTCGAAATTTTTTAGTTATACCAAAGGGATGGTTTTATCAATTCCTGTTTCAAAAGGTGTAAAAATTGCTGAAGACCTCGCTGGATGGTCTCAGCCTGGCGGAGTTGGTACGCCGTTGTTGTACAGTAACACTGATAGCCTGTTCAATCAAAGCGATTATGGGATATACTCCGGTGGCGGTGGATCAGCTATTTATTCCTCAGTTAAGTTGCCTAAATTAGTTTGTACAGATTTGGATTCACTTAACGATATCGCTCAAAATGCCTCTGGCTATACGATGGATGCTAATGGCGTTAAACATTATTTTGGGGTCATTAATCTTGATACCGGAGCGACGCTAGGGAACACAGACACCGAACAATCAATCGCTTTTGGCATGAAAAGCCCATTGATTAAGCCTAGCTCAAGTATCAAATCTCCAGCGGAATATGACAAAAAGGTCGTTCATTTACCCGGTTTAAACTACGATTACACGATGAATCTACAACTTTGGGCGCCCAAGGCGAGTCAAGTGCATATTAGTTTCCCGACACCGTCTGGATTCTCCCTCAATGTTGCCAAAAGCACTGCTACAAATAGTTTTGTGACGGGTACTTGGACGCAACCCGGTGGTGTTGGAACACCAATTGTATTTGATGGTACGATTTTAAACGATTTCAAGGCAGACGATAGTTCGTGGCCGAAATTTGTTGGTTCTTACGCACCAGGGAGTACGGATGGAACAAGTAGTGAGGGGTTGTCAGGTTACTACACGGATCAAAATGGGCAAAAGGTGTACTTTGGTGAACGTAATCTACAAACAGGCTTGCCGATTGATTCAGATGATGGTATCGATGATTTCAAGGGATTTAATGATCTGCTTATTCATACAACAGGAACGGTTAGTCAATATCAAAGTTCTGGTAATTTTAGTTCAGACAAGACCGCAATGGCCGCTGGAACACCCTTAGCAGTTGGAGAAGACTATCAATACCAAGTAACCGTGACTAATCCGCCGATTGCTCATGATGATTTAAATCCGGCACTAAATTCTATAACGTACCAAGTATCAGTTCCTGCCGACTTTGAACTTAATACAAATTTGACGAACTTTTATCTTAACGCGTCTAAACGGGGAAGCCTGGAGACAATTACACAACCTGGTGGACCTGGGACGACAATTTTTATTAAGACGACTAATCCATCTCTGATCGGACAAGGAACGCAGGTTGATCCATATGTGTGGGTTAATTATTTTTGGGGACATTATAATTCTATTTCGTCAGGAATTAGCCAAGGTGCTTCGATGGATGCGACCTTGGCAGATGGAACGCACACTTATTTCGGAGAGACTGATTTAGAAAACGGGACAGAGATTGATACCAGTAATGACTTTACGGGAATCAATGATACAGTTTTCGATCCTAAGACATCGTCAGATAAAGCAAAATCAGAAATAGGCAGCATTATTTCTACAAATCAAGCATATGTACCAAATGACGATTCCATGCCGAACTGGCAAGTTCTGGGCAGTTTTCGCCTTTATAATAGCGGCAACGTCTCTGCAGACGCAGAAGCTACTGTGACAATTCCTGATCAATTGACAACGACGGGAATTACGATGCCAATTTCTGAATCACCGCGTTTTCCATCTACGTACTTTGTCACAGCAATCGATAATGAAGGCCAAAATGTGACACAAACATTGTCTGGTGGGCAGAGCTGGAATCCAATCACTGGTCAAGTAGATACTGCCGGAACTTTTTCAACAGGTAATAAGATTACTTCTGGCCGACATGTAGTCAGTTATCAAATTAAGTTATCAACACCGATCGCACCGCAGAGTGATGCCGGAGATGGTGAGACAACCTACTATTCGGGTAATGGGGATTATGTAACATTACCTGAAATGGCATTGAACAAGTATTCCTACGATGATCGTTTGGGTTATCATGTTCAGCAATACGGGTTCACAATTTTAGGTCGCGGCAATAATTTGGCCGAAGTTGGGAAGACTTATTCGGTCGGCGTAAGTGTTCAAAATTTGACCCAACCGGCGACGATCAAACAGTCGATGGCGGTACAGATTTTAAATTCTAAACCAGTCAACGTTTCAACCTCAGGGATTAATGGAACTGTTGCTCCAGGACAAAAGATTACTGCAAATTTCACGGTGCAGAGCGTTTCTGGTGTGGCCGATAATGGTCAATTAAATATTGATCGATCTGGCAACAAGTTAGTTAGTAATAATCCTTTTGTACAAACCAGCAATGGTCGTGGCCCTTGGACAGATAAAGCAGTTTTCGAACCAAAGTTATATGTAACGATTCCTGACCAAACAAATTTAGTTGTCAATGCGAATGGTCTTCCGTTTTATTTCACTAATGATGCAAGCACTAGTGCTTCGGGTGTAGATATAAATTCAATCAACGGTTTTGTTAAACCTAAAATGACGATGACCACTAATTCATCAGGGCAAAAGGTGTTGACGCTTGACTGGACAGGTACTGGCTTCTCGTTACCGACATATATTAATTTAGCGGTTGATTTTACGGTAGACGCGGCCGCGATTAGTGGTATCGACCAAATGTTTGGTAGTCAAACAGGTTATGTTTATACACCTGATAACGGTGTGACATACGGGATCTATACGGCTGAACAACTAGCAGCCATGGGTGTATCGACCACTGGACTAAAGTATCTTTCTGGTGCGATTACTAATGGGACTTCAACGATCCAGATGGATGTATCTAATTCCAAGGACTATACAAGCAATAGTCAATTAACGTTAGCTAACGGTGATAAGATCTCGACATACGTTGGTTCTGGAAATTATGCTGTCACCATTTTAGCCCCGCAACAGGTCGTTAACCAAGGTGGCATTCAGGGCACTGCCGATGGGTTTACCGGTGTTTCCTCAACCGGGAATAATTATCCGGCGAAAGATTTTCTTGAAAAAGATGGGACGATTACTGGGCTTCAGAATTTAGCAGTTCAGGTAGCAAATAACTGGTCCAAAGACTTAAATGCAGTATGGAACGTCACGAATCTGCCGCAAGCAGGAATGGTGGATCCAAACCAACCAAGTCAACCTAAAGCTAGTTTTACACTGAATATTTCTGGTCCTGCTGTGCTCGGCAGTATCGGTAATAATCCGAAAGGTGACGAGCCGGGAAAAATGTATTACAGCACTAATCTCATTAGTTTTACGGATGGTAGTAAAACAATGGTCTTTAGTGATGGCACTAAGTGGACGATTGGCAGCGGTTCACTACCAAGTGAGCTGCTCACGGCAGACCAAGTCACCGATTGGTCACAAATTAAGAGTGTGATCCAACAAGCAGATAAGATTTCGAGTTTTAATAAAATCATTTACGATGTCCCCGTCTATTCACCGACGAGCGCGACGAACACAGGTCTTTCAGACACTATCTACAGCACGATTAGTTCCAGTATTTCGCCGGATTCAACTCTGACTAACAAGGTCACCGATGCGTACAACGTGAAGGCCACGATTAAAGCCGTTGACCAGAACAATCAACCAATTAATGGTGTGCCAGATCAGGTTGGCTCAGCCGTCTTGAATGATGATGGTTCTTACACTGTTATTGATCCGCAAGGCCCCGTTGGTGGGAAAATTCTTAACTTTCCGCCGACCCTTCCTGGTTATGTCTTTGTGAAGACAGACGGGGATACGACATTTAAAGCTGACGGTAGCGCGGTCGTTGTTAATCACTACACGGTAAGTAAGGCTGAGTTAATTAATTCAATGAAGAACCTGGATGAGACCATTACCGGTGATCCAGAAGCCGGTAACGGCAGTAGCTCAGTGACCGGTACTGATAAGATCAGTTTTGCTCATACAGATGCCGATTTTGCGATTGATGGAATGACTTATCAAGTTAAGGTGGTTGACGGCAATGGCAATCCAATCGTTGTTAACGGACAGGCAATCTATGATTCATTAAAGGATGCGTTAGTTGCCAACGGCCTCTTCGACAAAAAAGCCGACTCAAATGGACCTACGCAGAAGTTCATTGTCGTATATAAATTGTCTAATGACTTGTTAATTTCGATCAACGATAGTGGTAAGCAGTATGATGGTACGACGACTGTCGATGTGTCTAAATTAGGCTTGACCGTACCAAGTGGTGTTGTGGCGCCGACTTGGGTAGCAGCTGACTTTGATCTAACCGGTATCACGAGTGCCAATGTTGGGGAGTATCCAATTTCTCTCTCAGCTACTGGATGGAAACACTTAGAAGCGGTTAACCCTAGCGCTGACTTTAGCGCGCTGGATCCGAACTTAGCTGGATCTGGTAAAGGGATTACAGTCACTGGAACCTATAAAATTACACCAGCTCCGGTGACAATCACTGGGCCAAAATTGACCATGGTGTATACGGGTAAGGAATACGGAAAACAAGCCGTAGCCGTTGTGGCCGGCAAGCCAACTGCCGGTGAAGATTTGGTTTATACCATTGATGACATTAGTCACGCGACCGAAGTTGGCACCTACCCAATTACGATTACTGCTACAGCGACGGATAATCCTAATTATACGGTTACGGTTATGCCAGGTTCGTTGGAAATCACCAAGATTCCACTAACCCCGCCAACCGACCCGAATAATCCGGATAAGCCGGTTAACCCGGATAATCCAGATGACAACAAGAACCCGGAAATAACGAGTTTGGTTGTTGAAGGTTCTAAAAAGATTTACGACAATGATGCTTCGACAGACACGACAGTTTATAAAGTGCTTGCACCAAGCAACTATCCAGATTTCGTCATTCCAGAATTAACCGCTGATGATTTTGATCTATCAGGTATCACGAGCCAGAATGTCGGCAATTACGTAGTTAAGTTAAGTGAAAGTGGCCTGAAGAAGATTCAAGACGCTAATACGAGTTACAGCTTTACCGCTGACGATATTCAAAATGGATTGTTCGTTATCACACCGCGCCCAGTGACGGTTACGGCAAATGACAACAGTAAGGTTTATGGCACTAAAGACCCTGAATTAACGTCAACGATTGAGGCCAAATCAACTGACCGTGGCTTGGTTGACGGTGACAGTCTTGGGACAATCACGGTTAGCCGTGAAACCGGTGAGAACGTCGGGAGTTACGTGGAAACAGCAACTGGTGCGGTAAATCGTAATTACACCATTACAAGTGATAATGGGACCTTCACGATTACTGCTCAACCGTTAACACCACCAACCGATCCGAATAATCCAGACAAGCCGGTCAACCCGGATAATCCGGATGAAAATAAGACACCAGAAATCACGAGCCTTGTGGTTCAAGGGGCGAAGAAGATTTATGACAATGATGCTTCCACGGACACCAAGGTTTACACGGTCTTAGCACCAAGTAATTACCCAGACTTTGTGATTCCGGAATTAACTGCCGATGATTTCGATTTATCAGGGATTAACAGTCAGAATGTCGGCAACTATGTGGTTAAGCTGAGTGAAAGCGGCCTGCAGAAGATTCAAGACGCTAACACAAACTACAGCTTCACCGCTGACGATATTCAAAATGGCTTGTTCGTTATCACACCGCGACCAGTGACGATTACGGCAAACGACAATAGTAAGGTCTATGGGAGTCAGGATCCAATCCTAACCGCAACAATTCAACCAGCCGGCAACCAAGTTGGCTTGGTCGATGGCGATAGTCTTGGCACCATTACAGTGAGTCGCGAATCTGGCGAAAATGTTGGCTCCTATAAAGAGACCGCAACGGGCGCAGCCAACACGAACTACGTGATTACAAATAACGATGGTGTCTTCACAATTACTGCTCAACCATTGACACCACCAACCGATCCGAATAATCCTGACAAGCCGGTCAACCCGGATAATCCGGATGAAAATAAGACACCAGAAATCACGAGTCTTGTGGTTCAAGGGTCGAGAAAGGTTTATGACAACGATATTTCCACAGATACCAAGGTTTACAAAGTGCTTGCGCCAAGCAACTACCCAGACTTTGTGATTCCAGAATTAACCGCTGATGATTTCGATCTATCAGGGATCACAAGTCAAAATGTTGGTAATTACGTGGTTAAGCTGAGTGCAAGCGGCTTAAAGAAACTCCAAGACGCTAACACAAACTACAGCTTCACCGCTGACGATATTCAAAACGGTTTGTTTGTGATCACACCGCGACCGGTCACGATTACGGCCAACGACAACAGTAAAGTCTATGGCACCAAAGATCCTGAATTGACTGCGACGGTTGAACCGGCAGGTACTGCAAGTGGTTTAGTTGATGGTGATTCGTTGGGCACGATTACGGTTAGCCGTGAACCTGGTGAAGCGGTTGGTAAGTATGCTGAGGCAGTTAGTGGGGCAGCTAATAGCAACTACACGATCACTAATGTTAAGGGTCAGTTTGCAATTACGGATCAGACGTTGACACCACCAACGGACCCCAATAACCCAGATAAGCCCGTTAACCCAGATAATCCGGATGAAAACAAGACACCAGAATTGACGAGTTTAGTCGTTGAAGGTGCTAAGAAAGTCTATGACAATGACGCGTCAACAGATACTAGCGTTTATACGGTGCTCGCACCGAGCGCATTCCCAGACTTTGTCATTCCTGAATTAACCGCTGATGATTTTGATCTTTCAGGAATTAACAGTCAGAACGTCGGCAACTACGTGGTTAAGTTAAGCGAAGCTGGTTTGAAGAAGCTTCAAGACGCTAACACGAACTACACCTTCACCGCCGACGATATTCAAAATGGGTTGTTCGTCATTACACCGCGACCGGTCACGATTACGGCCAATGACAACAGTAAAGTCTATGGCACTAAAGACCCTGAGTTGACGGCAACGATTGAGGCCAAATCAGCTGACCGTGGCTTAGTCGAAGGCGATAGCCTAGGCACAATCACGGTTAGCCGTGAAACTGGTGAGAACGTCGGAAGTTATGTGGAAACTGTTGCTGGTGCTAGAAATAGTAATTACACCATTACAAGTGAAAATGGGACCTTTACGATTACGGCGCAACCGCTGACACCACCAACTGATCCGAATAATCCTGACAAGCCAGTCAACCCAGATAATCCAGATGAAAATAAGACACCAGAAATCACGAGTCTTGTGGTTCAAGGGTCGAAAAAGGTTTATGACAACGATATTTCCACGGATACCAAGGTTTACAAAGTGCTTGCGCCAAGCAACTATCCGGACTTTGTGATTCCTGAATTAACCGCTGATGATTTCGATCTATCAGGGATCACAAGTCAGAATGTTGGCAATTACGTGGTTAAGTTGAGTGAAAGTGGCTTGAAGAAACTCCAAGACGCTAACACAAACTACAGCTTCACCGCCGACGATATTCAAAATGGGTTGTTCGTCATTACACCACGGCCAGTGACGGTGACAGCCAACGACAACAGTAAGGTCTATGGCACCAAAGACCCTGAATTAACGTCAACGATTGAAGGTAAGTCGACTGATCGTGGGTTAGTTGATGGCGACAGTCTAGGCACGATTACGGTTAGCCGTGAAACAGGTGAGAACGTCGGGAGTTACGTGGAAACAGCAACTGGTGCGGTAAATCGTAATTACACCATTACGAATGCTAATGGGAGCTTTACGATTACGGCTCAGCCCCTGACGCCACCAACCGATCCGAATAATCCGGACAAACCAGTCAACCCGGATAATCCGGATGAAAATAAGACGCCAGAATTGACAAGTTTAGTCGTTCAAGGATCGAAGAAGGTTTATGACAACGATGCTTCTACTGATCCGGCGGTTTATAAAGTGGTTGCGCCAAGCAACTATCCAGACTTTGTGATCCCAGAATTAACCGCTGATGATTTCGATCTCTCAGGCATCACAAGTCAAAATGTCGGTAATTACGTGGTTAAGTTGAGTGAAAGTGGCTTGAAGAAGCTTCAAGATGCTAACACTAATTACAGCTTTACGGCCGATGATATTCAAAATGGCTTGCTGGTGATTACACCTCGACCGATCAACGTCACTGCAAATGACAATCACAAGATTTATGGAACAGCGGATCCAAATCTAACTGCTACTGTTGAGCAAATGACAGACGGACGTGGGTTGGTTGACGGTGATGAATTAGGCACAATCACCGTAACTCGTGAGCCTGGCGAAGCGGTTGGCAAATATGTAGAAAAAGCTAATGGGGCAGCAAATAGTAACTACGCGATTACCAATGTTGACGGCTGGTTTGCGATTACGGATCAGACATTGACGCCACCAACGGACCCCAATAACCCAGAGAAGCCGGTTAATCCAGATAATCCAGATGAGAATAAAACACCTGAACTGACAAGCTTGGTCGTTGAGGGTTCTAAGAAGATCTATGACAACGATGCTTCAACAAATACCAAAGTTTACACGGTATTGGCCCCGAGCGCTTATCCAGACTTTATCATTCCTAACTTGGATGAAAGTGATTTTGACTTAAGCGGTATTAATAGTCAAAATGTTGGCAACTATGTGGTTAAGCTGAGTGAAAGTGGCTTGAAGAAGTTACAAGACGCTAACACAAACTACACCTTCACAGCCGATGATATCCAAAACGGTTTGTTTGTTATTACACCGCGACCGGTCACGATTACGGCAAACGACAACAGTAAAGTCTATGGCACTAAAGACCCTGAATTAACGTCAACGGTTGAAGCCAAATCAGCTGACCGTGGCTTAGTTGATGGCGATTCTCTAGGAACAATCACGGTTAGCCGTGAAACTGGTGAGAACGTTGGTAGTTATGTTGAAACCGCCGCAGGGGCAATGAATCGCAACTACTCCATCACCACTAAGGCTGGTGTCTTCACAATTACGGCACAACCGTTAACACCACCAACCGATCCAAATAATCCAGACAAGCCGGTCAACCCGGATAATCCGGATGAAAATAAGACGCCAGAAATCACGAGCCTTGTAGTTCAGGGATCGAAGAAGATTTATGACAACGATTCTTCCACGGATACCAAGGTCTACACGGTCTTAGCACCAAGTAATTACCCAGACTTTGTGATTCCGGAATTAACCGCTGATGATTTCGATCTATCAGGTATCACGAGCCAGAATGTTGGCAACTACGTGGTTAAGTTAAGTGAAAGTGGCCTGAAGAAGATTCAAGACGCTAACACGAACTACACCTTCACCGCTGATGATATCCAAAATGGGTTATTCGTTATCACACCTCGGCCAGTAACGGTCACGGCCAACGACAATAGCAAGGTCTATGGCACTAAAGACCCTGAATTGACGGCAACTATTGAAGGTAAGTCGACTGATCGTGGGTTAGTTGATGGCGACAGTCTAGGCACCATCACGGTTAGCCGTGAAACTGGTGAAAATGTTGGTAGTTACGTGGAAACTGCAACTGGTGCGGTAAATCGTGATTACACCATTACGAATGTTAATGGGACCTTTACGATTACGGATCAGACCTTGACCCCACCAACCGATCCGAATAATCCTGATAAGCCAGTTAATCCCGATAATCCGGATGAAAATAAGACACCAGAAATCACGAGTCTTGTGGTTCAAGGATCGAAGAAAGTTTATGACAATGACGCCTCCACGGATACCAAAGTTTATAAAGTGGTTGCACCAAGTAATTACCCAGACTTTGTGATTCCAGAGCTGGGTGAAAACGACTTTGACTTGAGTGGTATTGATAGCCAGAATGTTGGCAATTACGTGGTTAAGTTGAGTGAAAGTGGCTTGAACAAGTTACAAGATGCTAACACAAACTACAGCTTCACCGCCGATGATATTCAAAATGGATTGTTCGTCATTACACCGCGACCAGTGACGGTTACGGCCAACGACAATAGCAAGGTCTATGGCACTAAAGACCCTGAATTGACGGCAACGATTGAGGCCAAGTCAACTGAGCGCGGCTTGATCGAAGGCGACAGCCTGGGAACGATCACGGTTAGCCGTGAAACAGGTGAGAACGTCGGCAGTTACGTCGAAACAGCAACGGGCGCGGCCAACACGAACTACATGATTACAAATAACGAGGGTGTCTTCACGATTACGGAACAACCGCTGACACCACCAACCGATCCGAATAATCCTGACAAGCCGGTCAACCCGGATAATCCGGATGAGAATAAGACGCCAGAAATCACGAGCCTTGTGGTTCAAGGGTCGAAAAAGGTTTATGACAATGATGCTTCTACGGATACCAAGGTCTACACGGTCTTAGCACCAAGTAATTACCCAGACTTTGTCATTCCGGAATTAACCGCTGATGATTTCGATCTATCAGGGATTAACAGTCAGAGTGTCGGTAGCTATGTCGTTAAATTGAGTACGACTGGAATCGCTAAGATTCAAGCTGCTAACTCAAATTACACATTCACAGCCGACGACATACAAAATGGGTTATTCGTTATCACCCCACGGCCAGTTACGATTACCGCAAATGACAACAGTAAAGTCTATGGCACTAAAGATCCTGAATTGACGGCAACAATTGAAAGTAAGTCGACTGATCGTGGGTTAGTTGATGGCGACAGTCTAGGCGCTATCACAGTCAGCCGTGAAACTGGTGAAAATGTTGGTAGTTACGTCGAAACGGCAACTGGTGCGGTAAATCGTAATTACACTATTACGAATGCTAGTGGGACCTTTACGATTACAGCTCAGCCACTGACACCGCCAACTAATCCTAATAATCCGGATAAGCCGGTCAACCCGGATAATCCGGATGACAATAAGAATCCAGAGATCACCAGTTTAGTTGTTCAAGGGTCGAAAAAGATTTATGACAACGATGCCTCCACGGATACAAAAGTTTACAAAGTGGTTGCACCAAGTAATTACCCAGACTTTGTGATTCCAGACCTAGATGAAAACGACTTTGATTTGAGCGGTATTAATAGTCAGAATGTCGGCGACTACGTGGTTAAGTTGAGTGAAAGCGGCTTGAAGAAGCTTCAAGCTGCTAACACGAACTACAGCTTCACCGCCGACGATATTCAAAATGGGCTGTTCGTGATCACACCGCGGCCAGTGACGGTTACGGCGAATGACAATAGTAAGATATTTGGCTCTACTGACCCAATTTTGACGGCAACTATTCAGACATCGAGTCAAGGCAGTGGTTTGGTTGAAGGTGATAGTCTTGGAACAATCACCGTAACTCGTGAAGCCGGTGAAGCAGTTGGAAAATATGTAGAAAAAGCTAGTGGTGCGATGAACACTAATTATGCGATTACCAATGTTGATGGCTGGTTTGCGATTACGGATCAGACCTTAACACCACCAACCGATCCTAATAATCCGGATAAGCCAGTCAACCCAGATAATCCAGATGAAAACAAGACGCCAGAACTGACGAGTTTAGTCGTTGAAGGTTCGAAGAAGGTCTATGACAATGATGCTTCAACGGATACCAAAGTTTATCGAGTACTGGCACCAAGCGCTTATCCAGACTTTGTGATCCCAGAATTAACCGCTGATGATTTTGATCTATCGGGTATCACGAGCCAGCATGTCGGTAATTACGTGGTTAAGTTGAGTGAAAGTGGCTTGAAGAAGTTACAAGACGCTAACACAAACTACACCTTCACCGCTGACGACATCCAAAATGGGCTATTTGTTATCACACCGCGGCCAGTGACGGTTACGGCAAATGACAACAGTAAGGTTTATGGCGCCAAAGACCCTGAATTAACGTCAACGATTGAGTCCAAAGCAACTGACTCTGGCTTGATCGAAGGCGACAGCCTGGGAACGATCACGGTTAGCCGTGAAACTGGTGAAAATGTTGGTAGTTACGTCGAAACAGCGATCGGTGCCAACAACGCCGATTACAGCATTACAACTATTGCTGGAAACTTCACGATTACGGCACAACCGCTGACACCACCAACCGATCCGAATAATCCGGACAAGCCAGTCAACCCGGATAATCCGGATGAAAATAAGACACCAGAAATCACGAGCCTTGTGGTTCAAGGAGCTAAGAAGGTTTATGACAATGATACTTCCACGGATACCAAGGTCTACACGGTCTTAGCGCCAAGCAACTACCCAGATTTCGTCATTCCTGAATTAACCGCTGATGATTTCGACCTATCAGGCATCACAAGTCAGAATGTCGGTAGTTATGTCGTTAAATTGAGTACGGCTGGAATCGCTAAGATTCAAGCTGCCAACTCAAATTACAAGCTAACCGCTGATGACATCCAAAATGGATTGTTCGTTATCACACCGCGCCCAGTGAGGGTTACGGCCAACGACAACAGCAAGGTCTATGGCACTAAAGACCCTGAATTAACGGCAACGATTGAAGGTGAGTCAGCCGATCGTGGCTTGGTTGACGGCGACAGTCTGGGAACGATCACGGTTAGCCGTGAAACAGGTGAGAATGTTGGGAGTTACATTGAAACCGCCACAGGGGCAATGAATGAAAACTATGTAGTCACTAACAAGGTTGGCGCCTTCACGATTACGGCTCAACCATTGACACCACCAACCGATCCGAATAATCCGGACAAACCAGTCAACCCGGATAATCCGGATGAGAATAAGACGCTTGAGCGTATCAGTTTAGTTGTTGAAGGATCGAAGAAAGTTTACGACAACGATGCTTCGACAAACACCAAGATCTACACAGTCTTAGCACCAGGTAATTATCCAGACTTCGTGATTCCTGAATTAACCGCTGATGATTTTGATCTCTCGGGCATCACAAGTCAAAATGTTGGCAATTACGTGGTCAAGCTGAGTGCAAGCGGCTTGAAGAAGTTACAAGACACTAACACGAACTACAGCTTCACCGCTGATGACATCCAAAATGGATTGTTTGTTATCACACCGCGGCCAGTGACGGTTACGGCCAATGACAATAACAAGGTCTACGGCACTAAAGATCCTGAATTGACAGCAACGATTGAGGCCAAATCAACAGGACACGGCTTAGTCGAAGGCGACAGCTTGGGAACAATCATGGTTAGCCGTGAAACTGGTGAAAATGTTGGTAGTTACGTCGAAACAGTAACCGGCGCTGTAAATAGTAATTACACCATTACAGATAATAATGGGACCTTTACGATTACGGCTCAGCCACTGACACCGCCAACTAATCCTAATAATCCGGATAAGCCAGTCAACCCAGACAATCCAGATAAGAATAAGACGCCAGAAATGACCAGCTTAATTGTTGAGGGCTCGACGAAAGTCTACGACAACGACGCTTCAACTGATCCCAAGATTTACAAAGTGGTTGCACCAAGTAATTACCCAGACTTTGTCATTCCAGAATTAACCGCTGATGATTTCGATCTATCAGGGATCACTAGTCAGCACGTTGGCAAATACGTTGTTAAATTGAGTGCTGCTGGAATCGCTAAGATTCAATCAGCTAATCCAAATTACAAGGTCACTGCTGACGATATTCAAAATGGATTATTCGTTATCACACCGCGGCCAGTGACGGTTACGGCCAACGATAACGGCAAGGTTTATGGTAGTCGTGATCCAGAGTTGACTGCGACAGTTGAAACAGAGACGGCCGGGCGAGGTCTTGTTGATGGAGATGAATTGGGTCAATTATCGGTTACGAGAACACCTGGAGAGGCAGTTGGTATCTACGACGAAATGGTTTCAGGTGGCGAAAATAGTGACTATGCGATTTCAGTCATCGATGGGCGCTTTACTATCTCTGCTGCGCCGGTGCTGCCACCTATTGAACCGGAGCCAACACCAGAACCACAACCTGAACCAACGCCAGAACCACAACCGAATATTGGCATGCCAGCTGAAACGCCTGGTGAAAATCAACCAAGTACACCAGTTATTCATCGAGTGAATACACCAACCAGTAAGACAGGTCCAGTAAGTTCAGATCGGCGATTACCAAAGACCGGTGAATCACAACAAAAGAATAATAATGGTGAAATTATTGGCTTATCGATGTTAAGTTTGATCGGCGCCTTAGGTGCTTTGGCAACTAAGAAGCGTAAACAAGAAGATTAATAATTATCTTTCACGTGAACCGACAAAATCGATAAAGACGACGATGGTGACAGTGTATTGCTGTCACCGTTGTACATAGAACAAATTTAAAACCATTAGTTATGAGGGGAGTAACATGAAAAAATTTGGGTATGAACAAGTAAGAATTCTAGGGGAACAGGTAACTCATTTTAAGCTATATAAGCAGGGGAAAAAATGGGTTGTCGCCGGCGTCTCTGCCATCGCTATCATTATTGGAATGCGGCAGGTCGGCCAAGCGGATACGGATAACAGCGGTATTTCTAACCCCTCGGTAAGCTTGTTAGATCAATCTAAGCAGACTAGCGACGAATCATTGATCGAAGCTAAAACAGTTCCAAGTGCTCAGATGGATCCAATCGCGACGGTTGCTGATAATCCTTCAATATCAGCGAATAAAAACGCTGAAGGCTTAACTAAGTCAAGTGAAGAGGGGCAAATAACTACAAATACGAGTAAAGCAGTGGCGACAGCTTCAGCTGATGAGTCAAGACCTGCGCCAAAGCCAACCAACGATAAGGAAACTGACCCATCGGTTATAGAAGAGCGTGATACTACATCAAAAGACGCGACACCAAGTGAGACAACAACTCAGACCAATAGTGAAACGATTCTGTCAACTGCTCAGCAGACAGTACTGGCCGGAAAACAGGTTTTACAACAAGCAAAGCAGGATGCGGATGCTAATCCAGATGATCAAATAGTTGATGATGAGGCATTAACTGCATTAGCCCAGCATCAACAGCAAGAACTTGATCAAATCACGATTTTGGCGCGTACCATAATGCCAACGATGACTGAAAAATCTGTGGCACTCAATCTTTCTCCCTTAACGGATATGAGGCGAATACAGGACAATATACTTTCTGAACTACGTCAAATGACAACGCTAGCAGCCCTCGACTTAAATGGTGTTCGGGCCGAACAACGTCGTCGGGCACAGAGTGGCTTTCAGAAGATTAGTCTTCCAACTGGCATCAGTGCAGAACTTGATGCTTATGGTGATCTTGTTGTAAATACGAATCACCCAGATCTATATCAAAAGTTTGTCGAGGATCTCGCTAATCAGGGACTGACGAATCAGTTTAGAGCGATCGTGGATCCATTAGGGGTACTCGCACAAACTGCGGTTGCACGAATCTTAGGCTATTTGCAAATGCCAAGTATCAGCTATGATATCAGTCAATCACAGTCCGATGTCATGTATGTTGGATCAAATCGAACTTTCTATGATTTATTCGTACCATACGTTAAAGCGATGCAAAATGCCTATGCTGCCAGTGATGTAAAGGACACGCTGTACTATGCCGCTATACTGATGAATATTTTTAGGCAACGAAACCAGTGGGGGGTACTTGCAGATGCACCAGGCTCTGATCAGCGATCCTTTCAGGGAGAGTCCGTTGCGGTTGTCGTTAATGTAGATCAGAACGGACATCTCATTCAACCGATTAGTCAGCCAGGTTTGCCGGCAGGAAATTATTTGGGTGACGACGGTCTACCAGTTGATCCAGTTACAGGCAAATCCGTGACTGGCCATTACTTAGAAGTGACTGCCAACGTTGTTTCTGGGACATATGATCAGCTTTTTGTCTCTGATGCACAGCAAATTCCTAACACACCGGCGGAAATTCCAAATTATACGTTCACTCAAACGACATATTCAACCGGTGAGAGTGAATATCAGAATGTGCACGCAGATGCGGCGAATAATGTAGCGGCAAAAATGCAAATTGTCGTGAATCACTATACGTATACGGGGGCAACACCATCACAGACCTTAAAGGCCACCGTTGCCGATGCTTGGCGGTCATATGACGGAACCACGGCTGTACCAGTGTTACCAAAAGTCACATTGAATAATGATGCGATTGTACCAGCCTTAACATCTGCTGATTTCGATTTTAGCAACATTCAAGCTAATGCTGGGGAATACGCAATTACACTAAATGCAACGGGTATCGCAGCTATCTTAGCAGCTAATCCTGGGAAGACGCTGGCTGCTAGTGATGTAGTTGGTGCTCACTATATTATTAATCCGACATCGATTACGATTACACCGTTTAATCAAACGAAAGTTGCCGGCGCAGCAGATCCAGACTGGTCGGTTAAGATCACCGGTGTTCCTACTAAAGGTGTGCCACCAATTTATCGAGTTACTCGTAAAGCGGGTGAAACTCCTGGAGTTTATGAGATTACGGTAAACACAACCGCCAGTGATAATCCAAATTACATTGTTAACCGTAATCCTGGGAGTTTAACCATCACGGCAGCTCCGCAACAGAGTATCCAAGCGACAATTGGGGCTGTTTCTAAGATCTATGATGGTTTGGAAAATTTCGATTTGCCGACTGTAAGCTTGTCGGATGGTGCAATCGTTCCAACGCTAGGGCAAAGCGACTTTGATTGGAGTCAAGCAAGTGCCAACGCTGGTCAGTATGTTGTCACTCTCAGTACTAATGGTTTGAGTAAGATTAACGCCGCAAATGCAACTATGACTTTGATCGCAGCTAATGTTGTTGCCGGAAAAGTAACCGTCGCAAAACAACCTATTACAATCACCGTTAATGACGCCGTTAAGTCGGTTGGTCAAACTGACCCAGCTTTTACAACAACCATAAGTGGGCAACCGACCAATGGTGCCGAATTGAAATATACTCTAACTCGCAGTACCGGAGAAAATGTCGGAATCTATCCGATTACCATTAACTTAGTTGCAGCGAATAATCCGAACTATACCGTGACAACCCACAGCGGAAAATTGACGATTGAAGCAGCGCCAAAGCAAGACATTACAGCGTCAATTGGTTCCATTTCAAAGGATTACGATGGCACGAGTACGTTCCTACAGGTCCCAACGGTGAAGTTAAGCAATGGTGCCTCACTCCCGCAGCTTTCAGCTGAAGACTTTGATTGGCACAACGTTAAGGCAACAGTTGGGCAATATACTGTGACGCTGAATACCAGTGGTATAAGTAAGATTATTTCAGCCAACCCCAACTTTACTTTAACTTCGAGTGGTGTGACGGCTGGTCAAGCTGTTATCGAACCAGTCACAATAACGCTAACCGCCGATGGTCAAACAAAAGTTGCTGGCCAGGCGGATCCAACATTTACGGTGACAAAAGCAAATGTCCCGGTCGCTGGTGTCGCACCTGTTTACCAGTTACAACGAGATCCGGGTGAAGCTGTCGGTTCATATACCATTCATTTAACGGCTAAATCGTCAGATAACGTTAACTACCTCATCAAAACTGTTGAGGGAAAACTAACTATCACTGAAGCGCCGCGACAAGATATCACCGCGACAATCGGTAACCTCAGTAAAACATATGACGGAACCAATACATTTGACAAGCTGCCCAGCGTGAGTTTGTCACAAGGGGCAGTTCTGCCACCACTGAATAAGACTGACTTTAATTGGTCGGATGTTAAATCTGACGTAGGCGATTACCAAGTGACTCTAAGTGAAACTGGAATTGCCAAAATTATAGCATCAAATCCACGAGTCAATTTAACCACCTCAGCGATTACCGCCGGCAAGATTTCGATCAATAAAGCGCCATTATTAATAAGTGCTAACAACGCTGCCAAACAATTAGGTCAAGCCGATCCGACATTGACAGCTTCTCTCACTGGCAAACCACTTCAGGGTGTGACGCCGGTCTACCGCGTGACACGTGTCAGTGGTGAGACCATCGGTACCTATGTGATCTCGGTTACGGCCTCGTTAAGTGATAATCCAAACTATGAGATTACCACGAAGGCGGCTTCGTTTAAGATTACCGCTATCCCCCAGCAGTCGATTCAGGCAACCGTCGGGCAGATTATCAAAACCTACGATGGCACGACACTATTTGCTCAGTTGCCAGCTGTAACATTGACTAACGGGGCAGTATTGCCAAAATTGACCGAAGACGATTTCAGCTGGAAAGAAATCAAAAATGAAGTCGGCAGCTATTCGGTAACCTTAAATGAATCGGGTATCGGGAAGATTAATTCGGCGAACACGAATGATATTTTAACGGCCGCCAGCGTGACTGAGGGCAAGGCTACGATTGTCCAAGCACCAATTACGATTATTGCCAATGATTCTGTCAAGATTGTTGGCGATGCGGATCCGAAGCTAACCGTTTCGCTCGAAAATAAGCCAGTTGATGGCGTGACACCGGTATACACGGTGTCACGAACAAGCGGTGAAGCGGCAGGAACCTATCTGATCACCATAACTTTTTCGGCCGCTGATAATCCTAATTATTTCATTACGACAAAATCTGGTTATTTGTCTATTGAAGCGGCCCCACAACAAGCTATTTCAGCTTCGGTGGGCGGCTTAAATAAGGTTTATGACGGAACTGCTGATTTCGATCAACTTCCTAGCGTGACACTCACAAACAACGGTCAAGTGCCAAAATTAGCTTCAACTGACTTTAGTTGGAAAAAGATTAGCGCGGCTGCGGGCCAATATCAGATTGAGCTGAATGCAGCTGGGATCGCTGCGATTAACGCGGCTAACCCAGGCTTAGTGTTAGCCGCTGATCGAGTGGAAGCTGGCTTAGTCCGAATCAGCCAAGCACCTATCACAATTACAGCCGATAACTTGGTCAAACAGATTGGTACGCCGGATCCCTTATTAACCGCTAGCGTTACCGGTCAGCCAGATCATGGTGATCAAGTCGTTTATCAAGTGACTCGAGTAGACGGTGAGACAGCCGGAACCTACGATATTTCGATTGTCGCTACCGTTCAAGATAATCCCAATTATTTGGTGGAAACGATCCCTGGTAAATTAACGATTACGCCAAAACCAATTCAAAAATTAACGGCCCAGGTGGGGAATCTTACAAAAATTTATGATGGAACAAATGATTTTGATCAATTACCGATTGTAAAGTTATCTAACGGTCAGATTGTCGATAATTTAAGTAAAGCTGACTTTGACTGGACAACAGTTAGTGCTGAGGCGGGAACAACAACAGTGACATTAAATGAGGCGGGTCGCTCAGCAATCGTTGCGAAGAATCCAGACACTTCATTAAGTACGGATGACGTAACTGCTGGACAGGTCATCATAACCCGCGCATCAGTTACAGTGTCTGCCAACGATGTAACCAAAAAATTTGGTGAAAAAGATCCTACTTTCACAGCCAGTGTCAGTGGTTTGCCGCGTTTGGGGCAAGCAGTAGTTTATCACCTCAGCCGATCTAATGGCGAAACTGTTGGACAATACGCCATCACGGTTAACGCGTTGAGCACTGATAATCCAAACTATGACATCTTAACAAAATCTGGCTTTTTAACCATTGTCGATGCACCTAAGCAGCCGATCTCTGCAGCTGTCCAACCTATTACCAAGCAGTATGATGGCACGACTACGTTTACAGATTTACCAAAAGTTTCATTAAGCGATGGCGCCAAAGTTCCAGAACTGACTCAAACTGATTTTGACTGGACGGATGTTGAACCAAACGTTGGGCAATATACTGTGACGCTAAATGAACAGGGAATAAATGCCATTTTAGCGGCTAACGCTCAAGTTAGCTTAGCTGAACAAGATGTTAAAGGCGGCCAAGTAACCATTACCCGCGCACCAGTATCAATCAGTGCTGATGATCAGTTTAAAAGCGTTGGCCAGACTGATCCTGAATTGAGTGCAACAATTACTGGACAACCTGAGCATGGAAAGCAAGTTAAGTACACGCTTAGTCGTGTAAGCGGTGAAACTGTTGGAACTTATCAGATCACAGTTAGCGTTGACCAGGTGCTTAATCGTAATTATGCCATTACGACCCACATTGGCCATTTGGTGATTAACGCTCAGCCCGTTCAGGCCGTTGATATTGCCGTTGGTTCGTTAAAAAAGACGTATGACGGCACGACCGACTTTGCAAAGTTGCCTGCAATTTCGACAACTAGTGCGATTAAGTTGCCTGAACTAACTAGGGCAGATTTTGATTGGTCAAAAGTGAATGCAGCAGCTGGGGACTATTCAATCACGCTCAGTGCCGCTGGTAGAGCGAAAATTATTGCAGAAAATGATCATATTAGTTTGAATATCCAAGCAATAAATCCCGGAGAGGTAACGATCACTCCAGCACCAGTAACGATCAACGCAATCGACCAAACTAAGACATTTGGTGATACTGATCCAGTTTTGAATGTCAAAATCGATGGATTACCGGCGGCGGGCGAACGACTTATTTATACGGTAAGTCGTGTTGCCGGAGAAACAGTCGGCCAATATGAAATTGAACTTCATGCGGACGCAGCTGACAATCCCAATTATCAAATTACGACACAGCCAGGAAATTTATCTATTGTACAGAAAGCATTAACGGCCACGATCGGGTCCCTATCGAAAATTTACGATGGCACGCCTGTTTTCAATACTGTGCCAGATGTGCAATTGTTAGGCGCTGAAAATGTACCGACGTTTAACAAAAATGATTTTGATTGGCAACATATTCGCTCAAATGTGGGTAAATATATGGTAAGTCTGAGTTCACAAGGTCTGGCCAAAATATTGGCTGCTAACCCCGATATGCTGCTTACCAGCGATCAAATTACCGCAGGTTCAGTAACAATCACTCCGGCGTTGGTCTCGATTGTTGCTAATAATGCCACCAAGATTGCCGGTGATGCTGACCCAGAATTAATTGCAATGGTTTCAGGAGTTCCCGAAGCTGGAGTAAAGCCAAGTTTTACGATTAATCGAGAAAGTGGCGACCATGTTGGTCAATATCATATCCTGATTGAGGCTGATCAATCAGCTAATTCTAACTATGTCTTAACGACTAAGTCAGGAATAATGACGGTGGTACCGCGAATAATTACCGCGAAGATTGGTGATCTAGCCAAGGATTACGATGGCAACGCGGCGTTCACTGAGGTACCGACTGTCGAGTTGTCAAACGGAAAGCGCTTATCAACTTTAGCGACACAGGATTTTGATTGGAAAGCTGTCGGTAAGGATGCGGGAGAGTATGAGGTTACGTTAAGCAATACTGGGTTAGCTAAGATTAATGCCAGCAATCCCGATGAAAAACTTACAATGACCGATGTTATCAGCGGACACATTCAAATTAATAAGGCCCATGTGATCATCACACCGGAAAATCAAAGTAAGTTTGTGGGTGAGACTGAACCAAACTTGACGGCGCAAGTTACCGGTTTACCAGCAGACGGAAACCAGCTCGATTATGTGCTCAGTCGGCAAGGTGGGGAAGTTCTCGGCACCTATTTGATTACCGTTCAAACGAGCCCACAAGAAAATCAGAATTATGAAATCACCAAGAATAAAGGAACATTTACCATCAAGTCAGCGCCAGTCGTTGCTTTGCATGCGATCGTTGGCTCACTTAGTAAAGTATATGACGGGTTGAGCACCTTCAAGATAGTTCCGTCATTGACTTTAAGTGGGCAGGCAACGTTGCCACAATTGGGGGTCAATGATTATGTTTGGCGTTTGGTTAATGGAAATGTTGGAGAATACCAAGTCACTCTGAGTGAGTCAGGAATTGCCGCGATTCTTGCCGCTAATCCTGGAAAATCTTTGAGTCAGGATGATATCTCAGCTGGTAGGTTGACCATTACCCGTGCTCCAATAACAATTAAAGTTCATGATCAAAGTAAACAGACAGGTACATCTGATCCAACTTTTACTGCAGAGATAGAGGGTCAACCGGCTGCGGGTACCAAACCAATCTATAAAATTGAACGTGTATCTGGTGAAACTCCTGGTTTGTATGCAGTTAATGTTGTCGTTGATCCGGCTGCCAATCTTAATTATGTGATCAAGACCGTCTCAGGACAGCTTGAAATTAGTACGAAGCCGGTTAAGACGACTTCTGCCACAATCTCAACCATTAATAAATCCTATGATGGAACGAATCATTTTGAGGCGCTGCCTCAGGTTACATTAACAAATGGAGCAACTGTACCAGTACTTTCAGCAGCAGATTTCGACTGGACGAACGTTGGTGTTGATGCTGGTCAATATTCTGTAACATTAAATGATCATGGAATTGCTAAAATTAACGCAGCCAATCCAAACTTCACATTGAATAAATCGGCGGTTACCGCTGGTGTTGTCACGATTGAGCCAGTATCCATTACAATCATTGCCGCTAATCAGCATAAAGCTCAGGGTGAGGATGATCCAGAATTAACGGCAACTATTGTTGGCAAACCAACGGCTGGCGTTCAGCCAAAATACACGGTTTTAAGAGCTAGCGGAGAAATGGCTGGTGTTTATGTAATTGGTGTGAAGGCTGTGGATGATGAAAATCAAAATTATCAGGTTACGACCAAATCGGGAATTTTCACCATCGAAGTCGGACAACAGCCGATTTTACCAAATGATAATCAGGCTGTTGAGAACAAGACCAGTGCCACAGAGAACACCCGGGTAGACCGCATTGAAGACGCTTCCGAAAACGGCCTGGATAATGCAGGCTCTAAGAAGTCGCTTGAGACAGTGGCTGATACGTCCGCAGGTGCTTCAGTAAGTAATGAGCTACCACATACTTCAGCGGCTACAAATGAAGAATTAACTGGGTGGATGACTTTGTTAAGTGGTTTGGGATTATTGGGACTTTTGGGCAAACGACGTAAACGATAATTAAGAGGTGAAAAACTAATTTATGGATATGACAGCAATTGATCTCAGTAAATTTACATTACAGAAACGCGACTTAATCGAAGCAAAAGATGGTGAAGTTTACCGTAGTGAATTTGATCATGGTCTTATCATCGTGACAAAGACAGATGAAGTTAGCCACGAGGTGACGCTTAGCGCAAATTATCAATGGGTTGCTAACGATCATCAATGGCAACCAGATTTGTCCCAGGTAAATCCTAATTTTGTAGATCCATTTGGAATCGTTTAACCAAGCAAGACTTTAAAATTACGGAGTTGTTCATGGATTGGACGATCGATTCATTAACTTTGAGAAGCTCCAACAGCTGATTAACTGTTGAAGCTTCTTTTTCAAAACATGCAAATGATAATTAATAAGAGACCTTAGGGGAGAGCAGCCATAATGAATGAGTTTACACGATTTGAAGATATCGAGAAAGAAATGAAAATAATTCGTAATCAAGTATCGAGAGTTAGTGGCTTACGAATTATCGCCTTTAGTATCTTGAGCTATATCAGAAATAATGAAGGGGATTCGTTGACGTCTCTAAAAGTCAGTAGAGATTTGCATATTACACCGACGACGTGTTCATCTAATTTAAAAGAATTGCTGGCACAAAAGCTCATTGTTATCAACCATGACGAGACGGATCGACGAAGAATTAATATCACCAGTACAGAAGCAGGACACAAATTGCTAGAAAAATATGATCTTCAAATTCGCGAAGTTATCAGTCGTGGCTTTGAGCAAGTCAATTTATTAAGTCGAACTGAGGGAACAGAAATACAAGAGTTAAAAGCTCAATAAATATAACTAGAAATGATGGGGAGTAGAAAAATGTCAGCTATTGTTAAGTTACCAATTAAAGATTTTGATTGGCTACGCATCTTAGCACCTGAAATGATTGGGTACGCTGATGATTTATATCAAGGAGAAGGCTTCATTAGTATTTTCTTTCATGAGCAAGCCCACTTTGAGGATTTTTGCCGGCAGTTCGAGCATACAATCAGACGATTTAATCATGCCGAAACGTTATCAGAAGAATCAACGCCAGTAGCTGAACGATTAACTTTGCTCTTTGATCGATACGTTTCTGGTCAACCATCGGAAATTAATAGCCGACGGTAAATGGGTTTGGGAAGACGGTTATCAATATGGTGCTGAGATGTCAGCATGGGTTATATATGCTGTATATGTGGTTTGAAAAGGCACTCACCTAATGTGAAGCGCCTTTTTCATGATGAACAGGCCTAAATGTAATTGATTAAAGCACCTCGACCTAGTTGGTTGAGGTGCTTTTGTGTTCATTTTATCTCATCGTTGACAAGCAAATTATAAATCTGGCAGGCCTTTATGAATCATCTTAGCAGGGAATAAAAGCTAGTTTCGTTACATTTAATACTACAAAAGGCTGGGCTGGACGTGCGTGGAACTGTTTTAAATATAACTGACGCAAGACGATTCTGATTAGTTGGGGGCCATGCCTTTGGTTAACTCCAAATTGATCAATCCACGAATGTAGGACTGGCGATTTCATCTTTTAACATTCGTTCAGCCTGCTGTAGTTTTATTATTCGTTGTTCGAGCTTCCTCAGTTCATCAGTTAATAGCATCGCCCGTTTATTGCGAAGCTCTGGATCGTTATGATTCAACTGGGCAATTTTCTTTAGTGTGGTAATCGAAACACCGCCCTCTCGCAGCAACTCAATGTTTTGAAGCCATTTAACATCAATGTCACGAAATTCGCGAAAGCCATTGGCATCTCGTGGAATAGTACATAGAAGTCCCTCTGAATCATAGTAGCGAATCGTGGAAACAGTTAGGGCAGTTAGCTCAGCGGCAGTTTGAATTTTCATTATTTAGGCTCCAATAGCTGTAGCGGTGTCGTGCCAGCAAATAAATCAAATGATTTATTTTTGAAATTTTCGTTGGTCAGTGCATCAACAAGAACTTCGGCGACATCGGCCCGCGAGATCTGTGGCATCTCGTTTGCTAAACCAGCAGTATGGCTGGGTGCTTGATCGGTCAATATTGCTGGTCGAACGATTGTGTAAATTAGTCCACAACTCTTTAAAATTCGCTCAGCATAATATTTAGTAACGTAATATAAAGGAATATCATAAACATCAAAAGTTGATCGAGATCCTGCGCCGGCAGCCGACTCCATAATAAATTGGGGAATATTAAGTTGACGAGCAACATCCATCATTTTTACGGCACCATCTAAATCGATCCAAACGGCATCTTGTGGCCGAGATTGGCTTGCGCCAGCGGTAAAAATGAGCGCATCAATGTTTCCGGGCATTTTTTTGACTAAAGTTGAAACATTTTCATTCACTAAATCGATGGCCACCCGTTCAACGGCTGATATATTCGCCAATTTGACCGGATTATGACCGGCTGCAATAACATGATGTCCCTGAGTTTGCAGTTGTTTAACGACCGCTATTCCATTACGCCCAGTGGCGCCCACGACTAAAACATTCATAATTTGATGACCTTCTTTTACTAGGATATGGCTAGCGTACACCCTCAAGTGAACTTTAAGTCAAGAACGATTTTCCTTAGCTGACGGTTGATGTTTTTCACCCCACAGACAGATTGCATCCAGGACAGGAAGCAAGGACTCTCCCCGGGGAGATAATTGATATTCGACGTGCGGCGGAATTTCTGGAAACTGGTGGCGGGTAATCAGGTGATCATTAGTTAAATCTTGCAAAGCATTGGTTAACGATTTAAAACTAATTGATTTGACGGCGTGTTTTAATTCATTGAAGCGTAAGGTGCCGTTAATACTTAGGAGATATAAAATCCTGACTTTATATTTGCCCCTAATCTCATTAAGTGTGTAGCTAAAGCCAGTTTGGCTTAATCCTGCCGGTAAAAGGCAGTCCTTAAATTCGTTAGACATAACGGTATTACTCTCCTTTAGGTAAGTTACTTACAATAAATTGCGTACTTGTTCGACATTATTTGATATGAGATATTTTTCTTATCAAATTTAGGGAGGACATTTTTATTGAAAACAATTGTCTATGCTCATCCGTATGAAGGCAGTTTAAATCACGCCTTGTTAAATGAAATCACCGGCAAGTTTAAGGAAAACCAAGACGATTATCAAGTGTTGAATCTTTACGCAGATTCGTTCAACCCAGTATTATCGTCGCAGGATTTGTATAATTACAATCAAGGTATTTCAACCGATCCACTCGTCGAAAAATATCAAGCAGCGTTAGCTAAAACAGATGAATTAATCTTAATTTTTCCTATCTGGTGGTATGGTCTACCTGCTATGTTAAAAGGTTTTCTTGATCGAGTCATGTTGCCGAACGTTTCTTACGATTCGGACGATAATGGGCTGTTAACTGGGAAACTAACCAATATTAAACGCGCAACAGTATTGACGACCGCGGGATTATCTAAGAAACATTTCCAGCAAATCAACGCTGCTAATGTTGAAAGTACATTGATCAATGTTATTTTTAAAGATCTCGGAATTGGTCATCAATCAATTCGGTGGTTCCATTATGACACGATTCATCATGATCATGCCGATAGTTCGAGCTACTTGGAGTCAGTCATTGATAAAATTTAGGCTAAAAGGGATGTTAGGCCCCTGAAATGAGCCAACATCTGATTGTGCTTATCATATTTCTATGTGAATTAAACCAGTTTGGAAGGGCACTCACCTCATGTGAAGTGCCTTTTTGTGGTCAACTGGCCTAAATACGAATGATTATCATTGAGCATTTGTGGTAAATTAGAAACTATCAAACAAAAAGTTGTGATTAATTGAACTCAATTAATTTCGTGGATGGCTATCGGAGGCTAAGCTTATGTTTACACACCAAATAGACGCGCATCTGGCACTTAAACTCATGACTGAGGAAGATGCGGATTATCTTTTTGACATTATCGAGCAAGATCGTCAGCAACTCCGAAGATGGATGCCGTGGGCTGATGCGACACAGACGGTTGCTGATGAGCTGAAATTCATTCGGTATGCACGTCAGAAATTTGTCAGCAATGAAATGCTACCATTGACGATTGTCATCGATGGCTTACCAGTTGGCTGTATTGATTTACATCATATTGATCATGAACAGCACCATGCCGAAGTTGGGTATTGGTTGAAAGCCCAAGCCCAGGGTCATGGCGTCATGACTCGCTCAGTCAATCGTTTACTGACAATCGGCTTTGATGAATTAAATCTCCACAAGATTATGCTAAGCGCTGATGTTGACAATTATCCGAGCCAAGCGGTTGCCCAACGATTAGGAATGCAACAAGAGGGCGTGCTTCGTGATCATGTGTTAGTGAACCATGAATTTCGAAGTCTAGTCCTCTTTTCAACACTAGAAAACGAGTGGGAGGCGCACGAATAAATCGGATTCAGTGGGAAGCCCCTAGTCATTGACGCCGTAATTGAGTACAATGGTCTTAGCAAATATTTAATATTTTCAAACGGTCAATGACCGCAACTTATTCGAGGTGACTCACATGATTGATCCACATCAAAAACAAACCGAACAAGCTGATGCCGAATTGCCTAATCAATTGCGAGTTATCACGAATCAAGCAACGGTCATTGCCAACGATCAAACAAGTTATGTTGGCGGTCCGCGTCTGAACAAAACAAGTTTTGTGAAAGCGGTGTTTGATGCAACCGGTCAGGCAATTGATCCCAACCAAGTCAGTGTTGATCTCAGCAATATCAACTGGGATCGCCCGGACAATTATCGCATTAACTTACAATATGCTAATCCGGGGAAAACAGTGTCCGCGACCGCTCACTTACATCTATTTTCGCTGGCCGGTCGTGATGTGACGATTCATGCTGGTGAATCCTTGCCAGTCAGCAGTGAGTTTGTTAGTGAATTAGTGGATCCTGGACATCCTGATGCACGTCAAAACGTTCAACTGGTGTTTGATGAACCCGTGGCTAGTTTCCAGCCCGGTAATCGCTACGGAGCGATGTTAACCTACACCGTCAATGGTATTACTGCTGCTGCTCATCAAGTTCTCCAGCTTTTGCCTAATTTAGTCTCAATTATCACAGCCAATCAGACGACTTATGTTAATGGACCTAAAACAAATTCCGAACGGTTTATTCGGACTTTATGCGATGCAGATGGGCGTTTAATTCCGGCTGAAAAGGCGGTTGTTGATATGTCAGCCGTTGACTGGAATCGTGCTGGACGTTATCCGGTGGAAATTTCCTATACAGATCATGGGAAATCCATTCATCGAACCGCTTATGAAAACATTTTTGAATTAACGGCTCATAATCAAATTATTGTCGTCGGCGACGGCGATCCCATTCCAGCTCGTTACGTCGCGCTAGCACGTGATCAAAATGGTCGTGACCGAACCCGCTGGACGGCGATGACTTATCTGGATCCGACGGCGAATCACCAATTGCCGGGAACTTATGATGTTCGTCTTAGTCTGGAGGTTAATGGATCGGTTGCCACCGTCCACCCAACATTACAGGTACTCCCAGAAATTTTGCGTCCCCTCAATAGTACGGCAGCGTGGACGATGCCGGTGGGTCAACGTGGTGAACCACTGACGGAGACGCAAATTTTAGCAGCCCAAAGCTTGCGGCATAGCTTACGGCACACATCTGAGTCGCGGGTTGCCAATAATGCGGCTAAAGTTGCTGATAAGTTAACTTGGTGGCAACGAATCCGACAGTGGTTTAAAAAATAATCAACGTGTAAACGAGTCGTGTAATTTCGACCTTGGCATAAGACAAACGCTGAGGTCGTTTTTAATCGCTTAAACAATCAAATTAGAATTGGACTTATATTGATATGAACGAAATTTTGGCAGAACAATTTTTAGTTTCTGAACTTTCAAATGAACAACAGCACACGATCAAAGAGATAAACAACTATATTGGACAATCTTTGCCTGGCTCTGAGCACGCTGTGGCGATCATTCAAGGGGCAGCTGGGACAGGGAAGTCCGTTGTTTTGATGGACTTGGTCAAACAATATCTCGCTGACGGCCGTTATAAAAGTGCGTTGGTCGTTAATCATCCCGAACTCTACAAAGCCTATCGTGATTTAGCGACTGGCATTGCGGGGATTAACCTTCGTGATATTCGCCGACCAACGTCCTTAATTAATGAGGCGCAAAAGCAACATCAACACTACGATGTGATTTTTGTGGATGAAGCACATTTGTTATACTCAAAATCTGAACCCTACGCACATTATCGCGGACAAAATCAGCTCACAGATCTGATTAATTTAGCCAAAGTCGTCGTAGTCGTTTACGATTTCGACCAAGTCTTTCAATCCAAAATGTACTGGTCCAAAGATCTGTTATTCAAAACCATTGGGCAGCATCCGTTCAAACAATTTGATCTGAATTTTCAGTATCGAATGGTGGCCACTGAGAAGCAGGTTAAATGGATCGATGATTTAACCGCCCAACGACCATTACAGCCGTTTCCAGAACAACCGCCGTTTGATTACCAGTTTTTTGACACTGCTGGCGCGATGTTTGAAGCAATTAAGGCGAAAAACAAAACTGTTGGCATGAGTCGAATGGTGGCGACCTCTGGCTTCCCACGGGTTGAGGGGCGACACAATGTCGAAATGGACTCTTTTTCATTACCATGGGATGAATGGGATCCACAGCGAACGCCCTGGGCCAAGCGGGAATATTCGATCAACCAGGTTGGGACGATTTATACGTTGCAGGGGTTCGATCTAAACTATGTCGGCATGATCATTGGTCCATCCTTTGGTTATGATCAAAAGACGGATACGATGACCATTTTGCCAGATAAATATTCACACAAAGAGATTTTTAAAAAACGACCGGATATGAAGTTCACTCAGCAACAATATAAGATGTTCATTGCTAATGTGCTCAATGTATTGATGAAACGGGGCAAGTACGGTCTGTATCTAACGGCCTACGATGACCAATTGCGGGCACGCTTAGCAGAACTATCGAAGAAGCATAATTGAATTGATAAAATGGGTTAATTAAATTGAAAAAGGAAATTGCTGACATTGTTATTGATGATTTCGAACATCGCTTTAACTACCGGCGCGGAGCAAATGGTAGCAATTATTGCTAATATTTTCGGTTCAATTTGTTGATTTACAGACAACTGACGAAATTGCTGGGTTTAGTTGGTTAACGATGGATGGCCGATTTTAAGTCGGCCAGAATTGAGCCACGTTGTTATTTTGGATCTAATAGTGATGGCGGCGGTAATTATCAACAAGATTTTAATTGATCAAGTGTGTTTGAACATAGAAAATAATGGAATTCGATTCAATAAAAAAAGAAAAAAGCCGTTTACTAAAGTTTATCCATCGTTAACGTGGGTGCAACTTTAGTAAACGGCTTTTAGAGATGGTCGGCATGCAATCAGCTCGAAATACAACTTAGTATAATATATATTATGTAAACCAGAAAATGGCTTACAAAAGTTTCAGCGAAAAATTTAGCTTATCCGACTTACCTGCTTATTAACTGTATCATCTCAAATCATAGTCAGAACGTGCTTCAATATTTGCCTTGTTTCATTAGCTTGCTAATCGTTAGACAACTGAGACCGATAAAAACGACGATTCCGCTGATCACAGCGATCATAAGCCATCCACTTAATGCCTTTGTCAGTAGTGCCCAAATCGCCAGCGCAATGAAACAAAAATCTGTCAACAAACTTCCGATAAGTTGCTTTTTTTTCGTTCGAGTCATCTTTTTTCACTTCATATCAACTCAATCAAGCTCAACTCAATCAAGCCCCATAACCCTATACTAATAAAAAATGCTTCACGTTGACGTTTACATGTCATCACGTGAAGCGCAAAAAGCCTATGCCGGCAAAATTCGCACCGTCGTCGTTCGCGGCCCATCAGGTTCTTTAGCAATCATAATGTTGGTTGAGGTTTGATCCTTCGCCCCATACTTATCTTGATAAGCCTGATCAATATTGGTCATTAAGGTTTCGTCATCAGTTTCAGGGATCCACTGAAAGTTGACTGTATAAGTTTGACCACCGAGTTCAATTTTACCGGCCCGTTGCTGTTTCGCGGCAGCGAACCACCGTGATTTTTGACCGTAGCCAGCACGGATGTAAAGACCATCCCCAACGACAACTGACCAAATATAAGTTGGTGTGCCAGTTGTTTTCATGTCTTCGTGGAATGGCGCGACGTGAAAATCATCCAGTGATTTAAAAGCTTCTAGCTGCGCGGTTGTCCAATTCTTATCTGTCATAGTTGTTGCCTCCATTTATTTTTGCATTATTTTTGGTTACTTAATCCAGTTTTCGCCGCCACGCTCAGTATAGTTGACAGATCTTGAATCGCCAATAAACAAAGTCCCCCAATTGTTCACTGCGCCTGTTAAACTAAAGTCATGACTAACAACTAGGCAATTAATGATCGGCTACAATACCGCCAGCGGTTGTTTGCGGGTCGGGGTTGGAAAGGCAGCCGTTAATTGTTGGCGCTCTTGATCCGTTAGCTGAATTTCACCAGCGGCTACATTAGCCAACGCATGCTGGCGTTGGCTTGTTTGCGGAATGGCCAAGACTTGCGGTGCGGGTGATCGACCACCCACGCCAACATGATGGTAAACACAGTTGTCTGGTGTGCGAGCGCAATTGTCTGTAAGATTTTGTTTTGCCGCAATTGTCCGCCTAATTGATCCCCTTGAGCGATCGGTGAATACGCAATTAATGGCAGCTGATGCTGTTGTTGCCATGGTAGCAGGTCAAACAACGGTCCACGATTTTGTAAGTTGAACAGGACTTCGTTAGCGCTGACGTTTTCACCATGTGGGACCGACAGTAATTCCTGAAGATCGTCGACGTCAAAATTAGAGACGCCCCAAGCACGAATCTTCCCCGCCTGCTTGGCATCCTCTAAGGCCTGAACGGTTTCGGACAATGGAATCATTCCGCGCCAATGTAACAAATATAAATCTAGGTAATCAGTGCCTAACGCCATTAATGAGCGATCTAGTCGTTGCGGCAGTCGTTTTGCACTAGCATTTTCTGGCAAGACTTTGGAGATTAAATATAAACTGTCGCGTTGCATGTTGCGAATGGCTTCACCAACCAATTTTTCTGAACGTCCGTTACCGTACATTTCCGCGGTGTCAATGACGCTAGCACCGGCGGAAATTCCCGCCTGTAAGGCCGCAAGTTCTTGTGAACGTTGACCAATTTGGTCTCCCATATGCCAGGTCCCAAGCCCAATCGATGGCAATTGTTTGCCATTAATACTAACAGTTTTCATAAAATGAACCCCTTTCGTAAATTAACGACTGCATCAAAAACCATAGTTTAAGTGCCGAACAAAGGACTAAAAACTGAGTTAAACCTAGTTATTTCCAGCAATGCTGGCTAATATCAAAACTGATTAGGAGATGAACACCTTGAATAAACGACCTTGGCTAGCCACAATGATCGGACTATTGGTGGTAACAATTGCGGTATTAGGTCTTGTCCGACCCCACGTTTTAAGAAGCGTTCCCTTAAAATCGGCCAACTTAACCACTTCTATGAGAACAACCAACCAGGCTGGTCAACGGGATCGCGTTCATCAAGTTCATGGCACCACAATGAAGCAACTCCCCGCCAATACACGCTACATTCAAGTCTTGCCTCATCAGCGACGCCAGCACATGACCGGTGTTGGTGGTGCGTTAACTGATAGTGCGGCCGCTGTATTGCGTCAGACGACACCGGCGCATCGTCGACAAATTTTACACGCCTACTTTAGTTCAACCGGTGCCCACTATACCAACGTTCGCTTAACGATCGGCTCCTGTGATTTTTCAACATTTAATTATGATTATGAGTCCAAACAGTCAGATCCAAGCTTGCGTCATTTTTCAATGAAAGCAGAAAATCGCAACATCCGGCCCATGTTACAACAGATTCAAGCGATTCAACCGCACCTGGCATTATCAGCGGCTCCTTGGGCACCACCTGCTTGGATGAAAGTGAGTCAACGTCGGGCCGGACAAGATTTTCTGGTCAATAATCAGCTAAAACCCTCGATGAAGACGGTTTATGCCGCGTATTTAGTCAAGTATTTGCAAAATCAACGTGCTTATGGGATTAATATCGAGACACTATCTTTGCAAAACGAACTACAAGCGAGTTCAGCATGGGAGTCAATGACCTGGTCGCCAGATCAGGCAGCGTCCTTCATTACTCATGATCTAGGTCCCAAGTTGCGACAAGCTGGTTTACCTACCAAAATAATCGTCTGGGATTATGTTCGCAGTAATCAGACTGAACCGGTCATGATGGGCTTTAATCAGTGGACGACGGCATTTTATCGTCACCCAGGCGTGAAAAAATACGTTACCGGAATTGGCGTCCATTGGTATGCCGCGAATCTTGACCCCCAGATGGCCTTGGGCAACTTATTCAAGCAGCCCGCCTGGGACGATAATTTTACCAATTTAACTACTTTTCATCGACAGGAACCGACGCAGCAGATTATGGCAACAGAAGCAACTCAAGAACGTGGCGTTTGGTTGCATAGCTGGACGCCCGCTGCCCGATACAGTTACGACATGATTAACGATTTCAATCATGACGTAACTGGTTATCTAGATTGGAATCTTGTTTTAAACGGCGCCGGTGGTCCAACCCATAAGGTCACTAATCCATGCAGTGCACCGATTAATGTGTTGCATCCTGGCACTTCACATGAACGAGTCGTGATTAACCCAAGTTATTATATTTTAAAACGCGTCAGTCGCGATGTTCAACCAGGTACGGTGAGTGTCAAGAGCCGCAGTAATGTTACTGGCATTGATCAAACAGCAATTCAACAACCAGATCATAGCGTTCGACTCCTGATCAATAACCGCCACCGCCACGTTGAGAAAATTACAGTTGTATCTGGTCATCAAGCCTACCAAGTTCGTTTGACGCCACAGTCTTTTAATGCCGTTAGTCTACCGGCCGTTGACCAACAAACGACGATTTCTACCCCACCAGCGTTAAAGACATCCCGAGTGGGCAATTGGTTAAAACAGGTATTGAATCACTGGATCTTACCCCTGTTGCCATTGTGGCAGATCTGGTCACTCTTGCTGTAAAAACGCTGTGGTGAAGTTAAACGACAATCAAAAATCTCATATCTCATGATTGGATGATCCCCGCTGCTTTCATGAACATGTGCGTCACCGTTTGGCCAACGAAAGTAAACCCTTGTTGCTTCATTTGTTTAGCAACCAAACTGGCAAATCGTGAATGCGTCAGCGTCGAATCGTCTGTTATTACTGGCATCAAGTTGACAAAGCCCCACATATAATCGGCAAATGTTGTACCACTTTCTTGAATGGTTCGAATCGCCCTAGCATTTTGGATAACGGCGCGAATTTTTCGTGGATTCCGAATCATTTCTGGATCGGCAGAAATTCGTTCAATGTCTGGCTCATCTAGAGCAGCTACTTGCGAAATTTGCATACCAGCGAAATCTCGACGGTACACCGGTAACTTACTGGCAGCTATTCGCCAGCTAAGGCCGACTTGAAATACGCCAACTGTTAGTAGTTCAAATAGTCGTTGATCGTCATGCGTGGGCTGACCAAAGTGTTCCTGATAATCTTCAACACCTACGTTAATGGTCATTTTCGGTCCTCCCAGCTAGTGGCGCCAATCCGCATATTGACTCGATCGTTGCAAAAATGCTTGATCAAAAGGGTCAGGGCCGATCCGTCCCCCACGATCTAATTCGGCCAATTTGGTCATGTCCGCTGTCGTTAATGAAAAATCTGCCAAATTAAGATTTTCAATTAACCGCTTTTCATGGATCGATTTAGGAATGACAACTTCACCTCGTTGCAGTTGCCATCGCAAAATTACTTGGGCCGGTGTCACTTGATGTTTGGTTGCCATACCTTGGATCACTGGATCTTGTAACTCATGACTCTTTCCCCCACCTAAGGGGCTCCAAGCTTCATGAACAATCTGGTTGGTTTTTAAATAATCGTGCAATTCAGTTTGCTGAAAATATGGATGAGTTTCAATTTGATCGACCATCGGCGGCACATTGGCTGTGCTCATCAGGTGCTCAATGTGGGCAGGTTCAAAGTTTGCCACGCCGATTGCCCGGATCTGACCATCGTGGTACAGATCTTCCATGGCTCGCCAAGCACTTTCATAACCTGGTGCTGGCCAGTGAATAAGGTATAGATCTAAATAGTCCAATCCCATTGTGGTTAACGTTGTTTGAAACTGCTGAATTGTTTCATCGTAGCCCCGGACATTATTCCACAGCTTTGAGGTAATGAAGAGATCAGTTCTTGGTAGATGGCTTTCACTAACCGCTTGTCCCACTGCGGCTTCATTGCCATAGTAACTGGCCGTGTCGATATGCCGATATCCGATTTTTAAAGCGGTGGTTACGGTTTGGTAAGCTAATTTTTGATCGGTAACTTGGAAAACGCCGACGCCAAGTTGTGGCATCTTGACATCGTTGATTAATGAAACCGTTGTCGTCATTGGCTGCATCATTTTAACCTCCAGAAGTAAATATGACTGATAACCTCATTATGACCTGTCGGCTTGCGCATTTCAAACCGGACGGATTAACAAATAATGATAGGAAGCCGCGTACTTTTAGAGAACTCTCTAATCATTCGTTCTGACTGAAAAATCTCTGATAGGATATGAGTAAGCGGTTTCTAAAAAACATATTTGAGGGGTGTTCAAATGTCATTCAAACAACGCTTTGCACTTTTATTGACGACAATAACTGCCGGCCTAGCCTTTGCGGTGGGTACATATCGACCGCAGCCAATTTTAGCTAGTAGCAAGCCCGTTACGATTTATCTTACACGTCATGGTGAGACAACCGCCAACGTGATGATGCGCGTTCAAGGTTGGAGTGATTTTCCGTTAACCAAGAATGGTGTTGAGGTGGCTGACAACTTAGGCCGAGGGTTAAAACATACTGATTTTAAGGCTGCCTATTCAGGTAATTTAACCCGTCAAACAGTTACTGCCCAAGAGGTGTTGCGATACTCTGGTAATAAAAAAATTCATGTGACCCAAAATAAGGACCTACGTGAAGGTGGTTATGGTAGCTTTGAAGGTGACCCCATTGCTGCGGATAATGACAAACTTGCCCAGGTAGATGGTTACCAGAATGGTGACGAATTTATGCAAAAAACGGGCAAAGATTACTGGAATAAACTACAAGATGCTTACCACAAGCTAGATGCTGAAAACAGTCAACAAACTAAGTTGGCGACTGCAGACCGTGCTGAGAGTGCCAAAGCAGTGCAACAACGGATGACAACTGAACTGAATCATATCGCTAAAACCACGGCTAAAAATGGCGGTGGTAACGTGCTAGTTGTGAGCTCTGGCATGTCAATCAATGAATACTTATCCACGATGAGTTCCAAATATGACGGTAAACCATTGAAAAATGCTGCTGTGACGAAATTGATCTATAAGCACGGCAAGCTACAGGTGTCCGGTCCAATTGGGACACTGAGTTACGTTAACCAAGGGGCCAAAATGAATCATTAATTTCGTTCAAATCAATACAACATTAAATGAAACCGTGCAAAACGCGTTGGCGTGCTGATCTTCAAGTGCCCACGCGTTTTTAATTGGCGTTGTTTTGTTAATTCACAATTACTAAAAATAGCAAACAAAACGGTGAATTTATATGATGGTGACGGTGATTTAGGTTGATAAAATCATGTGAGGAGGTAATCACTGTGAAACGCACACCGGTCATTAATGGTCAGATTGCAACGGCAATTGCTGAACTTGGCTACACCGATTGGCTAGTCGTAAGCGATGTGGGCTTACCAATTCCAAAACAAGTTCCTAAAATTGATGTCGCTATCACTAGGCAAGTGCCGACTTTTAGCGATGTTTTGCAAAATGTTTTAACTGAGTTATCCGTTGAGCGTGTCTATGTCGCTGAAGAAATTAAAACGGTCAATCCGCAGCAGTTGACTACGATTAAGCATCTATTGCCGAAAATCCCGATCGTTTTTATTCCACACAGTGTTTTCAAGCAACGGCTCGGGCAAGCCTCGGCAGTCATTCGAACAGGAGAAATGACCCCTTTTTCCAACATCATCTTAGAAAGCGGTCCGTTTAGTTAGTTTAATCAAGAGAGGAAGTTGATTGATATGAATATTTCGTTTATTGGCATTGGCGATATGGGTAGTCAGATGGTGCCACACTTAGCTGAGGCAGGCCACACCGTCACAGTTTGGGATCGCGATTCGGATAAAATGGCGGCGATTGAAAGTGACCGCATTATCGTGGGAACCTCCTTAGAAAATGTCGTTAAGGCGGCTAAAGTGGTTATTACTTCGGTCATGTCTGAGGACGTCTTAGCCTTACATCTTGGCGATAATCAAACGCCAGGCATCATCAACTATTTGCAACCGGACAGTATTTTGATCATCACTTCGACACTTGATCCAGAGAAAATTTTCACCATTAATCAAGCCATGCCAACGACGACCAAATTATTAGATGTTCCAATGATTGGCGGTGTTCGATACGCTCGCGAAGCTCAGCTTAATTTAATCGCCGCTGGACCAACCAAGGCCTTCGAAGTTGTCTCACCCATCTTGAGTTTGTTGGGCAACGTTAAATATACTGGTGCATTAGGAAATGGTGCCAAACTCAAATTGATTACTAATGTTGGAATCATGGCAGCTGAGGCCGGTATTCGTGAGACCCTCGATTTGGCCGACGCGTATGGCATTGACTATGAAACGGTCCTTGATTTACTCCAAGTCGGTCCCCTAAAACCAGTGGTGATTCGTGCATTAGATCAAACAAATCCGCGCCCTCTGAAAGACTCTGTCGCAGATGTAGATGAATTGCTGGCGGCAACCGAATCCTTGCTCAAACTGCCGTTGGCCGAGGCTGCTCGGAATCGATTGCGAAAAGCGGTTAACGACGATCCTCAAGAAGCTCGTTTTATTGATATCACGACGACCGATACAAAACTGCCTCAATTTCGGCAATGAATTTTGACCAAATGCTAAGCATTACAATTTCAGATGCGAACTGCCTCAAAAAAACACCTTATTCCCACAACTATGCGGGGATAAGGTGTTTGTTTTCTCGGGTTTAACTAGCTGTTACTTCAAATGATCCATCTGATCGATATCAATCATCCAGGCCAAGGCCAAGGCCTTTTCACCTAAATGGGTGCCAATGACTGGCCCGAAATAACTGAGGTCAAATGGCATCGAGGGAAATTGCTTGGCTAGTTTATCTCGCCAGGTCTGCCCAGCAACGGGATCGTTAGCATGAATCACGATGCCGCGGAGCGGATAATCAACCTGCGCCTGGGCCTCTGAAAAGAGTGTTTCCACGCGGGCTAATGCCTTTTTAGTGGAGCGCACTTTTTCAAAGGCTACGATCTCATGTGTTTGATCATCAAAAGTCAGTAAGGGTTTGATTTTTAAAACAGAGCCAATAAAAGCTGAGGCATTGGACAACCGGCCACCCCGAACGAGATTTTGCAGATCATCAACAACAAAGTATTCCCCCATGGTGGCCCGAATTTTGTCTAGTTGGTGCACAATTTCATCCGGATCAGCCCCAGACTGTACCATACGAGCGGCTGCGAGGACTAAATACCCCATCAGGCGAACCGTAATTTGTGAATCGTACGGAATCACCCGAATCCGATCCGCGACTTCAGCAGCGACGCCCTGTAACGAACCAACAAAGCCTGAAATTGTGCTAGCCAAGTGAATACTGATGACTGTGTCATAACCTTCATCGGCTAAATGATTATACAGCTCAATCATTGAACCTAACGGGGGTTGCGATGTACTAGGAAATGATTTGGATTCTCGTAGTAATTGGTAAAACCCTTCCGTGGAAATATCAACACCCTCGTTGAAAGTCTTCCCATCTACAACAAACGGAATGGGAATGACATGGATATGGTTATCGGCAATTTCAGTTTGGGACAGATAACAAGTGCTATCTGTAACCACGGCAATCTTCATAACGTCGTCGACCTTCTTTTTCGAAAAGTATTCGTCAATTCTACCACACCTAAAAAATAGTAACTAGCGTTGCTCACCCTTTTGTGCGGGCAGCAGCCAAAGACAAACCAAACCGATTAAAAACAGCAGTGACAGCGAACTCGCCCCCATCTGTGAGCGGCCGGTGAGCTGGGCGACGATCCCAAACATGGCTGGACCAATAATTGCCGAGAATTTACCGAAAATGTTATAAAAACCAAAAAATTCGCTAGCCTGCTCCTTAGGCACAAGTTGGGCAAAGTAACTGCGACTTAAGGCCTGCACCCCTCCTTGAGAAGTTCCGACCAGAACCGCTAGGACCCAGAAGCCAATGACGTTATGAATCATCAAGGCATAAAGACAAATGCCCAGGTAAATGAGCACACCCACCATTAAGACACGCTTTGTGCCCCATCGCTTAGCTAGCCAACCATAGATTAGTGTAAATGGGAAAGCCACGAGTTGAACTACCAACAAGACGATGATTAATTCATCCGTTTTAACCCCCATGTCTAAGCCAAATGGACTAGCCATCGTATAGATCGTATCAACGCCATCAATGTAAAAGAAATAAGCGAGTAAAAAGATAGCGATTTGTCGATACTGTCTAATGTGACTCACCGTTTGTTTTAGCCGGTGCAAACTTGTTCGAATTGGTCGCTCCACTGGCGGTAAAAAATGCAGTTGATGCACATGTTTAAACATTGGTAAACTAAAAACCAACCACCAAAGGGCGGCCAATAAAAAGGCAAAATTAACGATGCCACGGGTCGACAAAATATGGAAACCATGCGACAACTGCACCACCATAAATAATATAAATGGAACCACCCCACCAGCGTAGCCAAAACCATATCCCGCTGAGGAAACACGATCCATCCGTCGATTAGTTGTGACATCAGTTAAGAAGCTATCATAAAAAATATTTGCACCGGAGTACCCAATGGCAGTCAAAATGTAGATGCCAAGGAGTAATAACCAAGCCTGCTGTGGAATAAGGGTCATTCCAGCAGTCGTTATGATACCCAGACCAGTAAACCACGCAAATAAGCGCTTTTTATAATGCTGATAATCAGCTAACGCGCCCAGTAATGGTGCCAGTAATGAAACAATTAGTGTGCCAAAAGTATCTGCATAAGCCCAGTAGGCGGTTGCCGTTGTATGTGCAAGGCCGTCTAAAGCGGCGATATGTTTAAAGAAAATCGGCAACACCGCTGTCACCACGATGATGCCGTAACCAGAATTGGCCCAATCATAAAAGATCCAGCTCCACTCTGCTTTCGTAAATGTGTTTGATTTAGTCACTCTCTGGGCCCCTCCCATGCATGCCTAACCTGGCGCCACCAGGTTTCCTTAATTAACCTTTAATTAAATGCATCATCCAGGGCGCTCCCATCAGTTGGCTGTGGAAACCGCAACCCTAGCAACCGTGCGAAAGTTGGCGCCTCATCAATTAAACGGGCTGTAGCAATTTCGTAACCGCTTTTGATGTCGGGTCCATTTAGGATCAGCGTCGTTGCGTAATCTGGTTTCTGTGGCGAATACCCATGAACCGCTCGATAACGATCTGGCGAACCAATATCGTGTGGATTAACACATTCAACCGTGGCCGTTACCGCAACTTCATCGGTGAAGTAATAGCCAGCTTGGGCCTCCACCATCAAGGCTGCTTGCGGATCGGCACCAGCTTTAATCAGCTCGGAATGCGAATAAATACGGGTCACACCGTTGACTGATCCAATGAGGTCGCGAACTTTTTTAAGCAGAGTCGGCTCTTTGATGTAAACATATGTTGAGCCGTCCGCCGTTTTTGCTAAGACTTGCCACCTACGAATGCCGCCACGCTTGTTTGGTTGTAACCAACCTTGTTCGGCAAACAAATGATTCAGGTGGATCATCTTGGTCACGTCAATTTGATAGTGGTCACCGAGAATAGCAAAATTCGTCTCAGCAAATGTTCCCGCCTGTTTGGTTGCGTCGATTAATCGACCGACACGTTTATCTAGGCGCTTTAAAGCTGCCATGGCTTCAGGTGAACGGACACCGTAACGATGTCGCATACTGTCCATGTCGACCAAATGGACCAATGTTAAATTTGGCCGATGACGGAGCAACGTATCTGCAGTGACAGCCGTAATGAAGTCGTCTAGCTGGGGTTGGTGAATGCCACGGCGTAATCCGCCATACTTCGCATTCATATGTAATAAAAATAACGGTGAGCTAGCCCGAAAAGAGACCAAGTATTGATTCGTCCAAATTCGATTGGGGAAAATCTCCGCCACGTTCCAATTAATCTGCGCCGCGGCCGTAACTGGCCATAAAAAAGCAGCTGTTGTTAAATTAGCTTGGCGAGCAAGGTCATAAATGGTCGGCACCTTAACTGCTTTTCGATACCAGAACCAATCTGGTGAGCGCCGTTGTGGTTGGCGTTTGGTATTATTAACGATGCCATGATGCTTAGGCCACATGCCAGTCACAATCGTTGTATGTGATGGGTAAGTCAAGGTCGGGTAAATTCCCATGACCGTTTTGACATGTGTGCCCGTGGCAACTAATTGAGCCAGATGAGGCAACTCATGCAGATGATCTCGTAAATCATCGGCACCCAGCGCATCTAAAGAAATGACGACTAATCGCGTTGTACTCATTCGCTTTTCCCCTTTCATAAATAATTAGCTAAAACGTTACTCGATTTGGGATAAACGAGATAAGCTCGTTTCTAACCGATTCAGGAGGATTTGAAGTAAGTTTTTTTCCTCATCTGTCCATTTGTCGAACACTTGCTCAGTCAATTTCTCCGCTGCAGCGTTAATCGCGGTCAGCGCTGCACTACCGGCTGGTGTAACTGAGTAAATCAGCTGGCGGTGATCGCGACCTGTTGCTTCCTTGTCAATCATTTCCTTGTTACCTAAACTCTTAAGCTGACGGCTCAGCGTTGAGGTATCGAGTTCAGTGGCGGTAGCAAGTTGTTCTTGCGTCGTATAGCCTTGATCTAGATTGGCCAATAGCTGCCATTCAGCAATCGTTAGCTGTTGCATTTTAGTAATGGCCAATAATTGAGTTCGATGAATTTTTTCGCTATCCTGGAGTGCTGACAAGCTTGGTTTCATGAAGTCACCTGCAATCATAATATTTTCTTAATCTATATTGCATTATACAATAACGAAATTGCATTTTACAAGTTGCCATTAGCAATTCTTTGTTTTGCGTTGTTATTTATCGACGCTTATAATAATTATCATTGAGTTAAATTGAACGGATTAAAAGGAGGTAGCGGCATGTCATTTGATGGCGCTTTTACACATGCAATGGTCCACGAATTGAGTCAGCAATTAACAGGTGGCCGGGTGGCCAAAATATCACAGCCCTATCCTAATGAAGTGATGTTAACGATTCGTAGCCAATCGAAAAATTATCCATTATTACTATCCGCCCACCCTAGCTATGCTCGCATTCAAATTACTGAGATTCCATACGCCAATCCGGCGACCCCAACCAATTTCACGATGATGTTACGTAAGTATTTGGATGGTGCGATCTTGGCTGAATTGGTTCAAGTGGACAATGATCGAATTGTCCGCTTGAACTTCAACACACGTAACGAATTAGGTGATCGTCAACAGATCAGCCTAGTGCTTGAAATGATGGGCCGACACAGTAATCTCTTTTTGTTAGATCTAGGTGATCAGCGAATTTTAGATCTGATTAAACATGTGAATCCTGACCAAAACCGCGTGCGACCGCTGCTGCCGGGGGCCACTTATCAAGCACCACCGGCTCAAAATACGGTCAATCCTTTTGTCAGCGCTGACAATATCGAAACGCTAGTGCATGATTTCCCGGCCGCTGAAGTGTTGGCCAAACAACTACAGCTAACATTTCAGGGCTTAGCACATGATACGGCATTATTATTGGCGCAGGCATTGCATAATAATTCGCAATCCGTCGAGCAAAATTTTCACGCTTTCTTCAATCAGTTTGATCACCCTGTGCCAACTTTAACTGAGACAACTGCTGGAAAAACGGCTTTCAGTGCAATCGCAATCGAATATGCCACGCTCCGGTCACAGTCGTTTGCTAGTTTAAGCCAATTATTAGACTTTTTCTATCAAGATCGAGCAGAGCGGGAACGAGTTAATGAACAGGCCGGCAATTTAATTCACATTGTTCGCAATGAGCTGAAGAAAAATCGAACGAAGTTGAAAAAATTACAAGAAACTTTGGCTGAATCGGATCATGCTGACGAATATCGCGTTAAGGGTGAGCTGTTAACGACCTATTTAGGCCAAGTGACTCGCGGCATGACCGAAATTCAATTGCCTAATTTTTACGATGAGGATCGGCCATTAAAGATCAGTCTTTCAAATCAAATCGGCCCTTCCCAGAATGCTCAAAAATATTTTAATCGCTATCAGAAATTGAAGAACGCCGTTGCTTACGTGAACGATCAAATGACAAAAACTGAGGCAGAAATTAGCTATTTAGAAAATATTCAGGCTCAAATTGAACTGGCCAGTCCTAAAGACATTAACGAAATTCGCCTTGAATTACAGCAACAAGGCTATATTCGATTACCTAAGACTAAGGGTCGCAAGAAACCGCGTTTACAGATTAGTCAGCCCGAACAATTTCACGCTAGCGATGGCACTTTGATTTCAGTGGGTAAAAACAATCTGCAAAATGATAAATTAACGCTTCACACGGCCAACAAAAATGACATTTGGCTTCATGTCAAGAACTTGCCCGGCTCGCATGTCATTATTCATCAAGCCACCCCCCAAGAACAAACACTGACCGAGGCTGCTTTGTTAGCCGCTTACTTCTCCAAAGCCCGGGCTTCAGCGAGTGTACCGGTAGACTACGTACCCGTCAAAAAGATTCGAAAACCTAACGGGGCAAAACCTGGATTTGTGATCTATGAGGGGCAACGAACTTTATTTGTCACCCCTGATGCGCATATCGTTGATCAACTTCATGGTTAATCCGTTTTCGGCTTTGAAAATTCGGTCTGGCATCAATGGTTTAAACCGTTTGGCCATCGAGCGTTAGTCAACAGACCTGAATCTCAACGGTATAAGTTGATTATGAATAAAAAAGTAGGTCCAAAATGCAAATCACCGCATTTGGACCTACTTTTTTATTAAATTGATTTAGCCCGTAAGCATCGTTTTTAATGAGCTTAACTTAGGCTGCAGCGTCCCTGATTGTCGAGCTACACAAGCCTGATGTCTGTTTAGTGAAATCAAGTCATGTGTAATTCGCCGGGAAACGCGATGACGAGTTTGGCTCCCAGTCTAAATTGTGGACTAGTAAGTGGCAGATTGGGACGCCAGCGCATATCGATATCAGTCGGTAAGTCGGTCATTGAAATATCCGCTGCCGTGAGTGTTTTGAACGCGCCTTGGCCCAGGTGAGTGCGATCGGCACTGGTGGTTTTGTTAATCAGTGCACGAACCAATAAGCGAATCCAATTGATTCCGGTCCCCTTATTTAACAAGGCCAGTTCGGTAAACGGCAATGCCGTGGTAATCATACGTGAGTGACCGCTAAATGCCGAGAACAAAGTACTGTAGAAACCTGAATGTCGCATCGCACCTGGTTCGGCTGCAATCCCAGGAATGCCCTGTGGTTGCGCTTTAAGTGTGTGAATTGGTTGGTCATAAGCTAGTTGACCGACTTCTTGCGGATCGTTGACGCCAATTTTATTCGAATGGTAGACAATTCTGGATAAGAAGTGTGCCCCATCCTGCACCGGATTGAGGGCCTTATCCTTATTGATTACAACAACATTTTCATGATGTAGCCGCAAGGCACCAATCAACTTCAGCCGATTGCCAGGAACAAAGATCCACTTGGGCCGCTCCAAATCAACCAATGTCATGATGTCAGAAATTTCTTGCGGTTCGAGATACTGTTTGTCCGCCAATTGTGGAATAAGACTAATCGCATTCGGATTATTGTTAACCACAATGGTTTTAATTCCTTGCTGATGCAATTCACTGACGACTGTACTCATGACATAGTCGCCAGCCGCACCATCACCTAGTCGAAAAGGTCCGGTCGTTACAACGAGTGCTGCTTGGTCTGATAAGGGTGAGCTTTCGTTTTCTAACTCATAGGTCGAATAAAAAGCTGGCACCGCTTCAGAAAACTCACCAGCAGTTGGCTCAACTGTCTTAAAAGTTGCCTGAATACCGGCGGCTTGTGCGGCGTTCATGATTGCATCGGCGTGAGTGTGCCACAATTGTGCGATCAGACCATCACTAAATCCGTAATACTTCGCCTGGGCTAACCAGTGGTTATCATGCGGATGAGCAGCGACATCAATTTCTAGTTCATAAATATGGCGCAACTTATTAAAATAAAATTCATTGATCTGAGTTAACTCAGCCAACTCATCAGACTGATAACCTCGACGAATGGCTTCTAATAAAAGCATGATTCGATTATCCAATGGATGAATCAACTGTTGGATCAAGGCATTATCCGACAGTTTGGCTAAGGCATCAAAGGCAAAGTCACGATCATGATAGTGTGCGCCACGCATGGCCTTGATCAAGGCTTCCTCCACGGAACGACCGATGCCAAGAGTCGTGCCAACCGATTTTTGGACCGTCGTTAATTGACGATCCACACTGACCCCACGGCGTTCCGCTTCATCGAAAGCAAAAATTGGAAACCGAACCACAACATGGTCCAAAACAGGTTCAATTAAGGCTGTTCGTTTAGCAAATCCGGTGGGTAACTTTACCTCAGGCAATGGCACACCAGTCATCACATTGGCCGCAACTTGAGCAATCGGATAACCGCTGGCCCTTGCCAGGAGGGCGGAAACGCGATCATAGTATGGATTGACCTTCATGATGAAGTAACGATCAGCCGCTGGATCGAGTGCGAATTGAACATGCAGAACTCCGACAATATGCAGCTGGCGTGCAACACGGAAAGCAGCCTGTCGTAATTTTTGATACTCACGATCTGTCAGGGTTTGGATGGGCGTTAGCTCAATCGAATCAGCCGCATGAATGCCAACCGGATCCATATCCTCGGTAGCGCCAAGTAGTAATTCCGTGCCACGAATGTCACGCATGACTTCAAATGATACTTCTTTTAGTTCGACGATGCTTTGATCAATAATGACCTGTTTTGTTCGTGATCGGTCAAAGGCAGCGGTTAAGGCACCATCTAGTTGATCGGCTGTTTCAGCGAGTACTCGATCTCCCTCACCTTTGGGAGCAACTGATTTAACAATCACCGGGAATCCGACCTGTCGTGCGAAATCAAAAGCCGCTGAAGTGTCACTAGCGACCTGTGATTGAATCACCGGTTCACCGAGATCGCGTAGTGCTTGATTCATCAAAGAAGGATTGTTAATGAGTCGCACAGTAGTTAACGGCGTGCCTAGCACATTAATCTGTTTGTCATCCAAATAATCATGGGCAATTAATTCCTCCACTGTGCGCATGGCGGTTAAACCACCCACAGTGACTAACAAGGTGGTGATGTTTTCACTCTCAATAACTTGCCGAACAACCGCTGGATCACTCGGATCACCGGCGATAACCGTGGCACCGCACGCATTATCCATCGAAAAGGAATAAGGATTATTATTCAAATACACTGCGTCAAGACCGCGTCGCTTGAGAACCAGTAAGGTCTGATACGTGGCCGCATCAAGCTCACTCTCATGACCGAAACCATTGGGGCCATCACCCAAAATAAGAATGCGTTGATGAGTACTTGTTTTGATTTCGGCAGTGCGAGCAGCTTCACTAAATGCTGTTTGTTGTGCACTGGTTTGTGATGTGTCTGTCTGCGTGGATTCTGCCATTAGAATCGATCACCTCGAATTCCAGTTAACTCAATGAAGTCATCGAAGACTTGCGTGGTCTCCCACGGCCCTGGGGCAGCATCTGGGAAAAATTGTACGGAAAATGCGGGATAATCCCGGTGCCGTAATCCTTGAATTGACCCATCGATCAGGTCAATATGCGTAATCAACAATTGATTACGATCAATACTTTCCCGATCAACCCCGAATTCCTCAGCTTGAGCTGCATACATAATTTGATTGGTAATAATTTCGCGAATTGGATGGTTCATCCCCTGGTGTGCCACAGGTAAACGCGTGATTTTCGCCTCATTGGCTAAAGCAAATAATTCATGGCCAAGTCCGATACCTAACAATGGCACTCGGGTTTGTATTTGCTGAATCATGGTCAAAATATCAGTTGACAAATCCCGCGGATCACCAGGACCGCTCGATAAGACGACTCCATCTGGATCCAAATTAAGAATTTCCTCAGCACTACTAGTGAACGGCACCACGGTCACGTTAGCAGAGCGGACCGCCAGTTCTCTTAAAATGCCACTCTTTAAACCAAAATCGATCACCACAATATTGTGGCCCATTCCCGGATTAGCATACGGGCGAGGTGTGGCGACTTGAGCGACCTGTTGATTAGTGAGAACCGTTGCATTAAGTTGATCGAAGGCGTGCTCGTCCGCAACATCCACAATGCTTGCATTAAGTCCGGGGTTACGACGAAGCTTGCGAACCAATTGCCGCGTATCAATCCCTGAAATACCAGGAATGTTGTGCACCCGTAAAAATTGGTCCAAACTTAGCGAACGCTGTCGATTAGTTGAAACATTAGCAACCTCCCGCACAACGACCCCTTTAGTTGTTGGTAAAATTGATTCATAACTCTCATGGTTAACGCCCACGGCGCCGATTGTTGGCGTCGTGAAAACAATGATTTGATTATGATAAATTGGATCAGTCAGCAATTCTTGGTAACCAGTAACACTCGTGTTAAAAACAATGTTGCCACTGGTTGTTGCAGGTGAACCGAAGGCCTGACCCTTATAAGCGGTACCGTCTGAGAGAATTAAGTAGCGTTCTGCCATCTTCTCAGTCCTTTCTCACCTTGCTTAAGTCCTAATCGTTGGTGACAATCTCAATGCTATCTTTTCCGTCGATCTCGTCAACCGCAACCCGAATATGCTCGTTTTGAGCTGTTGGAATATTCTTACCAACAAAATCGGCCCTAATTGGAAGTTCACGATGCCCACGATCAACTAATACGGCAAGATTTATGCTATTAGGTCGGCCTAAGTCCATGATGGCATCTAAGGCTGCACGAATTGTCCGTCCGGTATATAACACATCGTCAACTAGTACGACTTTTTTATCTGTAATCGGCGTATTCAAATTCGTGATAGCACTTTTCGTCGCTGGTTCTTTATGATGAATGTCGTCACGATAACCACTAACGTCTAATTTCCCAACCGGAACGACGGTATTCTCCAGTTGATGTAAGCGTGATGCGATGCGCTGAGCTAAAAACACGCCGCGAGTTTTAACGCCGATTAAAACTAAATTTCCAATACCGCGATTTCGTTCAATAATTTCGTACGTGATCCGTGTCAGCGCGCGTTGCATTGCCATCGCATCAACAACCTCTTTTGACATATTTTGAGCCTCCACTATTAATTATGACTGTGTCTGTGCGTCTAGTTGATCTAACATCTGAGTAAACCACGCGGGTAACGGTATTTCAAAGCGCAAAAGTTCACCTGTTCGTGGTTGTTTAAAACCAAGTGTCTGCGCCGTCAAATACTGCCCCTGTCCTGGTAAGGTTTTCTTAGGCCCATAAAGCGGGTCCCCCGCCAGTGGGTGACCAATGTAAGCCATGTGTACCCTAATCTGGTGGGTACGCCCAGTTTCAAGACGGCAATTGACCAACGTGAACTTAGGATATCGTTTTAGCACTTTAAAATGCGTGATTGCATGCCGACCATCTTTCACGACGGCCATTTTTTTGCGATCCTTGGGTGACCGACCAATAGGTGCATCAATCGTGCCTTCGTTTTCCTTGATGACACCATGAACTAACGCCACATATTGTCGCTCATTAGTCTTCGCTTTCAATTGAGCTGTCAGGCTTTGCTGAGCAATATCATTTTTAGCAACCATCAATAACCCGGAGGTATCCTTATCGATCCGGTGCACAATGCCGGGCCGCAAACTGCCATTAATTGATGATAAGGGCGAATGTGCGAGTAATGCGTTGACTAGCGTATGATTTGGATGACCTGGCGCCGGATGAACGACCATTCCCTGAGGCTTGTTAACCACTAACACATCGTCATCTTCATAGACGATATCTAAGTCGATCGGTTCCGGCACTAACGCAATTGGGGTCACTGAAGCTGGTTGATAAGTGATTTGATCACCAATCGAAACTTCGAAGCGATTTTTCTGTGGCCGATTATTAATAAGCGCTTGCCGGTCATTAATGGCAATTTGCGCCTGTGAACGGGTAATTCCGGCTAGCTGGCTGAGCGTTTTATCGAAACGTTGACTCTGATTACCTTCAGCAACAACAAAAACTTGTTTGTCCGATAAATTGTTATCGCCCAACGGCTTATTTACTTGATTTTTAGCCATTGAAGCCTCCTAATGCCGTCCGTGACCAGCGGCATGTCGTGGTCCAGTCGGTGAGTCGTCTCGATCTGTCATGACGGCGACAATCAGTAAAATTACACCAAACGTGAGGCACCAGTCGGCAAAATTACTGATGGGAAATCCCTTTAAGAAATCAAATTGAAACATATCAACCACATAGCCTAAGCGCAACCGATCGATAAAGTTGCCTAACGTGCCGGCCATCATCAGGCTGATCCCCCACATATAGAGACGATGTGTCGACAAACGCCACATCGCATAAAGTAGAACGGCCACCGCAACGATAGTGATAATGATAAAAATATCAATACGACCGGATAAAATGGACCAAGCCGCCCCATTATTACGCAGACTTGTTAAAGAGAGTACACCCGGAATAAAAGCATGTGTACTGCCCAATGCAAATTGCGTGGCGATGAAATACTTAATGCTTTGGTCGACAGCAACTAATAAAAGAATGAAAATCCAATAAAATAGCATGGCGATTCGTGGTTCCCCACGGCTCCTTCTCAAGGTTTTTGAAAATACAAGTTTAATGTCTGTCGTTAATTTAGAAGATACCGGCAATGACGCCGTCGTCTGAGATCGTCATATTTAAGGCAGCGGGCTGCTTTGGTAAGCCGGGCATTGTTAAAATTGCGCCAGTTAACGCGACCATAAAGCCTGCACCCAACCGCGGCTGGAATTCACGAATATGAATATCAAAATCGGTTGGTGCACCCAATAATTTGGGTTGATCAGAAAGTGAATACTGAGTTTTGGCCATACATAACGGTAGCTTATCCCAGCCGCGTTTGGCGAAACGGCGCAACTGTGCTTGGGCATGAGGTTCTAAGACAACATTTCGACCGCCATAGATAGTCGTAACGATTTTTTTAGCACGCGTCATCAAATCGTCACCGTCGGCCATTAAAGGCGTAAAGTGTGCCGGCTCCTGGGCTGCTCGCACAACGGCATGAGCCAGGGCGGTTGTCCCAGTCCCTCCGTTTGCCCATTCATCAGCCTCCACGGCAGGGACATCGAATTGTTGGCAGTACGTTTGAATCATTTTAATTTCATCTGGTGTATCTGATGTGAATGCGTTGATCGCCACTACTACTGGAATTTGATAACGTTGCATACTCTTAATATGTTGACCTAAATTAGCCAAACCCTTTTGCAAAGAAGTTAAGTTGGGCGTGGTTAGATCGGCTAGGGCTTGCCCACCATGTAATTTCAAAGCCCGGACAGTGGCAACCAAAACAATCGCATTCGGGGCCTGTCCTAAAACAGGAACCTTAATATCAAGAAATTTCTCGCCACCTAAATCAGCGCCAAAACCCGCTTCGGTTACGGCATAATCGCCTAGCTGAAGTGCAGTTCTCGTGGCAAGGACACTATTACAGCCATGGGCGATATTGGCAAACGGTCCACCATGAATGATTGCCGGGGTCCCCTCTAGGGTCTGTACTAGGTTGGGTTTGATCGCATCCTTCAAAAGTAACGCAATGGCTCCGCCAACATGCAGGTCGGCAACCGTGATTGGTTGTCGATCGAATGTTTCAGCGACTACCATCCGATTAATGCGGTCTTTTAAGTCATGTAAGTCCGTTGCTAAGCATAAAATCGCCATTAACTCACTAGCTACTGTGATATCAAAATGGTCCTCGCGTGGCATTCCCGACGTTGGTCCACCCATTCCAATGACTGTATTGCGTAGTGCTCGATCGTTGATATCAAGTACACGATGCAAGGAGATGCGTCGTGGATCGATTCGCAAGTCGTTACCTTGTTGAATGTGATTGTCGATTAACGCTGCTAACGTGTTATTGGCCGTCGTTAGTGCATGAAAGTCACCGTTGAAGTGCAAGTTAATATCTTCCATTGGCGCGACCTGTGCGTAACCACCACCAGTAGCGCCGCCCTTCATGCCCATGACGGGACCAAGTGATGGTTCACGTAGGGCCAAAATCGCCTTTTTGCCAATCTGTCGCAACCCATCCCCCAATCCAACCGTTACCGTGGTCTTGCCCTCGCCGGCGGGAGTGGGATTGATTGAGGTCACTAAAATTAATTTTCCGGGTTGTTGAGACCGAGTCAACGGTAACGTAATCTTGGCTTTAAAATGGCCGTAAGGTTCAATCTCGTCTTCTGTTAAACCAGCACGTTGGGCAATTTCTTTAATCGGTTGCAAATGGGTCTTCTGTGCGATTTCAATATCTGTTAATTGTGTCAAATCAATGCCCCCCAGTTATTTGTAAAACTTTTTTACATCAACAGTTAAATGCTATACTCGAGCCAAGCCTTAGCTTTCCGGCAATTGTTTTGAAAGCTTGGTTAAAGCTCGTTTAGATAATCGATAGGAAAAACGTTGGCCATGAATATAAAAAGTTAAGGTATGGCCTGAAATCCGCACTTGTTCCAACTGACGAAGATTAACTGTCAAAGCACGCGGCGCCAATAGTCGGCGAACGACTAATGTTTCACCATTAATCAACAATTGTCGCCCAACTAATTGCCAAGTTAGTAACAAAACGAACACAATGGCAATGATGATGGCCGGCCAATTGAATTTGGCCATTTCATATTGAAAAATGATCCCGCCGAACAAGAAAATTGCCACCCAAGACCAGATGATGACAGCGGATAGACCGCTTGGTTGATAATAGAACCGCTGTTGACTCATGGTTTAGAACCACCTTTCAAGAACACAAGTCTTATTTTAACAAATTTGAGGTCGAAAATGATTATTAAACTGTATACAGATGCAGCTAGCCCTGTTGCCCAGGTACCTGCCGCACAATCAAGCGGCGCTGGCCTGTTGATTGTTCAAGATCACCACCAATATCAGCTCAAGCAGATTGTTGCTTCTGGTAATAATCATGAAGCAGAATTTTTGGCAGCGATCGCTGGTTTTGAAGCCGTCAAACAGCACGCGGAGGCAACTGATACCGTCATGTTTTTTACGGACAGTCGCCTTGTTGCTGACGCGGTTGGAAAAGGCATCACTAAACATTACCCTGAACTGACCAAAGCATTATTGACGTTACAGGATACGTTCCAATTGGTGGTGACCCAGTGGATTCCAGAACGACAAAATCATGGCGCCCATCAGTTAGCTCTACAGGCACTTCATCAAAGCTAGCCTAACACAAGTGTGCTTATCCACGATTACGGCTCAAAAAAATTTAGCAAAACAACAAGAGTCAAGCAGTCAATTAATCCGCTAAAAAACAGGCTAGGGGCTCATCAATTAGCAACATCGGACCACAGCTAACTTGACTAAACCACAGAATATCAGTCAGGAGGCATTACTCAAAGGCGAATTTCAAACGGTGAATAGGGATACCCCCTGCACCATTTGAAATTCGCCTTTAGTGTTCGTCGCTTGACGACTTATGTCTCACTCGTTAAAAATCAGTCATGGTGCCAAATTGGTTTTCCCCAATATTGATATAAATCTGTCCGTAGCGCCCCGTTGTATAACTTGCGTTTTTTAGTCGCCCGTTGACCATAACTTGTTTCAAAATCGAGGTCACTAGTTAAAATATATTTACTCCAGGTTTTGAGTGGCGAAAAAGAGCGACCCATCCCTTGATACAGACGGCGAACACTCGCCTCATCGCTTAATCGTTCCCCATAAGGTGGATTGGCCACAATCACACCATTGATTTTGGTTGTCGCAAACTCTGTAACATCAGCCACGCTAAAAGTGACATCATTACTTAAGCCAGCTGCTCGCGCATTGGCCTTCGCGGCTTCAATCATTGTGGGGTCAATGTCAGAACCAGCAATATCGAACTGACGGTCATAATCCGCTTGATCATCGGCTTCATCGCGCACTAAATCGGCTACTTCGGCATCAACCCAAGGCCACGTTTCACAAATAAATTGGCGCTTGTAACCTGGGGCAATGTTGCGCGCAATCAGAGCGGCTTCAATAGGGATCGTCCCCGATCCGCAAACTGGGTCCAAAAAAGGCATGTCCACTGGATGCCAATGGGTTAATAAGATTAAAGCTGCCGCCATATTCTCTTTCAGCGGTGCACTACCTTTAGCAACCCGATAGCCACGTTTAAATAAAGAATCGCCAGTTGTATCTAGTGTTAACATGACCTGATCTTTATTGATCGCCACTTCTAATGGAAAAGTGGCCCCAGTTTCAGGTAATCGGCTGCGCCGGTGGTAAGTTTCACTTAACTGCACCGCAATCGCCTTCTTCACGATCGCCTGAGCATCTGGCACGCTATGTAGTTGTGAATTATGTGAGCGTCCTTCAACAGGAAAGGCCGCGTCCATCGGTAATAATTCATCCCACGCGACCGCTTTAGTAGCATCGAATAATTCGGTGAACGTCACCGCTGGGAATTCCGCCACGATGATTTTGACGCGATCCGCTGTTCGCAACCACAAGTTGGTCGTTAAGATGTCCTTAACCGTTCCTTCAAAGCGAACTCGGCCATTTTCAACATTAACTTCGTAGCCTAGATCTCGTAATTCGCGCCCTACTAAGGCTTCAATTCCTGCGGCGCATGTGGCCATCAATTTAAATTTCTGCATGTAAACTCCCGTCAAACTTGATTTCGTTATTGCTGGTTTTCATCTTACCATTTGCGACTAAAAAAAGAGACCCCTCATCACTGAGTGGTCTCTGCCTGTTGCAAATTTCTGTAAGCCATGTTTTGTACTTTGTAGACCTCAGGCGCGGTCTACGCCGTGGTAATCATCTATCTCAGGACATAAAGTCCTCCCCCACAATCAGTTCAATTACCTATGTGAAGCTCCCCTACCGTAGTTTGGGTTTCCCGCTCGAGGGGTTTACCGCGTTCCACCCAGCTCGTTTCCGAACTGGTTTCGTCACTGTGGCACTTTTCAGGGATACTAGGGCATAGTCGAAACGTTAGCCGTGTTTTCCCGCCGTTACCTCCAAAGAGGCACCCCAGCTTATTTTTTCACTGAGCACGAACACTACAGGCATCGCAGCCTGTGCGAGCATGGACTTTCCTGACGCAACAAGAGTCACGCCCAATTACCCGAAATTTGCAAATCATTGCCGAAAAATTAACTATTCCAACCAGACTGAGACATTGACCCACCGTTATCCAACGGGCCTTGATTGTTCCCATTATCTAATTGCGAACCAAAAACATGACGTTCTAAATTGCTAAGTCGTTTTAAAATGTCCATGTTGGTCACGCTACTGGTCGTCGAGTTCGCTGATTCCGGTTGACTAGGCACGGATTGACGTGCGCTAACCTGCCGTGTCAAGTCGTCAACTTTGCCCGACAATTGTTCATTTTCGTTCCGCAGTTGCGAAATTTCGCGGTTGAACGTTTCATAATCCTTAATCACTAGGTCAAGGAAGCTGTCCACGTCTGTGGGGTCATAGGCCGTCCCCATCCGTTTTTCTTTGAATTCCTTTTGCAGGATGTCCTGTGTAGTAAAGTTGATTTCTTGCATGACTGTTACACCTCATTGATTATCTGTCGAAACACGACTTGAACTATTGTAGCGCATGTTACATCAAATTAAAATGTCGAATGTTGATTTTCTTGATATTCAGTGGCACTTTCTTGTAGCCAATCAAAATCAATCAGTGTCACATCGTATGGATGATGCGCTTGAAAAGCTTGGATGGCTGTATAGTCATACGTTGGCTTTCCTTCATGTTCTATATCATATACCAACATCGCCGCGTCTGTGTGATCTAGCATGAAGCCTTGATAATTTTTTAATTGTTGAGGCGATTGGTAAGGTTGTTGCGAAATTGTCGCCGTAAAATCGACTTGTTGCTTTAACGTCGTCAATTTCATTTGATTCTGTTCATTCCATTGTTCACCGAACTGAGCGAACGGCAGCATCATGGCAACCTGCACTTCAGGATAATCTTCCTTTAATTCGTTGACGATCGGGATCGTCCACTGTTCAATACCTAACTGTCCACCAGTGATGAACCAATCCACACCGTTTTCAATTTGCGTTTTAAAGGCAGTTTTTAAAGCATATTTAATTACCGTCAGTTTCAAATCATTTTCTGAAAAAACACCTAATTCATAATTGCGATAGCCACTCACCCACAACCGGCTCATCTTTAACGCCCTCTTCCACTGTCTTTAAAGCATATTTTGATGGGTTTAGTTTTTAATTATCAACCAACCTCTGATTTGCTTAAGCACTCTAAATATTACACCTGTGTTAACATCAGCGCCAAAACGTTGCCTAGATAGCAAATCTGATATAATAAGCTCATTATAAAGGAGTGTGGTCTTTTTTGAACATTCGTTATCCTAATGGGACCGCTTATCATCAGTCTGCAAAACAACATGCCACAGCCATGTCCCAAGCGACTAACTATGGGGATCGTGGTATGTCACTAGAAGCAGAATTGAATGAAAGTAATCAATACTATTTGAATCGAGGTGTCGCGGTGATTCATAAAAAGCCGACCCCCGTCCAAATTGTAAAAGTTGACTATCCGAAGCGTTCAGCTGCAACAATTAGAGAGGCCTATTTTCGCCAGCCTTCAACGACAGATTACAATGGCGTTTATCAAGGGTACTATCTTGATTTTGATGCGAAAGAAACCAAGAATAAAACCTCATTTCCCTTGAAAAACTTTCATGCCCATCAAATCACCCATCTGCGTGCCTGCGTTGCAGCTGGTGGTATTGGCTTTGCCATTATTCGTTTTACTGATGACGCAGCAACATTTCTCTTACCGGCCTCATTTCTCTTTCAATGCTGGGATGATGCACTTCAAACTAATGGACGAAAATCAATTCGTCGTACGACAATTGAAGCGCATGGTTACCAAATCACCCCAGCACTTAACCCACTGGTTCCCTATCTAAACGCGGTTGATCAATTAATCACCGCCACAAAAAAATGAGTTAATTGATTAAGGAGTTCAACATGTCTGACAATAATGATCAACCACAATCTCGCATCGCCCGCTATCATGACGGCGATGACAACACCACGCCGACCGGTCCCAAACGTTCCCGGCCATTATGGCGAACCATCTTGTATTGGGTGCTTGGGGTTATGCTCGTCGCTTTCTTAGCGGGGGTTGGCTTATTCACTTACTATGCTTCAAGCGCCCCCAAAATTACAACGGCTCAACTAACCAGCCAAAATTCGACAGAAATTTTAGATGCCAAAGGCAATGTCGTCTCAAATCTTGGTTCACAAAATCGGACCTATGTTCGTTCAGATCAGATCCCGGATCGGTTAAAACAATCTGTCGTTTCTATCGAAGATCGTCGCTTTTACAAGCACCATTTTGGCGTTGACCCAATCCGGATTATCAGTGCCACCTTTGCGAACATTCACGGTAGCTCCCTTGGGTTACAAGGCGGGTCAACGTTAACTCAGCAACTGGTTAAGCTATCGGTGTTCTCCACGGCTGCTTCAGATCGAACTTTAAAACGAAAAGCTCAAGAGGCAGCTTTAGCCTACTATGTTGAGAAGCATTATTCTAAGAATCAGATCCTAGAGTTCTACATCAATAAAGTTTACATGGGCAATGGTGTCTACGGAATGGGCACGGCGGCTAAGTATTACTACAACAAGTCCTTAAAACAATTGACCGATGTACAGTTAGCCACCCTGGCTGGTATGCCACAATCTCCGACTTATTATGATCCAATTGCTCATCCAAACTATGCGAAAGAACGGCGAAATACGGTGCTTAGGGCGATGAACCAAAATAAAGTGATTTCTAACGCCCAATTGACGCAAGATCTTGCCACACCGATCAGTACCGGCTTAAATGTTAATCACTCGGTTAATAACACGGATAGCGATGACAAAGTGATTGATGCCTATCTACAACAAGTGATTAAAGAGTTGAATGCCAAGGGATACAATCCATATAAATCTGGGATTAAAGTTTATACCAACCTAAATATGGGAGCGCAAAAACGGTTATATGACATTGTTAATACTGACCAGTACGTCAACTTTCCTAGCGACTTACTCCAAGTTGGGGTGACCATGACTGATCCTGAGACTGGTGCGGTAACTGCCATGATTGGTGGCCGTAAGCAAAATGTCGCTTTTGGGTTAAACCGAGCCACCCAGACGGATCGCTCCTCTGGTTCAACCATCAAACCATTTATGGACTACGGTCCAGCTATCGAGTATGACGAATGGCCAACCTTTAAATCTGTCTCAGATACGAAATATAATTATCCAGGCACCAATACGCCAGTTAACGACTGGGATGGTCAATATCAAGGCAACATCACGATGCGTAAGGCCTTGGTTGAGTCACGAAACATTCCGGCAATTCGAACCCTTGCTTCTGTAGGGTTAAGCCATGCAACTCAATTTATGGCCCAAAACGGGATGACCTTTAAAGATCCCCTTGTTTACTCAAATGGGATTGGCGCTTATGTCTCTAGCGAACAAGAATCGGCGGCCTTTGCTGCCATCGCTAATGACGGAACTTATAACGCGCCTCACTTAGTCAACAAGGTCGTCACCCAAGACGGTCAAACACACAACTTTAAAGTCGCCTCGCATCGGTCGATGTCCAAAGCAACCGCCTACATGCTGACCGACATGTTGAAAGGTGTTCCAACTGCAAATTGGGCCCCTGGTGCGCAAATCAGTGGCCTGCATCAAGCCGGTAAAACGGGACAATCCGGTTACCCAAGTAGTGTCACGACGGTTCCATCAACCGCCGTCATGGATGCCTGGTATTCTGGTTATACCAAGCATAGTTCAATTTCCGTTTGGACCGGTTATGATCAGCCAAATGAACCAGGTCATTACATGACAACGGCCCAGCTATCCATTGCTGAGGGGATCTACAAGAACTTGGAGTTGTATATGGCACAAACCCAAGATAATGACGATTGGTCTCGCCCAAGCAATGTGGATGTTGTACGGCACAACGGCGTCGATGAACTCGTTATTCGCGGTTCTAACTGGCGGCAGTACTTGACTGATCGCGATCAAAGTAGTTCCACTGGATCATCGTCATCGAGTGTCATTGTTTCGTCTAGCTCCTCGCAAAGTAGCTCTGCACAAACAAGTGAAAGTGACACACGCTTGTCCGAATCTAGTGCCACACAAGGTGGTAATAACGGCAACAACAATGAGAATTCAAGTAGCAGTAGTGTTAGTAACACCAATAGTACGAGTACCACAACGGGGCAATCAACAACGTCGCGTCCTTAATCAATTTCACTTCGAACGCCGATGACAGTCTCAACAAACAAAGAAAGAACCAGCAAGCACAGCATGTGCCTGGCTGGTTCTTTCTTTTGGTATAAAGCTACTGGCAAGCCACTTGATGGGTTTCAAATCATCCAATTGACTTTATTTAGGGGTTGGATCCGTTGGCTCGGAGATTTTCATAATTGGAATAGCCGGTCCAGTTGGTTTAGCGTTAGATGCCATATCGTTAGCCACCTGTTGTTTTCGATGTTGTCCCAACTCGCGCTCTACTTGGCCAGCAGTAGTTAGGTTCTTCTGCCGCCAAGTTAATAAGATTCGATCAATATACCGTAAGTTGTAGGCTTGGTTCAACACGGCCTCGCGTAAGGCTAATAAAATTAATTCTGGCTTGAACTGATCCTCATCAAACCAGCGACTGATTGTTTGCAGCTCGGTCGGACTTAATGGCCGCCCAAATTCAACCTCAATGCGATTGAATACGTCGGCTCGCGCTGAGGTCGTCGTCGGTGCTGCAATGGTAGCTTGATGGGCCTCCACACCACTCATCGAATCCGGCAAGGCTGCCAACCGCTCATAAAGTGGGGTGAAATCATATTGATCGTGAAGCTTGCCATCGGCATCTGTCGTCGAGTTAATGACTAGTAGTTGTTTTTTCAGTAACTGATCTAATTGATTGAAAATCTCTGCTGCAGTCGTGCCCATCACATCAGCGACTGCTTGCGCATCAGGAAAATCAATCCCGCGGTCTAATGAACGCTTGTACTGTAAATAGACTACTAGCTCATCGTTGGTCATTCCTAACTCGCGATAACGACCTAGTAACAAATTACTAATCGTCGTCTCGCCAGCCTGGATAAGTGATTGTGCAAAAGCTTCCATACATTTAGCAACCCCTTTCGATTATGAATGTAAAGAGACGCCGCTGCGCGATACGACAACGACGTCCGAAGTGTTTACGGATAAATTCGATTAATCATGCGTGGGAATGGAATCGTTTCACGTAGATGATCCTGTAGCGTGATCCACGTTAAGAAACGTTCAAGGCCTAGGCCGAAGCCAGAATGTGGTACACTGCCAAATTTGCGTAAGTCTAGGTACCAGTCATAATTCTTAGGGTCTTGCCCAGCGTCTAGAATTTGTTGAGTCAAGTAATCAAAGTCGGTATCACGTTCTGAACCACCGATGATTTCACCATAACCTTCAGGTGCGAGTAGATCGGCACAAATCACGACGTCATCACGCGTTGGGTGCCGCTTCATGTAAAAGGCTTTGATTGCTTTCGGATAGTTCAACACGAAGACTGGTTTATCAAAATGGTTGGCGAGGAACGTCTCTTCAGGTGATCCAAAATCAACGCCCCATTCAACGTCAAAATCATTTTCCTGTAAGAGTTTGATTGCATCATCATAAGAAATTCGTGGATAAGGCAAGTGTGTGTATTTCTTCAACGTCTCCACGTCACGTCCAATAGTTTCTAGTTCCCGCTGGCAATTATCAATCACTGCTTGCACTAAAAAGGCAATGTAACGTTCCTGTAGCGCTAAACTTTCTTCTTGATGCATCCACGCCATCTCTGGCTCAACCATCCAAAATTCTGTTAAATGACGGCGAGTCTTGGATTTTTCAGCTCTAAAGCTAGGGCCAAAGGAAAAGACCCGACCAAACGCCATCGCCGCGGCTTCTTCGTACAACTGCCCCGTTTGTGACAAATAAGCATCTTGACCAAAATAGTCCGTTTCGAATAATTCAGTGGTTCCCTCGGGGGCTGAACCCGTCAGTAGCGGCGCATCAATTTTAATAAAATCATTTTCATTGAAGAATTCAAATGTCGCACGGATCACTTCATTTCGAATTCGTAATAAGGCATTGGGTCGCGAGGAACGTAACCAAAGATGCCGGTGATCCATTAGAAAGTCAATCCCGTGTTCCTTAGGTGTAATCGGGTAGTCTTCACTTTCGCCGACGACTTCAAAGTCTTCGATTGCCATTTCATAGCCAAACTTGGAACGTGCATCTTCATGAATCGTGCCCGTTACGTATAAACTGGTCTCTTGACGTAATTCCTTGGCTGCTTCAAATTTTTCCTCACCAACGTCATTTTTGCGGATGACCCCTTGAAAGAAGGCCGTGCCATCTCGCAGTTGCAAAAAGGCAATTTTACCGCTAGAACGTTTATTACTTAACCAGACCCCGATGCGAACCTTTTCATCAACATGCTCTGGTGCGTGCATGATACTAATGGTTTCCACAGAAAGCTCCCCTTTGTTCATTGATCGGCATTTGCGATCAACTCATTTAAATTTAAGTCCTACAGATTTTGAATGGATTGGATCGTCTTGCCATCGCGATATCGAATGAGGTTATAACAGAGGTTACCTTTTTGATTCAAGTAAGTCACTTCCCAAACAGGTTGTCCATTCCGGAGACCTAAGCCAACGTTCAGGACCCTTTTGGGGTGCTGCTGCGACCAAACTCGTTGCAAAATAGCGGTCTTATTCTGACTGGTCTTGACATGGACAGTCGTGACATGGCCGGTTTTTTTGGCAACAATCACATAAACCGGCTTACCTTCACGGTTATGGCCGCTAACAGCATAATACGTCTGCTGCCGGTTGAACGTTAAAAAGCCCTTAGCATCATTAACACCGGCTTTTCGTGCAATCTGGACCGTCTGTTTAGCGGCGGTATTCGCCGGTCGTAGGGCCTCATGAAAGACGATCAGTACACTGCCAACAACTAGGATAACCGCCAGCACACTCCACAGGATAATTTGACCCCAATTTTTTCGTTGCCGTCGACGACGCTGCATAGTCACCCTCCATCCTGTCTGCAATAACGGAATTAATTATAGCAAACTTACCCGGTCAAACAATGGCCCACTCAGGATCTGAAAAAATTTTGTGTTTGCTTAATGATTTCGGCAGTTGACTGGTTTGTGACGCGTAAAGATTTTGGCAACGCCTTTTGCATTGTTAACCCATATCGTTTGGCAGTTAAACGGGCATCCAAAACCACAACCACCCCCCGATCTGTCTCAGAACGGATCAAGCGGCCAATACCTTGCCGTAACCGTAATGTAGCTTTAGGCAGTGCTGACGCATAAAAGGGATTATGTCCATTAGCTTCCAACTGTGCATTAGTCGCTGCCACGAGTAAATCAGTTGGTGAGTCAAACGGCAATCGCGTAATGATGACAAGCTCCAATGCCTCATTGGGCAAATCGATCCCTTCCCAATAGCTGGCTGCCCCTAATAAAATGGCATTATTTTCTGTCGTAAAGCGTTTTAGATTCTTCTCGCGACTGCCAGTCACTCCTTGAGCATAGACCGTTTGCGTCTCATCCAACAAGCCATGCGTTAATTCGCGATAAACTTCGCCAATAGCAGCTAACGAATTAAATAATACTAAGGTCTGCCGTTTCGTTGCCATCGCTAACTTGGCAATCGTTGCTGCCCAATAATGATATTGCACATCGGGCCGCCCCAAATTCATCGCTGGCGCGTCACTGGCCACGAACAAGCGTGCCTGATGTTCATAATCAAAGGCCTCTGGTAAACGTTTAGTCGTGGTGACGTCTTTATCCAGATCTAGTTGCGCCATGAGGTAATTTGCCCGACTTGAGGTAAACAACGTTGCCCCCGTAAAGGTTGGCCGTTGAAAATGATGATAGACATGGTCACTTAACCAACCAGCGGCCATCAATAACCCGCCACTTAACTCTAAGCTTGTGGAATCTCCATATTGATTTTGTTTAAGCCAGTAGACATGACTCGTTTTTTCTTCGCCTAATTGCTCATAAAAAAGTTGTAATTGGGCAAATAAACCGTCAATTTGCGCCAAGGTTTGTTCGAATTCATGCATTAATGCCTGATCAGAAGTCAGCCACTTACGCTGATTGGCAGCAAAACGCCGACGCAACTTGACCAGGTTGGTCTGTAGTGGCGTTCGCGCACCCATCAAGGCAGCAAAGGCGCCAGATTCATTGTGGAAGAGCTGGCGCAGGGCTGCATTATCTACCAGTTGTTCAACAATGCGTGTGCCCTTGGCGGTCATTTGCGCCCCCATCAGAAATTGCCGATATAGCGCTTGAGCAAATTGATCAAGGTCGGCATCTAAGCGGACTAAAATCGTCGACAATTGCCGCAGTGCATTGGTGGCCGCACTATCTTCATCAAACATCGCTGTCAGGTGATGTTCATGTTGATTAAAGATATTCGCTTGCGCGTGATGCAGCAATGAGATCCAGTCGTGGAACCGGACTGTCTCGCGATGACGGGTTGCCGCGACATCTGGCAAGTGTTGGGCCTCATCAACCAATAAAAAGGGTTGATGGCCTAATAACGTTTCCAGTTGCGCCGCATTTTGACTTAAATACGCATGATTAACGATCACCAGGTTGGCTTGGCGAACACGATTATCCAGGCGCCGCAAATAATCATCCTCATAGAAAGGATTCTGCTTGGATAAGCTAGCCAATCCACGGTGGGTAATTTCGTCAAATAGCGGTGCCCGATATGAATTTAAGTGAAGCTCATCTAAATCACCGGTTCGAGTATCAAGCAACCAGACTAAGATCCGAGCCTTTAAAAATTGACTCTGTTGTGAATGGTCGGGAACATTTAGTACCGCCGAAAAACGGGCTAAATCAAGATAGTGATGGCTTCCCTTAACCACGACGACATTGAAAGCAAATGGCAGCATTTGCCGTAATTTAGGGACGGTTTCAGTCATAAATTGTTCTTGAAGTAATGTCGTTTGCGTGGAAATGACGGTGGCCGTTCCTGTTTGCGATAAATAAGCAAATGGAACTGCGTAACCTAACGATTTGCCAATGCCGGTGGGGGCCTCGATAATTAGATTGTGGGTATCTGGATGACTGTAATTATTAAAAATCGCGTTCATCATCTTCGCCTGACCATCGCGCCAATCGATGACAGTTCCCCATTGTCTTTGTTTAGCGACTTTTGATTTTGGGAACGCACGGGGTTGCCCTAGATCAACGGGTTTAATCGGATCCGGTTCATGCAAAACTAACCGAGCACGAACATACTGTCCTGCTGGTAATTTAGTCGTTTGGCGGCGGGCCATCGTCAAAGCCGTTTGAAACATCGTGGCCGTGTCAGCCGGTAAAGATAAATGTAAAGCGATCAATTGGCGCAAAGTATTAATAGGTAGTTCACGTAAGCGAGCCAACAGATCAATGAGTAAAATTGCCGTTGCATCCGCATCCGAGTCGGCAGTATGAGGCTGGTCGTGCTCAATTTTAAAGTGGGCACTAAGGTCTCGTAACCGAAAACTAGTTAAGGTTGGAAACAAAATTTGCGTCAATGTCACCGTATCAATGGCCGAAATGGTTAAAGTCGGATAGCCGACTCGGCTAAATTCGGCATTTAAGAATGGAAAATCAAAATTTACATTATGTGCTACGAATACGGTTCCTTGCAGCATGGCGTACAAAGAACCTGCAATGTCGTCAAAATAAGGTGCATGACTGACGGCCTTATTCGTAATGCCGGTTAAGTGAGTAATATTATTGGGAATGGTGCGCCCCGGATTAACTTTGGTACTATACCGATTAATGACGCGACCAGACTGCACGAAAGCACAGCCAATCTGGATAACGCGATCACCATCATTTACACTGGTTCCTGTTGTTTCAATATCAACAACAGCATAGATTGTGTCAGTCTTCATCGATTTTACAAACGCCTTTCATCAAAACACCCTGCCTGCAGCAAACATACCGTAAATTAACAGCTTAGTGTCTTGATTTCATTTATCTAATCCTTAATCTAGTCCTATTCTACTCTGATTGATGACGCTGGCAAAGACTTCATCCATTATTCACACGCCCACGGCTGTGGTATGATAATGTTCGTAAATTATCAAAAGGGGTGAACGATTATGCAAACTGGTCACGGCCGCGCCCATGCCAAAATAATTTTAATTGGCGAACATAGCGTTGTTCATCAGCAGCCGGCCATTGCCTTGCCACTGCAAGGACTACCGGTAACAGCCACTTTAACAACTCACGATTCTGAGCAACGATTAGTCAGTGACTACTTTAGTGGCGCGTTATCTGATTTGCCAGGACAATTTGCCGGCATTCATGTGCTGCTTGAACGGCTCCTCAATCGTTTCCACGTCCCTAACCTAGGCTTTAACTTGGAACTAACCAGTACTATTCCTGAAGAACGTGGGATGGGATCCTCGGCAGCGGTTGCAACCGCCATCACGCGTGCCGTCTATGACTTTTTCGACAAGCCACTTGACCAGGCGACACTGCTTAAAACGGTTAACATTGAAGAAGTGATTACCCACGGAACCCCATCAGGTATTGATGCGGCAACCGTTAGCGCAAATCAACCTATTTGGTTTATTAAAGGCCAGCCACTCCAACAGTTACCCGTTAATTTATCGGCTGCCTTAGTGGTCGGTGACACCGGCGTCACTGGGCAAACTAGTCTCGCCGTAAATTCGGTGAATGAACTTCTGACTGACCGTGAACGGCCGCATGTCGGTCAAAATTTGGTCGATCATTTAGGTCAATTAACTTGGCAAGCAGCGACTTGTTTGCGAGACAACCAGCCTGCGCGACTTGGGCACCTATTGAATCAGGCGCAACTCGACTTGGCGGCACTGGGTGTTAGCCACCCGGTTCTTGAACACCTATTGTCAGCCGCCAATCAAGCTGGCGCCTTAGGTAGCAAACTGACCGGTGGCGGTTTAGGGGGCTGCATGATTAGTCTCGCCGCCAATCGGCAAAGCGCGCAAAAAATCCAGCAAGCACTATTGAGCGCCGGCGCAATTGCCACTTGGATCGAACCTTTTGAGCATTCCACTAAGCTGGGATAGAAACTGCCAATCACGTTCAGCCACTAGATTAGCCATCATGTCCTAACTAATTCACTTAAAGAGGAATTTTTAATGACCATTTCAACCATACCAGTCACCGCCCGCGCACATACGAATATTGCACTGGTGAAGTATTGGGGAAAAGCCGACGAGCATTTGATGCTGCCAACCAATGATTCAATTTCTTTAACCCTGGATCAGTTTTTTTCGACAACTACGGTTCAATTCGATCCGACATTGGCCATTGACGAAATTAATTTGGATGGGATTTCGTTACCGGCCGATGGACAACAACGAATTCGTCAGTTCATGGATTTAATTCGTCAACAAGCGCACCAGACCATGTTTGCGCACATCACGACAACCAACCACGTCCCAACTGCAGCAGGATTGGCATCATCAGCTTCAGGTTTTGCTGCTTTAGCTGGGGCGGCCGCTAAAGCAGCGGGCTTATCGACGGATCTTCGTGATTTGTCACGGCTGGCTCGACGTGGATCTGGTTCCGCGAGTCGCTCAATCTTTGGTGGCTTCGTCCAATGGCACGCTGGGCATAACGACGAAACCTCTTTTGCCGAACCAATTGTTGAAACCATGGATTGGCCGATTCGAATGATTGCCGTCGTCGTTTCCCGTCAGAAGAAAAAAATGAGTAGCCGAGCTGGCATGAAAGCTTCGCAACAGTCTCCCTATTTTCAAGACTGGGTCCAACTGGCCAATGCAGATATTGCGCCGATGACAGCCGCATTACTTAAAAAAGATATAAACCAAGTTGGTCGGATTGCTGAGCATAACGCGATGTCGATGCACGCGACGACGCTTAGCGCGACCCCACCGTTTACATACTTTAATGCCGACACTTTACGCGTCCTCGATATTGTCAGCGACTTGCGTAGTGAGGGCGTAAACTGCTATTATACGATGGATGCCGGTCCAAACGTTAAAATTATTTGCGAGGATCAGGATGTTGAAACGGTCTTAGGTCGCTTACGACCAACATTTGGTCAAAATAAGTTAGTGGTTGCAAAACCAGGCCCTGGACTAACCTTTCGATAAGTTTAAATTTAATTCTTGACGATGTTTGCACGCAGTTTGCCGGTGCATACATTTTTTGTCTTTGAAAGGACATGATTAATTGATTAGCGTGCAAGCACCCGGAAAGCTTTATCTCGCGGGAGAATATGCGGTTGTGGAAGCAGGCTACCCAGCCATTATCGTTGCCTTAAATCAATTTGTAACGGTAACAATTGAAGAAAGTCAAAACTTTGGTACGATCGATTCTGAACAGTACAAAGAAACATCGGTCAATTGGCGCCGCTCTGGCGATGAATTGGTTTTTGATAATCGCGACAATCCTTTTCACTATCTGTTGTCGGCAATTCGCTTAACTGAAACATATGCGCGTGCCTGTGGTCGTGATCTGAAATTCTATCATCTATCCGTTAACTCTCAATTGGATAGTAAAGATGGCAAAAAATTTGGCTTAGGTTCATCAGCTGCCGTCACGGTGGGCACCGTTAAAGCTCTCTGCAAGTTTTATCAATTACCGATCACAAAGGATACATTATTTAAATTAGCGGCTATCGCGCACCTTGATGTCCAAGGAAATGGCTCTTTGGGCGATATTGCTGCGTCCGTTTATGGCGGCTGGATTGCCTATCATTCCTTTGATCACCAGTGGTTAGCTGAACAACGTCAACAATTATCCTTAATTGATCTGCTCGCCTTAGATTGGCCAGGATTATCCATTGAATTGTTGACGCCGCCTGACGATTTGCGCTTGTTAATCGGTTGGACCGGTTCACCAGCGTCTACTTCTCATCTAGTTGATAAAGTAACGTGGGCCAAAAGTGTGGACCAGATCGAATATCGACATTTTTTGACGGCGAGCCGGGATTGTTTGAATCGAATGATTGACGGTTTTCGTCGTGGTGCGATTGATATTATTCAACACGAAATTCGTATTAACCGCCAACTCTTACAACATTTAAGTTCATTTAGTCATGTTCCGATTGAAACCGTTGCGTTAAACACGCTTTGTGCAATTGCTGAAGATCATGGTGGTGCCGCCAAGACATCAGGTGCTGGTGGCGGTGATTGTGGGATCGTTTTGATCAACCGACATGAAGCAATTGACACCCTCCTCCAAGACTGGGAAGCAGAAGGAATCACCACTCTACCGTTGAGTGTTCACAACGTGTTAGACTTAGTTTAGTTGTCAAACGGTTATAAATTGGTGAGTGAAGATATGGAGTGCCCCTATGGCAAAAACAACCCCCTCGGCTCACGCCCATCGTAAGGATGAACATCTGGCCATTGCTGAAAAACGTTTCCAAGTAACAGCCACAGCCGGGTTTGATCAAGTTCGTCTGATTCATCGAGGCTTACCCGAATTGGATCAAAATGATATTCATTTGAAAAGTCAGTTTGGCGATTTGTCGTTGGACTGGCCCTTTTACATTGAGGCAATGACCGGTGGATCGCCTCGAACTGGCGTTATCAATGAACAGCTGGCCCGTGTAGCTGCTGCAAGTGGCATTGGCATGGCAGTCGGTTCGCAAAGCATTGCCATTAGTGAACCAGAACAACTGGACACGTTTAAAACCGTCCGCGAAAACAATCCTGGTGGGATTATTTTTGCCAATGTTGGTGCCGGCGTTTCCATCACGGCCGCTCAGCAAGCTGTTGAGATGATTGAAGCCAATGCCCTAGAGGTTCATATCAACAGTGGTCAGGAACTGATCATGCCTGAGGGCGATCGTAGCTTTCACTGGTTGGCCCACTTGACTAAATTGGTTAATGCCGTCGATATCCCGGTGATTGTCAAAGAAGTTGGTTTTGGGATGAGTCGAGAAACTGCGGCCCAAATTGAACAAAGTGGTGTCCAATATGTAAATATTAGTGGCCGTGGCGGCACAAATTTTGCCCAAATCGAAAATGAGCGACTTATTGACCACCACTTAGACTATCTACACGATTGGGGTCAAACCACGGTAGAGTCCTTGTTAGAGGTTCAGCAAAGCCCCCTGCATGTTGCAGCCTCAGGAGGTGTGCGAACACCATTAGATGTCCTTAAATCATTAGTATTAGGCGCTGATGCAGTGGGTGTGGCTGGTTTCTTTTTGCATGAACTGATGACCAACGGGGAAACGGCACTACTGGCTTTAATTCAGCAATGGCAACAAGATCTACGTCAGCTTTACCTGTTAACCGGTTGTCAGACCACTACTGACTTACGGCAGGTTCCTTATGTTTTGAGTTCTGACCTGTTAACCTATCGTCAGCAACGTCAGTTATGAGCAGGTTTACACGCAGTTAGTCAATTAGTTCGGCAATTTTAAAAATTCCAACTCAAAAAACGGCTTTTCCCACCAAAATCGGAAAAGCCGTTTTTAAGTTCATCAATTGCGTGATCTAATCAGTGAGATGTGGCTGAAAGCGCAAACCTTTGGGATACCCATTCTTTAGCGTTTGCCCCACAACTTTACCAAAGCCAATCCCGTTACCATTGATCGTCGCTAATGTCCATCCGTGCCCTGGTTGCGCGAGGGACACCGTATCACCATGAACAAAGGCCGCCCACTGTGAGCGATCCAGCGCCACACGTGGACGATACTGGCTCGGTTGTAGCGCTAAAGCCAACGCGAATGCCGGCTCAAACCGGTTCTTCTTTAATGTTCCTAAGTGCAGGCCGGGGCGGATAATTCGCAAATGACCTAGATCTGGTGTGGCAGCTGGCAAAGCTGACAACTGATCGCCGAAAACAACCAGTTGGTCATCATCAATATCTGTTAAACCGTGTTGTTGAGCGAAATCATGCCACAGAGATATTGCGGCAGCATCTGGTCTTGGCAACCGGTGCTTAGTCTGTTTTCGTTCGGCAACTTCGCGATCACTGCGGCGAACAAGCACGGCGATAAAATGCCCCTCACCGGTAGCGTGATGTGGAAAAACTCGCCCAGCTCGCGCTAACTGAGGTTGATGATCCCCCCAAGCTGGACGTGCAGCTTCTAATCCTGGAAATGACGGTAAGTCGACTAATTCAAATTCGGGATAAGCGCACAATAGCCAAGCCATCATTTGTTCATCTTCCTCGGGCGCAAAAGTACACGTTGAGTAAATGAGGCGTCCACCGGGTTTGACCATCTTAACGGCTTCACGCAAGATTTCTTTTTGCCGTTGGGCACAGAGCTTCGGATAGTCTAGCGACCAAAATGTCATCGCCGCTGGATCTTTACGAAACATGCCTTCTCCTGAGCAAGGCGCGTCAACCACGACTTTATCAAAAAAATCAGGCAGTTGTGTGGCTAGGTGTTCTGGAGTCTCATTAGTTACCACAGCATTAGCAATCCCAAACCGCTCCACGTTTTCTGACAACACCGCTGCCCGTTTAGCAAATATTTCGTTAGTGACTAATAGACCTTGTCCAGCCAATCCCGCCGCCAACTGGGTCGTCTTACCACCAGGAGCGGCACATAAGTCTAAGATCCGTTCACCGGGCTGCGCGTCAGCAATTGCCCCGACTAACATTGCTGACGGTTCTTGACTATAAACAACGCCCGTCGTGTGATCTGGTGTGTGCCCGCCGACTTGACCGAAATAACCATTAGGTACGCCGGTTGGCTTGGTCTGGCTATAATCGGCTGGCACTGGATTCTCCTTTAATGGATTAGTGCGAAAACCATGTTGGACTGGTTGGTCAAAACTCGCCAAAAAATCCGCCGCTTCGTCTGCTCCCATCAAATGCTGATATTTTTCTGCATAACCATCCGGTAAACGCATCAAATTCTCCTTTCTCATCTTACAAACATCGAATAATTTTACACCGACATGGACGTCACGTCACGTCTGATGTCCTTGTTAGGCAACGACTTGTTCAAGATTGGTTGCCGATTCCTATTTTTTTCGGTATGGTGGTTATCATAAATTAAGTTAAACCAGCCTGCCAGGAGGAATTGAGCCGTGAGTCGTAAATTAATTGCCATTGATTTAGATGGGACCACCCTAAACAACCAGTCCGTGATTTCACCGTTAACTAAACAGGTCTTACAGCAAGCAAGTGCAGCCGGACATATCGTCAGTATTGTGACTGGGCGTCCTTATCGAATTTCACGACAATTTTACGATCAACTAGGTCTTCATTCCGCGATGATTAATTTCAATGGGTCTTTGGGTCATTTACCCCATCACGAATGGGCTAAAGAATATCAATATACGATCGATCGCGAAATTGCGCTAGACTTGTTAGCCCATCAACAGGATCTTGGCATTGAAACGATTGCTGCAGAAAACAAAGCCCACGTGTGGGCCAATCATCAAAGTGATGGTACGATTGATTTTTTCCCAACCATCTTGCGACAACAACAAGTCCTTAATGCAACAAATTTAACCGATAATCCGACCGCGCTGACACTTTATTTCTCTGAATCACATCGAAAACAGCTCATTGAAGACTTGCTTTCTCGTTATGGTAATCAGATTGATTTAAACGTCTGGGGTGGCCCATGGCCCGTTTTAGAGGTGGCCCATAAAGGCGTCGAAAAAGCGACCGGTCTTGAATTTCTGGCCCAAACTTATCAAATTGATCGCGAGAATATTCTGGCCTTCGGTGATGAGGGCAATGATCAATCGATGATTGCTTACGCCGGTTGGGGTGTCGCAATGGCCAATGGCATTGATGATTTAAAAGCCATCGCTCAAGATGTTACCTCCGTCGACAACGATCATGATGGCCTCGCCCACTATCTGCAAGACTATTTAAGTTTACCAACCGCGCTGGCAGAAGCGCAATGATTGCAATTTGTCTGCGATAGCGTCATCATAAAGTTAACTAATCAGATGAATTGTTGTTTATCAGTGATAACCGCCATCTAAGGGGGAATTTTCATGACTGAGGAAAACGTTCTGTTTAACCCAGGGGATGCGATCGCTAATGCCCACGATTACAATGAAGTTTATCAAAGCGCTCAGATTTATAAACATCATAATCCGCATACCCTCTTTATTGTTTCGGAAAGTGATGGCAAACCGTATGTTTTATTTGATCAAGATGCGGTTAGCAATCAGGGCCAGAATCAAAAGAAATATCGCGTGATTAAAAAAATGTAGTTTCAAAAAAAGATCGTTTCCTTAGCCCAACAGCTTGGAAACGATCTTTTTTGATTAAACCTAATTAGCTCCAGTCTGTCTCAATCGCTGCAATAGATAGACAGCAACGATGACCAGCACTGAGCCAATAACTTCCATGACGCTAATTTGTAAGTGGAAAAAAATAATACTGAGGATAAAGGTAACGACCGGCTGAACAGCATCCACGATACTGATGACAGCCGAGGGGGCAAAATTCAAACTATAAAGTAGCGTTGAAAATGCCAAAATGGTCCCCACCAAAATAACGCTGCTAACGGAAGCAACTAGCTGTGGCGTAATGGGCGGCGTATCCACCCAAAATGGATGAGCTAAATTAAATAGGATGCCACTGATGAACATTCCCCACCCTAACACCACAATTGGCGAATGTTCCGCCACAATGGCACGTGGTAAAACGACATAACAAGCGGCGGTGACCCCAGATAAAATGCCCCAAATAATCGACGGAACTGGGACCGCCAGCGTATGGATGTTCCCTTTTGTAATCGCTAAGAATACCCCCACCAGCGCAATCGCAAAGGCAATCAAGTCTGAGCGCATTGGCAATTCTCGTTTAAAGACCAGAGCCCCTAAGACAATGAATAATGGGCTCAAGTACTGCAAAATTGTCGCCGCCGAAGCGTTACCTGTTTTGATACTCATATAAAAAGTAAAGAGATTTGCCATCAGACCTAGCAATGCATAGGCCACCAGCCAGCCGACCAATCGCCAAGATTTAAATAGTGAAAAAATCCGATTTCGTTCTTGAAACCAGCCAATAATCAACAAAATCGTGCCGGCGCCTAATGTACGAACTGATAAAAACCAAGTGGCGGGAATATTTTGTCCTTGCGAGATGTACTGAAGAATGGTCCCCGAAATCCCCCACATTGTGGAGGCAAACGCGGCCCAAAAAATTCCTTTAGAATAATTTTGTGCTTTCATGTGACTTCCTTACTTCAAAATAGACTTATGAAAATAAACGTTCACTAATGCTCAAAGGCTTGCGCGGCTTTAATCGCGATTTGCCAGCCTTGATACAAACTTGACCGTCGATCCGCTGACATGGTCGGCGCAAATTGCGCGCCACTGGCATATAACTGCCGTAACTCTGCTTGATCCTGCCAAAAATCTACTGCCAGTCCAGCAAGAAAAGCGGCTCCCAAAGCGGTCGTTTCATTGATTTTTGCCCGTTGAATGGTCGTGTTTAAAATATCTGCTTGAAATTGCATCAAGTAGTCATTTTGAGCAGCACCACCGTCCACATGTAAGGTCTCAATTGCCAGTCCCGTGTCCGCAACCATCGTGTCCACGACATCACGGGTTTGATAAGCAATGGCTTGTAAGGTCGCACGAACAAACGCGGCCCTACTGGTGCCACGAGTCAGCCCAAAAACAGCTCCGCGCAATTCTTGATCCCAATACGGTGCGCCTAATCCGGTAAAAGCCGGCACAACGTAGATGCCATCATCGCCCTCAGCTTGGTTGGCTAGTGTTTCCGTTTCAGTCGCGGACGTTACTAACGTAAGGCCGTCTCGCAACCATTGGACTGCTGAGCCAGCGACAAAGATGGATCCCTCTAACGCATAATTAATCTGGCCATTTAAGCCATAAGCAATGGTCGTCAAGAGTCCTTTATTTGAGAATGCCGGCTGTAACCCGGTATTCATCACGATAAAAGCGCCGGTACCATACGTGTTTTTGACATTTCCTTCATCGAAGGCCGTCTGTCCAAACAAGGCCGCCTGCTGATCACCAGCGATCCCACAGATCGGTACGGACACCCCTGACATTGTATAGTCAGCTGTGTACCCATATATCTCTGATGAGCTGCGCACCTCCGGCAGCAGACCTCGTGGAATGTTAAAAGCCGTTAACAGCTCTTGATCCCACTGCATCTCATGAATATTAAATAACATCGTTCGACTAGCATTGGTATAGTCTGTGGCGTGGACTTTGCCGCCAGTTAATTTCCATAACAACCACGTATCAATTGTTCCGAATAACAAATCGCCATTTTCTGCTCTTGTTCGACAACCAGGCACTTGATCAAGAAGCCATTTGATCTTAGAGGCGGAGAAGTATGAATCAATGACCACCCCTGTCTTCTGATGAATTTTAACCGCCAAGCCGGCTGCTTGCCATTCGTCCGCAATCGGGGCTGTTTGTTTTGACTGCCATACGATTGCGTGATAGACCGGCTTACCCGTTTTCTTATCCCAAATGATTGTCGTTTCGCGCTGATTCGTGATCCCAATTCCGCGAATTTTATACGGTGGAATATGAGCTTGGATGAGGGCATCCGCCATCACCGATTGGACGCTTTCCCAAATTTCTTCCGGATCGTGTTCAACCCAGCCTGGTTTGGGAAAATATTGCGGGAATTCCTTCTGTGCTTTGCCGATTACTTGACCTTGATGATTAAAAATCATGGCCCGACTACTCGTGGTCCCTTGATCAATTGCCATCACGTACTGTTCATCGCTCATAAATTGACTCCTATCTGCGTTATGAAATTAAGCCCTTGCTAATTTTAGCAAATTTCAGGGGCCCTATTCCACCCGATTGTGCGTTTGCCGTAAACGTTCCTGAGTCGCTTCATCAAAGAAATTACCAGTGACATCCACGGTAGTGACGAGATCCATGAAACTTTCAGGATCAATGCGGTTTACCGTGGTCTTTAAATCATAAAGTTCATAACGCGAAATAACGATCATTAACGTTGCATTCGTCTGATTGCTGAAGCCACCACGTGAGGGTAAGACGGTAATGCCGCGAAATAAGTGACTGCGCAAGTCCTGAATCATTTCCTCTGGACGACTAGTGACGATTAACGCCGTCATTTTTTGGTGTCGCGTATGGATTGTGTCGACCATACGAGAAGTTGCATAAATTGTGATGATCGTAAATAGCGCATTTTCCCAACCAATAAAAAAACCAGCAACGGCCACAATGCCGGAATTCAACACTAAGGTCAAGGTACCAATGGACCGCCCCGTCGTCTTTTGTAAGACCATCGCGATGATATCCATGCCGCCGGTTGAAAAGCCGAAGCGAAAGGGAAAACCGATCCCAACGCCCGTCAAGATGCCACCGAACAGCGCATTGAGCAACGCGTTATGCGATACACTCACCTCAGGAATTACAATGGCCAAGATCGAGGTCACAATGGCATTAGCAAAACTCCAAGCAGTGAATTTAGGTCCGATTTTATGCCAGCCCATAATACCAATTGGCAAATTAAAGGCCAGGATGAACCAACCTGTTGAAACATGGACGTTAGCTGCTACCAGACCCCAGTGTAGCAACTGGGCAATCCCATTTAGACCACCCGAAAAAATATTACTGGGAATCAAAAATTCATTTAACGCGACTGCACAACAAATCGATGAAAATAAGAGAATCACGCTTTTAATGAGACCATCTTGATTTTGCCAACGTGCCATGAGCGCACTCCTCCGTTTGCTTTAATGTTCCAATTAAACCACATTCTTCTAATGCCTGACCACCAGATTTCCCAGTAAATCACAGAAAAAAATTGATGGTGTCAGCTCAAAGATGTTGCTTGGTTAGAAATCAGCATGAAAGCCCTTAGAATAGCGAGTGAAATCAACTGGTGCGCCGCTTTTCTGCTACAATTTACTTTAATGTAATTTTATAAAATTATGCAAGACTTTTGCCGTCTTGCCCATCAATGAAGTGAGGTTTTGATGAATGGAGCAACTTTTCGAACGGCGTCCCTCCGCCTGCACGAGTATTTTGGTAGGCCGTTATGCCACTATCGACGGCTCGATTATGATTGGCCGTAATGAAGACAGTAAGCCTTCCTGGCCTAAACATTTCGTGGTCCACCCCCATCAAGTATTTGATACCCCTCAACCATTTCAATCCAACGATAATGGTTTTAAGACAATCCTGCCTAAAATTGCTTTACGGTACACCGCCACACCTGAATGGACGTCAAAATTCGGATTGTTCGAAGAAGATGGGATCAACGAGGCCAATGTCGCTATGTCGGCAACCGAGAGTGCCTATTCGAATTCGACTGTCTTAGCCGCTGACCCCTTCGTCACTGACGGACTAAACGAAGAAGCTATGATTACTGTGGTCCTCCCATACATCACGACCGCGCGCCAAGGGGTCAGTCGTTTGGGTTCACTTATTGAGACCGCTGGTACCGCAGAAACAAATGGGATCTTATTTGCCGATCAACAAGAAGCTTGGTATATGGAAACTGCGGCCGGTCATCAATGGGTCGCTCAACGGATCCCAGATGATGGCTACGCCGTGGTTGCCAACCAATTGGCCATTCAACAGGTTGATTTTGACGACCCAGATAACTTCATGACGGCGTCTAGACTAGCCGAATTTGTTAAAACGAATCACTTGAATCCGGATCGAGATGGTTTTAATTGGCGCCGGATTTTTGGGACGCACACCGTGGCCGATGAACACTACAACATGCCCCGCGTGTGGGCTGGACAGCGGTTGTTCAATCCTAGTACGGTTCAAGATCCGATGAATCAAGAATTACCATTCATCCGTTATCCGGAACACAAACTATCTATCCACGATGTTCAAGGCTTCCTCAGTAATCATTATGAAGGGACGCCTTATGATCCGGTCGGACCGGAACAGCAACATAATCATGACTTTCGGCCGATTAGCTTAGCTAAGACGCAAGAAGCCCATGTACTACAATTGCGACCACAAAAAGACTCCAACCTAGTAGGCATTCATTGGTTAGCAATGGGCGTGGCTGCACAGAGTTCATTTGTACCATTTTACAGTGCTGTAAGCGATACGCCGATTGCTTATCAGCGCGGACAAGGCACTTATTCACCCACGAGCGCTTATTGGACTTATAAACTGGCTAGTATCTTGTGGGATGCGCACTATCAACACTTCAGCCCGTTATATCAACGGGTACAAACAGATTTGGCTGTTCAACTGGCTGCGCAACTGCGAACTAACGACCAACAAGCTGTTCAACAAGCTCCAACTGATCAAGTCAGTTTTTTAACGAAATCAAATGAGCAGATGGCTGAACAGGCGTTAACCGCGTATCAGTCGCTAATCAGCCAACTTGTGACTGAAAGTACTGATTTTTCACCGCTTAATTTCAAAACGGATGAAAAACTATAACACAATTTCCAATTATGGGATAAATCAAGCTCGATGACATGAAATGAGGTTTCACAATGGAAAATGAATCAAGCAACAAGAAGACCTTAACACTTGGTGCACTTGTTTTAATGATCTTTACGACTATTTTTGGTTTTGGTAATACCCCCACAGCCTTTGAGCAAATGGGCTATGGAGCAATCTTCTGGTATTTATTAGGTGCACTCCTATTCTTCCTGCCGAGTGGCTTGATGTTTGCTGAGTATGGCGCTTCCTTAAAAGGCTCTAAAGGTGGGATTTACTCCTGGTTAGATGCTTCAATTGGGGAGCAATGGTCCTTTATCGCCACCTTTATCTGGTTATCCGCGTGGATCATTTGGCAAGTTATGATTTCTCAGAAAGTTTGGATTACACTTTCGACCATTCTGACTGGTAAAGATACGACGCCCAGTTGGCATCTATTTGGATTAAACTCCACCCTAACCATTGGCTTACTGGCCATTTTGTGGATCATTGGTATTACTTGGGCCGCATCTCGAGGTATGGAATCCATCGCCAGAGTCTCGTCGGTCGGTGGAATCGCGGTGATGGCATTAAATGTCATTCTAGTTTTGGCCAGTTTAATTATTTTAATTGCCAATCATTTTCAGCTGGCTCAACCCATCAACCACTTGTCAGATTTTGCAACTTCGCCGAATCCGCAATTTCAAACCCCCATTGCCATGATCAGCTTCGTGATTTATGCCATTTTTGCTTATGGTGGTCTGGAATCAATCGGTGGGGTAACCGACTCGCTCGATCAACCGGAAAAGACTTTCCCGAAAGGCATCCTGATTGGGACCTTGGTGATTGGCATCGGTTACTCACTAACGATTTTCTTATGGGGAATTTCGACAAACTGGAGCATGGTCATTGCCCACGGAAATGTTAATTTGGGTAACATTACTTATGTCTTGATGGGAAACTTGGGCGATGTCTTAGGCATTGCACTTGGTCTCAGTGTCGCCAACGCCCATGTTCTGGGTGAAGTCTTCTCCCGTTTTGCTGGGGTCAGCATGTTTTTGGCTTATCTGGGTTCTTTCTTTGTCCTCATTTACTCACCATTAAAATCTTTTATCCTGGGATCGCCAAAAGAACTTTGGCCAAAGAAAATGACACACTTGAATCGCCATGGTATGCCTGAATTTGCGATGTGGATGCAGGCAGTCGCTGTGATTGTATTTATTGCTGGAATCTCCATCGCGTCAGTCTTAACTCACCAAGACGCTAAATTTTTCTACAATGTTTTAACGTCAATGAGTAACGTGTCGACGACTTTACCTTACTTGTTCTTAGTCGGGGCGTTCCCTTATTTCAAACGAGAAGATTTGCCACGACCATTCGTCGCTTATCACTCACATCGCTGGATGCTGTTTGTCGTCACCCTAGTCATGATTACTTTAAGTATCGGAATTGGCTTTACTATTTTACAACCCTTCTTAGTTAAAGATTGGGTGACTGCCATTGCAACTGTTGCCGGTCCAATCATTTTCGGCGGAATTGCTTGGATTTTCTATGCCAACCGGGAAAATAATTTAGACAGTTAATTGGGGCACTTTAATTGACGACAAGAACGCTAGCGCCTGCAATGCTAGTGACAATGGCTTAAACTTTAGCCGACCCGTTTTCGTCATTCGCACGCAATGAGCCTTCATACCTGCAAAAATTCTCATGAGACTCGCAAATCGCGTGCGCTCGAACATAGGCACATTTATCATCAGCTTAATCAACCAACAAAATAATCCACAATAAAAAGCACGTTAGATTGACATTGATTAGTCAATCTAACGTGCTTTTGTCACGGATCAAGCGCAAATCTTAACGACGTGCTTCCTTGATTCGAGCCGCTTTACCATGTAAGGCACGTAAGTAATATAACTTACTGCGACGAACGCGACCATGACGTGTAACTTCCACATGATCAACTCGTGGTGAGTTAACTGGGAAAGTCCGTTCAACCCCAATCCCGTTACTAATCTTACGAACGGTATAGGTGGCTGAGATACCAGCACCATGACGCTTAACGACAACCCCTTCGAATAACTGGATCCGTTCACGGGTCCCTTCAACGATCCGGGCGAAAACACGTACGGTGTCACCGGCGCGGAAATCAGGCATGTCATCGCGTAGTTGGCTAGCGGTGATCTTTTCAATTAATTGGTTCTGTCTCATAATGAGCTTCCTTTCACTCGAAATTCATTCACAGTCGCGCTGCCAGCGGAATGTCGGTATTATGGGCTAAATCGCCACAAAAAAGCGTACCATAAAACCCAAGTAGTTGTAAAGCTAATTTCCTTTACAACCCAGTTCAAAATTCAAAACACGATTCATTTGGCATCGGTAGACTGGCCATTAAGCACAATCATTAACCACGAGTTTCTTCATCAATAATATCATTTAATAAGCGCTGTTGTGCCGTCGTGAGATTCGCTGATGCCAGTAAATCCGGTCGCCTCTGATAGGTGCGCCGTAAAGATTCACGCATGCGCCACTCATCAATCAGTTGATGATTGCCGTTGGTTAAGACTTCAGGCACCAACCGTCCCCGAAAATCAGCTGGTCGTGTGTACTGTGGATATTCAAGCAACCCATTACTAAAGGAATCACCAGGAGCTGAATCCGTGTTGCCTAATACGTCGGGAATCAAACGGACGGTTGCATCAATCATGACCATGGCGCCTAATTCACCACCAGTCAAAACATAGTCCCCCAGTGACACCTCATCGGTCACTAGTTCGCGAATACGTTCATCGTAACCTTCATAGTGGCCACAGATGAAGGTTAAATGTGGTTCTGTCGCAAATGATTCAGCCACCTGTTCTGTAAACGGAATTCCGGCCGGATCTAGCAAAATCACCCGGCCACGATCTCCCGCTTCCTGCTCAACATGATCCATCGCATCGAAGATCGGCTGTGGCATTAAAAGCATTCCGGCCCCGCCACCGTAGGGCGTGTCGTCTACATGATGATGGCGGTCAGCAGTAAAGTCACGAAAATCAGTGACGTTAATATCAAGAATTCCCTTATCAACTGCCTTGCCCACAATCGACTCTGTCAAAGGGCCGCTAAACATATCAGGGAATAAACTTAGAATATCAATCCTCATCATCTAACCCCGCCATCATTTCAATCTTGATTGAACCGGCTTGAATATCGACCTTTTTAACGACTGGATCAATAACTGGTAATAATAGATCTGATTTTCCAGGACGTTTAACCACCCAGACGTCATTAGCTCCCGGTGCCAAAATTTCTTTGACCACCCCAATTTCTCGTTGGTGCTCATCAATAACGCGCAATCCAATGATCTCATGATAGTAATATTGACCATCCGGCAAGGGTTGCTGTTGAGCTTCAGTGACGTACAATTCAGATCCCTTGTATTGTTCGACCAAATTAATATCATTTAGGCCCTTAAATGTCACGAGTATAAAAGATTTGTAAGGTCGCGCTGCAGCAATTGTCAGAGCTTCTTGTTTAGCCTCTGGTCGGTTAGCCGTCACATAAACCGTTTGACCATTAGCAAACCGCTGCGTTGGAAAATCCGTGGTGGCAATCACGCGTAGTTCACCCTTTAAACCTTGGGTGTTCACAATTTTACCGATGTTATAAAAGGCCACAATGAGTCCCTCTTTCATTTTGATTATCTGGCAATCGCTATGCATAGGTTAGTTTAAACACCAATGTATCAACTGAAAAGACCCCATTTCCCAAATCTCAGGAAATAGGGTCTAAAAATTGAACGAGCTACTTAAACGTTAGCGATAAACCAACGTACTACATATTCTCATCCATGATTAGCAATCGCACGCGACGATGATCGATCGTCCGCAAGCTATAAACCACCGTTCGAATTGCCTGAGCAACCTGACCATGATGACCAATAACAGCCCCAATATCATGGGGATCAACCTGTAGCGCATAGTCCGTAAAACGTTCTCCAGGCTTGACTGCGACCGTGATCGCATCAGGATGATCGACGAGTGGTGAGACAACAGTGACAATAAACGTCCTGACTTCTTCACTTGTTAATCGGTGTTCCTGACTAGAATTCATGTGCTAATCGCCTCAAATTACTTCTTAGTGAACTTAGCTTCATGGTACTTCTTCATAATACCTTCATGAGAAAAGATGTTCTTAACTGTGTCAGAAGGTTGCGCACCATTGTTTAACCATTGCATAGCTAAGTCTTCATCCAGCTTAACTTCAGCAGGGTTAACTAGCGTGTTATAAGTCCCAATTTGTTCGATGAACCGACCATCACGAGGTGAACGAGAATCAGCAACCACAATCCGGTAGAACGGACGCTTCTTGGAACCCATACGTTTTAAACGAATTTTTACAGACATTGAAAATTCCTCCTAAATTTCTTAACGAATCTTAGTTTAGCCAACCATCACGATGGTGTCAAGGAGTTTTTCTTTACACGTAAAAATCTTCATTCTATCAACCTGTGCTGAGTGGAAGCTCATGTTTGTATAATTTCTGCTAAGAAGGTTAAACTCTGGTCAAGATTTATGGGAGCCGTCGGTTGTCTGGTCTTAATATGGTAAATTAACTGTAATCAAGTACCTGTGAATTCACCTGATGAAGGAGTCACTTATGCAAAACAATTCCGAACCTCAGATTAGCTTTACACATCCGCAACTGAGAATCGTTAAAACGGATGCCATCAGTCGACCAACCAATGCGCGACTACTTCAAGCTGCTGGGGCACGTGCCATTGATAGTCGAGGCGCTGATATCACGTCCCATTTAAACGCCAATTTAGAAAACATCGATTTCTCAGTCGCTGGCCAACATCAGGTTCCGGTGGCGGTAATGGATGATCGTGGTAATGTTGGTCGGGCCTACTTTACGCTAACGATTGTCAATACCGAAGCTGATTTAGATGGCCGATCCCCGATCGTTGTTGAATCTGCACCCGCGTCAGCAGCAGCTAGTCAAGCCGCGACACAGGCCGTTAAACCAAAATCTAACCATCGACGTCGCAACCTGATCATTGGTGGATTAATCGCCATTATCGCCCTAGTCCTCATTATTTGGGGTGTCAACGCCCATAATCAAGCCCAAAATGAGGCAGCGATGGCTTCTTCGTCAAGTTTAGCGGCCAGTTCATCAGCCGCCGCTGCTTCATCGGCTGAAGCTTCTTCTCGTCAGGCGGCGTTAACGTCACAAAATAGTGGCCTGTCAAGTCAGGTCTCAAGTCTAAAAGAACAGGTCAAGGCCTTGAGCTCGATGACCAAACAATTGCAGCAAGCGGTCACTGATTACAAAACGAGTAATGACAATGCACAGTATCAGGCCACGATTTCATCACTACAGCAGCAGGTCAGCAACTTGCAAGCCCAAGTTTCGCAGAGTAATGCTAACGCTGTTGTGCGAGGAGCGGTTAGCTCTCAGTTAAATAAGTTATCTGACACCATGTCTGACATGGCTAACAGCACCTCCCCAACCCAGGCCAGCGATACCTTAAAAGACAGTGGTGTAAACGGAATTATTAGTAAATTAGAGTCCTTAATCAGCTCATTTTAGTGGACTGATTTAACCCCATCTAAATTCAACGCACCACTAAAAACGCACCAGCCGCCCATTTATGGTCGCTTGGTGCGTTTTTTTTGCTAAATACCTGGTCAAGTCAATCCATTTAATTAGCAAGCTTAAAGGGGCTAAACCGATAACGATAGCCATGCGGATGGTGAGTCAGACCCGTAATTGACACTGTATATTGATGACCATTAATAACCGTGAATGGTGGTCGGTAAGTGATGATCATCGCAAATTGCCCGTAATGTTGGCTACGATTGACGCGAACATTGTGTGCCCATTGCTGTTGATGGGTCGTGTCATCGCGAATCTCGACCCGTACCCGGCCACTAGTCGCCGCATCAAGCGTAAAGTTGCTTGACCAATAAATTGGGTGGTTATGTTGCTGACTTACTAGCATCGCTCGTGGAAATACACCAGCGGACGGATAATTGATAATTTGATTACGAGTAGGCGTGATCGCTCGCTGACTCTGATCGGCAAAATAAATATTACTATAACCAAAGGTCGATTTGGGTCGATGAGCAATCCCAATCCCAATTGTATGCACGACTGGTGACAACAGCCAAGCCCGATGCCCGGTGTTATTTCCTTCCACGTTAAAATTATCCCGTAAATAATTACCCATCGTTTGATCGATTCGTTCTGGCATCACCATTTGACCAATGTTGCTCGTTTCGGTCACTTGCTGCCCAATCGCCCACTGATTTTTGGTGACCAGTTTGGGACGTCGTTGTTTGATTAACCCATGACTAAATCCGTCAGCAGCTGCCATATCAACTGCCGCCCACTGAGCCTGGTTGTTGGCGTTTAATCCATAACGAATACCTGGCAGACCAGTGAGGGCTCTGTAAAAATTGACATAATCAAGTAGCTCACGTTGATAGGAAGCTCGCAATTGACCTGCCGTCAGTTTAGGTGCAAAGCGCGGACGTTGCTGATAGATATCGTGATCAGAATAAGCTTGTTGGCTAAGTTGATCATATCGATGCTGCCACTGCTTGATCTGATGAGCTTGTGTTGACGTATATCCCTGCACTTTTGCAGCCTGAACCGATAAGCCAACATTACTGATGGCGAACCATAAACTGATCACTAGGATTAAGATAAAATGCTCATAACGATGCACATCTTGCTGAAAAATTAATTGTTTTTTCGTCATTTTCTTTATCAAGATTACCTCGTCTAGTCCCCAGTACGATCCAAGTCTTCTGCCAGTGGATCCTTTGGTTTAGCTAGCGAGAGAATAAACACCGTACTCAAAATTAAAATGCCACCAATGATTTGAGCGCCATTAAAGCTCATCTTCAAAAAGATAACCGATAAGATAGTCGCTGACAGTGGCTCAAACGCATCTAACAAACCAGCCGCAGTGGGCGAAATGAGGGTTAAACTACCTAAAAAAGTCATATAGGCCAGACCAGTCCCAAAGATAACAATGAAACCAACCCCCAGCCACTCTACCCCCGATAATTGCGGCACATTTACCCAAAATGGATGAATAACTGAAAATAGTAAACCACCAAGCAGCATCGACCATCCGACAACCGTTAACGTGTCGTAGCGTTGCAATAAACTGGCGGGCAACAAAGTATTGACGGCGCCTGCTAGGCCAAGTAATAGTCCAAATGTCAGTGCTAGTGGCGAGATGGCTAAATGCAATAAATGCCCCTTTGTCACCAACATCCAAGTGCCGAACAAAGCCAGACTGACAGCCAACACATCAGCAGGACGTGGATAATCATGATGATAAAAAATCCCCCATAGAACAATCATCACGGTGCCTAATGTTTGCATAATCGTAGCAGTTGGCGCACTAGCGACCCGAACTGTTAAAAAGAAGACATATTGAACAGCTCCCATACCAACAATTGAAAAGATCACCATCAAAATGGCGTCGCGTCGATGATGCCATAGGTCAAAAACATGACGCCCTTGTTGTCGTCGAACCCACAGCAAAATCAGACAACCAGAGATTAACATTTTTAAACCCGTCAACCACTCTGGCGAAACCTGCCGATGTTGAAATAGAAATTGTGAAATTGGCCCCGAAACGCCCCATAGGAGGGCACCTGTGCTGGCCAAAATAACGCCCAAAGTTTGTTGTTGCTTTTGTTTTCGAACCACGAGTACCTCTCCCTAATGTTGCTGACTAGCTTAGTAAACAAATGCCGATAATAATTTTAGTATAACAACATTTGCCATGCAGATGGCCGTTGTTTTCAACGCTAACCTATGTTATTGTAAACCACAATCTAATTAAAACAGCTTATATAAGCGTCGTAATTGGTCGACTCGTCTCTACCCGGAACCGTAATTTCGGACTATAAGCCATTTTCGTCGACCACTGTCTCTTTTTTTGACGGTGGTCTTTTCTTTGAATTCATCATTGGCATTGGTCATGAATAAATTATGACGTTCTGGTTATGGTCGAGCTACTCGAAACCTTCGGACCCACAAAAAGGAGCTCTCCCAACATGCCACAACTCACTGATATTGTCGTCGATTATGAACTTGCTAACGCCAACGTACTCGATGTTTATACCCAAACCTTTCGCCAAACAACCTTGTGGATTAACAACGGCTTCATCGTTGGTGATCGCCCTGGTCTCAAATTTCAAGCGAGAAAACGGCTTGATTTAACTGGCCAAACGATTGTTCCTGGGTTCATTGATGCTCATATGCATATTGAAAGCTCGTTACTAACACCCAGCCAACTTAGCCCACTGTTATTAAGTCATGGCGTGACTAGCGCCGTCGCGGACCCACATGAGTTAGCCAATGTCGCTGGTCAGGCTGGGATAACCTATCTAATTGATGATGCGAAGCAAGCTAATGTCGACTACTTTTTCATGTTACCCTCAGCTGTACCTTGCGCTCCATTTGAACATGCCGGAGCTAAATTAACAGCTGCTGACTTAGCGCCACTTTATCACAATCCAATGGTTCACGGCCTTGCTGAAGTGATGGATTTTCCGGCGTTAGCTCATCAAGACCCTGACCTCATGGCTAAAATTGCTGATGCACATCAACGAAAACTACCTGTTGATGGTCACCTGGCTGGTCTCAGTGGCAACCAGCTGTTACCGTACCAACACGCCCACATTCGCAGTGATCATGAGGCAACGACGCCACAAGAACTTGTCGAACGCTTGCGTGCCGGTTTTTACGTTTACTTGCGAGAAGGTACTGTCGAGCGAGATTTGTTAAACCTCTTGCCAGCAGTCAACGCGCAAAATGCAAATCGCATTGCTTTTTGCACAGATGACAAAACAGTGACTGATTTAGTTCAAGAAGGCGCTATTGATCAAAACATTCGTTTAGCCATCGCTAATGGCCTAACCCCAGAACTTGCTTACACCATGGCTAGCCTGCATGCCGCCGAAGGTGAACAGCTGGCTGACCGAGGTGTCCTGACAACCGGGATGGTCGCGGATTTAATCATCTTACAAGATGTTGAACATGTGACCATCAAGCGGGTCATGAAGACCGGTCAATGGCAGTCACTAGCGCCAAAACCAATAACAGCAATGCCTTACACTTTAACTCACCTCGATCATCGTTGTCAGATAGCAGACTTAGCGTTAAAAATTCCTGAGCGACTAGCCCGCGTGATTGGTGTCCAGCCAAATCACATCACCACTACCGCCTTAACTAAACAAGTTACCACCGATCGTGGAGAATTCTGCTGGGATGATCATTTAGATGTCGTCAAAATGGCGGTTGTGGAACGCCACCACCATACAGGCCACGTCGGCGTTGGTTTAGTCAGCGGCTTTCAACTCAGACGAGGCGCCTTTGCCAGTAGTGTTGGGCATGACTCACATAACTTACTTGTTGCTGGAACTTCTGATGATGCCATGATGAAGGCCATTGCGGCAATCACGGACTTAGATGGTGGATTAGTCGTCGTCAATGACGATCAGGTCACGACCTTACCTCTACCGGTAGGCGGTTTAATGAGTTCGTTACCTGCCCAACAGGTCAATGATCAGTTGTTAGCCTTACATCAGGCCTTTCATCAAATCGCGCCGACGGTCAATTTTGATCCGTTCATTACGCTATCCTTTTTAAGTTTACCGGTCATTCCGACATTAAAACTGACCGACCAGGGGCTCTATGACTTTACCAAGGGCGCTTTTGTTCCCGTCGCAATCACCCCTACTCAAAACTAATCGATTGCATAGAAAAAGGCCATCCTCGCTTGAGGATGGCCTTTTATCGACTAAAAACTAGTCTTTAACAACGTTGGTTGCTTGTGGGCCACGGTCGCTGTCTTCAACATCGAAAGTTACGTGTTGGCCTTCGTCCAATGTCTTGAAGCCGTCGCCTTGAATTGCTGAGAAGTGAACGAACACGTCGTCACCATTTTCACGAGTAATGAAACCGTAACCCTTATCAGCGTTAAACCATTTAACAGTACCTTGTTCCATAAGAATGAAACCTCCATGCGCACCTGCGCAATTATAATTTTGCATTTAAAGCCGGGCGAGAAAGGTTGTCATTCCAAAGAACTAGTACACTTACTACCGAACTATCAATACAATGACTACACTGTAACGCTATTTTTTAATTTGGGCAAGGATAATCAACAACTTATTCAACAAAAATTTTACGTAGTTATCGAATCGCCTTTGCAACAAAAAGTTGACTGGCAAAATCTCCGTGGGTCAATGCACCACTTGCGTCAGTCTGTTGGCCAATCCACAGTCCCGCATTCATTAACTGACTGCCGGTCATTGTTGGCCCATCATTGACACGATATAACTGTGTCGCGTTTAACCCGGCAAAACAAACGCGGGCACTCGCCGGATTGGGGATTGCAAGCACTTGGTAGCGCCCGACGATCGCCGTCTGCTGATCGTCATTAACAACCTCCCAAGTAGTGACATTTCCTGCAAACGGACTCTGCAGACGATAAAAGGTTCCGCGTTGGAAGAGGTCGCGATATTGACGATAGAATTTAATTTGTTGGACGATCTCGGCCTGTTCAACCGCCGACAGAGACGTGATATCAAGTTCATAACCTAAATCACCAAAATCTGCCACCGCGCCACGGGTTGCTAAAGATGTGACGCGGTTAAGTTGGGCATTGGGTACAGCCGATACGTGCGCCCCCATTGCATTGAGCGGATAAACAAGCGATGTGCCCCACTGAATTCGCAAACGCGCCATTGCATCGGTGTCATCACTGGTCCACGCTTGCGGCGCGTAACGCAACAGCCCCGTGTCAAAGCGCCCACCACCAGATGCGCAGGATTCGAATAAAACATTTGGAAACGCTTTGATGAGCCGATCATACAGCTGATAAACACCAAGGATGTATCGATGACCAAACTCTAATTGACGCTCAGCTGGCAAAGCCGGACTGTATGCTTCCGTCATATACCGATTCATATCCCATTTAATGTAATCCAAATGCGTGGCCTTGATTGCTGCTGACATCTGTTTGAAAATAGCTTCAACCACCTCCGGCCGCGAAAAATCTAAAATAAATTGATGCCGCGATGGACTCATCCTTCTGTCTGGCACGTGAATTGCCCATTCCGGATGATGCTGGTAAAGTTTGCTTTCAATCGAAATCATTTCTGGTTCGAACCAGAGGCCAAACTTCAGGCCTAAGTCATGGACTTTATGTGCTAAGCCAGATAAACCATGTGGTAATTTCTGCAAATTAACTTGCCAGTCACCAAGGGAGGACGTATCATCGTCGCGTTTTCCGAACCAACCATCATCCAGTACAAATAATTCGATCCCTAATTGTTTAGCTTTTTGTGCGAATTGAACCAGTTTTGACTCATTAAAGTCAAAATAAGTTGCCTCCCAATTGTTGATTAAGATTGGCCGATCCTCAGCAACCCATCGTTTCGAAATGAGATACTGCCGCAAGAATTGATGAAAATGGTGACTCATCTCAGTCAACCCATTGTTTGTATACGTTAGCATAGCCTCAGGTGTCTGAAAACTTTGCCCAGGTGCCAGTGTCCACTCAAATTCAAAAGGATTAATGCCGATCGTGACACGAGCTCGTTCATCTTGATCAACTTCCGCTTGCGCTAAGAAATTGCCGCTGTAGATCAGATTAACCCCGTAAACAGCACCATTCTGTTCCGTCGCTTGGGGATCTAAAATCGCAATAAAGGGATTCTGTTGTGCGCTGCTTGCGGTCCGTGTACTACTAACCGACTGGACACCTGAACGGAGTGGTTGACGAACCACCTGCCGTTCTCTAGCCCAAGCTCCGGAAAGTTGTAACAAGTCATACGGAGCCGTTGGCAGATCCAAAGCTAAGCTCAAGGCCCGAGGCACCTTTAATGCTTGTTGGCCCCGATTTTCGAAAGTTGCGCTGCGAACGATGACATCCGTCTGTTCGAAGACAGTGTAATTTAAAGTTAGCTGGAGGCCACTTTGCGCTTCCTGAAAATGAACTTTTAACGTTTGGACGTGGCGATCGTCGACTGGCGCACTGGCTGAAGGTAATCCATTTAATTCTGCCTTGCCGTTAGTAATTTCATCACCGATAAATTGCCATTCCGAGATCCGTGCACCATTTTCATACTGAATTTGATAGGCCGGATAATGAAAATCGCCATGGCCAAAGCTAGGATATTCTTGCATGATTCGATCACTGGAAAAATCGGCGTGCTCAGTCGATAAGACTGGTTCTAATGATTGCACATCACGTTGACGCAGATCTGCAAAGTTAACCGGTTCAGCCAACCGCGCACCGTAATAAAAATGACCCAACTCCCCATTCTCAAGTAGTCCCATCAAATAGCTAGTCGATTGGGTTTGTAAATGATAATTATGTTGTCTATCCACTGTAATTGCCATTGATTTATAAGCTCCCTTTCGATCGGTCGTTTAACCGTCTTTAGTGTACCGATTTTTGGAAGCGATTTCAAAGGTGGCATTATTTCAACTTAAAGCAGCTTAAGAACGTTCGACACTTTGAACGCCATACTCATTGATTAATTGTTCAAATAATTGATTCAATTGGTCTGGTTGTTGCGTCACCGCGTCTATTTCAACCGTGACAGTTGTTTGGGTAATCGTCCTAATGTCTAATTGGATTTGTGTCAGCCCCGCCAGTTGCAACTGGCGTTTTAATTGCGCCAAGCCGTTCGGCGTTTGACTCAGAGTTAGTTTAAAGTGGATGTGTAATCGTTTCAAAAAATATTTTAATAGCCGTCGTTCTCGAAACAAGAATTGCACTGCCACGACCACTAACATCGCGGCTAAGGCGATAAAATATAAACCGGCCCCTGCTGCCATCCCCACCGCAGCGGTGGCCCACACGCCTGCAGCGGTGGTTAACCCGTTGACATTATCCTGTTTGACCAAAATGGTCCCAGCCCCGATAAAGCTGATGCCACTGACGATTTGAGCCGCAATCCGTGACGGATCCAACACAACATCAGATCGGGTCAGCACGTCAGCAAAGCCATACTTGGAGACGATCATAATTAAAGCGGCCCCAACAGCGACAATGATGTGCGTGCGAATGCCAGCATTTTTCAAACGGCTGGACCGTTCATAACCGATCAGGCCACCGCAAGCAGCCGCTAATAGTAAGCGAAGACACCAATCAAGCTGTAAAGACATCGCAAAAACCTCCTGAAATCCTTATACCACTTCATCATAGCAAAATTTAGCCCAAGCCGAAATTTTCCCGACCATTGCCTGATCCGTTCTCCGATTGAACTACTTTATGCTATGATCAACGTATTAAGAAAGTAGCTTCAGCTGACTACATCATTCTTCATTAAGGAGAGGTTCAATGGAAATCGGTCCACTATCAGAATGGGTCGCGGCCGTCGCTGAACTGTTAGCGGTCTGCGTTGCCCTATTTTTACCTTACATAAACAATTTTCGCGCGTCTAAGCGTCGGCAGGCGAAATTCCGCAAGACCATTGCAACCTTAGCTCAAGGTGCCCTGCATCACGATGAAATGGCCCAAAAACAATTACAACGCTTCGTCATGACCGCCTTTTTCATCAGTTCCAATCCGAAAGAACAAGATATTGTTGAAACAGGCATGCAAATCGATACTTTATTACAACATCAACCCTTAAATGACGCACAAACAGCCCAATTGATTAACTTAATCGACAGTCTCAAGTGATCAGTGTTGAGATCTTAACCTTTTCTTTAGCCATCGGACCCTTTTGTGTTGTTACGCTTACACTACCAATTTTTGGAAGGAAGGCTGCACATGAAACGATTCAAATGGATCCTCATCACATTAGTCGTCTTAGTCGCTGTTGGCGTTGGGATTGACAATCAGATCACTTATGGTGGTCACGCGTATTATATCAAAGTTAACGCCCCCATCAGTCAATCTGGCTCGGCTAGTCAGGGCGCACAATCCGTGTTTTATAAATATGACCAAACCGGTTTCGACAATCAGGGTGCGTCTCAACGCCTTCAATTTCATAGTGTCAAGTCAGACAACACGCCCTTAAAGAAAGGGGCTTACCTGAAGGTCATTTACTCAAAGAAAAAGGGCGTTAAATCTTATAATGTTGTTAAACGCTCGCAAATCCCTAACAAAGCACTAACCAAAATCGATCAGTATCAATAGTTCTAGTTAACTTTAGCCACCTTGTCAATTTTGAGATTTAAAAAAAGCCATCCAATTTGGATGACTTTTTTCGTGCCGCATTGAAATGATGATTAACCCGGTGATCAAGCAAAAAATCAAATACTTGTTAAAATCTGCGTGGCACACAAACCTTTTTCATCACTGGTTAATGTACTCCTTGGTTGAGGCAATAATGTCTTGCAACCCTTTCTTCGCATCTGAGAAGAACATTTGCGTGTTGTCTAATGAGAACAATGGATTTTGCACACCAGCATAGCCGGTACTCATGGACCGTTTAATCACGACCACAGACTTCGATTTATCAACATCTAAAATTGGCATCCCAGAAATGGCATTGCCTGACTCTCTAGCCAATGGATTGGTGACATCATTAGCACCAATGACTAAAGAAACATCCGTATTTTCAAACATCGAATTTGCTTCTTCCATCTGCTTCATCTGGTCATAGGGCACGTTGACATCAGCTAATAACACGTTCATGTGACCTGGCATCCGCCCAGCCACTGGGTGAATCGCATAGTTCACGTTAATCCCGTTATCTGTCAATAGCTTGGCTAGTTCAGCAACTTCATGTTGAGCCTGTGCGGCAGCTAAGCCATAACCCGGTACGATCATGACATTTTGAGCATAAGCCAATTGTAAACCAATATCATCGGCACTGGTTTCTTTAACATTTACCGGTACATCCGCAGCCGCGCTGTTACTACCGCTGTCACCGGTACCGAAACCACCGGCCAAGATATTGGCAACTGAACGATTCATCGCATCAGCCATTTGTAACGTTAAAATTGTGCCGGCCGCACCCACTAATGCCCCAGCAATAATGAGCACTTGATTGTCAATAACAAACCCGGCAAAGGCAACGGCCAAACCAGTAAACGCGTTTAACAGCGAAACAACCACTGGCATATCCGCCCCACCGATTGGCATGGTCATGAGCAGCCCAAAAATCAAGCTGGCCACTAAACCAAGGACAACGAACCAAACATTGGTCGGTTCGCCCATCATTAACCAGGCCGCAATTAAAATCGCAATCACAATTAAGGCGTTGACCAACCGCGCCCCAGGAAAGGTAATTGGCTTACCAGAAACGTGACCTGATAGTTTGCCAGTGGCAATTAACGAACCAGAGAAGGTAATTCCCCCAATCACCACATCCAAAAAGACGGGCAAGGAAAAGGCTAAATTGAGGCTGGAACCGGCATCTTTCACAATGTAGTCAAAGATCCCAATGACGGCAGCGGCACCCCCACCAACAGCATTAAATAGACTAACTAGTTGAGGCACATCGGTCATTGGGACTTTGCGAGCTCGCGCCACACCGTACCAAATTCCAAGGGCTAGTCCAGCAATCAGCACGACCCAACCAGTCCCTGTAATCTTGCCTTCAGCAATAATCGTGATAATAATCATAATTACGGCTAAAAACATCCCAATCGCAGACAGCCCATTCCCTCGACGGGCGGTCTTTGGCGATCGCATCAGGTGAACCCCGATGACGTAACAAACAGCTGAAACTAAGTAAACCAGTGAAGACGTTGTCACTAATGCGTTCATTTGTGATCATCCTCCTTTGGTTGTGAATTTTTAGGACGATTAAACATTCCTAACATCCGATCGGTAACGGTATACCCACCGGCCACATTGACGGCCGCAAAGAAGGCGCCAAAAAAGGCCAAACAATAAAATAGCCAATTATTTGCTTCGGCCGCAATGACAAAGGCACCGACGACAACGACACCATGAATCGCGTTCGCACCAGACATCATCGGGGTTTGTAACGTGGATGGAATTTTACTCATGACTTCAAATCCAACTAGTAAACTCAACACAAAAATGGCTAAATTCGCGTATAACTCTTGGCTCATGACTGTTCGGCTCCTTTCGTCTCTGTTTCTGCTGCTGTTTGCTCTGGCTGACTTGACGACCGTTCAGGTAAATTCATGACTCCTCTTAGACGGTTACTAATAATATCGCCATTGTAGGTTGCCAATAATTCACCTAAAACATCGTCATCAACGTCAAAGCTTAAGGCATCGTCTTTCGTCACATAGTTAATTACGGCTTGAACATTTTTTGAAAACATATCTGACGCCGCGGCTGGCAATTGACTGGCCATGTCACCGGCACCAATAATTTGTGCACCAGCTGGTGTCGTCACTGTCTCATCCGGCTTAGAACTAGCCACATTACCACCCAAATCACTGGCTGCTAAGTCAATGAAAATGGTGCCTGGTTTAGCTTCATCAACAGATTTTTGCGTCACCAACAATGGTGGCTTTCGTCCCGGAACCTGCGCCGTCGTAATAATGACATTGTTTTCCGCAATGAATCCGGCCAATTCATCCTGTTGCTGTTGCGTCTCTTCCGGTGTTAATTGACGCGCATAACCACCTTCGCCGGCACCAGAAACTGAAGTCGTCAGGAAGGTGGCCCCCAATGATTCAACTTCACCACGTGAGGCAGGACGCACATCATATCCGGAAACGACGGCACCTAATCGTTTAGCAGTCCCAATAGCTTGCAACCCAGCCACACCGGTACCCAAAACGAGCACTTTAGCCGGTTTAGCTGTTCCGGCCGCCGTAATCATCATCGGGAAGTAGCGGGAGAATTTATCTGCTGCCAATAAAGCGGCTTTGTAGCCTGCCACACTGGACTGAGAACTCAAAACGTCCATGGTTTGGGCCCGTGAAACCGTTCGTGGTAACAATTCAAAAGCTAATGCGGTCACCTTTTGCTTTGCTAAGGCCGCAATACCATCCGGATCAGTTAATGGTGCTAGTAACCCAATCAACGTTTGTCCAGCAGTCAACTGCCCGCTGGTCGTCGCATCTGGTTGGTTAATAACCGCGATTAAATTTGCTCGTTTAATCGCATCATCGCGACTAACCAGTGTTGCACCGGCATCTTGATACGCCTGATCAGGATAAAATGCATTAATACCAGCACCTTGTTCAATTAACACTTCATAGTTGCCCTTAACCAAGCGACTAACTACATCTGGGGTTAGCGCAACCCGATTTTCGCCAGCGGCTTCTTTAAGTGCAGAAACTACGATCGCCATGTAACATCCCTCCATCTTTTGGAAATATTTCACAATACTAGCATAGCGCTTACATTAATGAATCACAATTGTTTGGCCGTAATCTGTTCATAAGTTCTTGCTTTTTAAACGACTCTTCGGTTCTGTTACACAAAAAGCAAAATTGTATGACGATTGCCAATAAAATGTCCACCAGGCTGCGCCATGGGCTGCAGCCCCACCACGATCTCGCAACACGGAAACCAAAAAAACTGACCATCATTTGGTAGATACCAAGTCATGATCAGCTTTATGAATGAACGCGGCATTAGCGACTACGTTTATTTTTTTTAATTCGTTTTTTCTTATTCTTACGCGTCTGACGAACCATTCGACTAACTGCCATCTTACCTAAGCGACCAGAGATTCCGGAGCCACTGCCCATCATACCGCCTAAACCACCAGGTACCAGTTGATCTAAAGCGCCCATGTTACCATTGGACATTTGCTTCATCATCTTTTTCATCTGATCAAACTGTTTAATGAGTCGATTGACTTCTTGAATTGGCCGTCCGGAACCGGCTGCAATTCGCCGACGCCGACTAGGATTCAACACATCGGGGTTCTCTCGTTCTTGTGGCGTCATTGAATAAACAGTTGCGCGCATATGGGCTAAATCTTTTGGATCAATCTGTGCGTTGGCGAGTGCTGGGTTATTCGCTAAGCCGGGAATCATCTTCATGATGCTCTCCATACCGCCCATTTTATTCATCTGATCCATCTGATCAAGAAAATCATTGAAATCAAAGGAATTTTCTCGCATCTTTTGTTCAAGATCAGCTGCCTGCTTCTCATCGGAAACCTGTTGCGCCTTTTCGATCAGCGTTAACATGTCGCCCATTCCTAAAATTCGCGACGCCATTCGGTCGGGATGGAAGGTGTCTAAAGCAGACATCTTCTCTCCTTCACCGACAAATTTAATTGGCTTACCAGTGACCGCGCGGATGGACAAGGCAGCCCCACCACGAGTATCCCCATCTAACTTAGTCAAGACAACGCCGGTGATATCTAATTTATCATTAAAACCAGTTGCCGTATTAACTGCATTCTGCCCGGTCATGGCATCAACAACTAACAAGATTTCATTGGGATGTGCTAACGCTTTGATATTAGCTAACTCATCCATCAACTGTTCATCAATTTGGAGCCGACCAGCGGTATCAATGATGACGTAATCGTTCTTATTTGCGACCGCTTGGTCAAGCCCTTGGCGCACGATCTCGACCGGATCGACATCTGTCCCTAATTCAAAAACAGGCACATCAATTTGGTCAGCCACCTGTTGTAACTGATCGATCGCAGCTGGCCGATAGACGTCAGCGGCAATGAATAGGGGCCGAGCTTGTTGTTCATTCTTTAATTTATAAGCTAATTTGCCGGCAGTGGTGGTCTTACCAGCCCCTTGTAAACCAACCATCATGATAATAGTTGGAATCTTTGGTGCCTTATTCAGTTCGCTGGCATCTGATCCCATCGTTTTCGTTAATTCTTCGTCAACGATTTTAACGATTTGTTGCGCAGGATTCAGCCCATCTAACACATCGCTGCCCATTGCACGGTCACGCACCGTTTTAACAAACGTTTTGACCACATCAAAGTTAACGTCAGCTTCGAGCAAAGCCAGGCGAATTTCTCGCATCGTTTCGCGCAAATCACTCTCGGAGACTTTTCCCTTGCCCCGCAAGTGTTTCATTGCATTTTGTAACCGTTCTGTCAGCCCTTCAAAGGCCATAATCATTCCTCCAGTTCATGATCCGAATTGTTTAAATACTTTCACTTGTTTCTAACTGCGCAATTAACCGGTGCAATTGACGATCATCTGGGTATTGTTCCGCCACATAATTTGCCACCGCGTCCGCAGCTTGATTGCGCCGCAAGAAGTCGGCGTAGAGCTGCAGTTTGCGTTCATACTTTTCTAAGATAACCTCGGTGCGTTTAATATTGTCATAAACGGCCTGGCGACTAACGGCAAAGTTTTCCGCAATTTCGCCTAATGAGTAATCTTCACCATAATACTGTTCGACATACGCTTTTTGCTTTGCCGTTAACAGTGATTCATAAAAACCAAACAGTGAGTTAATTCGGTCATTTTTTTCGATTTCCATGTATCCGTCTTCACCTCGCGATACCAAACTAGTTTAACATTTCGACCGGTTCTTGAACATGAATATCCCCACTTGCCAGCTGATTTTATGCTGGTAATTATCGTTAAGAAGAATTTCATGCTAATCTTAACTTATTAAAGCTCACCGGAGGCTCTTTTGATGAAACAAAACCGATCATTAACTGGATTTGGCTTTTTTACCTTAACGGCTGCGATGCTGATGTCTGCCGATGAGTACCCCGCCTTTGCCCAGTCTGGCTTAAAGGCCACCTTGTTCTTGGGTGTTGCTGGTTTACTGTGGTTCTTGCCGGTTGCCTTGGTTTCCGCGCAATTGGCCACCATGCCAGGCTGGGGCGATGGCGGCGTCTACACCTGGGTTAAGGGCGGTCTTGGTCAGCGCGCCGGTTTTATTGCCGTCTTTTTCCAATGGTTACAAATCACGGTTAACTTTATCACGATGATTTATTTCATTATCGGTGTAATTGCCTATTCAACGCATTTTACCCAGTTAAATTCAAATCCTTGGTTAAAATTTAGTGCCTTTTTCATCATCTACTGGGTGATGACTGCGATCCAATTGCGTGGCATTAAAGGGACTGACCGTTTAGTGAAATGGACCTTTTCCCTAGGCATCGTGTTGCCAGCCATCGTGTTGCTCGTATTAGGCGCGATTTATTTGGGTCAAGGTCACCCGTTGCAGTTTGACCTCAATCTAGCTGGTGACCTACAGTCGATCACCAAAACTGGCTCGATCACTGTAATCGTGCCCTACATTTTAGCCTTTACTGGAATTGAGGCATCTGCTTCCTACATCAATAATCTGCAACGACCAACCCGTAATTATCCTTTAATTATGGTCATTCTTGTTTTCTTTGCTATTTTACTCGATTCGTTTGGCGGCCTTTCCGTGGCTGCCGTTGTGCCAGCTAGTGAACTATCACTCAACCAAGGCGTCATTGTCGCAATGGGTAAAATGGTTAAACTAATCTTTGGCCAAACATTGCCCATATTGGTCAATTTATTAGGTCTACTGATGGCCATGGGCATGCTCGGCGAAATCAGTTCTTGGATTGTGGGGCCGGTCAAATCGTTATTAGTAACAGCCAAAGACGAAATTTTGCCAACACGTTGGCATGAGGTGAACCGCCACCAAGTACCAGTACGTTTGGTTATCTTGCAAGGCGTTATCGTCTCAATTATTGCGGCAATTCTGACAATTGGGTTCGGTGGCAACAACGCAGCCTTTTCAATGGCCATGTCGCTGACCGTGATGTTGTATTTGGTGATGTATATTTTATTATTCACTGCCTTTATTTACCTTAATCTAACCAACAAGACCAAACAGGCCTCATTTAAAATTCCAGGAGGTCGCTTAACTTGTCTTCTTATCGGCATTATTGGTCTGCTTGGCTCTATGATCGTCTTTAGCTCAACGTTTTTGCCAACGACGAGCACGACGTTAGCAACTGTCAGCTACGCCCTGGTGATGGGCGGCTTTCTGATTGTTGTGTTAGCGGTCACTTTAGTCATCTACAGTCGCCGTCGGACTAAACCAACTAAACGAAATTGGCATATTCGGCATTTACGCCTCGAAGAAGTCCCCCGCTTCACGCCAATCCAAGGTCGTGGTGAACACACCATCGAAATCGATGTGGAGCCCAACGTTAAAGATTCGTCAGCAAACCATTGACGAATTTTTATCAGAGCTTTAAGATGGGATAGTTGTGATGTCACAACTTCCGCACCAGTGGCGCAACTGGATAGCGTATTGGTCTTCGAAACCAAGGGTTCTGGGTTCGAGCCCCACCTGGTGCAATATTGGAACATTCTTCAATGGGTGAATAGGCTCCGTATGCGTTGATACCATTGAGATTATCGGCTGTTAGAACATGATTAATATACGTCATATTCGTTGCTTTTTCGTCGTTGCCGTTGCCTTTTCGTTGCCAAATTTAACAAAAAAAGACGATGACGATCATACATAAAAACTCCCCTCAATTTTGAGAGGAGTTTTTATTTGCTTTGTTTTTCTGGAACTGAACCTTCGGTTCTACAATTACATTATTGGACGAGATGATCTAATTATGAGTTAAAATCACATAAGGGACATGCCTCTCGCTTTTTTCGAGGTCAAGTTAATATCCATAAGAAAAAAATAGTGATCTAGGAGTATAAATTCATGCAAAAAGCATTCCGTTTCGTGTATCGATACCCTTCTACATTGAAAAAGGGCGAATGGGCCTGTGTTGTAACAGAAAAAAGTGTTGATGTTGCGCAACCTATAGATACGATTTTTCGAGAACTAGCACTAGAACCTCCAATAAAAGATTACTTATTATCTAACAACGCTGTAAGCCTTAAAAAGACTCCTTTTTTTGTAATTCTATTACCTGAGCATGGCAACTACACTGATCTCATTGAACCACTGAAATATACTCTTAATCAAGAGGGCCAACTCATGGGCGCTTATACGACCATTGACACGCCTTGGACGATTTCAGTCCTTGTCAGTTTACGTGAGCAAGGCCTTGTGGACTGGGATGGTCAAACGATTATTTTTAATTCTGCTTTGGGAATTGGCTCAGCCAGTGCCTTTTCTCTAATGGAATTGTGGACACAATTTTTAAACCTTTTATCCCCACTATTAATTACTACTCCTATTAGCGTATTAATTTCAAAAGATTTTAACAATAAGCTTTATCAAAAACAGATTCATCGGTACGCTCGCCACTTTGCTCAAAATAAACTAGCCGTACCTGCGTTATTCTCCATTGTAACGAAGCAAAAATATTGGGTAGAAAACGATGCAAAAAAATTATTGGGAATCGACACAATTGGAACACGAATCATTTTGATTAGTATGGGATATGAACCAGATGGTCGCCAAAAATGGCGACTTTCACAAGGCAAAACATTTTCAGATGCTGAACGTCGCTGGCAACTGAGACAGTAATTTGTTTTTACTAAGATAATAAAAGACATGTTTTTATCCATTAGCCGAACAAAAAAGCCCACCTCCAAATGGAAGTGGGCTTTCAGCATCAAGAAGTAATCGTATCTGCGTTCAAATTGTTATTTTACATAGTTGTTCAGGCAAACATGGTCTTAAAATCGAGACCGTCTACCTTTGTCTTAGAGGCCTTCTTAATCTCGGAGTAAGTAAAAGCTTTTTTATCCTTCTCAAACTTAATACCAATTATTCCAGATTCTTTTGCCTTAGACATTAATAAAACATTTGCCAGTATTCGCATTACAATAGGCTGTGCTAGTACCCAAACAGTAAGACGAATTTTTAAATTTGCATCAGTATTAGTGTTTATGAATTGTAGCGCGTACCAAGGAAGCAATAGCGTAACACCAATAGGAGCCTTTGATACGGCCATCGTTAGTCGCGTCACATCCATATAGCACATATAAAAATAATGGATAGCCAGAAACAACATAAGGATTAATCCAATCATTTTCATTTATCACCGCCCCTTTTCCTTTATATCTGTATGAGACCACATTCTTTTATCAAGAAAGCGTTCCAATGATGATGTTGATTTCCCATTTAAAAGCGCCGACAGTAGAATAAACGACACTGAGCAAATCATTAAAATTGCCTTTTCAATGACAATTATCAGCAAGGTTCTATGGATACTGGAGCCAATAACTAGAGTACCTACCACAATCAAAATTACTCGGAGCAACCATTTCCTATAAATTGTGACATTTTCATATGCATTTCTATCCGAATATGAAAATAGTACAACCGCATTGATAAAATACACCGTACTTGCTAACCAAAGCTCAGTTTGAAATCTCATTCCCCAAATTTGGATACAAAATAAAATCCCAGCCAACTCTTCAGCAAATTGTCTTATAATATTGGCATTATCAACCCTTGGTACATTCTTTTTGTTAGTAGAATGACGCCTCTTATTATTCTTGTTCACTAAAAGCACCTATCATTTCATAATCTAAACCTCCTAAATAATATCAAAGGTTCAGGCCGTATGATATGGTGCTTCCGTTTAAAATTTGGCAGACGCTTAATCAATTCATAGAAGTCACTATTTCAGGCATTCCAAGCAACATCGGCATTAACCCAGAAGTTGCCTAACCCTTTGGCGTCAACACAAATGCTATTAGTTGGCACATCATATGCGATGATGTCGTACTCGGCAGCATCAAAAGTGCAATGATTGCCGACTTGAGCGTCACTCTGATTAGAGTTATCAGTCAGTGTCACTAGCGCTAATGGAATCCCATTAAGCAGCCAGTCTGCTCCTCCGGCTGATAATTCGGTTGAGATAAACTGCCACATGCCGTATTGCCAATCAATGTAGTTAATCTCGAAAGCAGTCTTGTTAAATGTAACCGCATTGCCGGCTTGCTGAAACTTCTGAATCGTCGTCAGCTCTTGTGGATTATCAGTCGTTTGTTGTTGAGATGTGTTGTCGGTCAGACGGTATACATAGTAGTACGGATATCCGTCAAGACTAACGAAGTAATTGTAATTCAGCTCCTGTACTGCTGTGCCATATTCACCGCCCGTATAGTAACAGGTACTAATACAGTCGTCTTCGTTCGTCATCACAACAACGTGACCACCGGCACCTGCTGATGCACCACGTTGACCCCAGATAACAATGTCTCCAGCCTGAGCATTAAATCCGTTCTGATCGTTCTCAACGATTAATTGATAGCCATTAGCAGTCAGGTAGTCGTGTAACGTTTCAGTGGAATACAGGTAAGCGGGTTGTGACCCACCGGCCTCGAACATAGCTTGTGTCATTGACCCAGAACAGTCAGCAGTGCCATCGTTACCATTGCGTGATCCGTACATCGAGTAAGTCAATGCCCCGATGCGATCACGGAACCACTGGATAACCTTATATTTATCCATCAAGGTACCTCCTAAGCTTTCGGCTGAGTTGCTTGTGCTACTGTTGCTGGTTGACCAGATGGTGTCTGCAAGTTGGCAGGTGCAACAGGGCCGCCATCTTGCTTAACATCGCTTGCGTTGATTTCGGCCTGCTTCTTAACTGCGGGGGCGTCTGTCGTATAGAACTGCTGAACAGCACGCTCGACAGCGTCATTAATACGGCTGTCATCAATGCTGATGCCTTTGTCGGCTAGGGCCTTATTGACCTTATCAACAGCAGCTTTCTTCTTAACGGCACCTTGCGTGTCGTAAAACGTACTCATTGCCTGCACTGCTGTGTCTGCAAGATTGATTAGCAATTCTTCAACTTGACGTGCCTTGCTAGCTTTCTGGGTAGCAATCCACTGATGTGCAGCTGGTGACAGCACCTTAAAATAGGCTGCAAATAAAAAGCCGCTGGCGATTAGCCAAGCGACAATATCGTTCAGATTCAGTTTTGTGATCATTAGTTATTACCTCCGTCTTTCGGGTTCGGCTTTTTATTGCTACTAGGAAGCCGCCCTTTTTCTAAGCTTTTCAAGCGCGTATTTTCATCGCGCAGTCGTTTTAGTTCTGCGTCTTTTTCATCTTCAGCGCTGTTGTGTTTTGGCCGATTAATGAGTGCCAAAGCGATGGGCACATTGCCGACGATAACTGAGGCAATCGCAGAGATTAAAGCCACTGCAACAGCGTCGTGCATCATTAATCATCTCCTGTAAATGCGTAGCTAGTGATTCTGCAGATAACCGCAGCCGCAAAGAACGTTTCTAACGTTAGCGAACCGGTTTGGTAGTCATGTAAGGCAAAGGCACCGAAAAATAATGCGAATACAAAGAAACTAATCATGATGACGATGCTGCGTGCATAAAACCAATGGTAATCCCAAATCGAGTAGGTCATCACTAGAGTGCCCGCAATCGCGAGTAAAAAAATACTGCCGGGATCATCAAGCATCCCTAGCAGCGTTCCTTGCGGTGGTTGTAGATCGAAGAAATTGACGCGGATAATAAAGAAAATCCCAATCGCGTAAATCTCTTGTGCTGTCCAAAACCAGAACTGATTCTTTTTGAAATGACGATAAAGACGTGCCGCTGAGGGCTTTTGCATTAAGTCTCACCTCCTGCATATTCTTTACCGGTAAAGTCTTCGTATTGCGCCTCTGTGATCGTACCAATCTTGACGTATTCAGTAATGTCACACCCCGCCTCTGCCATCATTTTTACAAAACTAACCATTGGATTTACCTCCTGCCATTAACTTAGCGACCTGCAGCCCAATTTGATTGATTGCTTGCATCTCTGGACTAGGCTCAACAGGTTTCTTGTAGGGATGCCACGTTTGCGTTTCTTCATCAAAGATAGCTTTTGAGCCATCCATAAATCCCTGCATATCGCTATCGCCATTAATTGGGACGTCCGTCCACTTCTCAAGCTCAGTGTCTTCAGGCCGTTCTTCATAACTGCCGAACATGACAAATTCATTGTCAGCGTTCATCTTGAACCAGCGCTTCATATTAATACCCCCACATCAATTGTCCATATCGGACTAGATTCTTGCCGAGACTTTGCCAACTAGCGGTTCGCTCATGTAATTCTCCGTTAAAGAACGCCGCTTCAAGCGCATTACCACCAGCTTGAATCATGCCCGTATTGTAATCGTCTCGGGGACCTGGAAAGTCACCATTGATTCCGGTGAAAGGCACCCAATCAACATTCGCCGGTTGGTCCTGGTCAGTCGAATAAGCGTACATCATGACACAGAATCCCCGGCCAGACGCTGATAGGTTTGGCACGATATGAATTCGCGGACGCCTAACGATATGAACACTCGCGTTAGCAGTATAACCTGCGTCAACAATTGCACCGTGAGTCGCCAAGTCAAGCAGGTCAATCTTAATTGCGTGACCACCATACTCAGGTTTCTGCGTGTAATGCAGATAGCGCTGATTCAACAGAATTGATTCCCACAGATCCTGCAAAAGTAGTCCCGTCCCAGACAGCTGAAATAGTTGTCGAGTATTCTCGTCTTGCATTGGAGCAGGTAACAGCGAACCGTCAATTCCAGTAGAAGCAATATTTATCGACGTAGCAGGATTTTCGGGCGTATTACCGGCAGTACCATCCATCAATGCACGAGACATGAAATGGTCCGTGGTTAATTCAGTTATCTGATGGTTGGGAAAGGTCTTACCGTTGTCTGTCGAAGTATCTGATTTAATGCTGTATACGCCATCCGCCAAACGCATAGTTCCCTGATCTACAGAATTGAATTGTGGATTTTCTTTTCTGAAATTAATTGTAAATTCAGATCCATTGATAGTTGAACCATTGACGGTTACCGCATTTAGGGACTGTATGTTCAAAGTTTTTTGATTAATTGGCATTGATTGCCACTTATTGTCTAGACTCTCGTTATATACATACATTGCAATAACTTCTCCAACTGCAATTCCCTCACCGTCAGTGCCATTGCTGATTTTCCACCACATGTCACCTGTTTTAATCGGGTCGCTATCGGTTCCAACCGGTTGTTCATGCTGTTTAAAAATTCGGTTGACATCTTTCATGTCTGGTGTTTCACCCTGCGGACCACGGATATAGACCCAGGTATATAACGCTGGATCTGTCGACGGGTCGATATTAGTGTCGGTATACGTCCCAAGATAGTTCTTGATTGCCGCGGCAGTTTTGTCCGTAGTTAATCCACCACCGGAAACCGTGTCCGCCCACGCGGTATGAAAGTAGTACGTCACACCGCTCTTGCCGTCTGCCCCTTTAGCGCCCTCTGGGCCTAGAATTTTTGTCCACAATCCTTTGTAGTCGTCTGGATCGTCAGATGGGACATTAGTCGGATTATTATATTTGAACGCGATGTAGGCCTTATTTGCGGGCGTGTGCGAAAAACCGTTCCCCTGGTCATCATCAGCATATGCCAGCCAGAGAAAGTTTTTTTGTTGTGGTAATTGTCCAACTGCGTAAGCAATTCGCTCATCCAGATTACTAGTAAGAACCTCGTAATTGCTGAAGACAACAGCATTGGTTGATGGGTCCGTGTAGGACTTATCTAATTGACTCACTCGTGCCGACAAATAGAGATTCGGGAAGGCGTGGTCGATGATTCGCACCGTATCACCAAGATCAAGTGTTGGATCAATCTTCTTTACATCGGCCTCGTAAGTGACACTTGGCTCACTGTAGATTTTCAATTGGCTCAGTGTCCGGTTGAACAGCTCCTGCGGACTATCCGTGTCAAAAGAATAAAGACCCTCAATGTAGCTGTACTGCTCATTGAAAGCACGGTTAGCCGCGTCGGCATAAATCCACGGGTCACCTTTTGGTGACCGAAACTGACCGTCGTCATACTCAATTGAACTAAAGTCAATATGCTGCTCAGGCTGTTGCTGCTCTGCGCCCTCATGTTGGATAACTGAACCAATTCCGCGCATTGATGTGACGAATTTAGCACGGCTTTCTGTCCGAGTGATGTTGTTTAACTCGTTTTGGTAGTCAATTTGAATGTCCGTTGACCGATCAGAACCAATACGAGTTACCGCATCAATGTAGTAATCAGCAATCTGCATGCCAGCCAAACGTACGTGAAACGACAGCTCAACGTTATCGAATCCCTTAGCGATAGAGAGCAATCGTCCTAGTCCTGTGTCTTGACCCGTGTAAGTCAACGCGCGCGATTTGCCCTGCGTTTGATCGACATTTAATCGCCACGGTGTTTTACCGATAATTTGATTGACGTAGTACGAAAAAGGATGAGCACCAGTGTTTGGCAACTCATCCATCATTCGATTAAGTAATTCAATGCTGGAATCCTCAGCATACACATGACAACGATCTTGGTCTCGGTCAACTGTCAGAATGACAAAGTACCAGTCACGATTAGCGTTATCTCGCAAAATAATCCCATTGCCAGTTACTAATGCGCTTGTATCTTCTAGGCTATTGTCAACATCAAACTCAAACGTTGAGGCACCAGCTGTTAACTCACGATGATGCTTGTCATTATAGAAATGGGAGTATTCTGCGATGATACCCCCACTTCTATTTGAGATGTACATAATCATCTAACTCTCACCCCTTAAACAAATTGCTCACGAATTGTGGCATAAACTTCCGGACGTTTCGCCCAATTAGACCACTGCACGCGTAGATACGAGGTACCAACAGGAGCCATCAAAGACTGATTGCCGACATCGCCTAACATGAAGTTAACTGCGCCATTTAAATACGGTGTGACTTTGTGGTCTTCCGAATTAACTTCTACGACGTCTCCTTGCTTAAAGGTGTTAGGAATGTCACTGATCTGGGTCACGTTGTCTTTCCAGGCTTGATGATCCAGCAGCCAGCCACCAACAAATGCACTATTGCCCCACTTGCCCCAATACCAATTTGAAGCGTGAGCCTCATGATTGGGGTTAGATAAATCAGACTCAAACATCGTGTTAGTTTCGTTAATATCGTAAGACCACGTCCGTGAAGCGCCGCCAAGCTCGTTGTTTGTCATACTAAACTCAAAGTGATTGCCATGACGCTTCAGCCACATCTCACCGATATAGTCATTAAATTCCGGCAACTGCGTATTTTCTTCAAATACCTGATTGCCGATACGCAATCGGATCGTCGCGTTTGTTTGGTACCAATACCACAACTGCAAAGAAGCGATCAACTCGCTATCCGACTGGATGTTTAACATTGAGGCACCGGTCGCATTACTGCCGACACCGCCGCCCTGGTATTGAACATAGGCTCTAACTGACCAATTGCTAGCCGACTCACTCCACGGCATGTAAGCGTCTGCTCCGTGGATACCATCGCTATAGGCGCCCGTATTGTTAACATCCAGACGGTAACGTGATTGGATATTACCGGCGGCTGCCCAGCCGCCGCCCATTGTGCCAGAGCTCAAATTGCTACCGAAACGGTCATCCTTAAATAGCGCTTTAGGATCATTAATCGAGTACCAACTCGTGCTGTTAAAGTCAGCCTTGTGCACCGTTTTAGAAACTTGAGTCGCAATCATATCTGGTTGCGAAACATTACCTAACAGCACCTTCTCGCTTGCGGTAGAAGCAGCCACATACCCGTTGTCCCCCGGCAGACTCACGTGCAGATTGATGGGGGTCGGCTCGGTCCCATTATTTTCAATCGATATGGTACTTGTGACGGGGACATCAACACCAAGCTGCAGATCAGCGTAGTCAATCCGTACCCAGTTTGTGCCGTCATCTCCGGCTTCAACCTGCGTATCGCCAGCAAATTCGCCAACGTTACGGGATTGCCAATCGAACTGGTAGGCATTCGTTGCGGTTGGCCCCGTGTAAGTACCCTGCCATGGAAGATACTGCCCATCAGCTGATCCAGTTTGATTAACGCCGTTTTCAAAGGTGCTCGTATATATATCTGACCAATTTTCCGAATACGGTACAATCACACCACTATATTGTCCTTGGTCTCTAGTGTTCTTTGTACCAAGTAAATCCATCGAAATATTTGTGTAGTGGTTCAAAGCTTTAGGCAATTCAAAGTCGATTCGAAAATGACTATCATCACCGGTAAACGGATATTCAGCGGTCACCATTTCGAAGTTTCCGTTGTCGGCGTCACGCATAAATAAGCGCACTCGTTTACCTTTCGGGTCGTTTCCAGTTCCATATTGTCGAACATCCATATCCAAGACAAAATGAGTCTGATTTCCATACAACCACAGGGCGTGCTGACTGATCGGAACATTGACGACTAGATAATCACCGTCACCTTCATTTTTGATATTTATCACACCTGTGTCTGAATTAAAATCACCAATTGAATAAGGTACTAATGGTGAATCAACCGCTTTGGTTGGGTTACTGATGTGGTCAAAAAGATGATAGTTCCACGGCATACCCGTCGCCTGGTTAATCGTTCCCGAAAAGATGGCTGGACGGGTAATCTCAACGTGAGTTGTATTACTAGTAGCTTCAGTCAAGAAGTCAATGTTGACGTTTTTACTTGGGCCAAGTGTCCAGGTCACCAACGTCCACTGATTACTCAATTGTTGTTCTGGGCTACGCCAGATTTCTTTCCACGTCGAAGACGTGTCCCAAGTTCTAATACAAGCCTTAGCCGAGCCGCTCGTTACACGAGCTAGAAAACTAGCGTGCCAGACCTCCCCGGGTTGCGCTGCGTTGCCGAGGTCACTAATATATTCGAACGCCTCACGATAATTTAAATCAATACCACTGACCGTCTCCGAGTTGACAGTTTGATAACCATAACTGCCGTGATTACTCCAGCTTTGCATGTGAGTTCGGGCATCGGATTGAAGCAGGTTCCAATCTAAGTCATCTAAATTCGGAGCCCAGGCGTTGCTATCTGTCCCACCAACAGTAAGTGCCTCGTCGAGAACAACAAATCGCGGATTTGAAAACTCAACACTATCTGCGGCGGCTTGGCACCAGCAGGTAAATGGATTAAGAGAATTGATCTGCGTACTATCAAATCTTAAATCCGATGCTACCAATGTTGTTTGGATGTCTTGACCAGAATAACCACTAACGTCAATCCACGCTCCCTGGTAAACATCTCCATTTGTGTAGTGCACGATGTTTTCCACACCGATTCGATTTCGTTCACCGTTAATAGCTCGAACATTTTTAGCGACTAAGTCCACCGACAGATAAACTTTTTTACCAGGCAAATCAGATGTTTTATAAACATTGTCCCAGTAATTATAGCTACCAGCATTGATAGGTTTAGTAACATTAGTAGCAGAAACAGTTTCACCGGTATGTTGTGGGTCTAAAATACTTACGCCTAAATCATTAGGATCAAACTGCCGCGGTGCTCGATATTCGTAACCGGGATTCATCGGGAAATCAAAGTAACCAGCTCGTCCAGCAGTTTTACCCTCGATTGCTTGTATGGTATGCCAGGGTTGACCAGGAAAGCGCTCGTCATAATACAGCGGTACACCACGAAGCCCGTTTAAATAGGCGATTAAAGTGTTTGTGTTGTTTTGGTGAATGACAACAAAGCCATCTTCAACAAATGCATAGCTTCCATCGTTTGACCCTGATTGTGTCCAGTTGCTGTCTTTAACGCTATTAGCTCCTGTATCATCAATGTACCAGCCACCCCATGTTGCAGAACTCTTAAGCAAGTTATTTTTAGGGCTATTTGCAATCGGTCGAAACTGGTCAGGCTTCGTATTCGCCCATTTATGCTGTGTGTAGTTACTGCTATCATAACCGGCAGCCTCAGCGTACTGCATGAAAATCAGGTCACCATTGTCCTGCAGGTACGTTCGTAATGGAACATTTTGGTTAGTCCCATACTCCATGTATTGAGGCTCACTCGCAGTGTTGTTGGTGCCACCATCCCATGTCCCAGTACGACTATATAGATGGCCGGTCACCTTATTAGCGTTTTTTGAGTGGCCCGAAACCTTAGCCCGAACATTCCAACGGTCGATGTTATTAACACACCAATCCCACTTCGAAGCGTTGTCAGTAATACCAAGCTTTCCCCATAAGCCGTTGAGTTGTACGTCCAACGCCTTAAACAGGTTATATCGCTCGATTACCCCCGTCTGCCAGTTAGGCGTATTGCGGACTTGAAGCGAGCTGTTGCCATCGTCTTGACTGATGGCTTGGTAGTCTGATTGTGGTAACTCGTACCAGAAGTCAGCTGGCAGTTCCATGTCGATTTGCGGCCCCCACGCTGACCAAATCCCCTTACCTGAGTCATCACCGCGGACTTTGTCCTTAAACGAGATGACAACGTCTTGATGATTAGCTGAGTCTAACGGAAAACGCTTCTCATCAACAGCATGTGCTACCCCATCTGGAACAATAAAATTCAAGGTCCCGGTTCCTGTTCTAAATGACTTTTTCAAGTCAGAAGTTCCATCTAGAACAGCCATATAATAGACGTCCGGTTCATCACTAAAGATGACTTTTACAGGCTTCTTGGTATATAAAACAGCCGCAATCTTTCGGCGATTACGGCTGATGTTATAGTCATCTGCCACATATGCTAATGTGACAGTTATTTTTTTGTCCTTAATTCGCTGATGTTTCCAGTAATATCCGTCTGAGTCACCTACCTGGACCGTGCTATTTTCTAATTCAGGAAGTAAATCGCGATCAACGGAACTTATCATAAACAAGTCCGACGTATCAACGCCATTATAGGTCATTTTAATAATTATAATCGCCTCCCAACAGTACGCCCTTTATATGCTTCAAGCCTATCAATGGCCTTATCAACAGTTGGTGCAACTTGCTCACCAACTTTTCGACTATCCATAATTACATCACTACTTTTTTCATAGATCTTTTGCAGCATTTCATTCATATCAGTACGTAAATCACTGATTAAATTGGCTAACTCGTTGTTTGAACCTGAATCGAATCCGTCAGTGCTTTGCACGCTTACCGATGTCATCTCTGGTGCTAAATTGTTGAACGTCTTGATTGCTTTCGCATTAGACATATTACCAGTCGCCATATATGCTAAATCGCCAAACATTTTTGATGTTTGTGTCGCGTTCCAAATCTTCGTACCAAGAGGAGCATTAAGCATCACGTTACGCCCCTGAGGGATAAATGGCTCTTCACCAGGAAACTGAATTGCTTCCTTGTAACGAGGCCCAACCTGATCGTTAACCATGACAGGACCACCACCGAAGTAATCGGTACCAGTTGCCTTGTTTTCATGATGAGCGAAGAAGTTATGAACCTCATTGATGATGGTCGTCAAGGTAACAGTGTGATCTCTCTGACGAGCAAAGTTTTTAACTGATCCAGTCGCTCGATCAGCGTCATGTGATGCATGGTCTATGGCGGTCGGGTATTTTTTGCCTGGGTTAGTTCCATCAAATACGTTCAACGAGTGTGTAGCCCTGCCAGTGTCACCGGAAGTATGATCATAAGCTGTTGGAAATTTTGGACCAGGATTAGTCCAATCAAAGTTTTTTAATGACTGAGTTGCGTTATTGGTTGGTCCAGATGTTAAATCGTATGCAGTTGGAAATTTCGGACCAGGATTATTATTTCCAAAATTACTTAGTGACCAGTTTGCGTTGTTTGTTGGTCCGCTAACGTTATCTTTAGCAAGTAAGTTCTTAGCACCAGGGTCAACCTGTCCATATTGATTAAGGATCCACATGGCTTGCTTCGTGTTGCCAGTCGCTAAATCATTGGCAACTAATTGTTGCATTTTTGGAGTTAACTGGTTCCATCCATTTAGTGCAAAACTAGCAGCATCGGCTTTACCAGTCGCATAGTCATTGGCAACTAAGTTTTTAATAGATTGAGGTAATTTATTCCAATCTTTAACAGACATCCCAGCAGCTTTGGCCCAAGCAGATGCATTGTCGTTAACAACAAGATTCTTCTGATCAGGAGTCAGATTCTTCCACTCGTCTAATTTGCCAAGTGCTGTTACAAGCTCGGGGCCACCTTTGCTGTTAACAATGGCTTGTTTAACATCAACGGATAGACCATCCCACTGGTCCAACTTAGTAAGGTTGGCTTCAAGGTCTTCTCCGCCTTTGGAATAGATCATCGCCTGTTTAATGTCAGTCGGGATTGAGTTCCAAGTTTCGATTGATAAAGCCGCTGCGTCAACGTCACCTTTACCTTTTGCATGAGCTACAACGTTCTGAACGGCTGGTGATAGTGTGTTCCATCGCTGAACAGACATGTTGACGTCTTTCATAACAGGACTAGCAGAGTCCTTCATCACAGCTTCTTGCTGCTTAAGTGTCAACGTATTCCAGACGCCGGCATCACGTAATGCTCCAAGCAAGTCATCTTTCTTAGCGTTGATGATGGCTTCCTTTTGCTCAAGAGTTAGGCCTTTGAATTTACGAGCGTTCTCAAGCATCTTGGTTAACTCTTGACCACCCTTCGACACGATGACAGCGTTTCGTTCCTTCCATGTCATGGTGTCCCATTGACCATTAGCAAGAGCCGCGTCGCCAATCATATTCTTGGCGTTAGTGTTCAAATTGGCATGCTTCAACAGCCATTCCATTTTGTTCCAGGTATTGAAGTCCTTGCCAGCCTCAATTACCTTTTCACGCGCATTAGTAGATACCTTTCCTGTCTTCGGATCGAAGATGAGATTGTTCCAATCCTTGGCAGCATTCTTGCCATACTTGGACATCTTTTGCGTAGTATCAACTAATGTTGACTGCGATTTTGATGCCTTTTGTGCTGCGGCTGCATTCTTCTTCATCAAAGATTGGTAGGTTACGCCATAACTAGATAATGCCTGGTTAATTTTATCAATGCTCATACCTTGTTGCTTCCATAGCTGAGCTTCAGCGGTCAAGTATTGCTTGGTCTTGGCATTGTGATCCTTATTAAGCTTGTTTAGATCATCGTAATAAGTGGCGCTTGAGATTAATCCGGCCTTATGACTTGAATCAAGCGACTTTTTGGTCTGCTCATATGATTTTTGCTCAGCTCCCATTAACGACTGCACACCTTCAAGTGCAGCCTTTTGATCACCCTTTTTGATGGTATTAACATCACCAGAAAGAGCTTTTTCAATTGCACGACGTTTTGAAGAAGAAACATTTAGGATTGATACTTCGTCATCAGCCAATTTCTGTTGGGCATTTTTTACATAGGTTGCCTCGTCAGCAGTGAGCTTTCGATGCCCCTTACTAGCATTAGATAGAATCTTGTCGACATTGTTGGTGTATTGTTGATCTTCTTTCAGCAGTTTGGCGTTATTAGCCTTTTTGTCGTTATAAGTTTTTTCGGCTTCAGCCTTTGCGTCATCAGGTAAGTTTTTCATATCTGAGCGCATGTCTTTCAATGTGCGCTTAGAGTCAGATTGCATCTGTGAGAACGCATCACTGAAGTCTTTTTTTAGTGAGCTTGCTGATCCACTGCCGGTAGTCTTCAACTGATCCAGACTAACCTGCGAGTTATTAACGAAGCCCTGCATCTTTTCCAATGAGTTATCAGCTGCTACACCGACATCACTACCCCATCGAGATGTTGAACGGGCTGATTCATACGCCTTTTTGCCCCATAATTCCCAGATTGCAGCCCCAGCAACAGCAGCAACAGTCACAGCACCGATTCCAACTGCAAGTGGCGTTAGTGACGTACCTAATACGCCAGCACCTGCTTCGGCCGTAGTCAGGGACTTACCGAATAAAGTAAATCCACCGGCAGACTTCTCAACCGCACCACCTGCTTCATTTGCAGCAGTACCTAGCTTGCTGACCTTTCCGCCAGCCTCTGCTGCTCCTTCACCAATCTCAACAAATTTAGCCTTGCTACCAACCCATTTGTTAAACCTACCGATGGCATCAGATGCAGCGCCTATCCCAGTAGACAGCTTTCCGAACGCAATAAGCACTGGTCCAACAGCCGCAGCAGTTAGTAATAATGCAGCAGCGGTTCGCTTGCTTCCAGCGCTCATACTCTCGAATGATTGCAGCATGTTATTTGCCGCATGAATAATCGGAGTGATTGCAGGTAGCAAAGTGTTAGCCATCGTCATACCTAGATTGATGACTGACTGTTTGAAGATTTCAATTTGGTTCTTAGCTGATTGAAGGTTCTTCTCAGCTAAGTTACCGACATAGTTTTGTGAGACTGAGGCTTTAACTTTGTCATTCAGCTTTCCAAGTTGATCGGCATTGTTAGCCAGAATGGCACCGGCTTGTTGCCCTGTAGTACCGAACAGAGCATGGAAGATATCCATCTTAGCTGAATCACTCATACCCTTCATGTGGGCATTTAACAGACCGAAGATGTCCGTCATCGACTTCATCTTGCCTGATTTTGAAACGAAATCAGAAGTCTTTAATCCTAACTTACCAAGTGAATCAGCACCGGATTGACTCGGGCTAACTAGACTATTAATAACCTTACGTAACCCTGTACCAGCTTTGTCTGCCTCCAAGCCGTTGTTAGACAGTAGCCCCATAGCAGCAGACGTTTCAGATAGACTAAAACCCGCTTGGTGCGCAGTTGCTCCAACGTAGGACATACCGACCCCTAGACTCTGGAAGTCAGTCGAAGTTAAATCGGCTGCATACGCTAATTCATTGACAGCTTTCTTCGTATTCCGAGTCATGCCAGCCGTCGTGTTACTCTTCATACCAAATGCTTCAAGCGTTTGCGAAGCAACGCTAACAACATCATTGAAGTCATCACCTGATGCTACTGAACCCTCAAGTTCAGTTCTCATGGCCCCAATTGCTTGCTTAGAGGTATAACCTCGCTTAACTAAGTTCTGATAACCTTCAGCAATTGATTGCGTTGACTTCCCGTAATGATCCGAATACTTAGTAGCATCCGCCGTCATTGTTTTGACACCTGAAATGGCTGCTTTAGCAGATTCACCACCAGTTATTAACAAGTTCTTGGTAGTGTTCATCGTGTTCTGAAACTCGACTGCCTTCTTGGCGGCCATACCAAGTCCAGCAACGATTGGTGCTGTCATGCCAAATGTTGCAGCTGTCCCAACACTGGTTAATACAGACCCCATTGCTTTGGCTTGATTACCGAACGCGACCATCTTTTGACCAGATTGTGTCCAGTGGCTACTCTGAACAGCGATCTCTTTCGACAACGCGTTCATCTTGACTCTTGTCTGCTCAAGAGCGGCTGTGTCTTTATTAACTGCTGAGGCAGCGTTTGCCAGTTTAATCTTCTGCTCATCGGTTGCTTTATTAACATCGCCGATGCTGGTCTTGAGCTCTTCGTACTTAGTACGGCTCTGTGACAGCTTAGCTTGGTTAGCCTGCAACTGTGAGTTATAGCTTGCGTAAACTGCTCGCATGCCATTAATGCTATTGCCAGCGCCCTTGGTACTAGTCTCTAGTGCCCTAATTGCTTGCTGATTAGACTTAATCTGACGTTCCAGCACGCGTGACGATTGCTCAAACGGGTTGATGTCCAAGCTGACCGTCCCAGCAATATGTCCTAAACCACCTGCCATTTTTTATCCTCCTTTCCTGTGAACTAAAAAAGGAACGGAAAGGCCTTATCGATCGTGGTCTCTTTCTCGTCCTCTGACTTAAATATTTCATTCATACGATCGACATCATCAAGTGTCATCGCATCCACATCTTCCATGCGGTACGGCGTGTCTCCCTGCATAAGCGATTTGTAGAAATCAAGTAGATTATTATAAGCCTCGTCTACTTGACGTTTGACTTTTTTGGGTCTTCTTCCTCGTCACTATGCTTATGTTCTGGATTGCCTAAGCAGTCATCCATAATATTGCTGATTAAGCTGTCCTCGATATCGTCTCCAACAAACATGTTAGTTGGTAATCCATCAATGAAATCTTCTTTGGAAAATTGTCCATGAAAGAACTTGCTCATCATATCGGCAGTGTCATTAATGTTGTCCCAAACGTCCTTTTCACTTGCTTCTTTTCCACCCGCATTTTTAACGAGACGGTCAATTTGACGCTTCTGTAAAATCATCGCGTTGCCAGTGTCACGAAGCGTTGGACCCTCATTACGTACAAATTCCTTTGTTTTTCCATCAATTTGTAAGCTCAATTTGTAAGTCATAGCAATCTCCTTGTTTTTAATTGGCTGCCAATCGACAGCCTATGTATAGGGCAAAGCCCTATTCAGCTTTAATATTTTTACTATCTGTGGAAGCTGATCCAGCAGATTCAGATGGTACCTCTATTTTTAGGGCTGAACGACTGTCCCCGTAACAATTGAATGAAGAATGGCCAAGTCAGCAGCTGTCTTAGGAAAGACTGCTGCTGTAAATGCTGCTAAGTCAAAGTTAGGATCATCTTCACGGCCGATTAACATCATCACGTCATCATCGCCACGTGATGAAAATTTACCAGTGATCGTGTCTTGGTTGACCGCGTTCTTATCGTCTTTCGTTGTTCCTTCGAAGTTTGGAAGGTTAAATTTGCCCTTCAAAGTTGCGAAGTAGGCAGAGTTGTTGTCATCCATCGGTGTTTTAAACATTGTTGCAACATACGGTGGATTAATTCCCTTTTGGTATACCTGAATACCATTGTTTGCCTTGACTCCTAAAATAGCAACACGAGCCGAGGTTGGAATATCCATCAATTGAACTTCTTCTGACAGCGCCGTAATGCCACTTGGAATAACTACGTATGGACCGTCATCGGCGTAGAACGTATCCACATCGTTAGTAATATCTAATTTTACAGACGAAAGCCCTGGCAACTTAACTGGCCCATCACCTGTGATAAAATCATCGGCTCCTAATACGGAGTATTGGAATCCCTCAACACCTAGTTTTGCTTTACCCATTTTTGGGTACCTCCTATTTTTTTCAAAATAAAAGCAACCAACTACTCAAGCTGATTGCCTACATAAATGTATTCTCTTACGTTCATAATCAAACCGGCCAGATCGGGGTCTCTGTACCGGTCTGAGTAGTATGCTTCCCAGCCATTGTTTTGCAGTATTTGATCGATATTTTTCTGTAGTTGGGCGACATCCGCTGCAAACTTGGCCCAGCAATCAACCTGCACGGTATACTCCGTTAGCTGACGAATATCATCAGCGTAAAGGGCACCCACATCATTAATTGGTGTAACGCGAATCATCGGTGCTACACCAATCGATTGAAAGCTTTCCGGGATTTCATACGTATAAATTGGTTGCGGTGATACAGTCTTGCCGCGAATCTTATTGATCGACGCATTTAGTCCTGCATCCCCGTTCAACAGATTGCGAACAACAACCTCGGGCAAACTCATTTAATCACCTAGTTTCATGTGCTTTACGAACTCTGCGAGTACAGGCTCACGAGCTTCATCTATGCTTTTCTCAACGAAATGCTGCGGGCGCTGGTGAATTGTTCCATTATTTGGAAAGTGTTCACGCCACCCGGCCTCACCATAGCCATATTGCTGTTCCAGCTTTCCGGTTGATGTGCTCAACGTTCCAGCCATTGTTTCATCTGCCAAGTGAACATGGCCCGTGCTCTTTATTGAACGCGCTTGCTTCCACTTACCATCGCCATGACCGTCGCTCACTGGCGTGTTCTTTTGCAATATTTCGACAGCCTTATTCGTTCCATCTCGGACTGCTGCTCTTGCATTATTTTGGGCACCAACTTCTAAAGCATGCAGACGTTCGAGCATGTCACTTTCCATTACATCACCTGCTGCCCTTTAATTTTATCCATGTCTTGATTTGAGTAATCAGGATCGTATTGGATAATCTCGTAATACTGGTCCTTGAATCTAATTTGCCAGGTAGTATCGATTGCCTTCTTCTGCTGATGACGAATCAGGAACACAAATGTTTCTCTCCTTTCAGTGAGGCCCGTTGAGTTTTCTCGAAACTCTTTTAACGTTCCCGTCTGAACCTCTGCCCAACAAGTAAATTCGTCAGTCGGATCACGAATTGCTTCGCCATCTTCGTTGACACCACCATTCGGATTAACGAACGTGATTCGCTGAGTCATGTTACGTATGATCATTCGCTTCACGCTCCTTTTTAAGCCAATACGTTCCTCTCAGCTGATTAAGCAGTGGCAATACGCCAAATGGTATTTCTGATTGTGAAACGGACGACATCGTGTTCGTTTGAACAGTTGCCAGTCGATTAGCAAACCAATGAGCAGTCAGCAACACACTTGCGCGATCAAAGATTTCATCATCTGCAAAATCCTCCACATTGGCCTCGGCGCTAATGGCATTGACGATATATTGGCAAGCGGCTTTATAAAGCGACTTAATCAGATTGTCATCCTCTGAGTAGTCAACTTTCATATAATTCTTTAACTCGTCAAGTTCCACTAGTTAGTACCTCCTAACTAATCGGATGGCACTAAGGCCAATAAATCAGCCTTTAAGGTTTTGCCTTGTGTGTCAATACCGTGTGCCGCTAACCAAGCTGTGATGTCAGCGATTGTATTAGCATCTGTTGGCTTTACTGAGCCGTTGGGATCAAATACTGAACCCCCGCCGTTTGACGGGGCCTCTATTTTGACGCTGGGGCAGTCATTGTTACAAAGAAACCAGCATGCTCATCAGCCTTTGCGACACCATAACGGAACGCAACCCCAAGGTATTGACCGTACACAGTGTCATCAACCCACCGTAAAGCAACTTGTGCGCGATTGAGGTATAGAACAGCACGCTGCAGGTCACCAATAAACGCGTGTGCTTCTCCAGCAGCACCCAATAAGTTATCATTCACAACGGAAACTGGACGTCCTAACAATGAGTAACCGGATTGCGCACGTACATCAGGCGTCAACAAGTAACGTCCTTGTCCATCTTTCATTTGATCAACCATGTTGTAGAACGATTGAGAGGCCACAATTTGCTGATTATATGCAGGGTCAAGACTCACATTAAGAATTGTCTTAATGTCATCTAACGAAGTAGCAGATTTTGCTGCGAAGGTCTTAATAACAGACGCAATATCAGCGTTAGAGGTGTTTAACACTTTCTTGTTAGTATCTTCGATAACAATTCCAGTCAGATCAGCTTCTGAGTCGTCAATTGATTCCTGAGCCAAAGCAATCGCACCACGGTGTGTAGCTACTTCCCACTTAACTTGTGTAAAGTTTGGCTTGGCCAATGCTGGGTTCTTTTCCAATTCTGCAACAGTTGGAACAACGTCTGTTGGATTTCCAAGAATTGGATAGTTCCCAGATTGATGTGAGACTGGCACAACATGAACAAATTGCCGCAAATCGACAACCGTTTGAGGCGTTTCTTGTGGCTTGTAGGAAATATCCTCTGGGATTAGCACCCCAATATCCGTTGACTTCAATCCGTTGGTATTGTCAGCTGGTGCGGCGTCACGGACTTCTTGCTTTGTATGAATGAAGTGGTTTAACAAAGCCCGCTTGTCAGTTCCTTGTTCTTTCTTACCATCACCAGTGTCAACAGTTACAGGCTTTTTATTACGTTTTTCAGCATCAGCTTGCTCCTTGAGAGACTTAACATCAGCCATGCGACTCTCAAGCTCTTCAATTTCCTTCTTTGCTGGTTCTAGTTTTGCTTGCAATGACCGAGCCTCTTCAAATTTATCGTCTTTAACAAATTCTTGGGATTTGTCCAAATCTTTGTTATAAGCAGATCGCTTTTCGTCGATTTGGTTTTGCAGTTCTTTGATTTTTTCCGTGAACATTAAGTGTTCCTCCTTAATTTTTGGTAAAAGAAAAACCGCTAATCAGCGGCTTAAAGTTTTAATTTAGTTAGCGCGAGTTCCAGAGATAAATGCTCCTTCTCTCTTCGTTCTTGAACCTTGTGCAACGAACGTTGGGCTACGCTCACATCAGTTTCGGTGTATGCCGGAATTGGCGTGAGAGATAGTTCAATCAATTCATCAACTTTAGTGATTTTTCGAACGTATCCATCACCAGAATCTGTCCAATCATCATTTGCAACTGTGAATCCGAACGAGCATCCTTGGATGTTTCCGTTACGAATATTTGTCAGAACATCATGACCCAATGTCGTATCAGGTAACGTTGCATCAAAGTTTAATCCGACATTATCAATCGTAATAGCTAAGGTGCCGGCGTCTTCACGTGACAAAATGTTGTCGAAATTATGGTTATACAACAAGCGAACCTGTGACAGGTCAACACCATCAAAAGCTTGTGGATCAATGAATTCTGTAAATCCGCCTAGGTCTTCACTAGCTTGATCAAAAACAACGGCGGTTCCAGAAACCTTGCGAGCATTATCGCCCTCGCCATCATCACTTCTGGTCTCCAGCTTTAGGTTCACTACCCGTGTCTCCATTTTCTGTACCATTGGCATTTCCTCCTTTCAGTGTTGTTATTGGAATCTTATCCAACGGAACATAGTTACTCATGACTACGAAGTCTGATGTGTCGCTTGCTGGCTTGTAGCCTAAGCGTCGACGGTACTCGTCATGGTCGATGCCACCGTTCTGGTACATCTTGATTGATTCCTCGATGTTTGTCTTAGTGTCAAGACGTAACAGGCGAGAAACATCGAACTCGAATCGTTGAGTGCCAGCTTTGTTCCTAGGCAACAGCTTAATGTTGTTCTCTGCATTAATGGCACTGAAATAGTGATCTAGCGAGTTTTGAATGTAGTCCAGGTTAGCCTGCTCAATGCTAGTATGCGATCCCTCAATGCCCAATTTGTATGTTGGAATTGAGAATGCTTTGGCAATTTGTCGCGTTGAATAATTGTTACTGTTGACGAGCTTAAGAATAGACGTGTCAATCTGGATATCCTGATATTCCATTTCAGATGGAATCACCGTGACACCAGTCTTGTTTGTCGGCCCATTAGCTTCAACGAATTTATTTCTCAGAGCAGTCATTGCTTCGTTACTCAAATCTGATTTGTTGATTTTTAAAGCACCACGCGTCAGCTGCCCTGAATTAAGGTAGTCACCCATCATTCGATTACCGTTATTCTCCATGCGAATCTCATCGCCAAGTGAATATAACGGCGAAATACCAACGTAACCATCACGACTAGCGTACATATAGTGCAATATCTCTTCTGGCTGTAACCAATAGTGGTTGCCGTCGTCGTCATAGATTTCATACTTCAACGGATTTTTATAAATAGTCACCCATGATGGCTTGAGCAAGTCCAGTTCTACGAAATCGTTTTTAGTCTTCACAATTCGTGCGTATGCGTTACCACATAACAGCATATTAGCAGCCATAATGTATTTAAAATGCCAGGCATCCATTAGATCGTTGGGCTTAACGTTCAGCAGATACTCCAGATCACTAGGCATGACGTTATCCTGGTCTTGCATCAGTTTTAGCGGGTTGGTAGCAACATCTTGAGCAACAGTTTTAACGGCCGTAAATACATCACTGTTTCGCAGATAACCAGCTGGTGCATATGGCTTTCCGTCATAGCCATTAGTAACGTAGTCCCAGAACTCACGCTCAGAACCACCTGGTGCCACAGGCTGGAAAAAACCCATAGGCTATCTCCTCCTTTCTGTCATGTCGTTATAGATGGCAACCGCAATTAACAAGCTCCCCATGACCAAAAAGCCAATTGTGCTGCCAAATAAAAATGCTCCAATGCTGGCAGCTGTTAAACCGCTTAGCATTAGAACATTGTTGATATTCCTCAAAATAAATTTCATAGACTACCTCAGAAAGTAAAGTCATTGATGTAATAATCATTATCTGCAACGTCTCGATGCTGGAAATCATGGTACATGGCTCTAGTCCACGCATCTATCAATGCTGCCAATGGGTCAATCTTGTTTCGATACATAGACTTATCAATCATCACTGCATCATTTGTTTGCTTCAGAATTGCATTGTTTACAGCAATTTCAAGCAATGGATTCTTGGTATGAAATATCTGCAAATCTTGAAGATATTTTTGAAATTGTTTGGTTGGTTCTGACAACGTTAGATACCCTTGTGCAACGTCAACTGTTTCATATCGTTCTGATAAATCATTGACGATCATACTAGCCGAAGCTCGGTCATAACAAATTGCCTTAACGTTGAAATTATATTTGGCTACTAGTGTATCAATGAATTCTATTATTTGCCGATCATCGATAATACCAGTGTCAAGAGTTGAAAAGGTCGCAAACTGCTTTTCACGCAATGCCTCATAGTTAATCTTATCCCGCTTCATTTTGTTTTCTATACCGCCACGCGTTCCAACGAATGCATGCGAATCAGTGTAGAAATGATTTTCATCTTCCAATGGAACAACCCAAGATACGGCAGAAAGGTCACCAACACGGGCTAAATCCATCCCAATATAAACGTCTTTCCCATCAAGAACCGGCTCAATAGGAATCTCCGCTGCTTTCCAGTCTTGAACTTTAATATAGCTTTCGGATGAAGCTGACTGCCACATGTTGAAGTAATAGATCAGCGCCCCGTTGGTGCTATCTTTATCCAGCGCTTCTTGCCAACCACTTCTAATTCGATTCAAAATCGATTGCCCTACATTTTTGTCATATAGAATGGGATTGGATTTAATCCAACTATCTTCATCTTCGATTTCCTCTTCACTATCCTGCTCGTACCAGACAGTAAAATACTGATCGTTCTCGATATCGCCATTCAGCAGCTTAGTGACATACTCGTATTCTTGCTCATGAAACCAGGCATTAACTTTCTCTGATACAGTTGAAATAATTAATATTAACGGTTGAGCTTGCTGTCCTTGAGATGTTTCAAGCGTTCTAACAATCCCGTAATCCTCACTCTTGGATTGCTCATCAACAATTCCGAGCAACACATCAAGACCGTCTAAAGAGTTATAGTCCGACGACAACGGCTGGATAAAGCTTCCTGATTCGTCATCGCGTATTTCAGAACGTAACGATTTAACCCGCTTCTTGATGTACTTAGACTTTCCACGTAAATCACGAAGGAAACTTACAATCATCTTGTAAACGACCATCGACTGTTGCCGTGTGTTAGCAGCGCAGTATATTTGACGATCAAAGCGTGGTGTTGATTCATACAGCAATTCATACAAAGCCATGCCGGCAACAATTAGCGATTTACCCTGTTTACGAGACATTGAAATAACTGCTTTAGTAAAACGCCGGTAACCCGTTTGTTTATTTCGCCACCCAAATATGGAACCAACAATGAATTTCTGGAAGTTAACAAGTCGCAACCTACTGCTGTCTTTTGAGTTGGGAAGATGCTCGATAAAGTCAACGACTTCATTTCCCCTTTTAGGATCAAAAAAATACGGATAATCTTTATCCGCAACTTTTTTTAAGTCATTCAAATGCCGTTGGCAGGACTGAACCGTTTTCCGACCGGCTAAAATTTTACCGTCGACAATTGCTTGAGCGTATTCAGTTACTGGATCGTTCATGATCCGCCACCATATTTAGTAGCGAATGGATCATCACTTTCATCTTCCTTTTTGTCAGGTGCCACCAGCTTCATCCGACTATCTAATGTCATCCCTAAACTACCAGCAAACGATCTAATTTCCTTAGACATATCCGTCATGATGGTTATAGCCGGATTCTTCTTAGTTGTATTAGTCACGATGCGGCCATTTCGACTTTTTTCATGCATAAAGATTCCATAATCGTCAACGTCTTTTGCGGCTGCCAAATACTTCGAATACGAGTTCGCATATAACGCAACAGCCGTCCGATCTAGTGCTGTTATATTAAGCTTTTTTAACGACGGCATTACTCGCTTGTACTCTTCTTTGGCAACATCATCAAGCCACAATGGCGGTGCAGTTGCTAAGTTAGTAAAATCGCCAGCCATATCTTCAGCCATGCTTTTTGACTCCATTTCGTCCCTAGTTCGGTGTCCAGAAACAAGTTCACTGTTTTTTCGCGGTCTACCCGCCATATAATCACCTTCTTTTATAAAAACGGCACTCATTCGGAATTTTTAATTTTGGGAATTTTATACAAAGAAAAGAGGGGAACGTTGTTCGCTAAAATTTTAATCATAGGCCCCATGGTCGATGGGGTACCCTCTCACGCCCACAAAATACTGAGGCATGCCTAACGTCCGTACCATCGGCCTTTGTAAATCTTTTCGTGACAGCTCTTACAGATTGATTCTAAGTTGCTGCTGTCGAGTCGTCTTGACCAATCAACCTTAGTCTCAATGATGTGATGAACTGTTGTTGCTTGTGTAATGTGTTGATGTCTTAGACACTCCTCACATAGTGGTTGATGGACTAGCTGCTGCTCACGCGCTCTCTTCCATTCCTTACTGTGATAGAACTGTAAGTAATCATGTTGCTCTTGCTGTCGATGCTTGTTGTACTGTCGATTGCCATACCCTTGATGCTTGTCACAGTATCGCTGATCGTAGTCAATGAGTACGTGGCAACTCGGCACTGCACACTGATGCTTTGGTGTCATGGTTCCTTATCTCCCTTGCCTTAATCATTGCTAAGTCAGTTGTCTCAATTCGTCTGCCGTTCTGGTCAAATGAGACGTACACTCTGTCGCCTGCCCAAATGGACGTGATGGTTGACGTGTAGTTCATACCTCGTTTAGTTCTCCGCATAACAATCACCATGGAGTCCGTTGCTTGAATGAATCAACGTACGTACTCTTATTAGTCTTTACAATGTGGTCAATCACTACTTGCTTGTTCCTGCGCTTATTATCATCTGTGTTCCAATCAATGTGAATGTCCATCAATTCGTCCACTCGCTTACCATCAATCCATACCTTTGGTACTTGAGTGATTCCATCGAACTCAATGCGTACTCGTGGTTGTCTGCGTCTCTGCCACCGTTTCGCTGCCTTCCTCAATTTACGGGCAGAGTTCTTTGCACACTTTAATTTATAACCAATCGCCAAGCTTCTATTAGTCTGTTTCATAATTCCCCCAAATAAAAAGTGCTCACTGCAATAGTGATCTGGTAGTTCCACCATCTGATGGCATCCTGGCTGACGACACCTGCGTACTCTAGGCATCTTCATTATCCTCAAACATTGCTGTGAGAATTATTACTAACCATTTCATATTTTTTCCTTTCAAGCGTATCTTTTGATAAGCTAAATACATATTTGTTATTCTAATGAGGTACACATACTACATTTTCAACGAAGGGAGATTCATTTATGACTCAAGAGGAAAAGTTTGAGAGCAAAAAGGATCAATTAGCTGGTAAGGCTAAGGAAGTCGAGGGTAAGGCAACAAACGATAAGGGCCGCGAAGTACAAGGTAAAGCGGAGGGCTTACTAGGTAAGGCTAAAGAAAAATTGTCAGAGGCCAAGGAAGATGTCAAAGACAAAATCGATGACCTCAAAGAGAAGAATGACAAATAGTCACTATCAAGAAGGCGGAAAGCCTTCTTTTATTTTTCAGTCAATGAGGACTGATGACTATGTAACGCCACAATTAAGTGGCTATTTGATTAAAGTTAACTGCGCATTGGATGTTCCTGCATCCTTATTGGTTAAGTTTAAAGCGCACAATGTCACCGGCTAGGATTCGAACCTAACGACCTCTCGGTAGGAGCTGCCTACCTACTGTTATAATGCTCTACCGACTGAGCTACAGTGACACGTTACCCCGCCAGCATGCTTGGCTTATCGTGACTTCGTTCCTTCCGAACTAAACTTCACGGGTAACAATAAAGGCGCTGTGCAGAACGTATCTGCCAACTAAATGGAGCAGCGTCGTTGATCTATCATTGCCTCAATAAGAGGCCATACCGTGTGATGGAATCGAACCACCATTAGTTGCAACCAGTCACAGTTACTAATTGCGAGCTTTGATTATATTTATCCATATAAAAAGCGGTCAGTCTTTATGACTAACCGCTAACCGTTAATCTGGCATACATCTGAAGCATATATATTATTAACTTTAATCTGTGAGTTCTGCTACAACTGGAATCTCGTCAATGTGCAACATGCAATGGTCATTCTTTACCTTTTCAACTTCAGAGAAATGTTCATTTGCCGTTGTGATATCAAACTGATAAAAATCGTTTCCTAGTTTATGAGTTACAACTTTAACGGGACCAGCATCAGGAAAGTTTACTTTAGTTACATCGTCCAACTTTGCATGGAACTTTATCATATCCATAATGTGTATCCTCCAGTTCTAATATCATTCCTTAATTAGTATATCACCTAATTGTGAAGGACAACACATTATTAAGAAGTAGTCGAATAACTAACCTTCTTTAAATTGAATTAAGAAAGGTATCACATACGGATGATGTGATACCTTATCTCACTTATTTGATGTTACCAATATACAACGTAAATCCATTCGATTACTGTCAAACTACTGCCAATTTGCTGCCATTATTCTGCCAATAAACTGACAGATTTCTGACAATTTTCAGCTGCAACATCAAACAATATGCCAGCCCTGTATGCTTCTGCAAACTGGTACAACGCTTTTCGCTCCAGTCTATAAAACGATCGGTCGTTGTAGTTTCCATTCATTATGACCTCAGTTCGTGAATCATCGTCCTTACTAAAATAAAGATCATAGATAACTTTGATACAGTCCTTATCACACATTTCAATAGCTGCAACATAATATGCCAACTCGTTCTCAGCATCTATTCTTCGGACCATTGCTCGCTCAACACCGTTCTCATAACTTACCGCTTTAGGCTGGCTGTCAAATGTTGGTGACTTCAAATCAGACATTCGTTTGCCAGCTCTGCGCATAAGACCCCGGCATTTGCTAAGCTCATGTTTTGCCGCTTTGATCACCGCATCCTCGTTCATTAAACCGCCATCCTTTGCTATAATTAAGTTGCTGATTTAATTACGGATGGCCGTGTCCTTGTGGATGCGGTTTTTTTCGTGCATTAATTCTGTGGAATTCCAACGCTAACCATTACCGGCACAATCTTCCCACCACAAGCCTTGGCAGTCTTCTCCGCATTTTCAGCTTTACCAAAGCGCTTAGATTTGAGCACTTTCGCGACGAACTTAAAGTCAGTAATATGAGCGCCCTGTGTACTAAAGTCTGATAGGAATAGATCGCCCAGTTGGATGACGAACCAAGAGTCAATTACTGTCGTTTCCATTAATTAGCCACCCCATCAAGCTCAGTTTGGCCGTCGGCTTCTTTCGGTTCTTCTGTATCTAACTCTGTTTGACTAGGCATCATAGTGATACCAACTGATGATCCTTGTGCTTGTACTAAGGCTGCAACCTCAGCACTCAAGTCTTGCGTTGGTGCTTCCACACGTAACACTGCAATCTTGCCGTCCTTACGAGTTTTAAATTGAACGTTAGCAAGTTCACCTTTGAATGAGAAGCTGTTGTCCTTTAATTCTTTAGCCATGATTATTTCCTCCTAGAAAATATCTTCTTTAGTTTTAACGTCTTTTAACACTTCTAAAACGCTCATATGCCTCTTGTCGAGTTCTTCCAAGTATTTATCCAAACTATCGATTACTTTTAGCCCAGCATTAACTGACAGCGTCTGATAGCTTTCGAGAGCCATCTTTAAGTTTGGATAATATTGTTTGACGAATCCGTCGCCCTTTTTTCGTTTCTGATTAAGGATCACATTAAACTGATCGCTGGTAATTTTGAAAGTGTCATCAAGCTTAATATTTAACATTGACCTCATCTCCCATCGTCAGCTCATGGATAACTTGATTCTTCTGTTGAGTAGTTAGCACCTTCAATGCTTCCCTCAAATTTACATTGTGGTTCTGTTCCTGCGTCCAGTGCTGATTGCACCAGATGATCGTTTTAGTCATGTCACGATTCTGGTCTTCAAATTTACGCGTCATCCAATCGCGATAAACCTTTACATAGTCAATCAATAGTTAGTCGCCTCTTTCCAGTTGTAAAACACATCGTTTCTGACAATCGGCTTAGGCGTACTTGCCTTTCCGGTTAGATTGAGCTGCTTCGTTACTCCAATACAAGCCGCCTTGAAGTCGTGACGTCTAACGACGACTGCTTCAACTGGAACGCCTGTGTGCATTGCGAATAACCGAAACGTCAGCTTATTGCCGTTATCGATGCCGTATGGGCCAAATGAGTTCTTAACGTCGTACACGTGTAGAATGTGCATGAAGTCATCGTAGATAACGAAGTCGGGCGTGTATCGAATGCTGTTGATTGATGCGCCTTGGCTAATCAGCTTCTTCTCAGCAAGTACGAAATGTGGATGCACTGATACGTGATCAGGATTGACTTGCTTAAGAATGAACCGCTCGTAGAAGTCCAGCTCTTTTTGGCTGTCAAACTTCTGTCCCCACTTTTCAATCTTGGTTCCACGCTTGTTCAGCGCTGTTGGCGAGTTCAATGCATTGGCCTCCCTCCGCCGTTGTGAACATCCCAGATGGTCATGATTGCTAGTACGGCAATTACGATGCCCATTGTAATGTAATAGCCTGTTCCCATCAGATAACTCCTAACGCCCACACTAGTAGTGACTTAATATGCTGCCACACTGTAGGATTTTTCTCGTGTTCTAATTTTGCTGCCCACCCGTTAGTTGGAAATCCATCGTGCTTGTGGATGTCGTTATGACTTAATGGCGTTGGCAGTATAACTTTATTAGTGCGTCCGCTTCTGTTGTTCATAAGATTTAAGTATCTCCTGTTCTCTAATCCCTAGCGCTAGCAAATGGCCTAGAGCCACTTCGTAATTGGCGAATTTGTTATCAACCTTGTACTTTACCAGTCGATCAGCTAACCAATCAGAGACTGGATAAGCCCGATTATGGATCTCATGTAGTCCACGCTTTTTGTTATCCATATTGTCATGCTCACACTCCTTTCATCTGCCGGTGATCCTCAATTCCTTTGAAGTTCAAGATGAACCCTCTAGAGTTTCCTGCTAAACGGCTCCATATTCTTGCGTCGTAGGCATTAACGATGTCATCTTTGTGCAGATTAGTTGTGATAACCGTTGGCTTATATTGCCGTGCTTCGAAAATGCTCAGTGCTTGATCCATTGCATATGGTGAAGCTACATCTCGATTGGCAAGTTCAGCACCAAGGTCATCAATTACGACTAGCTCGGCCACCTTTAGCTCATTACTTACTTGCGTCATCATGGAACCAGTTGCTTTGTCATCGATACCTTGCTTAAGCAGCTCAAGTAAGTCTCTAAAATTACAGTACAGAACGTGTCGTGCTGTCGGTGATGAGTATTTGCGACCATCGCTAACAGTTCTCGTCACACGCTTGCCATAATTTGTTTGGCGCAAATATTCCCATAAGATTGACATTGCTAGGTGGCTCTTACCTACGCCAGTCTCTCCGGCCATAATCATGTGATTGGTTCCCCCGGCGACAATTTGCTTTACATAGGCTTGTGATTTGTTGTAGACGTTTTGCTCAACCTCAGTACTGGCGATGAAGTCACTGAAACGCTTGGACCACATTCCCGTATTACTGATGACGCTGTTATGCTTCATATACCTAATGGCATCTGATCTGACTGATGACATTGTTAGTTGCTCTGGCGTTAATACACTGCTAGCAATCTTATCGTCAGACCCCTCTTTATATTTACAATCTGGATTTGGACAGGCATATTTTGGATGACCATCTTGATACATTTTCGATCCCTTGAAGCAATACATCGGCCCGTCGCAAATTGGGCAGGGATAATCAGCTACTGCTACCAGTTTTCGATTGGCGAACATCTTGTTGATTGCTTCAGCTAAAGTTCCATCTGCCATCAGAAATCCTCCACATTGTCTAGATTGAGGTGTTCACGACTAACCTTTGCGGATCCATTTCGCTTGTTAGCCATATGTTGCTTGTTAGCTTGAGTTGCCATCTGATCAAAATGTTTGCGCAGCTTTTTGACTGACAAAACGTTTCCTGACCAGAAGCTGTCGCTATGAGACCAATCAATCATCTTGCGAATCTTTGATGGCTCCCTTTTATCTCGTTCAATCATTAAGCGGACATCGTCAGCCCAACTTTGCAGATTTGGTTCTTTAACATCCGGATTGTTGAGTTTCATTTTTTCTAACAAATAACTAGCTAAAATAAATTCCTGAGAGTCTGAAGAATACGTGCGAGTTTTTTTCGCACTATTCTTTTTATTATCTTGTTTATCTTGTTTATCTTGTTCTAATGTGTCCACTTGATGTCCACTTGATGTTCGGTTGCTGTCCACCTGTTGTCCGACTTTTTGATACTCGTCATACTTAATCACCGTCACGACGCTATATCTGTTGGTTGCTCGGATGTCCAACATCCCTGAATCTCGGAACTTTCTCATCCATCTACTGATACTTGTGGCTGACACTTGCTGACCACTTTTTACGCCAGTGTTGTACTCATCCCGCAGTGTATAGCGGCCTGTGACGAACTGACCCCTGTCCAAAGCAACTTCCTCGCCATTGAATAAAAACCTAGTTGGTTTGATGCTTGCCTTAAATAAACAGATTTCCCATAGTTTAAGAACTCGCGAGTCAGCCCATACAAATGAATTTTGGATTTTTCTTTGAAGGGAGATCCACCCGCTTTCCATCTGGGTCATCTAATCTCCCTCCTAAAATGGCAAGTCTGATTCATCTACGTTAGTTGAACCCTTAAACGGATCCGCTGCGCTCGCAGTGTTTTGAGTTTGTTGCGCATCTTGTGACTCGTTGCCTTTGGTTCGAGGGTCAAGTAATGCAAAGTTTTCAACGATCACTTCTGTGACGTACACGCGTTGGCCTTGTTGGTTTTCGTAATTTCGGGTTTGAATCCGACCTTCGATCCCCACCAAGGATCCTTTATGCGTGAAGTTCGCAAAGTTTTCCGCAGATTTTCGCCAGATAACACAGTTGATGAAGTCTGCTTCACGTTGCCCCTGTTGGTTAGTGAACTGACGATCAACCGCCAATATGAACGTAGCAACAGCAGTGCCTGACTGCGTGTACTTGACCTCTGGATCACGTGTCAAACGTCCTGTTAGTACTGCTCTATTAATCATTCCCTGCCTCCTAGTCCACTGTTAAAATCTGTCCGACATCGATTGCCGCATGAATCGACTTGTGACCTCGGCAATACTCGCAATGTCCGCAAGCTTTTGGTGCGACCTCACCAGCCAACACTTGCTCCACTCGATCAATGTTTTCTTGGATCCATGACTCTTCTGGATCTAACCAGATCGAGCTGGGACTAATCAGCTGCACGTCACTAGGAGTCTGCTTGCTAACCGCCCAGATAAAGCAGGTAAATGGCTTGCCATACTTTTGTTCCAACAGCTGCCTGTACACCCACATTTGTGGCAAGTAGTCGCGTGCTCGAATGAAGTCAACCATGCCGTAATACTTATCTGACCAGCTGCGCTTGTTGATGTCATCCACTGTCTTGTAGTCCATGAAGAACCCTTTATCGACATTTAGCGCGTCAACCTTGCCCTTCCAGTCGTACCCGAATAGCTTTCCAGTTAGAATTACTTCGTGTTCACAAGTTTCATCGAGATTGACGAACAGCTCTTCATCGCATAATCGATCAATCATCTGCTGCCCGATCTTGAACGAGGCTTTTAATTTCCCTTTCGTTGTACCTCGGGTACTAATGATTTCCGGATGTTCATCGATAAATTTTTGATGGGCTTCTGCACTTTCAAAGAATGAATGAACGAAGTTACCAACCAGAAGAGCATCCTTGTTTGATGGTTCATAATCGCCTTTTAGTAGCGCCAGTTCAGCAGCCTCGCATTGCATCATCATCTTGAAAACTGACGGACTCATGTACTGGAAGTCGGTATCGTGATTGTAGTAATTACTTTGTGACAGGGTTATCGGCTGAGTTGAAGATGCTTCCTTGATGGACATCTGGTTCTTCACTTTCGGCCGCCTCCTTTGCTATAAAATCTTTCACCATAGCGGTAGTCTCTGATGAAGCTTCACCACTAACAGTCATAGCTGACTTAGCTTCGCTTACTGGTTGCTCTGCTTCGCTTTCAGTCGCTGCAATCCCTGATGCATTTTCAGATTGAGCAGTGGCGTCGGATTTCTGAAAGTTATTAAGCATTTGTTGCGTGCTGTCATGCTCCTCATCTGGTGTCACGTCTTTACGATCGTTGTCGTACTCATCAGCAGTCGTGTTATTAATGGACTCAACCAATAAATCAGAATCATCAGACGTGTTAAGAAAGTTCTTAGCAGCCCGATTTATGACCGTCCGTTTTGCCATTTCCTGTGGGAATTCTTTTTGGACATCACCATGGTTTTGGCGATGAGACCACGCTTGTTCAATCTCGGCCTTAGTCATTACGGTGTAAACTTGCTCGCCATCAGTCTTCTTAACCACTGCAAAGGCACCAATCAATGGCTTATCCTGATTAGCAAATTTGGGTTTAAACTGGGTCACTACTGTCCGGCCATGGTCAGCACCAATTTCAAAGGTGTCATCTTCATGGATAACTTCGGCCCAAATATCATCAACGTTTGTTAGCCGTTTGACTGCCGCTTGCGTCCCAAAATAAGAGCGTTGCAGTTGCAGTTCATTCCCCCGAACAATGAAGTAAGCTTGGGTTTTAGCCGGTGACAATCCCTGTGTCACCATATTCAACAAGGAATTGGCGACAGACTCTCTCGTAACGACCTCAAGAGCTGGGCGTCGATTTTTGTCTTGCACTTTTTGAATTGTGAACCATGCCGCCTTCAACGCATTGTTGGCGTTGTAATTGGCTGGTAACTGTAATCCATCTTGTTCTAGCCCTTTGATGCGGCTTGACACTTGGTCAGTAATGTCCTTTTGATTAATAACTTCATTTGCCATTACGCCACATCCCCTTCGTTGATGATGATTGCGCCTAGATCGTTAAGCATATCGAGTGGTGTCTCATAGCCTGCATCCTGGAATAACATGTCAAGTAACTCACCGGCATATACACCTGTCAGCTGGCCTAACAGTAAGCTGCTGTTGTGTTTCTTAAGTTGAGCGAGTAACTTGCCAGCATCCTCTGCCTTGAACAGGTATTCCACACCGTTAAGCGTTAGTGAGCGAACCTCATCGCAGGTAAACAGTTCGTTGCCTTGAAAATCTCGATCAAATAGAATACGATCGTCAACTGGATCAGCTACCATGTGATTTTCTAAATCTTTAGCGTTAGTCATTAGCAGCCTCCGTTAGTTCCTTGAGGTAGTTATTGATGTCGTCATAAATATTTGTAGCCATCAGCATCTGGCCGGCTTTGTGTTCTGGTAAACTGCGTGTTGCAAGCAGCTGCTTACGCAATGGTTCAATGCGGTTCTCCAAGAGAGTGATAAAATGCTCGGTTGTTTCAATTTGAGCTTGAGTTACATATTGATTTACTTCTTCAAGGTCCATTTGTGTTTAGCTCCTTTTTGGTAAATAATGTGTTCGTAAATATTTTTCTTCACCGGTCGATCAGAGCTGCCACTCTGCTTGACCTTTTTTCGTGGCTGCATACTCTGCAACCCAGCAAGTAACAAGTTACGATTAGTTAGTTTCATTAAGCTTCGCCTCTACATCTGGCTTCCATTCGTCAATCTGCTTAATCTCGTTCTGTAATAACTCGGATAGGACCTGGGCCTTATTAAGGTGATCGTTTAACTCATGCAAATTCTTGATGCTGACAACCATTGACAATTCCATTTGCTCATCCCCTTTCGTATGGGATAATGAACTCACTAATTACTTGGAGATGAATTTTATGAGTGGGTTGAAACATAATGTCCAAATTTTAAATACAAATTTGACTCTTTATTTGCCGCCAAGATGCGAATATTGCGATGAATATTTGTCGAAAAATACTGACATCATTTCTGAAAAATACAGTTCAAATGTATCTAGAATGTATAGAGAGTCAGGCACTTATTTCATCGTCTTTAAATGTCCTGGTTGTCAACGTTTAAACTTCGTTACTTATAAAATTTCAACGAGGCGCAGTGACGGTACTCCTTACACGCTCGGTACCCCAGAACGGCAAACCATTAAACCCAAGAAACTCGCTTTCCCCGATTCAATTTCTGAAATCTCTCCAAAGTTCATTAAGATATACGGCCAATCTCTAATGTCCGAACGAAGCGGTCTTGATGAAATCGCCGGCATGGGATACAGAAAATCATTAGAGTTTTTAGCCAAGGATTATGCGATTTTTCTCAGTCCTTTAGACAAGGAAGCAATCATAAAAAAATCATTAAGCACAGTTCTTCCCGAATTAGATTTGAATGACATTTCAGTCCTTGGGTTAGTGGCAGGAAAAATTGGTAACGATGAAACTCATTACTATCGGAAACACGACTGGTCCGTCGATGATTTGAAAGAATATATCCAAACAACCGTCTTCTTCATCTTGAATGATCAGAATGTTCGTGAGGCTCGTTCAAGGCTTGCTTCAGATCAACAGTTAAAGCCGAAATAGTAAAGTCGATTTCTGACTTCAAACTATTAAGTGTCCTTAATTCCAGAAGAATTTTTTCACGTTTAAAATCGTCCATACTTTCACCTACTGTTTTACGTGCGTAATGTCATAATCAATTCCAAAGTCATTCATAGATTGAGCGCACTCTTCACATATCCATGAACCATCATCATTTCGTAACGTAGCCACCTGCCCACACAAGGCGCAGTGTGGCTTTTTTATGTTGATCAAATACCAATCAGTAATGCGCAGCCTTATTCCATACCACCAATACTTCATAAGACACCTCCTATCTCAGCCATCTGCCGAGCTTTTTCGTTTATCCAAACACCTTCGTCAGTAACCACATCCCCGCTTGGCTGACTTTCTCAACAGCTACGTCAGCGTGATTGCCAATGCCTAGCCAAATGCCTAATGGAATGAGGATAAGCGCCATGAAGATGTCGTAGTTCATCGCTGATGATTTGATTAATGTGTAGAGCTGAGTCATCCATTACGCCTCCAATACTCGTCGTGATACCACTGTGACCATTCAGGATTGCGCCACTTGTACGTGTACTTCTTGCCGCTGCCTTCCCGAATGAACAACTTGCGCTTAATAACTTCTGGATCGTTTGTGAACTTCTTTAGGAACGACTTCGTGTCACGATATTCTGTGAACTCCATTGCTTTCTGTGTACTAATGCATGCGTGCAAGCCCTCTTCTTGTCGCCGGACGTCCGCTATTACGTCCTTGGTAATGACGACTCGCATGCGTTGCATACATTCGTCTAAATACTTGCCTACTGAATCCATGATCGGCACCGCCTTAATGCACGTTGTCGTGCTTTTAGAAATCAATAACTTTACACATCTTGTTACGAATCTCAACAGACTTCGGACTCATGTCGCCATGAATCGCTCGGTTTAATTGTTGAGTGTTCTCACCAATCAATTCCGCTAACTCAACTTGCGTCATATGCTTCTTTAACAAAGCCAATTTGATTGAAACTTGCCGTGTTGATGTGACTGCTTGGTCATTTCTGACCGTTACTAAATTTTCCATATACTGCTACTCCTTTCGTGAGATAATTAGTTATTCCAAAAGATTAGAGGTGATAAATATGCCTGAGAAATCAGATAAAGAATTGGCAGCCGAGATGACCATTGCACTTCTTAACCACAACGCGTCGCTACACACAGGCGCTATAAATGGTGGCGAAGGTGCAAGCAAAAATGGGGTTATCAATGCCACTGTAGTTGGCAACAACTACAAGTACATTCTCGGTGTCATCGAGGGTTCGATAGATCCATTTGAGGAGAAACGTTAATCTGAATCTGAAGATTATATTTCTGCTGAAGAGCTGTTATTTCGGGTAGCAGCTCTTTAATTTGCTCAAGTTTGCTTAATTGAATATCTACTTGCATAAATGGCTTTTCCATTACTCTTCATCTTCTTTCTACACTGTCTGATCAACGCCATTTCGGTTATAGATCGTTTGGCTAACCGACAAGTTCAAGTGGTACTTATCGACTAATGCCATCAACGTGACGGTGTCTTCTAGCACGTTCTCTCGCTGCTTCAGCATGTCTGGTGTCATCTCACCCTTCTTCACCATCTTCTGATATCCGAAGTCGTTCGATACAGCTTTGTTAGCGATCGTGTTAGCCTTCATGAAATCTAAACGAACCGGGTGAGACAATTTCTGGTTAAGCTCGTTCATCATGCGACGCTGATGCTCATGGTCTAAAGTCTTAAATACCTCAAACCCTTCAAGCCCGCTTGCCTCTCGAAGGTTCTTAATAACTCCGTACATCCAGCGCTTGAACTGTTTAGCTTCAGGCATTTGACTAGAACTAACCAAATCGTAGATTCCAAATTCTGAGATGATCACCCGGTTAGGGTTACCTTGAATACCGTCACGAATCGTTACGGTATTTTTATCCTCTAATCCGACATGGTCACCGATTGCTTTACGGCTGTTTACATATTCCAAAGCATCTGTAACGTCTTTGCCTAACGCCCACCACTCACCGTTTATTTCAATAAATCGGATTTCGTGGTTGTTCCATAATTCAATTTTCATTACTTTTCATCTCCTCTACTCGGTGTTGTCGTGCTCACGAATCTTAAATGTCTCAATGATGTTGAGCACCAAAGCGTTAGCTGCCGCAGACTTGCGATCGCCGCTCAACACTTGTGTCATATACATCTTCCCGACACCGAACGTAGTAGCTAAGCTTGTGATACTGATGTTGTTCTTATCGAGATACTTCTTAATCAATTCCCGCCCTGCTAAAGTTGTCGGCATTTGTTGACCTCCTTTCTTATGTATGTAAGCTAATTTAATTATTTTTTGCAGAAATTCGTTGACCGATTCTACATAAAATTGTAGACTTAGGGCATAGTTAAATAACACAGCAGAGCCTTTTGCCGTTGGGGAACGTTGATTTGCTCTACTCATATTGTGGAAATAACTAAATCAAATTAGCTTACAGGAAAAGTATATTAAATAGTTTTGTAGATGTCAACCAATTATCTACAATTATTTTTAGACAATTCCAATAAGCACTCAGGGAGTGCCTCTATGCCGACGTTTGACATAATTAAAAAACTTGCAGATAAGAATAATATTAGCGTTGTTGAACTTGAAGAAAAGTTGGGATTCAGTAGAAACTCACTTTATGCCTGGAAGAAAAGCAAGCCGTCTGTAGATAAATTACAAAAAGTTGCTGACTTCTTTCATGTTTCTACTGATTATCTTCTTGGAAGAACTGACAACCCAAATGTTGAAAACAATCCATCTGAACCAATTGATTTGGATGAAGCCTTATCCGAAGAAGGCATGGCGATGTTTGACGGAAAGCCATTGTCTGAGGAATATAAAAAGGCCCTGCTAGCCATGTTACGGGCCAATAAGAATAGCGGTGAGTAGCATATGCACGAAGAGCTTTTTAAGAAGTTGCTGTACATCGCTGATAGAGCTGAGATTACCATTACAGATATTAAGGGTTCGTCATCCGATCCAGACATTGCATTTTGCAAACAGAGAATCATTAATTTAAATAGCAACTTCGACAGCGAGATTAGTGTGGCCTTTCGTTTGGCCCATGAGATTAGCCATATTTTATTTTCTAAACCGACATTCCTATACACGTTCTCTCCTTACACAAAGAATAAAGAAGAACGTGAAACTAACGAGCGAGCAATTCGTATGATCGCACGCCTTATGTACGAAGATGTTCCTAAAGATCAAATCAATTGGCTAAATTTTATGAATGAATTTAATCTACCGAGTTGGTTCGAACCGTTAGTAAAAAACATTATTTACGCTTAATTATTATGTCCAAAAAATCTGATGACTTTAAAAGCTGTACGTATTCTGGGGGATATTATCATGACTGCAAACAATTTCTTTCTCGTTGGTTCTCTTATATTTTGTATTCTTCTTATTGCATTTGTTGGAACTATCATTTGGCTAATTGTAACTTTAATAAGAAAATCCAAGCACAGAAAATTATCGATGATCACATGTGCTTCTGTGGGTATATCTGCTGTTTTAATTTTCTCTTTACTAATGACCGTTGTAAATATTTATGGAGATGATACGTTCGTTTGGGCTTCGCAATCTAAAAAGATTGAAAGAGCAAATAGTGATGAGAAGCTAATGATCAACGCTTCACTACACCCGTCTGATTACAGAATGTATAAAGCAGAAAAGGCATCAAAAGACCTTGTATCAATTTCAAATAGTCTCCCTGATACATATTGGAGTAGCAAGGCTAAACAATCGGCCGCCCGTCTAAATACAGTATTTAAACGGGCTCAAAATGACAAGTACGATACTTTAGATGATTGGTCAATGAACGAAATCACAATGGAGAACGATCTAAACTACACCATTTTTAACAACATGCTAGCAAAAACCTATGCTCATACAAACAAGTTCAACAGGCATACGACTGCTATAACTAATGCGATTCTATCGAAGTATAAAATAGAGCAACTTCACTCGAAGGAAACGAAAATGGCTGAACAAAAAGCTGATGAAGAGGTTGATTCAATTCTTGATGAATTAGATTATTAAGTGACATATTCAGACTAATGCTGGAAATAACTGTTATAAGTCAGAAATTATTACAGACAAAAAACAGCACATCCCCTCCCGCCAAGAAGTTGGATGTGCTTGTATGAAAGAAGGTATTTAATTGTCAAACGATTTCGTTGCTAAAATTGGATTTTTAGCTTGTGTTGACTCTGATAATAATCCGGTAGCTAGTTTATCCATTGACAAGTTACCGATTAATTACCAGTTTCCACTTTACTTAATTCTGTTCAATGTTGATATCAGAAAATCATATACAGTTATTGTTAGAATTTATGATTCTGAACAAAATCTTGTTATAGACTCGACGAACGAATTTAACATTAAAACAAATTCATTGCAAGAATTTAATTATACTGACTCTTCTAAAACCAAGGCCAGTATACCTGTTAGGTTATTAACTCCTACTGTCAATATTACAAAAGAAATTAACTATAAAATTGAAATTGATTTGTTAGATCTACATATTGATGAATCGGTTGTCACTGAAGATAAAATAAGTACGTACGTCACAATTAAAAAAGTGGAAGACGATGACTAGTAGAAAAGCTGAAATCATCCCCTTGTCTGATAATCTTTCACATAGTGTGGACACATCAACCACTAATATCCATGCTACAATGAAGTCAATTAATGGAAACGGAGGTGGCGGAAATATGAATGATGATTTTGTGACGCATTCTGAGTTTAAGCTCGGCATGGATTCCGTCAGCCAAAGGATTAATGATTCCAACAACAGAATTGACAAGCTGACCACTGCAATATATTGGCTAGCAGGCATATTAGTGTCAGGAATTATCTTGCCATTACTCATAATGCTGATAAAGGTTCTGTTCTTCAAATAAAAAAGCACACTCATTCCCCCGCCAAGAGTCCTGAGTGTGCTAAGCAAGCAACGCAATAACTGCGCCCTTTTCATATACAAATATACCTGAAAGGAAGTGATGCCACAAGTCCACCTCTCCCATCCGCGATTGGGAGATTAACCTACTGAATGCCATGATCGTCATCGTCTCCAAAAAAGGAGACTATTATGACAAAACCACAAAAGAAAGCTAATGGAAAATGGCGAGTTGTTGCTCGCTATAAGAACATTGTAACAGGAACTTGGACTAGTAAGACAAAAACGTTTAATATGGCTGCTGAGGCTCGTGCTTGGCAAGCTGAAACATTGGCTAACGCAAACATGGGACGAACGTCTCAGAGTGTAACTTTAGGTGAGTATTTTCCGCACTGGCTCAAACTCTATAAAGAACCTTTTGTCGAAAAGAAAACACTAAAGCGCATCACTGTTGACGTTAACCATGCCTTAAGGTTCTTTACCCCTCGTCGACACCTTGATGCAATTACCAAGGGTAATTATCAATTGTGGCTCAATACAGAGGCTAAGAGCCTGTCACACGAGACGGTTAGAACAATGCACCATACATTTAATGCAATGATGGAAACAGCAGTTGATGAGGGCATTATCGTACGTAACCCATGTAAAGGTGCAAGATTTGCTGGTATCCAAAATCCACAATCAAGAATTGCCAAGCAAAAAGTGCTGACTCTGGATGAGTTTAAGCGATTGCTTACTCAGATTAACTCATCCCCTAACTGCGCATCAAAATATGTATGCCTATTGCAGGCGTTCACAGGAATGAGAATTGGTGAAGCACTCGGACTAGAATGGTCAAAAATAAATTATGATCGTAATGAAATTACAATCGATGGTCAATATGACTATTCTCTGAGTAAAACGCGGATTCACTTGAAAGACCATACCAAGCCTCGAATTATTACTGTTGAACCTATTCTGCTCAACTATCTGTCAGAATATCGTAAATGGCTACAACGACAATTGGCTAATCAGCGAGTGGTTCATTTCAATATTAACAACTATCTGTTTGTTGACACTAACGGAAATAATGAACCCATCAGCCCTACTGCGGTTAACAAATACCTGGCTCATCAGTGTGCAGCAATTGGAATCACCAGAATTACCTCTCATGGATGGCGTCGTACGCAAGCTACGCTCATGACATATGCACAAGTTGATCCAAAGTTCATTGCTGGATTTCTAGGTCATACCGTGGATACCTTGCAAAAATACTATGTACTTGAAACTGAGGATCTTAAACGTAAAAGCCAGGCTCTGAGAACCGAATTTATGCAGACAAAAGTTTTGGGCGACTGACTAGACGAAAAACTCGTTGCCATTTCGTTGCCGTTTTTAAAATCGACAGCTGTAAACCACTGGTATCAATGGGTTTAGGCGACGGTTTTAAGCGCACCTGGTGCATTGATATATCAAGTTTTCTTTTTAGTTGTTCTCTTTTTGTTCCTAAATATACCGGGTCAAATATATCAGACGCCCAGGTTAAACCGCTAACGGTCTGTTATTGAAAAAAAATCGTCATAGCCGATAGATGAAATCAGACTGATTCTCTATCAACTATGACGATTTTGTTATTAATTTAAATGAGCGAGTAGCAGAATCAACACCGTTTCAAAGACCGTTTCTTATCAGAATTAAGCACATTATTTGCCCCGCAGTATGTGGCATGATATTGTTCAATTAAGCTTAGTTATAACCAATTACCGATACAAGGAGGACATCGCATGAGCATGGATAAAAAAATTGACGGTGCTAAGGATCAAGTAACTGGTAAAGGTAAAGAACTTGAGGGCAAGGCAACTAATGATAAAGGCCGCGAGTTGCAGGGTAAAGCGGAAGGCTTAGTTGGTAAGGCAAAAAAGAAATTAGCTGATGCACAAGAAACTGTTAAAGATAAAATTGATGATGTCAAAGATGATCACGATAAATAAATTCAAAAAGCAGGCTTGGCTTAAGGCCTGTTTTTTTCTGTAATCGATCATGTTCTAGTTCGACAATGATAGCCGAGTGCAAATCTTTTTCCATCAAAAAACACAAAAAATGCAGCAAAGGCCCTTTGACCGCTTTTTTGCGCTAGATGTCAAAATCTGTTAAACGAAAAGATTGTCCCAATTTCAGCACTCCGCCAACAAGCTTGCCCTCGCTGCTTAATCAATCAACAGTAACTCAAGATCAATCGTGGATACCGGTTCCTACATCCGCCGGCCATGTGTGTGTAATAATAAGCGGGGTCAATAAAAATAAAGGGAGTTGCTTATGGAACTAACAATTTTACAAATGCAGGCATTAGAATATGTGTTACACGTGCATAGAAATGAGCTTCAACCGATTTTTAGAGATGCCAAAGGAAAAATCTGGACCGGGCATTTCTTTGATTTTTCCGGCCAAACAGCGAAGTATTGGCACAGAAGCCCGTCCGGTAACCTCACCTTAATTGAACTAACCGACTTACCGCAACTTTTCGCCGGCTGGTTGCGAAAAACTGAGGTGAACTCATTTGAAGGTGGTCACCCACTACAAGTATTTGATCAGATTCAAACACTTTCCAACACTGCCACCAACGATTTCACCGAGCCAACAGCGTTCATGAACAATCCGACGACAGATTTTTCGGCTGAACCGTTTGTTTTTGACTTTAACAACGGTGCCGCCAAACTCCCCTTTGTTGAACTAACGGCTGATAGCTACGAATTCATCTCGTTAAAATACCAGTGAGTCATCGCCTTCCATGACTAACTTTAATCAGGATCAACTTTCCTTTATTAAAATCAGACACTCATTAAATAGGGCACAAAGATATGGATAATAAGGGGTTACACAAGGAACGGTTAATTCTACTTGTATGTTTGTGAACACAGCTGAAACATCATTTACCGTAGCCCCCTTGCCTGGTGAAGGTCATATGAGTACTTATCCAAACAAAAATTTTTTAAAAACTATCTTGCCCACACATATTTAAAATTTCAATCAAGAGTAGACCAATTACTACAATTGACCCAAGCAACATTGGTAATTGGGACAATCTTATGAACAATGGTTTCGTGACTCACAAAGAATTGAAACGAACTGCAGATTGATTATCTCAAAAATTTGATCTACTAGAAGCACACTTGAACACTAGGTCTGAAACGATGAATACTAAGTTTACAAATCAAAAATCTTTTTTACCAGCATCAATATCTCTAATACGCTTTGTTGCAGCAATAATTACTAAAAATATTTGGTCGCGTAAAAGAAGTAAGCATGCCAACAAAAAAGAAGATTTTGTCAATGAAAACAGGAGAATTTAATATGCAAAGATCTGTACGTGAAATACCGGAACGTTTTAAAAATATTTATTTTAAGCGGATGCTTAAATATTTCCTCATCATGGTAGCTGTTTGGATCATCACCTACTTCATTCTTAAGTTAACGGGTGAAGGAAACGCACTTTTGAGATTTCTAGCACGAGCAATGAATGTTCATGGCCATCATACCGCTACTCATAATTTTTTATCTATCTTCGGAAATAATGTAAAGACAAGTATTCTTATTTCCCTTCTGGGAATCATTCCAATCCCGATATATTTATTCTTCGTCATTTTTAATGCTGTCACTGTAGGGGTGGTTTTGACTACTGGCAATCCATTGATGGTCTTCGTCGCCGCCATCCTCCCTCATGGAATTTTTGAAATTCCTTCACAACTCCTAACGGCTGCAATTAGTGCTCGTCTAATGTGGTACGTATTTGATCGTATTTTTCGTAGGGATCGTGTTAAAAACGTTATCTTTAAGAACCTTTTAACGGATACGATTGTTGATTCTGTTTTGATCGTTATTCCAATTCTTCTTGTAGCTGGGTTAATCGAAGGCTATATTACGCCAATAATTATAAAAGCGGTCCTTGGGTAGGTCATCAACATCACAAATCCAAACGTTAGTCACTTCAAAAGCTGAAAACAAATAGAGGTCTTATTATGAATCAAGATGTCATTATGAAAGCAGTTGTCCATGTCGACAACCCTACAAATTGGACTCATGCACTTAGCAATCTACAAAACTTTTTAAACTTAGTTCCCAATGCAGATTTGATTCTGGTAGCAAATGGTGACGCAATCACGGGTTATAAAAACACACAAATTAAAGAAAAAATCGCACAACTTTCCAACGTTAAGTTCCATGCCTGCCGTAATTCTATGAACGCTCACAAGATGACTGACCAAGATTTACCCGATTCGATCGAGATTGTGCCAGCTGGAATTGTTGATTTAACACAACTACAGATGGATGGTTATGCTTATGTTAAACCTTAAAAGTAATCTGTTTGTGCAATAATGACCGCCTGATGCCCTAATGCTTCGACATATCAAAGTTTCTATATTGTATAGTGTTGTTTATTTTGCCCCTCAACACATTGACAATATTTACGGTGGTGATCGGTACCGTTGTTAAGCAAAAAAATCAACACAGCACTAAATACCTGTTGTCTTTTCTCTACTTCGTTCATCTCGAATCTGTAACAGTTTTAAAAAAATAACCAACTCAGTTTGCGAGTTGGTTATTTTACTATTTACCGATATTTAGAATCGCCATAAAACCAATAAAGACGAAGAACAGGACATACATTAGTGGATGCACTTCTCGTCCGCGCTTGGCGGCAATCATTGTAATTGGATACGTAATCACACCTAAGGCCAGACCATCAGAGATACTGTAAGTTAACGGCATCCCTAACACAATTAAGAAGGACGGAATCGCAATTTCCATTTTAGTCCAGTTAATATGGGCCAAGGATTGGGCCATCAAAACACCGACGATAATCAAGGCCGGTGCAGTCACCTGACTAGTAACAACAGTAAGTAGTGGTGAAAAGAACATACCAAGCACAAACAAAACACCAGTCGTGATTGCGGTCAATCCAGTACGACCACCAACCGCAATCCCCGCTGACGATTCAACATAAGCCCCGACTGGTGATGTCCCCAGTACTGAACCGGCCAACATCGCGGTGGAGTCTGACATCAAGGCCTTACCAACCCGCGGCATTTGATTATTTTTCATGAAGCCAGCTTGCTGTGCTAACCCAACTAAAGTCCCGGCAGTATCAAAAAATGTGACCAACAAGAAAGTCAACACAACTACCCACATCTGCAATGAATTAATATCACCCATGTGGCGCACACCAACACCAAAAGTTGGTGCCAAACTTGGTGCCCCGGCGAGTAAATGCTGTGGCAACGGAATCAATTTCGTCACTAAACCGACGATAGAGGTGGCAACCATCCCAATGAAGATTCCCCCTGGTACCCGCATAACCATCAGGATGGCCGTTAAAATAAGACCAAAGATTGTCAACCACGTTGTTGTGGTTGAGAAAGAACCTAAGCCGACCACCGTGTCCTTGTTAGCAACAATCAATCCGCCGTCATGTAAACCAATAAAAGCAATGAACAATCCAATCCCACTAGAGATGGCGTATTTAAGATCCGACGGAATTGCGTTGATAATCATTTCCCGTAGTTTAAAAATTGTAATGACTAAGAAAATCAGTGAAGCAACGAACACTCCTGCCATTGCTGTCTGCCAGGGAACCTTCATCCCAATCACGACAGAGTAAGCAAAGAAAGCGTTAATTCCTAATGCAGGTGCTGTCGCGATTGGATACCGTGCCAACACCCCCATCAACACACAACCGATCGCACTAGCTAGGGCTGTCGCCGTAAAGACGGCGCCCTTATCAACACCCGCAGCTCCTAGCACACTGGGATTAACAAACAAAATATAGGCCATCGAGATGAAGGTCGTAAATCCGGCCAAGACTTCCCGTCTAACAGTCGTATGTAACTCGTCAATCATAAAGTAATGATTCAGCTTTTCGTTCACAATAGCACTCCTCTGAATTATTCAAACATTGAACCTCCTCAATGTTCGGATATGTTTTATGAAACCACGAGATAAATCATACTACTTCTGATTTTTAAAGTAAAACACGAACCGGTTTCCACGAAACACGAACAACCTCGTCGCTTTTTTGAAATAATTTGGCAGTTTATGAACGTTTCTGATTTCGTTCCTCTAAAACACAGAAATTTCCAAACAAACAGAAAAGCAATCGCTGATTATGACGCCCAACGGTTGCTTTTCTCATTAAAATATTCTTTTACTGTGGTCGCCGGTTTGGCCCAGCAACTAAAACCTCATGGCTTAAGAAGCGAATGCGTTGCATTAACCGGTCCGCCTTGACTGTCTCAGTCTCCCCCCGTTGATTAATGGAAAGATGCTGATCGGCTAATAATTGCATTGAAAAATTAGAAGTAAAGAACGTTGGTAATTCTTCTTGCATTCGGTATTCCAGAATAACACCCAGGACTTCATCTCGCACCCAAGAGCTCATCGAATCAGCGCCAATATCATCAATCATCAGGATCGGTGCTTGCTTGATCGCGTCCACCTTTTTGGCGACTGAGTTTTCTCCAATCGATCGTTTCATTTCAACGGCGAAACTCGGGAAGTGCATTAACGTACTTTGATAACCCAAGGTCGCTAATTCATTGGCAATGGCCCCCAATAAATAGGTTTTCCCCACGCCAAAATTGCCATAAAAGTATAATCCCTGATGAAAAACGCGTGGTTTTTGCGAATAGTCGGCCACAAATTGCATTGCTTGACGCAAAGCATCGCTACGTTGTTGTTCGTCACCATCCACATCATAGTCACTAAAGGAGGCTTGCTCGATCATCTTGGGCATCGAAACCGCATGCACTCGCTTCTTTAATAAAGAACGCTTTTGCGCTAACAGCGTCGCCTCTGTTGGAACATAAGTAACCTCAATATAATGATCGCTGACCACTAACCGGGGTTCATACCCTGGTGCAAACACTTGGGCCCCAGCTCGGACCTTATCACGTTGACTAACAAACTCATAAAGTTTAGACCCATTGCGCTCTAAGGCATCATCAGCTAATTCCGCTTGATGGGTTTGGATAAAGGACTGGACTTCCCCATCATTTGCCGCATTGGCAATCAGCTGTTGATAATCCGAATTAAGATTCTGTCGATTTAATAGATCGCGCATGGATTTTCCCAGATCTTGCATTATGACCGATCCTCCTGACTTTCTTTAGCCTTGGATAAACGTTGCCGTAATTGAGCGATTTCATCAGCTGCATTGCCATCACTGTTAGCAGATGAACCGGCCGTTTGGTTCCAATCGGGTAATTGTTCTCGTGATTTAGTTGGTCGGTTACCAGATCGACTCTGCTGACGAGTCGCCTGCGCTTGCGCAAATGCTTGCATGTGTTTAACCGCTTGTTCCGGCGTCTGAACCTTAGCTTTCGCCCAATCATTTGCCACGCGATCAACACTATTTTGATACAACACATTCTGATCACGATCGGCAATTAGGTAATAAATCAGCATATTCACAACGCTGGGAGCAAATAACTGGCGTTGCATGAAGGTACTTAAAACTCGTTGCTCACCGCTCGTTACATATTGATTCTTTTCTTGTTTTAAAACCGCCAGAAAGTCAGCAGGAGCATATGCCTTGACCGCTGCTAATATCGCGTGCAATTCGTCAGGTGCTTGTGCACTTGTTGGAGCTGCCTGACTATCAGTTTGAGACGAGGCCGACGATGGCACCGAGTCGGCTGTCTGCGCGCGCAGTTGCTGAAACTGATCAACCACGATTGCTCTAAAACGGTCGGGGTCAAATCTATTAGTGGTCACACTAGTCGCTTTCACAACTAAGTTGGCCAATTCCCGCTCATTTAACCCATAGAGTAATGCTTCAGCTTGAAGCAAATCTTGTGCAGCATCAACACTTGTGAGGTCCACCGATTCTCGTTTTAGATACTCACCTAATAAATGAAAATCCAGTGACGGCGCATTAGTCACCCGTGGTTGATGCGCGGATTGTTTCGAGTCAACCAATTGAGCCGGTCGCTGCGCTAACTGCTGGTCACCAACGTGATAGACATCTAAAAAGTCTGCAGAAATGTTTTTAAAGCGGCTCAAATTGAGGCGGCTCGCATTAAAATAGTCAAGAAGCTCGGTATACCGGGCTTGGCCGACATATTGAAATAACAACACACTCAATAAATCATCCTGAAAAAAGGTATCCGCAGCTAATGGTTGATGCAATTCATAGATATACAAATCGCCTAATGCATCCTGCTGATAGTATGAATTTAACAATCCTAACGCTTCAAGGCGTTGACGACTTGCCTGAAAATGTGGCAAGTCTAAGTCGGTCCAACTTAACAACTGACTGTGAACGCGGCGATTAGATAGTTGTGGTTGCTCACTGATGAAAGTTTGCAATGCATTATATAAACCAAACGCATTATTACCCAATATCGGTTGATACAAGCGCTGCCAGACATTGGTTGTTAGTTGATCGCGACTGGGGTTGATCACGATGAAACCTGCACGCGGTGTTAAAGTTGGCAAAGTATCGGCCATCGTTTGCAACTCCTTTCCATCACTTAATTAATGATTGGTGTCTCTTTTTTTATCTCGGTCAACCATTTCTTTTAATTCGTCCAAAAAGACGCCCATGTCTTTAAACTGACGATAAACGCTGGCAAATCGGATGTAAGCAATTTCGTCCACGTCTGCCAAATCGTTCATGACATATTCACCAATCAGTTGACTTGAAATTTCATTCTCTCCTAATGAGCGGACTTGCGCGTCGACATTCTCGACGACCCGATTCATTTGTTCCATGGTCACAGGACGTTTTTCAGCTGAGCGGATAATTCCTCGTAGGATCTTATCTCGATTAAACTCCTCGCGTGTTCCATCCTTTTTAATTACCAGTAAAGGGGCGACTTCAGTGCGTTCAAACGTTGTAAAGCGAAAACCGCACTTTTCACATTCTCGCCGTCGTCGAATTGCCTGACCTTCAGCGGTCGGTCGACTATCGACAACGCGTGTTTCCTGATGATGACAGCGTGGACACTGCATAATTTATAAAACTCCTTTAATTCATTGCCACTTCCTAATTGCGATAAGTCGCTCAAGTTAACGTGAAAAATCACTTAAATGATCAAGTAATTTTACCACGTGCTGTTTTGTCGCTTCAATGGTACCAATATTGGAAATAACAAAATCGGCCTTTTTTTCCTTGTCAGCCAACGGCATTTGACTCGCCATCCTCGCACGCGCTTGAGCGTCACTCAGATGATTACGTGCCATTAACCGGGCTTTTTGAACGTTTTCAGGCACGGTCACCACCACGATTAGATCAACCATCGATTCATAGTGTTGTTCAAATAACAACGGTGCATCAAGGATAATTGCTCGTGGCCGAGTCAGTTTTGCGTTTGCCAGTGCCTGTCTGATTAGATCTCGAATAATCGGTTGAACAATGGCATTTAATTTTGCCATTTGATCTGGATCATTGAAGACTAGACTGCCTAACTTGCTACGATCTAATTCACCGGTGTCCGTGAGTAACTCGCGACCAAACGCTTCAACAATCTTTTGTAATCCTAGACTCTTGGGCTGTACGGCTTGTCGGGCAAGCTGATCTGCATCAACAACATAACAGCCGGCTTCAGCAAATAAACGGGCCACGGTTGACTTCCCCGTCGCAATCCCACCTGTTAGTCCAATAATGACGGTCATTTATTTAGCGCCCCGTTTCGGCTTACTTGCTACCTGTTGATCAGACAAATGTAACCTTTGTTCTTGCGGACAAAAGGTGGTGCCCCGTTCGGCGACCTTGATTTTAACCATTGTCGCCCCACACCGTTCACAGGGCTGTCCTACGTGACCATAAGCATGTAGTTGATTCTGAAATTCACCAGCATGACCAAAAGCACTATACGTAAAAACCGTTGTGCCGTGCGCTTTAATCGCTTGATCCAACTCTAAAAAAATATTTTCGCGAAGCGCACTGATTTGTTTTTTTGTCAACGTCTTAGCTGGTTGCTCGGGATGAATCTTGGTTAACCAAAGAACTTCATCACAATAGATATTTCCCAATCCCGCCACGTTATTTTGATCTAATAGCCACGTCTTAATCGCTTTACGACTCTTGGCCATTTTATCAACTAGGTACGCGATTGTTAAGGTTGCCGGTGTCGGTTCCGGGCCCAATGATTTTAAACCCCCAACTTGGTTCTCTTGTCCTGTGTCTACCACGACCATTCGACCAAATTTACGCGTATCGTTGTACCACAGGTCATCACCATGATCAAAGTGAAAAATAACATGGGTGTGTTTGTCAACCGGTGTATTTGCCGGTGCACCGAAGAACTTACCTTCCATTCGCAAGTGAGACACCATCGTTAATCCATCTGAGAATCGAAAAAGCAGATACTTCCCTCGTCGATCAATCGCCGTAATTTTACGACCGATTAACAACCTTTTGAAGGCTATTTCACCGTTTAAAATCATCTTTGGATAAAACACATCGATATCGGTAACGGTTTGTCCGACAACTAGCTTAGTTAGTCCTCGACGAACCGTTTCAACTTCTGGTAGCTCAGGCATCTCACCCCTCCTTAACAACTACAAGATCACTTTGCCTCATACCAAGAGGCACCATGAGCACTTTCAACCTTTAACGGAATATCCAGTTTCACCGCTGAATCCATCACTTTGGGTACCAATTGCGTCAATGTTTCGATTTCTGTTTTAGGTGCTTCGAACACGAGTTCATCGTGAATCTGTAACAACATCGTCGCTTTTAAGCCAGCCTGTTTGAGGGCCGTCTCCATTTTGATCATAGCAATTTTGATAATGTCGGCAGCTGAGCCTTGGATCGGCGTGTTCATCGCTGTCCGCGCCGCAAACGAACGACGGTTGAAGTTTTTCGAATTAATATCCGGCAAATATCGACGCCGATGTGTAATCGTTTCTACGTAGCCATCAGCCTTTGCTTTAGCAACAATTTCTTCTGTATACTTTTTAACGCCCGGGTATTCGCGGAAATACGTGTCAATAAACTGTTTTGCTTGCGGGCGAGAAATACCCAAATTTTGTGAGAGCCCATAATCACTGATGCCGTAGACAATCCCAAAATTGGTGGCTTTCGCTTGGCGCCGCATCAGTGGTGTTACCTCATCTTCGGAACTAAGACCAAAGATTCGTCGCGCCGTGGCCGCATGAATGTCCTCATCTTCAACAAACGCTTCCTGCAAATTATGGTCGCCAGTAATATGTGCTAAGACCCGAAGTTCCACTTGAGAGTAATCCGATGAGAAGATTTCCCAATCCGGATGGCTGGGAACAAAGGCCTTACGGATCTCCCGTCCTTGTTGCGTCTGAATTGGAATGTTTTGTAAATTCGGATCAACGGAGGATAGCCGCCCAGTTTGAGTTAACGTTTGCAGATACCGTGTGTGAATTTTGTGATCACGACTGTGCACGACTTTTAATAAGCCCTCAATATAAGTCGACTGTAACTTAGCTAAGCCTCGATAACTCAAAATATTTTCGACAATTGGTGCCTGACTGGCCAGTTGCTCCAAGACGTCCACCGAGGTTGAATAGCCCGTCTTCGTTTTCTTAATCACGGGTAATTTCATCTTTTCAAACAGGATCGTTCCCAGTTGTTTTGTGGAATTAATGTTAAATGTTTCACCGGCCTCGTTGTAAATTGTTTGCTCAAGCGTCGCTAACTGTTCCTTAAACTTCTCACGCATATCAGTCAATTGCGTTGTATCAACCGTAATGCCCGCAAGTTCCATCCGGGCCAAGACAAAGGTCAGTGGCAATTCAATGTCACGATATAAATCGGCTTGTTCATGTTCATCTAACTGAGTAAATAGTTGATCATGCAGTTCCTGTATGGCTAAAGCTTTCCGAGCCAAATGATCAAAAAAGCGTTGATCGTCATCAGGAATGCTTCGCTTTGCTCCTTTGCCATACACCATTTCATCTGATTCAACGGCCTCGTACCCATGTTGTTGCGCCAAGCTGCCTAAATCGTTGGAATTGTCATTTGTATCCAATAAATAAGAAACCAATAATAAATCAAAGTCGACCCCGGCTAAAGATGTCCCCAAGCGATGTAAGCCAACATACTGGGCCTTAGCGTTGAAAACATTCTTTTTAATCTGGTCACTGGCTAATAATTGTTGCACTGGTTCTGTTTGCAATAAATCGACTTCTCGACTGACCAGCGTTTGCTGTCCATCAGTCATGACGAACCCAGAAAAGGCGCTAAGGTGATAGTTTTCATCTGGCATTTCCAGAATGAAACTGACTTCCTTGGTAAATTGGGTGACCAAATCGACGTTTTGTGCGGTTAGCACTGTCCATTTAACCGGCTTAAGTTGGTTTTGATCCGTACCTATTTGGTCAAAGTCCAAATCCAGACTGGTATTACGCAATTGTTTCAAGAAGTTATTAAAATCCATTGATTGATAAAATGGGACTAACTTATCTAAATCGGGGCCGCGATAATCCAAATCGGCCAAATGCACTGCCAATGGCGCATCCGTTCGAATCGTTGCCAAATCCTTGCTGAGGATAGCCTGTTGTTGATCCTCAATGAGATGATCTTTCATTTTACTTGGTTTTATCTCATCTAAATGGTCATAAATCCCTTCGACACTGCCAAATTGTGTTAATAATTTAATGGCCGTTTTTTCGCCGACTTTTGTCACCCCTGGATAATTGTCGGAAGTATCGCCGGTCAAGCCCTTCATATCAATAATCTGATGCGGTGTTAGACCATACTTCTCCTGAACGTGAGCCGGTGTATAATACTCAATCTCACTGACCCCCTTTTGAGTGATTGCAACGGTAGCTTGGTCAGTCGCCAACTGTGTCAAATCACGGTCGCCGGTCACAATAATGACCTGATAGCCGGCTGCTTCCCCTTCCTGAGCTAACGTGCCAATGATGTCGTCGGCCTCCCAATTACTTAGCTCATAGCTTTTAATACCGTAGGCAGTCAATAGATCGCGTAAATATGGCATCTGTTCAGATAATTCCGGTGGCGTTTTGGCGCGGCCGCCTTTATAGTCACCAAATTTTTTGGTACGAAAAGTCGTCTTCCCAGCATCAAAAGCAACCAACGCCTTATCGGGATGAACGGCCTTGATAACGGCATCTAGCATCGTTTTAAACGCATAAATTGCGTTGGTATGTAAGCCATCATGATTCGTAAAGCGATCTAGTTGTTGATGGAGTGCAAAAAAAGCGCGAAATGCGACACTATTACCATCAATTAATAATAACCGCGGCTGTTTTGATAATTCAATTTGTTCACTCATTGGCCGTCTCTTTCTTTTTCAGGATCAACATCGTTAAATGCTTGTATTATCAGTAGTTTACCAAATTTTGGCTTGGCTTTCCATTGACACATTTTTCGCCAAATCGAGATTACCTAAATCAAAATTAGTCAGCAATGTTTTCAATAATTAACCTAATTCGTTTAAATAGACCATGGACTAATGTATTTGGCTAATCACTGACGTTAAACTAAACACACAGAGTCGGTAGTGAGCCAGGGAAAATCATTTGAGTAGGACGAACGGCTTGAGCAAGATCGTTATCCCACCTACAGCATTCAACAAAAAAGCGAGGATCAATTGATCCTCGCCGAAACATCTAAATTCAACAGATGAGCTAGTTTCGATTACCGCCACTGAAACCAAAAATTTGAAGGACATAGATGAAAATATTGATGAAGTCTAGATATAACTGGAAGGCACCTTGAATTGCCAAGCCCCCCAGTGCCACCTGATTACCATATTGTTCATAAATTCGTCGCATCCGTTGTGTATCCCAGGCCGTCAAGACGACAAAGATCCCAACAATCACAAAGCTAAAGACGTAACTAATCACTGACGAATGAAGGAACATATTAATTAAACTGACTACGATCACACCGAATAGCGCAAAGATCATTTGCGTGCCAATTCGACTCAAGTCACGATGTGTCGTCATGCCGTAAACTGCCATGCCACCGAAAATTGCTGCGGAAGCAAAGAAGGCGGAGAAAATTGTAGCGCTCGTGTAAGCCAAGAAGATCGTGGATAGCATCAGGCCATTAATCGCCGCAAAGCCAAGTAACATCACCAAGCCAGCACTAGCACTTCGTCTTGCTTGGAATGAACTACCAATGACTAACCCAAATTCAGCGATGATGAGGACCCACATAAACCAAGAATTAGCCGCTAGAAAACTAAAATATTGTTTCTGGTACACCACCCCGGCCAGAATCGCGACCACAGCAGAAACTAAGACTGCCAAACCCATATAGCCGAAGACGCGACTCATAAACGCGCTTAAACCAGAAGCTTGGACATTCACCTCACGACGAGGTTGTTGATATTCATTATTGTTCACAACTGATCCCTCATTTCTCTCAAAACATTTCATTAGTCTGACAAATGTTGACTAACCTTATTTACAGAGTATTCTAACAGAATTCAGTTAACAAGCAAGTCTTTTGCCGTTAGAAAAAAATTCTTTAGATAAGTTACAGCATTAGTCGATTGCTTAAGTCGTCTAGTTTTTTTTCGCAAACTCGACTAAAATAAGCCAGATATCGATAAATTAAATTCAAGATTGCGAGGTAATTATGATTCAATCTGACATCCCACAAAAAGCAAATTCACATCCTAGCCTTTTTTTGACCATCTTGCTAGGGACGCTGTCAGCTTTTGGACCGTTGTCATTAGACATGTATCTACCTGCTCTGCCAGATATTCAGTTGAGCTTACATACTTCTGCCACAGCCGTTCAGGCCAGTATCAGTGCCTGTTTGATTGGAATGGCGATTGGCCAGCTTTTTATTGGCCCATGGAGCGATCGGGTCGGTCGCCGGCAACCCTTGATGGTCGGATTAGTCGTCTTCACATTATCTTCGCTCGCGTTAATTTTCATCCACAACATCGGTTTATTTCTGATCGTCCGTGTTATTCAAGGTCTTGCTGGCTCAGCCGGTCAAGTCCTGTCACGCGCGATTGCCCGTGATTTATTTGATGGTGTGAAACTAACTCGCTTTTACGCGACGTTAATGACAATTAATGGGGTGTTTCCTGTTATTGCCCCAATCCTAGGTGCCGCCCTTGTCAGCTTGTTCCCATGGCAATCGGTGTTTGTTACCTTGACGATTATCGGTGTCATTTTGTTGGTAGCAAGTCTGTTTGGTTTACCGGAAACGGGCCAAGTCACTCCTAACCATCTTGAACCATTGAACTTCAGGGCCGTGTTTAAAAACCGCCGTTTTATGTTGAATGCAAGCTTATTGGCCTTAGTTAACGGGGCATTATTCACCTACATTGCCGCCTCGTCATTCATCTTTCAAAAGGATTTTCACTTAAGCACAACTTCATTCAGTCTCATTTACGCCTTTAATGGACTGGGCATTGCTTTAGGTGCTCAGCTCATGGGTCGGCTGACCGGTCGAACTTCTGATCGTAATTTAACTCGTTGGGGCTTTTTGATTCCGATCGCCAGCAGTGGTTTGATGCTGTTGAACGCGCTCACGGTCAATAACTTCTGGCTCTTTACAATTGCGCTTTGGATCGTGGTTGTCTCCATCGGTTTCAATAATGGCATCACAACTGCGATTGCCATGGCTAGCACTTCCACTAATATCGGGACCGCATCAGCCGTTTTAGGCACCTTTTCGGAATTAGTCGGTGGTCTGGCCTCCCCAATTGTCGGATTATTCGGTTCAACTAGTTCAATTCCAATGATCAGTTTGATCATCATTTTTGAAATTATCGGGCTGATTTTACTCGGTCTAACGTCTGCGACCACCACTAATTAAATTCGCAATCGACAAAATGGGAGCTGTGACATAACTCCGTTTTGCCAACGAGTACCAACGAAAATAGCGCTGTTTCCCGAACTTTGGGAAGCGGCGCTATTTATGTTGGACGGAATTGGCAGGCCTTTGGCACGCGTTATGGGGCAACGTTCGTCTCACATACTTATGTCACAACTCGCCATTTTGTGCTGAGCAAGTGAATTGTCTCAGTTTGTCGACGTTTGTATTTAACCGTTCGTTAAACTGGAGTTGCTTAACAGCGTTTCATATTCACGTTCATATTTTTGAACATCACCGGCGCCCATGAAGATGACGACCGCATCATGATAATCCAATAGCGGCGACAGATTTTCTAAGGTTAACACATCACCGCCTTTGACAATTTTCGCACCTAAATCGGCACTAGAAACCGTCCCGGTCTTTTCACGAGCAGAGCCAAAGATATTCGTCAAATAGACTTTGTCAGCCAAATTCAAGCTTTTAGCAAAATCATCCATCAACGCAATTGTCCTCGTAAACGTATGGGGCTGGAATACGGCAATCAGCTGCTTATCCGGATATTTTTGACGGGCAGCATCAATCGTTGCCTTAATTTCGGACGGATGATGCGCATAATCATCAATAATGGTCATATCTGCCACTGAACGTTCTGCAAACCGACGTTTAACCCCCTTGAATGAAAGGAGTTCTTGCCGCAAATCGTTCATATCAACTTTTTCAAAATGGGCCACCGCAATCACGGCTAGGCTATTAAGCACATTGTGTTCACCATACAAAGGAATTTCAAAGTTACCGATCAATTCATCATGTAAGTAAACGTCGAAATTCGATTCCTTCGTCGTTCGTTTAACATTACGTGCCTGTACGTCGTCTCGGTCGTTCGTCCCATAATAGTAGATTGGCACATTGGCCTTCAACTGCCGCAGATGTTCATCGTCACCCCAAGCAAAGATAGCCTTACCCACTTGACTAGCAAACGTCTGAAAGGCATCGGCGACGTCGTCAATCCCGGTATAATAATCCGGATGATCGAAGTCAATATTAGTCATAATCGCATAATCTGGATGATACGCTAAAAAGTGGCGTCGATACTCATCTGCCTCAAACACAAAGAAGCGAGAATTTGGCGTACCTTTACCGGTACCATCACCAATTAAGTAACTCGTTGGCGCAATGCCGCTTAACACATGAGCAAGTAGCCCGGTCGTACTCGTCTTACCATGAGCGCCGGCAACACCAATGCTCGTGTAGCCGCGCATCAATTGACCAAGAAACTCATGGTAACGAATGACTGGTAATCCCAATTCTTTAGCCCGGAGAATTTCTGGATGAGTATCTGGAAAGGCATTTCCGGCGATCACCGTTAGTCCTTCATGTAGGTTAGCTGGATCAAAAGCGTAAATTTTAATTCCCGCTTGTTCTAATGGCCGCTGTGTAAACGTGTACTGGTCAATATCAGACCCTTCAACACGATCACCACGATCATGCAAAATTAGGGCCAAGGATGCCATTCCCGATCCCTTAATCCCAACAAAATAATAAGTTGTATCAGTGTTCTCCATCATAAATGGACTCCTTCGTTAAAACACGTATCACCAAAATGGTTAATTATAATGTATCAATATTTCAATTAAACAGCCAGTTGATGCAGGTTTTTTTTACGATTCTTCATGATCGACCGTAGTGGCTAATTGTTCAGCCGTGAAAAAGACTTCCCGTGGTTTTGAACCTTGCTGAGCCGAAACATAACCATGGCTTTCCAATTGATCAACTAGGTTAGCGGCTCGATTGTAGCCAATTGAAAAGACGCGCTGTAGCTTCGATGTTGACACATTTTTTTCTTCAGCGATATAAGCCAATACCTGCGGCCACAATTCATCTTGGTCTTCAGCCGCGATTTCTGTGGCTAACAGTTGTTTAGGCTCAAACGCGTAGTGTGGCGCCATTTGTTCTCGGACAAAATCTGTCACTGGATCAATTTCAGCGTCAACGAATGTCCCCTGTAACCGAATCGGTTGACTCTTGCCATTGCCCAGATAGAGCATGTCACCGCGTCCTAATAATCGCTCAGCGCCGGCCGTGTCTAAAATCGTCCGTGAATCAATTTGACTAGCAACCATGAACGCTAAACGGGTCGGAATATTATTCTTAATCGTTCCCGTTACCACATCGACTGATGGTCGTTGTGTGGCGACCAGCAAATGAATCCCAGCCGCTCGTGCCTTTTGCGTAATTCTAGCAATGTAGTCCTGTACTTCAGAAGCGGCAACCATCATCAGATCAGCTAATTCGTCAATGATCACTAGAATATAAGGCATTTGCGCCGCTTCATCACCTGCTTGTTTGGCTTTATCATTGTATTGCTCAATATTACGAGCACCTGCAGCAGCTAGCCGTTGATAGCGTTCGTCCATTTCATTGACAGTCCACTTTAGGGCAGCGGCAGCGGCTTGAGGTTCGGAAACAACCGGTGCCAATAGGTGGGGAATGCCATTATACGGTGCCATTTCAACCGCTTTGGGATCGATCAAAATCAGCTTAACCTCTTGAGGTGTTGCCTTATACAAAATCGACATCAATAGGCTATTAATGAACACTGATTTTCCGGAACCAGTCGCCCCGGCGATCAATCCATGAGGCATTTTGCGCAAATCAGTTACTTGTGGTCGACCAAATAAATCAACTCCCAAGGCGACCGTCAACGGTGAGGTACTCTTTTGAAATGCCTCTGAGCGTAACACTTCTGACAGCATGACCGGCCGTGATTTTAGATCCGGAATTTCAATCCCAACTGTACTCTGCCCAGGAATTGGCGCTTCAATCCGAATATCCTTAGCGGCTAGCGCCAGTTTTAAATCATCTTGTAAATTAGTAATTTTATTAACTCGAACGCCAGGTCCTAAGCTAACTTGAAACTGAGTGACAGTTGGTCCAACCGTGAAATCGACCACTTCCCCATCGATATTAAAAGCGGCTAACGTTTGATTTAAGACATCAATTTGGTGGTCTAACCACGCATCCAACTTGGCCTCATCTCGTTGAACCGGCGGCTTTAACAGATCTAGACTTGGAAAATGATAAGTCAACAATTCCCGATCGTCGTCCGTTGAATAACTACGTCCAGTTTGTTGGATCGTTTCGGTTGGGACGGGTACTGAGGTCGCTTCAGAAATAACTTCGGCGGTGGCCTCACTTGCGACATCGGCATCAGCCCGATCATGATTAAACAGTGCTAAGGCTTTTTGCCCATTTTGTTCCTCATCAAAAATAGCCGCTAATCCATGACCTAAAACGCCTTGATTATGGTCGACAGCTGTTTGTTTCGTACTTGTCGTCGTTGAACTGCGATCGGCCTTTTGATGTACCTGATCTTTCGGCGACTTGGCCGGGATTGCGTTGCTTGTCAGCTGACTAGTTTCCGAGTTGGGAAGCTCTGACTGTTGCATTGGCAATTGTGAAGCAGCGGTTGCGGGCGCGATTGATTCAGAATGAGACCAATCATCATCACCCCAAATACTGGCAACTGGTTTATTGGTGGCAGAAAAGGCCACCGAGGTTTGATTAAATAGCTTAGGAGCCGCCGAAACGTAGCCAGATGCATCAACCACGGCGGCGCTGGCTACCGCGCTAGCTGGTGTATGCCATTTTCGATGTGGATTAATCGTCTGCGCAATGGCGCGCGCTTGTTGAGCCGCATAAAGACTAGCAGTTGATCGATCAATCTCAATCTCTGCGCTACCGTATCGCACCGCTTGGCTACTTGCTGGCTGTTCAGATTTTGTCGTTGGCGAGCCGATTAAGCGATTCGTGCGTTGCTGTCGTCGCCGCTCCAATTCTTCAGGATGTTGCCGAAAAAAAGTAGGCCCATCGTAATGTCTCATTCACGTCACCTAAATCAAATATTTTAATTCATTAGTAGTTAATTAAATCTTGTTTCACGAAAAAAGGAGGCCTGCGCCTCCCCACAGGTTAAGCTTTGGTAGCTTAACTCATCTCTACTCTTAATTGCGAACCCGTTTAACTGAAAAGCTTGTTGCCTTGTTCAAAGGAAAACGGTGTCCCCACGGGAGCAAAATCCGGTGATAGAATCAACGCGCCTTTTTTTTGCGGAGCGTTCATCAAGTGGAGCTCCCGACCACTGGTAATCATACCATCGGAAGGAACCCCTCGCAATTCACCAGGCCAAATAATCTGACCACTCGGCATCAACGCGCCGACTTTTGCGACCACGACAAAAATATGTTCACGCATATTCGGCGAGCCACTGACAATTTGTAAAATTTGGTCATGGTCGACACGTGTCTGCGTCACCAGTAAATGATCCGAGTCTGGGTGCGGCTCAGTCTTTTCAACATACCCGACGACAAACTTAGGCGTCGTGTCTAAGATTAGTTCTGGCTTAAATCCCGCTTCGCTTAAGGCAGCATTTAAATGCGCAACTTGTGTCTGACTCAGTTCAAGCGCGCCGTTACCACTAATTTCCGGATCAATTTTTTGAACTTGCAGAAAATTGTAACCCAGCGTCTGATCAGTTAAGGGATCATAAACACGGGCAATCTGATTAGCCACATCGACCCGTTGCTGATCATGATCAGGTGCCAAAATCGCCACCAGCACGCCTGGCATCGACGTCTGGTTCATGCTAGTGATTAACATGTTCTACCTCCTGTAATTGTCATTGTTTAAGTGTATCGCCTGCGACTTAACGGGTCAACCATCGTTAGCAAGGCTTTCACAGTTGTACGAGTACTTTGGCTCCTTGACGAATTTTAATCTCCGCCAAAAAAGTGTACACTAGACTAAATTTATTGGATGAAAATTTTGAGGAGGCCTATTTTGAGCACCTATCAGCCCATCGAAAAAATTCTATTTTTTGCCAGTTTAGGCATTGCCACCGGCGTCTCGATCGGCGCGGCGATTCAGAAAGCTCATTTAAAGCGACCTGAACGTATTTTAACGGACGTTAAGACATCTTTCCGTAAATCAGGTCCTTTGAGTGGCGCTTGGATTGAGCATCACCCGTTGACTCGTAAAATCGACAGCACCTCCTCTGTTGAAGTATACAGTGGTGGCATCATTCAACAAGTTGCCGATTCCACGGTTATTTACGCTTTTTTAGCAGACAGTCGGACTGGCAAAGTTGTTGATGTTTGGAAAATTGCACCCGCGATTAATTAATTAAATTAGGATCGTCAACCCCGCCGTGACTTAGCGGGGTTTTTATCATGTTATTTAGTGGTACTTGAGCTTGTCGAACTAGGATTGTTGCGGTTCCCTTTTTGATTAATCGTACTATTTCGAGCCCGCTGTCGATCTCGCGTTTGAAACTGTAATAAGTTCTGCGACATTAACGAAACGATCTGCTTGTTTTGCGGCAAATCAGAATGTTCGGCATCACTACCAGTAACTGTCAACTCGGTGAAGTGTGCCACTTGATCTTGGTACACATATTTACCGGCATACACACTTTGAACAGGCACAATCCCATCATTCGTATAGTTTTCCGTCCCAGCAATCAGATACACATTCAGTGATTTCGGCAATTTATTTCGGTTATCCACCATGTTAGTTAGCATTGGGACGCGGCGATTCTGGTCCTTACCCTCTAGGTTAAATGGCGATCCGAGCATCATCAGCTCATGCATGCGATATTTTGATTGGTTAAAATAATTTTCTAAAAATAACGTATAGATCAACCCACCATTTGAGTGACCAAATCCGGAAAAGTTGTTGAAATTGTAGGTCTTGGCCAAATAGTTGAAGGCAATATTGAACCAACGGGCCTGTTTTTGGATATTAGCATAGCCATCGTGATTGTTTTCAAATGCCACGACAAAAAATGGCGCATTGTCACCTGCCCGAACCGTCCCAGAGACTTGCAAACGATCATCGGTTTTGACCGTGACCTTGACCACACTATGCTGAATTGGCGTTCGGCCACCGGTAGTATTAGCTGGTAATCCTTGACCCAAGTTGATTGTTTTAAATAAATCATCGAAGCGATTTTGACCGGCAGAAGAACCGGGAATAAAGATCACCGGTGACATTCTTGACTGACGAATTGTTCGCGGTTTGGTCACCGAGTGTTTAACCCAAGGAACCGTTAACGCACCAACCGCAATGACAAAAATACAGAAAATCCCCACCACGAACCATCGTTTTAACTTATTGGGCATTAGTGGACCTCACTTTCTGCGTCCGGTGATGCTCCCGTTCGATCAGCAAAATTTGTAATCGGTTAGTATTTCTGACAAACGGGATAAATAATAATACATCGATCAAAAATAACCCGATGCTAACGGCTAATGAGGCCCAATCACCACCCGTTCCTGCAAACCCTTGCAGGATGCCAGGCGTCGTCCACGGAATTCGATACACGGCTGGGGGTAATAATCGCAGCTTAATTAAACAAGCACCGATTGCCATGTTAAAGGCTGGCACAAGAACCATTGGTACCAAATACAGCGCGTTTAAAATCATGGGCAAGCCAACTAAGCCGATACCAGACATATTCGAGAAGGTTGGCAATAAACCACGGTAAGCGACTCGCCGTTCTCGATGAACCCCACCGACCATAATAATAGCGATCATCAGCGCGGCCATGCCCCCAACACCACTAATATTTCCATAAATATCGTACAGCGTGTGCAGCGTGATCGGAAAAGGCGCACCAAAGGATGTGTGATGAGCCAGTGCAAATTGATAATTTGCCCCGGCATACGTCGTGAAGCTAGCTAAGCGCGGTTGAGCAATCGGACTCGCTAACCCAATAAACATGAGTAGGTTACTAATGATGGCTGACAGAATCACGGGAATGACCCGCGTGGTCGCTCGGCCGACAGTAATCGACGCAATCCCTTCGTTTAATAAGCCCAGTGGACCGCGAACGGTCAGCAGACTAATTAACCAACTGACGATCACAAATAATAGAACGGTCAAACCCAATGGAAAAATCATCCGTTGTGACCGCGAAAAAATGCGATCATCCTCAGTAACCGATTGATAACTATGAAATTTTTGTGTAAATGGAATTCTAAAAATTAAGCCGACTATAACGCCAGTCACAAAGGCTAAAAACAAACCACGCAGGCCAAAATTATCGAATAAAAATAAATTATCGGAACTGTGAAAATCATAATTCAAGATTAAATAAGCAGTAACACTGGCCAAACCGGTCGTCATTTTATCTTGATGGTAATAGTCAGCGTAATAATAAGCGATTAAAAAAGCAGCACACAAACTAATCACGACATTTAACATAATCACTAAATCAGATAGCGAGTCGCCAGCCATGATTAACCATTTACCAGCCACCTGAAAATGAAAGACTTGGTAGTAATAGCCATCTGGATTAAACCAAGCTTCGGTTAACCAGCTGAGCCAAACATCCAGTAATACAAACGGAAATAGGATGGTTAACGCATCACGTGCCACCTTTGTTAAGGGTCGCTGACGCAGTGATATTGCTATTTCAGCACTTTTGGCGTGAAAAAAAGTCCATAATCGTTTCATTTAAACCACCCACCAAATCATTGTCGGCATGATTGGACTCACTTCACCACAGCAGTCACACTTCATGTTTTTAATAAAGTTCACTAATCATTCAATGTTGTCACTTTTTATACTGCTTGTCACCACTGATTGCAACAGTCTGTCGATTTCTATCGACTATTTCTATACCAAATCAAAAAACGCGAAGCATAAGACCTCAAGTCACGGGCATTACAAGCGAACTGCTCTTGTAAGCCAATATCACTTGACTTATGTTTCACGTACTGTTGTTGCGCTATGGCAACCCAAATTCAATTTTACTTTTGCTCAAGCACTGAAAAACCACTAAACCATTTGAAATCATGGCTATCTATCTGGCAATCGCCTACTTAATTTTCATTTTTCGGGAATTGCGCGACTAGTCGGTAAATGGGTTGTCCCTTGGCCGCAAATTTTTGTTCATACTCAGTTTCAATGTTCTCCAATTCACCTTGACTGGCCGCTACATCGGCATGTAAATCAAGGGACAATTCTGTTAGGTTCAAACCAAAGTTCGTCATGCTCATGATTGAATACTCAAACAAATGGCGATTGTCCGTTTTAAACTGCAGTTGACCCCCGGCCCCCAACACCTGAGCATAACTTTGTAAAAACGTTTTATACGTTAAGCGCCGCTTTTCGTGGCGGGTCTTTGGCCATGGATCGGAAAAATTAAGATACAGTTGGGCCACTTCCTGGGGTTCAAAGAATTGGTTAACACCTTGACCATCCGCCAATACCCATTGCAAATTGGGCAATTTAGCTGGCAACGATTGCTTGAGTGCTGCAGCCAATACCGATTTTTGTAATTCAATCCCAACAAAATTAAGTTCTGGATGCGCAACGGCCATTCCAATCAAAAATTGTCCTTTTCCGGTACCAATTTCAACATGTAACGGTTGTACAGATTTAAAACGTGCTTGCCATTGGCCCCGATGATGCTCCGGATTTAAAACGATCGCTTGCGGATTTTCGGCGATTAAATCGTCCGCCCAAGGTTTATTTCTGACTCGCATACATTCTCCTCATCTTTATCTACATTTTTTTCAATCTAAACTGGCTGTACCAACCGATGAACAAGCCAACTTCAAGAACCATCGTGCCCGTGTCAATCAGCAGACGGATCCATGACCAATTAGCCAGTACATCTGTGATCACAAATACGCACCCGACGATTGTTAATACTACAGTCAAAACCCTTTGGAACGCCTGTAGCTGCCGTGACTTAGTAATTGGATACAGGTGGGTAAAGACATTACGCTCATATTGACGATAGAATGGTAATAATTGAAAACCAATCAAGTAAACGAGCAAAACCATGACCAATAAGCTGGCCCACTGTTGATGAATAAAAATCAATGCCAACAAACCGATCACTGTCAGTCGCGTGATTAGGCCAAACGTATCACTGTCGCGGCCTAAACCACGGGTAAATAAATATAAATATGGATCTGCTCGACGCCGATTAACCCAACGCCACAGTGGATCGAGATAGCGTCGACGGCGAATTTTAGCGGCAACTTGCGGTACATCGGTGAACAAATTAAAGAAGCGATATAAGCCCATCATGCGACCTGCTTCATCACGAACTAACGTCGTCCATGCCAACTGACCACGCTGCCACTGCTGGGTGCGCCTAAAAGTCACCATGCCAAACCCGATAATACTAAGCATGAGCCCAATGACAGGATGAATCCATAACCCACTGGCAAAGATTACCAATGGCAATAACCAATTGACAAGCTGCAGGTTAAGCGGCGTTAAGCGGGTCTGCTGAACGGTTTGATTCAAGGCAAGATTCATCCATGCCGCTTTCGTTATCAAGGCTGTTAAGATAACAATCGCAGCTGCTGGTAAGGATAGTCGATCGGCCTGCCCCATAAATGGCAACAAAACGACACCAACCGCAACCTGAATTAAACTACCCATGAGCAGACTATAATTGCGTGCCGAACGCAGGTAATTATGTAAAACAGCTTCGGCTGGCATTAAAAACGCAATGTCTGCTGGCTCAATCAGTGTTGCCAGTCGCCCAACCTGAATGGCTAACGTTAAGATAACGACCGTCACTAACGGTCCCCACCACACACCACCAGCCAACTGTTTTAATTCATTTTGATAGGCAAATCCAAGCGCACCAAAGAAAAAAAACAGTGCAATCACAAAGTGGTCCGTAAAGACGAGCCGTAAATATTTCAATATTTGTCCGGCATGCCGGGATAAGCGTGTCGAAAATAGGTTCGTTAAATCATTCATTTCGTTCACCATCAGCCAGTGAAAGATAGATATCATCTAAAGAATTACCAGCTTGAGGAAAGGCCGCTTGTAATTGAGCGAGGGTTCCAGCGACTTTGATTTGCCCTTGGTGGAGCAAAATGAACCGATCACAATATTTTTCAGCATTGGCCAGGACATGTGTCGACATCAAAATTGCTGCCCCATTCTTTTTGGCTGCTTCGATTAACGTCAATAAGTCATGAACGGCCACCGGATCCAAGCCAAGAAAGGGTTCATCAATGATGTAGACCTTGGCATTGGTCATAAAGGCGTTAACAATCATCACCTTTTGTTTCATCCCTTTGGAAAAATTAGCTGGAAACCAATCTAACTTATTATCTAAGCGAAACATTTTCAGTAAACGATGGGCACGCTGCCACGTTACTTCTTGTTCTAATCCATAGGCCATCATCGTTAATGATAATGTTTCTGACAACGTCAGTTCGTCATACAAGACTGGCAATTCTGGAATATAGGCGATCTGTTGCTTGTACTGGATTGGATCTTCACTTAGTGTCGTCCCACCAACAACAACTCGGCCATTTTGCGGCGTCAATAAGCCAATAATGTGATTAATGGTGGTTGACTTGCCGGCGCCATTTAGCCCGATCAAGCCGACTACTTCACCGTCGTTGACTTGAAAACTGACGTCCTTTAACACGGGCACCTGCGAATACCCGCCCACTAGATGATCCACTTCAATACCCATGTGCTGCCTCCACTGTCTAGAATAATGGTACGATTATAGCATAATCTTCCTACTGTAAGCTGACAGGTTGTTGTTGGCGGACTGGGTGTGTGTATAATGGAGGAAATTCATAAAGCGAGGCGTGTGTAATGCTAGATGACAACTGTATTTTTTGTAAAATAATCAAAGATGAAATTCCCAGCTATACAGTCTATGAAGACGATGAGGTTAAAGCTTTCCTTGATATCTCACAGGGCACTCCCGGACATACTTTAGTCATTCCTAAAACCCATGTCCCTGATATTTTTGCTTACGACGAAGACCTAGCTCAGCGAGTCTTTGCTAGAATTCCCAAAATTGCCCGGGCAGTGCGTGATTCTAACCCTGCTATTATTGCGATGAACATTGTCAACAACAATGGCGAAGTCGCCTACCAGTCAGTGTTCCACTCCCATTTTCACTTAGTCCCTCGATATAGCGATCACGATGATTTCAAAATGATTTTTAAAGACAACAGCAGTCAATATGATGACGCCGCTTATCAACAGATTCAACAACATATTATCGACCATTTGGAGGCGTAATTATGTTTAAAAAAATCTTTGCGCCTATTCGCGAGCTAATTCAAAGCTTTCAGACGTTCGCCCAAGCTTTGACAAACTTACGCCGCAGCGCTGCTAATTTATCCGCCACCGCTGACAAAGCCCAAAGCACAATCGACGATATCCAACGATCCGTGGACCGTTTTCAATTTAAAATAGACAGTCGCACTGAAGCACTTCAAAAAAATATCGACCAGCTCAATCACGATCTGGACGAATTGAACCACCGAATTTCAAAGTAAGCCAAAAAACTGGCTTAAAAATGACTTAAGTCAAAACAAATTTTCCTTTAAGAGGAGCCAAGTTGGCTCAACTGCTCACGATTTATGGTAGGATGTTTCTTGGATGCGATTTACTTGTGACAAATAATTTGGAAAATGGATGTGAAAATAGTTTATGAAAAAATGGTTACTGATTCCGGCTGCATTATTAATGGCCCTCACGCTGGCAGCTTGTGGTAATAAAACAGTTGCGACAACTAGTGGTGGTAAGATCACCCAAGACCAATACTACTCAAGTATGAAGACCACTAGCCAAGGTAAGCAAGTGCTTCAACAAATGATTATTAAAAAAGTGTTGGAGAAAAAATATGGCGACAAGGTCTCTGATAAAAAAGTCACCAAGCAGTTCAATACCGTTAAAAAACAGTATGGATCAAGTTTTAGTAGCATGCTTCAACAACAAGGGATGACCACTTCTGATTTAAAGGACACCTTGCGGATGAACTTATTGCTGAAAGAAGCGGTTAAAAACGACGTCAAGATTACGAATGCTGACTTAAAGAAGCAATTTAAAGACTGGGAACCTAAAGTTTCCACAGCAGTCATTGTCACTTCTTCCAAAGCTAAAGCTCAATCTGCCATTGACGACTTAAACAATGGCACTAGTTTTGCCGATGCGGCTAAAAAATACTCCACTGACTCGTCAACTAAAAACAAGGGTGGTAAAGTGCCAACCTTTGATAACGCTACAACTTCGGTTGATGATTCCATCAAAAAAGCTGCTTTCAAGCTAAATAACGGTGAATACACGAAGGAACCGGTCACAGACACGAATTCTTCTACTGGTGAAAAGAGCTACTACGTCATCAAAATGCTCAACAAACCAGCTAAGGGTAAGTGGACCGACCATAAACAGGATCTAAAAGAACAAATTTGGGATCAAGATATGGATACCTCAAATGGCGGGACGGTTCTTCAATCAGTCATTGCTAAAGAATTAAAGAATGGTAATGTCTCGATCAAAGACAAGGACTTGAAAGACGTTCTGTCACAATACACCTCGACTTCTACCTCTTCGGCTAACTAGCTGATCGATAATAAAACAAAATAAATAACTAAACAAACACGCGCGCCTTGCTAGTCTGACTAGTAAAGCGCGCGTGTTTGTTTAGTTACGGATGGCAGTTAGTTTTGCTCCCCAGATTCGGGCCGATAAAACGACCGACCATCTAAACCAAAAATTCGTTCAGAAAATTCACCAGGCGCTGTTTGTTCAACAGCACTACTCATCATTTGAATGGAAGCATCCATTTCATCCAAATCATGTAAAACCTCTGCCTCTAGGACGCGGGGGCGAACCGGTGACCCATATTCTAGTAACCCGTGATGCGCCAAAATCATGTGACGAAGTAACAACATTTCTTCTGACTCAGGGTCAAAATGTAATTCTGCACAAACACTAACAATCTCCTCATCCACTAATACGATATGGCCGATTAAATTTCCGGCCAATGTGTAAGAAGTTGCAATTGGTCCTGATAATTCCACAGTCTTGCCTAAATCATGCAACAAAGCCCCGGCATAGAGAAGCGAGCGATTGATATTGGGATGTAAATCTGCGACTGTTTTAGCTAACCGAACAATTGAAATCGTGTGAAACGCCAATCCACCGGCAAATGCATGGTGATTCTTTTTTGCCGCAGGAAATTGATAAAAACGCTCTGCGTGACGCTGCAAAACAGCTCGAACCACCCGATTCCACTCCGGATTCGTAATCTCAAAAATGATTTGCGAAATTTCTTCTTCCATTTCAGCCGTCGTCATTGGCCCGTGAGCGACGAATTGGGCAGGATCATTGGGTTCGCCATCGTTGGCAAGCCGCAAGTTTAGAACTTTTATTTGGGGATTGCCCTGATAAAGTTCCTTTTTACCACGAACAAGCACAACTTTACCGGCAATAAAGGCCTTAATATCTTGTTCACTGGCATCCCACAAATTACCGGCCAATTCACCAGAGGAATCCGCAAATGTCAGATGAATAAACCGTTTACCATTTTTCGCGGTTCGCACATCTGCTCCTTTTAATAACAAAAACAAATCAAAAGGTTCATCGACTTTAAAATCCATCAACTGTGTTTCTGTCATAATCATTACTCCTTCAATCTAGGTTGCTGACTCATCACTGGATAATCGAATGACTTGGCCGGTTTTGAAGCTTTGAACCATGCTCAAATCAGCCGTAAAATACAAAACTTGATTTGATTGAGCCAGCCGCTCAAGTAATTGAGCTGTCGCCTGACGTCGAGGTTGATCAAAATCAACAAACGCATCATCGATCATTAGTGGCAATCTCAAATGATCATTCATGATTGCCGCAAAAGCCAATCTGATGGCCAGATACAATTGTTCAACAGTGCCCCGCGATAATTCAAATAACTCAAATTCCTGACCATTACGATCGAGCACCGTGAGCTGCTGTCGGCTCAACTTAATTTCAGTATAGTGCTTCAAGGTCAGGTCAGCAAAGTACTGCTTAGCTTGCACCACAATTTGTGGTAATCGATCAGCTGAGGCCTGTGTCAATGTTTGGTCAATCCATTGCATGGCAAGCCGATTAACTAACCAATTTTCAGCTAACGAAACGACTACGTTACGCTGGTTAGCAACTTGTTGTTGTAATATTGGCACTTGTTGATCACGCCCCATTTGCTCAAATTGAGCACGTGAGTCGGCAACCTGCTGTTGCTGTTCTGCTATGTCGGTGCGGGTACTTGCCAATGCCTGATTTGTTTGCGTTAATTGCTGATCAATCATGGCTTGTGAGTCATAAGCGGCTAACTGTTGCTGTAATGCTGGTGTCAATTGATTTTCAATCGCATCGACTTGCGCGACTGTTTGAAGATCGCTTAGTTGTGTCTGATAGACCTGTTTTAAAGTTGCTACATCAGGTACTTGGAGTCGTTTTAATAATGTCGCCAGCGACTGCTCAGCGCGAGTCTGTTTCGCCTGGATATCTGCCAGCTGTGTGACAGCCTGTTCGCGCTGCCGCGTAACTGCCTCCTCGTTAACGGCCTGCGTCGCCAACCGCTGATATGCGCGTCGAGCGGTTGCTAATGCTTCACTAGCACTCAGTGGTCGTAATGCCAGCCACTTATTCGCGAAGTCATACTCACCAAAAAAATGCGTAATTTGCTTGTTGAATTGTTGGATCGCTTCAGTCAGCTCATGTCCTTGTGAAGACAACGAAAGCCAACGAGTTAAATCACGTTGCACCTCCAACCACTGTGTCAAAGGCAAGTGATCAAAGCCATGTTGCTGACCAATCCGATTAATATCATCCTTTTGTAAACTACGGTCACGGCTGGCCCCTTGCGGTCGTTTCCAGCCATAGATGACTAAGGCGATTCCCATCAGTATCAATAGCCAGCGAAAACCACCACTGATCAGCAGGCTGACCAAAAAAAGCCCAATCCCAGTTGCTAACCACGGCCATGCTCCTACCAACCAGCTATCAGCGGTGCCATTTGCGGCTAGTGAGGACGATGAGGCCAATTGTTGCTGAATCGTTGTCTGTTCTGACTCAGAAAAAGGCGTCATTTTATGGTCACTAAAATGATTTCGTTGATCAAGCGCTTGTTGTTCGGCTTCGATATTTTGCAGCTGCTGACGTTTGGCATGCCGCTCATTAATCCACGCATTGACCTGATCAAACTTTGCCGCTTGTTGATCAAATTCTGAGCGATGAGTCATAAAAAACGCGAGTTCTTCCGTGGGTTCCTTTGAATCAGCCTGGATCGATTCAACCTGTTGCGCCGCTGCACCAGCGAGTTGCTGCTGGTTAGCATAGAGGCTGAGTGCTTCCGTATAATCTCGCTCGTCAATCTGCAAACTTTTGGTCGTTGCCCGCTCTTGTAATTGTTGATATTGTGCGTAATTCGGCCATAGCCGTTGCGCAGTCTGTAAACGCCCCTGAGCCGCTTGTAACTTCTTTTGGCGCTCAGTCAGTTCAGATAAATGCTGTTCTGCTGTACTAATCGTACTTTGTAACTCAATGAAGGCTGGATATTTAGCAGTCGCCGTCGTCAATTCTTGTTGCAGTTGATGATAATGCTGTAAAGCTTGATTTAAAGCCGGTTTTCGCCCGCGGGGTTTATAGATTTCGTCACTTTGTTTAGCCAGTTGGTCAATCACATTCAACCAATGCTGACTGCCAACAGCGCCAACCCGTTGAATCATTGACGTTAGGGTAGATTCACTCGTTGCCGTTAACTGACGCAAATCCTCCAAGTCAAACATCAAAGTCTGTTGAACAAAGGCCTGATCGACGGAACTCAACAAGCGGTTTAATTCTTCAGGCGGCACCGATTGACCTAGTGTGAGATTGGTGACCACTATATCCCCACCGTTTTTCCCAGCGGTTCGTTGAATTTTATAAGTTATGGTTGGACTCGTATCGGTTGCCACAATCAAAAAGCCGCCATACCCAGCACCACTTTTGGGTAAATACTGCTCGGCGGGTCGTTTGCCACTGGCGAAGCCAAATAGTACCCCCAAAATAAAGTGCTGCAGCGTCGTTTTTCCCGCCTCGTTGAGGCCATAAATGACCTGCAGCGACTCTTCGAACGTAAAATCTTGATTTTGCCACTTGCCAAAGCCATCAATATGCGCCTGTTTAAGTCGCATCGCTTCCCCTCCCTTGGTGAATTAAGTCTATTGCTTAATCTGTATGTTCACTAGTATGTTCAATCGTCTGCTTCGCAGCGGCTTGTAATGTTGGTGACATCTGCGATAACGCCCCAGCAATTTCTGGTTCGCTGAAAAGCTGCCCCGCTATCTGCGCTAGGTTTTCATCAGTAAAGACCTGTTTAGCCGCGAGCTGCCAGAACGTTTGATCCAGTTCTTGCCCCACATTGGTCGCCGTCGAAGCAAAAATTGGCTCAAGACGAACAACCACATTCAATCCTGATGGATCTCCGTGCAACTGACTTTGTGCTTGAATCAACGTTAATAGGCTGCCATTCATCAGACGTTCTGCCGTATCCGCCGCTAGCCGGTCCGCTTTCGCAATGGTCACCCCAATCAGTCGAAACTGAACGTGATCAGCTGGTTGGTCCAACGCTGCAAGCTGCTCAAAGATCGCCGCCGTTAACGCCGTTGTACTCATTTGTGCCTGAGCCGTTACAGATACCCGATGCCATTCAATCGGGGCCACAGGTCGAAAAATTGGCGTTAGACCCGCTTGATCCACGTTCACGAGATAATAACCCTTAGCATCAGTTTCTTTAATTTGACGCCCCTGAAGATTTCCTGGATAAATAATCCAAGGACGGTCCTCATGCAAAATTTGCCGCTGATGGATATGACCGAGGGCCCAATAATCATACTGTTTAGTTAATAACTCACTCACCGTAAAGGGCGCATATGTTGCGTGTGTTTGATCGCCCGCTAATGATCCATGAAGCATGCCGATGGCTAGGTCGACATTACTTTCGCGTTTGGGAAAATCCGGAACAACATCATTTACAACAGCCCGGTTCGCATAAGAAAAGCCACTAATTTGGATCCGGACCTGAGATTTGGTCACTAGTGTTTTTGCAGTCACTGTTGGTCCAAATAGATGAACATTCGGGGGTAATGCCAATGATTGTTGATTGCCTGCCAAAAAATCATGATTACCATAACTTAAATAAACAGGAATAGCCGCCGCTTGTAAGCGCAGCATCTGCTTCAAAAAGAAAGCCTGCGCCGAAATAGACCGCTCCGCACGATCATAAATATCACCCGTGATGAGCATAAATTCGATATCTTCCGCAATTGCATCGTCAACTAGTCGCGTTAAGGCAACCATTGGCGATTGGTAAATCGTCTGCCATAACGACTCAGGCAACTGCGATAAGCCTAAGAAAGGACTATCTAAATGCAAGTCCGCCGTATGAATAAACTTCAAAGTCGCTCCCACTCCTTCTGGTAAAATAAGCGCCGCTTAAATTCATTTCGCATTAACACTCATTCAGCTGCCAACTGAAACCGCCCAATATCAAAAAAACAGCCCAGTGCTACGGAAAATCCGCAATCACCAGACTGTCTAACGTCTCAATTAGTCTCGGTAAAGATCTTGAATCGGCTTCGTGATGACATTATTTAAGTCGTTCAGTAGGTTATTAACGGCCTCTTCTTTTTGCATCAACGTCTTAACTTCTTCAAAATTGCCAACACTGCTTGCTAAGTCACGGGCCTGATTCATTTCATCTTCCGTCAAATCCTGACCTTGCATTTGCTTTTGTTGGAGATTCATCTGCATCGTTTGAAACTTTTTAAATGTTTCAAACGCCGTCTGATTTTGCTTCATCGTCTCATAAGCATCACTCAGCGCTTTAAATTCTGCACTTTCTTGTAAGGCAGTCGCCATTTGTTTAGCATCCGCTAAAATATCTGTCGCCATGTTTTTCTCCTCTTGCGGTTGTCATTTAGCACAAGCTCTATGATTAACCACGTGTTTTAAAGTTCTTGTTCAGTTTAACATGCCAATCGAACTGGCAAAAGCCCGTCAAACGAAGTATTTACGTTAATCACGATTATTGACCAAAGCGACTCGTAAATTGATTCCAAAGGTCCTTCCCTTTCTGGATCAACGAATCGGCGCCATCACCAATCGACTTACCAACCTTATTCGCGCCATCTTGAATATCATTCCAGATATTACCAGAGGCGGTATTATTTTCAGTTGCGGCCAAAGTATTAGCATCCTTGACCGTAAACGGTGTCTGCTTCGTATTTGGCAAAATATCAGTCATTTCGGCCCGGAATAGCCGGGCAACGGAATAGCCATCTGGAACATCTAAGTGATTTCCCTTATTGGTTTGATCGAACCCTTCCCAGTTGACCATCACGATATCTGGTGTATACCCATCAACCCACATATCAGTCGTACCGGCCGTATCATCGACCCCGTCAGCTTCGGTCGTCCCGGTCTTACCAGCGACTTGATAGTTAGCCGGTTTGGCGTAAACACCTGTACCATGAGAAAACGTGCCAAGCATCATACTCGTCATTTCGTTGGCCACATTTGTGCTGATGATCCGCTTAGGCTTTTTATAATCATTATCAACAATCACTTTTCCAGAGGCATCCACAATTTTCGTAATAAAATGGGCTTGCGTTAGTTTGCCGCCGTTAGCAAACGGTGTAAAGGCTTGCGCCATTGTCAACGGCGAAACCCCCTTCTTAATTCCGCCTAGCGCCATCGCCAAATTATCATCTGATGTGTCAAGATTTAACCCAAATCGTTGCACTGAATCAAATCCTTTTTGCAAACCAATCTTGTTGAGTAACCAAACGGCTGGTGCGTTATAACTATTCTGCAACGCCTGATACATCGGGACTTCACCACGATAAGTATCCCCATAATTGCTAGGCGAATAGTGATTAGCGCCATAGGCTTGCTTTTTATCCTGTAATTCTGAATCATAATAATAGCCATTTTGGATCGCCGGCGTATAAACGGCAAACGGCTTGATTGTGGACCCTGGCTGGCGTTGTGATTGCGTCGCCCGGTTAAAACCACGAAAGACATGCTCACCTCGGCCGCCGACAACAGCTGTCACTCCGCCATTACTGGGATCCATCGCGACACTGGCAGCTTGCACCATTGTACCGTCGGCCATATTAGCGGGAAAGTTAGCTGGATTCTTAAAAAGCGTCTGCATCACTGTCTGCTGTGTTTGATCTAAGGTCGTATAAATCTTGTAGCCGTGATTCATAATATCCGCTTCGGTTAACCCATACTTGGCAATTGCTTCATCAATCACTGCATCAAAAAAGTATGGATAACGATATGAGCTATCAGGCGCGTAATTATCCGTCGTCGTTAATGGTGTTCGTTGATAATCAGCCGCCTGAGCACTCGTGATTTTTTTGTTTTCCGCCATTAAATCCAAAACCACGTTCCGCCGTTGCTTAGCTGCTTTCGGCTGATCAACCGGATTGTAGCCACTTGGTGAAGTTAGCATACCGGCTAAGACGGCGGACTCTGGCACCGTTAATTGTGTCGCATGTTTACCGAAGTAACGTTCTGAGGCATCCTCAACGCCCCACACACCGTGTCCAAAATAAGCGTTATTCAGATACATCGCCAAAATATCTTGTTTCGAATAGACATTCTCGACTTCGATGGATAAAAAGATTTCTTTTGCTTTTCGCGTTAACGTTTGTTCTTGAGATAAATAGGCATTTTTAACAAGTTGTTGCGTTAACGTTGAACCACCACCACTAATATAATCGCGATGTAAAAGTTTATTACGAACCAGCAAGAACGCTGCTCGAGCTAATCCTTTTACAGAATAGCCATGTTCATGATAGAAATTTCGATCTTCGGTTGAAAGCACCGCATTTTGAATGTTTGGTGAGATTTTATTCAATGATACATAGGTGCCTTTTTGTGAATAGAGTTCACCAGCTTTCTTGTCGTTGCGATCATAGATCACAGTCGGCTGTGAGAGCGTTGCCTTCAGATTTTTAACATTCGCCGTCTTCGCTTCAAACGTTAAGTAAGCGCTCAATAGAAAAACGAGCGATAAGATTATGACAATGAACCATCGTGTAAGCTGAAATCGATGCCAAAATTGCCGAATGTGTCGCCAGATCGTCAGCCAAACGCGAGTCAGCCACTGAACAATGGCCGATTCGTACCAAGCACGTTTAGAATCTGGATGCTGATTTCGATTCATAGACTTGAACCTTTCTGTCTAAAAGTTATTCAATGTATCGTACCACATCCTGAGTCGGCAACGACTGCAGGCCCATGGGTTTAAAACATTTTTATCAGACTCCCACGACCGATTGAATTAAGAAAGATTTAAACCAACCATTTTCATAACAAGTAAACGCAAACTAAAATCGACTAAAAAATCCTATCCGCACACATGGCATGCTGATAGGATCACTTTAGTGAACAAGAATTGCGCATAAATTTAGTCGTTTTATTGAACTAATAGTTTAGACCACTGTTCGTGTAATTGGGTGGCTGATTGCCGATCCGGACTGATGACCAGAATCGTATCATGTCCGGCTAAAGTCCCCGTGATTTTTAGCTCATCTAATTCGTCAATCAGTGCTGCCAATGCGTTTCCATCACTCGGGGTCGTCTTAATCACGTTCATAAATTCAACTTGGGTAAAGTCAACCACCACCTCGCTAAACCGTTGCTGAAAATGGTGAGTATCTGGCGTGGTCGTCGGTTTCATAACTCGATAAATGGCGCGCCCCATTTCAACTGGTTCCTTAACCACGTGCAATTCTTTTAGATCACGAGATAATGTGGCTAACGTGACCGAGACACCCTCGTCGGCTAATCGTGTCTGTAACTCATCTTGATTGCCAATTTCAAATTGTTCAATCAGTTTTAAAATTATGGCTTGGCGTTCTTGTTTTCGCAATCAGCTCACCACCTTTACATTTCATCTGGTGATTGAACGCCTAACAAACGTAAGCTTTCTTTTAATACAATGCTGACACTCTTCACTAACGCAAGTCGTGCATTTAGCCCTTCATCGGCTACCAAGACTTTCGTATGCGCGTAGTATTTGTTAAAATCACGAGCTAAATTAATCGCATATTTGGCAATAATCGAGGGTTCGTAGCTCGTTACAGCTCGCTCAATCGCACCACTGAATTCACTTAACGACTTGAGTGTATCCCAAGCGTCCGGATCACTGAGAGTGAGGTCATCCAAATCAAAATCGGTCTTGTCAGCCTTCCGTAAGATACTCTCAGCTCGTGCTCGAGCGTATTGTACGTAGGGACCGGTATCTCCTTCAAAACGGACAACCTCTTCCAGATTAAAGTCAAAGCTGTTCATTCGTTCATTTTTTAAATCATGGAAAATGACCGCGCCAACCCCAACTTCATGGGCCACCTCAGCTTTATCGGCTAAGTCGGGATTTTTCTCCTCAATTTGGGCCATTGCCAATTGCGTTGAATCATGCAAGACATCTTCCAGTAAGACAACGCGACCAGAACGGGTCGAAAGTTTCTGACCATTTAAGGTAATCAGACCAAACGGAATATGATGAATTTCATCCGCCCAGTCAAAGCCCATCTCACTTAAGACCGCCTTCAATTGCTTGAAGTGATTAATCTGCTCAGCACCGACAACATACAGGGATTGGACAAAATCATACTCACGTTTACGATAGATTGCCGCCGCGAGATCCCGCGTAATATACAAAGTGGCGCCATCTGATTTTTTAATCAATGCTGGGTTGAGGTCATATTTGGTCAAATCAACGACCTCAGCACCTTTACTCTCGTGCAACAGCTGCTTATCTTCTAAGATCTGAACGACTTCATCCATCTTGTCATTGTAAAAGGCTTCCCCATTAAAGGAATCAAAGCCAATCCCTAGCTCGTCATAAATCTTCATGAATGATTTAAGCGATTCAGAACGGAACCATTGCCATAACTGAGTGGCTTCTTCGTCTCCAGCTTCTAATTTGCGGAACCATTCACGCGCTTGATCATCCAATTCTGGATGCGCTTTGTCTTCTTGGTGGAAACGAACGTAATATTCAAGCAGTTTATTAATTGGATCGGCTTTAACCTCGGCTTCACTGCCCCACATTTTATAGGCTTGAATAAGTTTACCAAACTGCGTACCCCAATCACCTAAATGATTGATCTTAATTGGGTTATAGCCGGTCTTAGCTAAAATATTAGCCAGTGCGTTTCCAATTACTGTAGATCTCAAATGCCCCATCGAAATTGGTTTGGCAATGTTGGGTGATGACATGTCGATTGTCACATTACCACCATGGCCCAAGTCCAGTTGGCCATATTCGGCTTGCTTGGTCAGAACCTCAGCTAACGTCGTGGCAGCAAATGAGCCTTTTTTCAAAAAGAAATTAACATAAGGGCCAACGGCCTTAACCTGTTCAAAGGGACGCTGATCGATTTTGGCGGCCAAGTCACTGGCAATCAAATTAGGCGCTTTGTGCATCGTTTTCGCCAAGGTAAACGCTGGAAACGCGACATCCCCTAAATCAGACGTTTTGGGCTGTTCTAATTTGTCTAACACTTCTTCAACACTCAACGCACCGTCTAGCTCCGTACTGATTGCCGTTGCGATTACTGTTTTATTATTCATTCTGCCATCCTTTCGGTATTTACCAAGCAAAAACGCCGCCTCTTACAGGGATGTAAGAGGCGGCGATCCGCGGTACCACTCTTTTTGACGAATTTTAATTCGCCCACTCATTAATCATTAAATTATCGGTCACTGACGCGCTTCGTTTGCTCGTAATGTCGCCTCCCATCAACGCGACTCGCTAAAAAAACGACCATCAAACTACTCCTTCAGTACCTTACATAACCGATATTATAGCAACCTGTCCTCGTAAAGACAAGGGCTTCGCCTAGATTAGATGAGATCAACTTTTAGTAGGTTAGTCACTTAGACGACAGCTAAGTTAAACCTTTACAGTATTATTCATAGGCATTCAACTGGAGTGCCATGGACCAGCTCTGAACCCGGAAATCCACCGGTTTCACAGTCAAGCCTTATTGTAAGCGCATGTGTTGATGCTCAATCCCATAATCATCAAAGGGCTGTCCCACTGACTCAAACCCAATTTGTTGATAAAATGGCACTAGGTAAACTTGGGCATCTAACTCGATCTGGCTAGCCTGTTGTTGCGATTTGAGCCACGCAATACTGGCGTCCAAAAGTTGCTTTGCCAACCCGTGGCCGTGATTTTGTTGCCGGACTAACACGCGACCGATGTGCCAAGTCGCCGCTTGTTGACCGGGATACAGTCGGCAATAAGCGCATAACTCATGTTGTGCATTTTCAATCAACACATGGTAGGCCGTTAAATCCGTTGCGTCGACTTCTGGATAGGCACATTGTTGCTCCACAACAAAGACATCCGTGCGAGCTTGATACAGCATATGTAACTGATAAATTGTCAAATTATCAAAAGCCTGAATCGTTGTCCGCATTGTTTTCAACCCCCTTGGTTTCCACATACCTGTTACAAAAAGCTAAAGTAAGAGGCCGACTCGATAGTGAATGAACATCGTGACAATTCCGACGATAACGTTGCGAATAATCGCCGTGCGAACTAATCCATCACCAAGTTTAGCACTTAGGTACCCCGTCAACGCAACGGACAAAGTCACTGCGACAATCGTCACTGGCCATTGAATACTGACTGGCGCAAATGTCATCGCTACCAACGGAAACAGTCCACCGCTAGCCGCTGCAAACAATGACGAAAAGGCAGCGTTCCACGGATTCATATAATGTCCCAAATCAAGATCATATTTAATTCTAACTAAAGTACCCAACGCATTTTTTTGCATTAATTCGGCAGTGATTTCTTGCGCAGTCGCCGCTGATACGCCACGCCCAATATAAAAATCACGAATGACCTTGGCCGCCTGCTCAGGGTGTTCTTTTAATAGCTGTGCTTCCTTTGCTACGGCAGCTTTTTCCGTGTCTTTTTGTGAACTCACCGAGGCGTACTCCCCAGAAGCCATCGAAAAAGCACAAGCCAATAAATCCGATAGACCTGCAATAAAAATGGTGAATTGGTTTGTCGTGGCCACGGCCACAGAAAACAGAACCCCAACAACAGTGAGAATTCCATCATTAGAGCCTAATACGCCGGCTCGTAATGTGTTTAAGCGTTCAGCCATTGTCAGCTTTGTTCGCTTACTGGATTTTGTTGATACTTGCATAAACATGCGCCCCTTTTGTCATTTAAAACTTTATTGCTCGCTTTACTCCGCTAACGAACTCGCCTATCGAGCAAACATAATCCCGATCAGATAAGTCACCATCATCGTGAGTAACCCGGCAATTACATTGCGCATCGTCGCTTTCTGTCGATCAGCACTGCCTAACCGGGCAGCCGTATATCCGGTGATCGACAACGCAATAATAACCGAAATTACGGTTGCTAAAATACGAATTCGCGCCGGAAAAAAGGTGATCGCGACCAGTGGTAAAATGGAGCCTGTCGGAAAGGAAATCATCGAAGCTACTGCGGCACCAATCGCACTGGTCTTAACCGTTGGATCGAAGCCATACCGTTCACGAACACCTGTCTCAAGTGGATTTCCTGTCATCATCTCGTGGGCAGCACGGTTGGCTAAAGTCTCAGAGATGCCCTGATCCATATATTTTTCTTTAATATGGTCAATTTCGACACCCAAATGATCATTAACAGCGACTGTTTCTCGTTGAATAGCTCGTTTTTCAGAGTCCCGTTGTGTGCTAACCGAGACCCACTCGCCCATCGCCATTGAAATGGTGCCAGCCAGCATGCCAGCGATACCCGCCAAAAAAATAGCATGGGAATTGTTCGTGGCACTGGCGACCCCAATAACGATACCTGCCACTGATAGGATCCCATCATTGGCACCCATGACACTGGCTCGCATAATATTAATTCGTTGAGCTAATGAACCTGCATTTTTGGTTTGCTTTTGTGCTTCAGTTTCCATAGACATGCTTCCTTTTTGTCATTAATTCGGTAAACTTAATTAAAGGCCATGGCTTTCCATTAGAATCATTCTAAATTATCGTACCACTTTCCACTTAAAGCACAAGTGCTAATTTCATCATCATCATTGGGCGATCGACAATTTAAGAAAGCCTAAACAACGCGAGCAAGTGGGTCGTCTTCAGATGAACATTCTGTATACTTGTCGTGACAATTTTGTATAACTACGAGGATTATTTATGAATCGCCATTTTTTTATTATTTTAAACCGTCACGCTGGTCGTGGACATGCTACCCAAATTTGGCAAGCGATTCAGTCTCGCTTAGCAGAATTACATATTCATTATCAAATGGCTGAAAGTAAATATCCTGGTCATGCCACACTAATTGCCGAGCAATACGCCAAACACCAACAGTCAATGACGCACCAGCCCCGAATTGTTCTTGTGATTGGCGGCGATGGTACCCTCAACCAAGTTTTAAACGGGCTGCAAACCCACAAGGACTCCGTTCAGTTGCCGCTTGCCTACATCCCAGCTGGCTCCGGTAATGATTTTGCTCGGGGGGCTAGGCTATCGCGTGATCCATTAACAGCTCTGGACCAAGTGTTACAGGCTACTGAACCTTGCCAATTAGATATTGGCCACTATGTGGAAACCATTAAGCAAGAGCACCGCTACTTCGTGAACAATGTTGGTATTGGCTTTGACGCTGCCGTTGTTAGTGCGGCCAACCACAGTTCTAATAAGCGTTTACTTAATCAAATCGGCTTGGGTAGCTTTGCTTATCTAGTTCAACTACTAAAAGTCGTCCGTCAGCAAGATGCTTTTCCCGTCACCATTCACATCAACGAGCAACGCGATGTTTTTAAGAACGCCTTTTTATTGACGACCAGCAACCACCCTTACTTTGGCGGTGGTGTCGCAATTCTTCCACAGGCCCGCGTCACAGACGGTCAGTTGTCACTGATCGTGGCCGAAAAAATGTCATTCTTAAAATTTGTTGGTTTATTTGTGATGATGACGATGGGACGTCACCTGGGTTTTAAAACCGTCCATACCTATCAAGCCCGGCAATTACATTTAACCGTCTCCTCATTGGAAAACGGCCAAGTTGATGGCGAAGAAATGGGTAACCGCTTCTATGACATTTATCTATCCATCGATAGTTATCCGTTCTGGTTTGTTCCCAGCGATCAACATTGAGCTTTCAGCTTAACCTTTGAATCGAGGTATTTTAAAGATGCAAAATCAAAATTATCTACATGATAGTATCTACGCAACGGCCATTGCCGACGCACTGGGTCAGGCCACCCAATTTCAAGGTAACCGTCTCAACTCATCAGATCCATTGATCCAAACCATGATGCCCGGCGATTTAGGGACAATTGCTGGGACTTGGTCCGACGATACTAGTCTGACCTTAGCAACCTTAGCGGCCTTAAGTCAGCCGATAACCATGTCGGACCAACTCAAAACCACGATGCAAAACTTTGCATCGTGGTTAAGTGATGGTAAGTTCACGACCACTGGCGTTGCTTTTGATATCGGTGCCGGCACGCAGGATGCCTTGACGCAATATCAGATAACTAACGATCTCTTTCATTCAGGTAGTTCACATGAGCGTAATAATGGTAATGGCGCTTTAATGCGGATGCTCCCAGTGGCACTTTATGTGAGTCATCAGGGCCAAGGAACCCCTTTTGACCACCCCGAACTGGTTGACCAAGTAATTAACTTAGCGCAGTTGACGCATCGTCACCCTCGCTCAACTGTGGCCTGCTTGATATACGTTTCATTAGCCGCTCAGTTATTAACTCACCAACCAAGAACGGTAACAACCGTTAATCGGGCCGTCACTGCTGTGGCGCGTCTTGTTCACAAGACACCACAGCTTAACGATCAGCTACCATATTTTACTGATCTAACCACTTCTGCTTTTGCCGATTCATTGCCGGCAGAACTCAATACTAGTGGCTATGTCGTATCGACCCTAATTACCGCTTGTTGGCTTCTCGTCCAACCATTGAACTTAGCTCAATTAATCGTGACCGGAGTCAACCTAGGCGGAGATAGTGACACGATTACCAGTATTGCAGCCGGCTTAATGGCCTTGCAAACGAACCTTTCTAGTTTGCCACAACAATGGCTAAGCCAGTTGCAAGGACGTCTGCTAATTGACCAACTGCTTGAACAAGCAGCAGCGTCTGGCCATTTCTAAAATGACACCTGAGTGATTAAAGATCTCGCCATGATAAAACGTGAAGCGCCCTTGTCCGTACGATCATATCGGACAAGGGCGCTTCACGTTTATTTTTGCATTGGCTAACCAAAAACCAGTTTAATCTTCGGCTGCATCCATTGCCTCAAGAATCGCATCTAATTGATCACACTTACCACGAAGCAAATCAATCTTATCCTCAAACGCAACCGGTTCGGTCTTGGCCGAGTGGTCTTGAAGTTTCGCTAATTCATCAGTTGCTTCACGATACTCTTCAAGAATCTCTAACTTGTTACTCACCTTTAACACTCCATTTCATCCTATAGGTCGATGACCCAGATTATGAGGGAAGCAATAAAAGCTTCTTCAAATTCACGAGCAACTATAACACCTTTCCCGCGCCCTGTGAACACTTTTGTCTTTAATTTTCAGCCAGTAATTTAGCTCGATTTTGGTAGAACAAACTAATTAAGCAAAATCAATTTAATGTTATATACAATATCTTTTGTTATCAATCGATGTATCTGTTTAGAAACGTTGTGAAATTAATGAGTAATCCCCGTACTGCAACCATAATTTTGATTTGTATTCGAATTGTCACATAGTTGCAACCTAAAATAGGCTAAATAATGGTCGTCGTTTGTGACAACGTGCCACTAAAGCTCGGCATCGCACTTTGCCCATCTAACGTATAAACAGACACATTTTGTCCTGGCTCGACAGCTGTCACATACTGACCGCCACCGATATAAATGGCATTTTGCGTGGTCATTCCAGGTGCTCCCCAGAATAACACGTCTCCCGGTTGCGCTTGATCAACTGGTTCTTGCGTAAAATAAGCTTCCTGAGCGACCGTATTATGAGGTAATGTGACGCCGGACTGCGCGTAAGCTTGTTGGACAATACCGGAGCCGTCCATTCCGGCGTTGCTGGCGCCCCCTGGTTGATATGGAATCTGTTGATCCACATAGCCAACGGCCGTGTTGACTGCTTGTGTCTTAACTGAAGTTAGGTAACTTTGTGGGTCAAGACTAATTGAACTGACTGAGGCCTGATCGACTGAATTTTGATCAGCATCAGGAGTCGAAGTTAAGTGAATTTTCGTGTTATGGGCGACTAATGGCTGAACAATTGTTGCCTGTTCTTGGCGACTAACCGCCGTCGATTGGACGGTAACTTCAGCGTTAGACGCCGCACTTGTAGGAGCACTTGCGACACTTGGTTGGTTTAATGTGGCAGTTGAGTCGCCACTCACCACTACATTTTCACTAGTTTGGGCTGGTGCTGCATCGACTGCAGCTGACTGATCTTCGCTTTGATTCAACGGTGCCGTGACGGCAATGGTTTGACCAACATGAATGACCGAATTTTTCAGATGATTAATATCCATCAATGTCTGCGTCGTGACCCCCAGTTGATTAGCCAACGCCCATAAAGTATCACCTGATTCCACGACATAACGCGGCAAATTAGGATCGATTGGGGTAACTGTTGACTGTTTAAGTTTGGGGGCCATTTTTTCTTGATGCGTTGCTGGCGCCTTAGCCTGCCCGGCCTTTGAGCGAAGTTCATCCAACGCTTTAACCGACTTCAAAGAAACATGATAATGCTTATCTTGATGAATGGGCACCGGTCGCTGTCTAACTTGCGCGGCCAATACGCTTGGTCCAGTAGCAGCAAGAATTGCTGTCAGCGCACCAAATGTCGCGATCGTTCGATTTTGTCGTTTAGCCAAAATTACCCCTCCCATTGTGACACCTTTAGATATCCTTAATGCTTTACCGAAAATTATAACAAGCTAAGCAAAAAATAGAAAGCGCCTTCTTTAGCTTTTTGTTATACCCAATTAGTAGCATCATTTTATCGGAAAATCTGCGCAAAACTCGCCGTTTAATGCATTATTGTATATTACACCGGTTAACAATAATCTTGTTTCCGTTTGTGCTATCGTAAATAGATTCGATTTCTCATCTATCTTGATCAAATAGCGCTAAATTGCGCTTTCGATCAAAATACTGAGCATGATAAATGAATTAATAATGATCTCGTAAATTTTTAGAAAGATGCCGTATACAATAAGCTGAAGAGCCTGGATTTGTTGTACTTTATTACAGATTGACACTCCACCTTGGTTGACCGCAAGTAGTTTTATAGGTTTTATTGAAAATTTGTATATAACATTTTGCCTCTGTGTCAGCAAAAAAGCGACAGCTTCACCGTCATTTAAACAGCAAGTTGTCGCTTTTAAGTGTGCTTAAGCGGGGCCATTAACTAAGCGTTCTGACCACCATCCATAACAAATTCAGCCCCCGTCGCATACACGGATTCATCAGATGCTAGAAAAATTGCCATATTCGCAATATCCTCTGGTTGACCCATGTGTCCAACTGGAATTGTTTGGACCACAGCCTCACGCATTGCTTCTGGGATAATGGCGGTATCAACCCAACCTGGGTGGACTGAATTAATTCGAATTTGTAGGCCTTCTTGAGCCACGGACAATGCAGCGGCTTTGGTCAACAATCGCGATCCACCTTTACTTGCCGAATACGGCGCCGCCATCGGTAGGCCGCGCAACCCGGCCACAGAAGAGACATTGACAATCGACCCTTTGCCACCATTCTTTTTCATGGCGTTAATGGCGGCTTTGACCCCGAGAAAGTTACCCGTTAAATTAACGTCAATCACTTTTTGCCAATCAGCTAAACTCAAACTCTCCACCGGTCCATTTGTGCCACCAATGCCGGCGTTATTGACTAAAACATCTAGTGGTCCAAATGTGGCTTCGGTTTCGGCAATTACTTTATCCCAATCTGCTTCAGATGCGACATTTTGCTGAATGAATAAACCGGCATCCCCCAAGCTTTCAGCAACCGCCTGTCCACCGGTCACGTTATGATCTGCAGTTACAACAACTTTGGCACCTTCACGAACGAACCCTTCCGCAATTGCGCGACCAATTCCTGCCGCAGCTCCTGTTACAATGGCAACTTTACCGTTCAAACGATTTGACATAGTGATTTAACCTCCCTTTCTAGTTGCCCCTAGTGTACCCTTTTTGTAATGAAACCGCATTCAAATTAATTTTTTAACCGCATACGCAGTTAAAAGGACCAGATCGGCAATATGACTTCCATTGGCGGATTCTCGTGGTAATCTAAAATCACAAAAGGAGGCGAGGTCTTTTGGAAATCAACTTTGCATTACGGAACCAGCCATTAATTTCGGTCACGATCTTCGCACCACAAAAAACACCATTGGTTGGCCGTTTAATCACTTATCTCGAAAATTTCAGTGATGAGGATGATCGACTGCTAATCCGCCAACACGGTCAGCAAATATTGGTGGACCCAAGCACGATTATTGCCATCGAGATCGCTCATAAGGAACTCACGATCACAACGCTGACGCAGACGTATCATACATTCGGTTCATTGACTGCAATCCTAAAGGCACTACCGGATGGACTTCTTTTTACAGTCTCTCAGTCCGCGGCACTTAATCTACGATACCTTAATCGACTCGACGCATCATTCTCCGGGACGATGATGGCGCAACTAGATCACCACTTGTCTATCGCAATTTCCCGTCGATATGTGCATTCACTCCGCGAGGCTGTTCACAATCGTTCACAATCTTTAACTGGAGGTGTGTCTCATGATTAATTGGCGGCAACAACTACTATCCAGTTTTTTAATTTCATTTTTTATTGGAAATTCGTTACTGGCCATCAACTTGCTCATCGAAGATCCGGATCATCTCGGCCATTTGGTGCTTCAAATTTGGGGGTTATGTCTCTTATTAGGCCTGGTTAACTTGCTCAATTCGATTAAGTTAGTCCCAATTTTAAAATATGCTCTGATAATTGGCTCATCCAGTCTGGTCTACTTAACTTGTGCCGCCGTCTATCAGTGGTTTTCACTATCCGTTCTCAGCATCTGCTTGACACTTGGCGGTTTTGCACTCTGGTACTTAATCTCTTGGATTGGTTATTGGTTGTATCTACGCTTTGTTGTTCATCAAATTAATACTAGTTTGCACGGTTGAATGGTCGCTTATGTCGCGGCTTCAGATTTAAGTTCAGGTTGCCAAAACTTGTCATTGAGCCACTCAAAATCTAAATAAAAACGGGACATCAATCGAGCAGTAACTTTTTAACCGAAGTTACTGTTCGACCGATGTCCCACGTTCCGTCTAGCATTGCTGTCAACATACTCATCTAGGCCTATCTAGAACAACGCTTCTAATAAGCCAAAATAAATTGTCAAGATGAGTAAATCGGCAGATCCGCCAAGGCTTAAACCACGCTCAAGGAAGACTTGATTCAACTCACGTAAAAACGCCTGCCCCGCGGTTGTCTGGCTCCCCCCACGAGCGAAGTATTGTCGACTCTGTTCATTCATCCACTCAGTAATCGCTGGAGTTCCTGCGCGCTTGATTAAATTTGAATCACTGGTTGCGCCGGCAATTTTGATTAATGTATCCAGTAACCGATCCATCGTTGGGCCAGTCGTTTGCCGCAAAAATGGCAAGGCCAATTGGCTAACCGTTGGAAAACCTGCGGCTGCTTCACCTCGAATACCAGTCTTGCCATATTGCAAGAATTGCCGTTCACCGGCTGTTAACGACTCCGGATTGCGGTGGGATAGGTGTTTGAAATCACTTTCCAATACACCAGTCAGCATTTTCTTGGTTATAGCAAAGATTTGATTTGATCGAATATTGCTAGCTACATCAATTGTTGCCCCGGCGGCAGCTACAATAATTCCCAATGAAAAGATTGCGCCTTTATGGGTGTTAACGCCATGGGTTGCAGCAAACATATTCGTCTCAGCCCTTTTGCCAATTACCCGTAACTGTTCAAATAATGAAGGCCCAGCCTGTAAACCGGCCTGACTACCTAATTGAGCTGCTTGCTTGAAATACGGTTGGAGACTCATTGCACTCGTAATAAACGTGAAAACATCCATATCTGGATGTGGTCCCGGGCTCACGGGGTCGACTAAGCCAGGTTTAGGATTGACCGTGACTTCCATTATGAGCGCCTGTATGGCCAACTGACTTAATTTTTCAATTTGTTGTTGTCGTTCGGTTCGTTCAACCTTCATAAAATTGCCCCGAATGTTGCCTGATAGACATCATTGATGTGGTCCTGCAGCTGGTCGACACTATGTCGTCGCGATCGAGCACAAGCCTTCGCCGGTCGCCCACAGATAAAACACTGGCGCACCGGCAAACTTAGTTGCGTCCGTGACAATGCTTGTAACTGTTCGTCGTCGTTAATGAGCACGTCCACGTCAAATAAACGTCCCAATGGCGTCTCATCTTCGAATTGAACCGCCAATTGCTTCAAACTTTTGGCCGATCCGTCAATGACCATTAGAGTTTCACAGCCAGTTTCTTTGTCCCATTGTTGTGTTTCAGTCATAACGAACTGTTCCTGATTAAGTCTCGTTTGCCAAGTGCTTTCCCCATTTTCAAAAATTCGGGTCAAAGCATCATTATTTTTGATTGGTCCAGGAATATTCAACTTTAAGGTAACAATTGTCTGACCTGGATATCGCTTTGCCAAGCGCCATTGGCTTTGAACGCGTTGATCTTTATTGGCCAATACATCCGCAATCGATTGGGGGACGCCAGTCGAAAAAATGGATTGGGTCATTGCTTCTACGCCTCGACTTTCTTCATGTTATCAAGCTGACTTAAGCAACAATGATTGACTTATTTCGGCTTCTCTTTGAATCACTTGTTAATAGCAAATAACCGCAATCATCGGAATATAGCTAAAAATCGCGTAACTTTAACTTAAGCCTACGCGTTAGTCTTGGCAAAATCCACCACTGCCTCAGCGACCGTTCTCACAACGCCTTCGTCGAATACGCCGGGAACGATATGATCTGATTTTGGCTCCTGAACCATATTAGCTAACGCATTGGCAACATTGGCCTCTAGCTGTAAACTGACTTTTTTTAGCCCGCTACTTAAGAGACCTTTGTATAAGCCCGGAAAGACCAAGATATTATTAACTTGATTAGGATATTGACTAGAACCAGTCGCCATTACTGCTGCCCCTGCTTTTTGGGCAACGTCAGGGTCAATCTCTGGCACAGGATTAGCTAACCCAAAAATAATCGGTTGCTTGGCCATCGTTTTGACTGCTTCCGCACTGAGAACATTGGCATCTGATAGGCCGATGAAAACATCCTGATCAACAATCGCCTGTGACAAGGTTGAACCAGTCACGTGTTGCCCTAGCTGAGCGGCTAATTGACGCTGATAGGTATTAGCTCGTTGATCATCTGGTGTAATGACCCCATTGATGTCAACTAAGGTGATCTGTTTAATCCCCGCAGCGGCTAACAAACGGGCCGTCGCAATCCCAGATGCGCCAGCACCATTAATTAAAACTCGTAAGTTTTCGAAATCCTTACCAACCACCCGGGCAGCATTCAACAAACCAGCCATAACCACCACCGCCGTGCCCTCTTGATCATCATGATAGACGGGAATATCTAGTTCTTGACTTAAACGATCTTCAATTTCAAAACAACGTGGCGCGGCGATATCCTCAAGGTGAATTCCGGCAAAGCTACCAGCAATGTTCTTAACCGTTGCCACAAATTCATCCGTTGACACTTGTGCAACAGACAACGGCAACGCATTCACACCAGCTAAATCTTTATACAATAACGATTTACCCTCAATTACCGGTAAAGAACCGGCTGGGCCAATATTGCCCAAGCCTAAGACCGCCGAACCGTCTGAAACAACTGCGACTAACTTACCACTGAGCGTATAACGATCACGTAAACTCGGATCCTGGGCCAGCAACTTGGAAATAGCTGCCACCCCGGGCGTGTAAGCCTTCCCTAGATCACTACGATTTTTGACAGCCATTTCTGACTCGATTCCTAACACACCATTGTGGCGTGCATGTAACTTCAAGACTTCATCTAATTGATCTGCCATCTCTGTGCCTCCGATTTAATTTTACAGTGTAACTATACCGTTGTTTTTAAATAATGCAAATTAAGTCGCCTATTTTTATACTTTTGAAATATCTATTTAGATTTTTATCGTGCTTAATCTAGCATCACGCGTTCAAATTAATTGCGTAATCGCTTTCAAATCGCTAAACTAAGGCTAATAAACTTGGGCAAAACCGCCGGGAGGATCAAATCATGATCGATAAATCTCAACGTCCACGAACAACCTATCACACAACGCTCATCAACGAAGATGGTCTGATCGGCCATGCCTACGCTGTGGGTACCGATGAAATTGATGTGAAGATTAATACAACTAGCAACGATCATTTAGGAACTAATCCGGAACAGCTGCTTGGCCTTGCACTGACGACATGTTTTAATGCAACACTTGAAGCAATTGAGAAACGTAATGGTTATGAACATCGCACCAAAGTAAAAGCAGACGTTGATCAAGCCCACGACACTCATGGACTTCAATTCTTCGTTGATGTCACCGTATATATTCCCGCCGATGAGGTTGATCGCCAAACCGCTCAAGCCTGGTTTGAACTAGCTGAGTCACGCTGTCCTGTTTCCAAATTGGTTTCAGGTAGCAATAATGTAACCTTTACATTGGTTGACCACTGGGAAGATTAACTTTTATGCTTTGTTGAGCAAGACAAATACGCCTAGATAACTGCCAATAAAGGTATTCAAGCAGTTCACTTAGGCGTATTTTGTCGCGTCTTTAGATACGTTAAACACGTTTTAAAAATGATAAAATGGCTTCGGTCGTTGCCTGACTTTGTTCGGCCATCACAATGTGACCAGCCTGTTGAATAACCTTAGCCTCACCCTTAACTGCCATGGCGGCAGTTATCGCCGCAAAATCTGGGTTAAAGTATGGTGACTGAGCACCGGCCAAAATCAGCAATGGTTTGCTCAGTTGAGCAACAACATCCCGCCAGTCTGCCGCAGCATGATCAAACAAGAATGGTTCATTTAGCTTTGCGTCAAAAGGCGCCTTTTGAGCAGCCGCCTGCACTAATGCAAACGTCTTGTCATCAATATGCTTGAAGGTTGACTGCCCTAAAGGCATCCGAAAATAATCAGGATAGTCAGTCCACGTTGCCTGTTTGAAGCCATATGGCCAATCTGGTGTGTTAATCATCTTGGGACTCTGATCAATATCAATCACGGCGCCAACATTGGCATCACCGAATAAGGATAAATAGGCAAAGATGGTGGCAGCACCCATCGAGTTACCCAGTAAAATAACGTGCTTAAGCATTAATTGCTGGATCACTTCTGCTAGATCCATCCCATGGCGACTAATTCGACGGCCCTTAACCGTGTGTTGTGATTGGCCTTGATTACGCGCGTCGACATTGATAACCCGATACCCCGCGGCTAAAAGCGCAGGAATCTGTGCTTGCCAAATTTCCTTAGCACCACCAAAACCGGTCAGAATCACAATCGGTTGGCCGGTTCCTTGATCACTATAAGCTAATTTAACGCCATCATTCATCGTTAGAAACATGAGATGCGATCCTCCTTAGTCATCTTCCTCAGTCTAGCACTTTTGTCATTTTTCAATCAGCGCTAAGCTGAAGGTCATCAAAAAAGCGTGACCACTTAACAAGTGATCACGCTAATATTAAACAGTCCTAACTTAGGCAGGTTGACCTTCAACTGAATCAATAAATTGTTCAACCTCTTGTCGTGTTTTCCGATCGGCATTGGCAAAGCGACCAATTTCTTGACCATTTTCAAAAGCAACGAAGCTTGGGATTCCCATAACACCGAGCTCTTGGGAAAAGTCAAGGTTAGCATCACGATCAACGTGAACCCACTGATACTGATCATACTTTGATTCAATATCGGGCATTACTGGCTTAATGAAGGCACAATCTGGGCACCAAGTTGCGGAAAAGTAAAGCATCACTTTACCATCACGCTTAATTACATCATCCAACTCTGCGTTACTCATGTTTTCCATTGGTGTCATCAACGAACCCTCCTTTGATTTACTTACTATTTTATAGCGAGGGTAGCAAAAGTCAAGCGCAAAGTTTGTCACCTTGGTCGTGCTGCTTAGTCAATTCCTTAACAAATATCCGAAAAAAGTATTGCAATCGGTTACATGCCATGATAATTTTAATAGCGTTTTCAAAAACAGATTGCGGCTAATCGCTGAAGTAAAACGTTTTACAAATTAGTCTAATTTATAACTACCTCACAAATTGAAAGGAAGTCCTAATTTTGAAAAAAACAACCGTCATAAATTCGGAATTATCAACCGTCATCGCCGGAATGGGTCACATGGATTGGCTAAGCATCGGTGACGCAGGGATGCCAGTACCACTCGGGACCCAAAAGATCGATTTAGCGGTGACAAAAGATCTGCCACGATTCATCGATGTGTTAGAAAACGTGCTCAGCGAACTAGCCGTGCAAAAGATTTATTTGGCTGAGGAAATAAAAACAGTTAATCCTCAACAACTGACGGCGATTAAAGCCTTATTACCTGATGTCGAGATTGTCTTTCTACCACACGTCGAACTCAAACGTGACTTAGCCCAAACGCATGCTTTTGTTCGAACCGGTGAAATGTCGGCCTACTCGAATATCATCTTAGAATCCGGGGTTACCTTTTAGCGTTCGTTTTCTACGTAAAACCTTTTACTTAAAATTTCAAAATCATAAGGAGCAGCTACCATGCAGGCAACTCAAGCCAAAAACAAAAAAAGCCATGGTTGGGAACAACTTTCCGATGGTTATCTAAGCAAGACACCCATTTTTCAATATTTAATGGTCTCCCTAATTTTCCCACTTTGGGGCGCAGCCGCTAGTCTAAACGATATTTTAATTACCCAATTCAAGACTGTTTTCATGCTTAATGACGCAGCTACTGCCTTTGTTCAAAGTGCTTTCTATGGCGGTTATTTCTTGATTGCCATTCCAGCCTCATTGGTCATCAAAAAGGCTAGCTATAAATTTGCAATTATGACCGGACTCATCTTTTATATTTTGGGTTGTTCGCTCTTCTTCCCCGCTTCGCGCGTGGCCACTTATAGCATGTTTTTGGTCGCTATTTTTGCGATTGCGATCGGCCTTAGCTTTTTAGAAACGGCTAGTGACACTTATAGTTCGATGTTAGGACCGAAAAAGTTTTCTACCCTGCGCCTCAACATCTCCCAAACTCTGGTACCACTCGGTGATATCACGGGTATTTTACTAGGTAAATTTCTAATCTTTGGCGCCGTTGGTAATCTAAGCGCAAAAATGGCGCATATGCACGGTGCTGCACGAATCGTATACGGCGAACAAATGCTGCAGCTAACATTACGTCCATATAAGTACATTCTGATTGTACTTTTAATCATGCTGATTGCTTTCGCCTTGGTGCCAATGCCGCAAGCAAAAGCCACTCGTGTTAACACTGATAATGACATGGTTGAAGAGAAACAACCAGCGCTTAGTGAAACCTTACGTTATCTTTGGCATAATAACGCCTTCAAAAAAGGGGTCTTTACCCAATTTATTTACGCTGGTCTACAGACCACGGTTTGGTCTTTCACGATTCGGCTAGCCTTGAACATTAACCCTAAGATTACCGATAGTGCTGCTTCAACCTTCATGATTTACTCGTACATTGCCTGGTTCATTGGAAAATTAATCGCCAACTACTTTATGAGTAAATATTCAATTACTGGAACCTTAGTCGCCTATTCGTTACTCGGAGTTTTATCCTTAATCGTTACCTTCACGGTTCCCAATATGATTGCAGTTTACGCCGCTATCATGACTAGCTTTTTCTTTGGTCCAGAATGGCCGACAATTTATACCCACACATTAGATCAAGTTCATGAAAAGCAACATACCGAAACAGCCGGCGCAGTAATCGTAATGGCGCTAATCGGTGGGGCAATTGTACCAGCTATCCAAGGGATCGTTTCTGATTTGTCGGGCTCCATGCAATTTTCTTTTGTCGTACCCGCACTGTGCTATTTATACATTACTTTATACTTTTATTTCGAATACCGTTACGAAAAAGCACATCCACAAACAGTTCAAGAGCACTGATTAATCAAACAACGCTTTAATTTCGTTTCTAATCTGGAAAGACAAAACGCAAAGTCGGTACAAAAGACTTTGCGTTTTTTGTACCTAAGAAAGTGGATTCGGTTTGTTTAAAAAAATAATGAAACGCCTGAAATCCACCTCGTGCCCTGTTTTTATGGTAGGCTTGTTCTAATACATCAGGAGGCTTGTGCCATGGTTCAACGTCAAACATTAATTTCTTTTATTCAACCCCCCGTTAGTTTGTCTAGCTCAAATATGCCAAACTATGTGGATGGTACATACGACTTATTGGTAACTTTAGCCGATCATGATCATTGGGATGAAGCAGCGATTGCCGCGTTAGCCAAACAGATTGCGCATCAAGTTAACGACACCAATCTGGCAACCCAATTTGACACATGGCGTGCGGCTAGCATCCAGGCTGGCAGTCCCTTGTTCTCACAACTATTTTCGGCTAGCACCCTTTCCGCCGCCGATAAATTAGGCCACGTCTTGACCACGCTTGGCGCTCACTTAAACCAGACCACTGGCGATTTAATCTTAGATCGTGACTTTGCCGAACAGTTGGCACCCAACGACGCTTTTTGGGGCCAGCTATCACAAACGGTTCGGACGGCGTTTCCCAATGGATTAGCGCTGGATGATTCAAATACGCGAATTGTTCATCAACTGCGTTATTATATTGATGCACATAACGTCGCTTATATTCGACAGAATTTTCAACAAACTGGGCAAACTGACCTAGAAGCCCTGATTAATTTTGATCAAGATGCGCGGCGACACGGTCAAGCTAGTAGTCAAGCTAGTTCATCAAGACTACACAATAAGGTGCCTGAAATGTTAGCCCGCGGTGTTTTACCAGCATTGCCCACCGCGAACTTTAAACGGTTAGTCAATTTTCACAGTGAATTCATCATTACACCTGTGCCCATACCAACTTTTTTGGTTGTTCCCTTGGCACAACTAGCGACGGTCACAGATGTCCCCAATTATGTTCGTAACTTAACGATCGAGGAGCGAAACGCCATTATCAACGGGGCTTCGTTCAACTATGCGGATCATAACGATTACGGTCAAACAGATAGTGTGCACGAATTATTTGATGTTCACTATGGTGATAATGATCCAATGGTTCGGCGTTTAGCCATGAAACCCTACACTGCTCCGCGTAGTGAACCCGCTGCAATCACATTGTTACAACAGCAATATGATGCCGCCGTTGAACAAGCCAACCATTAATGCACTCTGCTAAGCTTATTTTTAAGGGCTTGTGACATGAGTATATGTGAGACGAACATTGCCTCAATAATGCGCGCCAAGCTACGGCCAATTCCATCCAACATAACTAGCATTGCTTCCCGAGAGTTCGGGAAACAGTGCTATTTTCGTTTTGGCAAAACGGCGTTATGTTACAGCCCCATTTTTGTGCCATTCATATTTTTTAAAATGGTTACTCTTGACATAAGGGAACATATGTTTGTATTATCAACACATACTTAGCCCGATGTGAGGTGATCTTAATGGACAAAACGTATGACTACGACGATCAAAAAGAACCGCACGGGGTCTTCTTTTTGATTGATAACAAATCTTTTTACGCCAGTGTTGAAGCGTCGATGCGTGATTTAGACCCCTTGATCACGTGTTTAGTGGTAATGAGTGAACAAGCCAACACAAATGGCGGGTTGATTTTAGCAACTTCTCCGGAAGCCAAACGTCGCTATGGACTAAAAGCCAATGTTTCGCGCCAACGAGACTTACCGCAAGATGAAGATATTCTCGTCGTCCCTCCGCGTATGAATCTATACATCAAGCGTAATTTACAAATCAATAATATTTATTGTCGCTTTGTGGCCGACGAGGATTTGTGGCCCTACTCCATTGATGAATCAATCCTAGATTTAACCCACTCCTGGCGTTTATTTGGTGACCGGCCGTTGACAGTTGCTCATTTGATCCAAGATACTATTCGACGCGAACTGGGACTTTATGTGACGGTTGGCATCGGTGAAAATCCCGCTCAAGCCAAATTAGCCCTAGACCTGTATGCCAAACACGCGCCTGATCTAATTGGTGAAATCCGCTATCAGACGATTCCTGAAAAAATCTGGCCGATCACTAAACTTGATGATGTTTGGAGCATTGGCCGGCGCACTGCACAACACCTCAATCGAATGGGAATTCACTCTATGGACGAGCTTGCACATTACAATCCTTACGCCTTAAAGGCCGAACTAGGGGTGATCGGAACCCAATTATTTGCCTTATCTTGGGGGATTGATCGCTCACAATTACGGCAACTTGTTCCGGTTCATGAAGCCAGTATCGGCAACTCCCAGGTGCTTCCACGTGACTATAATAATCAGAATGAAATTGAAACCGTCATTAAAGAAATCGGCGAACAAGTAGGCGCACGATTGCGCCACCATCACCAACTCGCCGGTTGCATCACCCTTAGCATCGGGTTTTCTTATGCCGCCAGTGAAACAGACGGACGTGATGGTTTTCACCAAGCCATGCGAATTGAACCAACCGACCATAATCAGCCACTGGTCGCGGCGTTATTAACCATTTTTCACGATCACTGGGCGGGCCAAACAATACGTAATGTTGCGGTTTATACCAGTTATCTGCGCCCCAACACCGGCCAACAGCTTGATCTGTTTGTCGATCCTCAGCGTCAACAAAAAAATGAACGGTTTGAAGCCATGGTGGATTATCTGCGTGAACGTTTCGGATTCCGGTCCGCAATCTTTGCCCGCAGCACATTGCCTGGTGGAACAGCAACCAATCGGACAGCGTTGGTGGGTGGCCATAACGGAGGCAACGCTTATGACTAATGATCTCAACCTTATCTGCGACCGTATTGACGCCCTATTCGTCCGTGCACCACGGGTTCGCTATTGGTTACTTATCGTCGATGATTCTTATGATCAAACTTACAATTTCTTTTTTGAATCTCGCCAACAGGCACATCGGACCCGATCGACACCATTGCATACAATCGAACGCCATGATTTAGGCTATCTGGAAACCATCATCAATGGTATCCAACAGCATACGCAACTCACGCAACACTTTAAAGGTTTTACTGGTCAGCGCTGGCCACGCTCCCAGCGAATCATTCAACGAAAGAAAGATGTCGATGAAGAACGAACCTTATAAATATGATCCTAAAGTCGTTCAAGCGTTCTTTGATCATGATTATGTCGATCGTGGGATGCTTAAATGGCAGGGATATTATCTTTCTGATCATACAAGTGCCCTTAAAAAAGAAGCGGCAGTTAAGCACGAGCAACACCTGGCCAAGCCACAGCAAAGCGCCGTCACCATTACAACAATCTTGGCGCAAGCATTTGCCAAACGCCAACAGGTTAGCATTCAATGCCTCTCCCACCGCAGCGATGGACAACTCATGGCTGATATTACGGGCACCGTGCTTGGTTATCAAGAAAATGATGTCTACTTAAGTCATGATCAACATGTCGCCATTAACGAAATTCGTCATGTCGAAATTTTACTCCAGCACAAATAGTCCGGTATCCTCATACTAAGAACCGCATTGCAATAAGCTAATTACCACGTTCAGAGCTCCTGGTATATCCAATCGTTAAAGAAAGCGCTTGCAATACCAACCATCGTAATGTAACATGATGCTCATAAATGTTATGTTATATTTATCGATGAAAGGTGATATATGATGAAACAAATATATGCGTTTGCTGAAGGAAATCGTTCAATGCGTGATTTATTAGGTGGTAAAGGCGCTAACCTAGCTGAAATGACGAACTTGGGGCTGCCAGTGCCGAGTGGGTTCACCATCACCACCGCCGCCTGTCACGACTTTCAGGCTCATCATCAACTAACACCCAGCCTCTTGCATGATCTGGACCAAGCCCTAATTGATTTAAGTCACCTTACTGAAAAAGAATTTGGCAGTACGACGAATCCGTTGCTTGTTTCAGTGCGCTCAGGCGCGCCCATCTCGATGCCAGGAATGATGGATACAATTTTAAATATTGGTTTAAACGATCAGACCGTCATCGCGTTAGCTCGCTTAACAAATAATGAACGGTTTGCTTACGATAGCTATCGCCGACTACTAGCGATGTTCGGTAATGTCGTTTATGGTATCGCTGAATCTGCTTTTGATGATGTCTTAACCAAAATCAAACAACGGCAACATTATCAATCTGATTTAGACCTCACAACAGCTGATTTAAAGACGATCGTGGCTGATTTCAAAACCCTTTATCAACAGTCGGCAGTTGGTCGTTTTCCGCAGGATCCACATGAACAAATCTTAGCAGCCGTCACCGCTGTTTTTGATTCTTGGCATAATCATCGAGCGGAAGTTTATCGTCAGGAAAACAATATTCCTGATACGCTAGGAACGGCTGTTAATATTCAAGAAATGGTTTTCGGCAACATTGGTGACCGTTCCGGTACTGGCGTTGCTTTCACGCGTAACCCAGCCACTGGCGCCAATATTTTATTTGGCGAATATCTCCTCAATGCCCAAGGTGAAGATGTCGTCTCTGGCATTCGAACCCCGCAGCCATTGACTACCTTGGCAGAAACTTTGCCCCACCTCTACGATCAACTCCAAGACATTGCCAAAACCCTTGAGACTCACTACCGCGATATGCAAGATGTTGAATTCACCATTGAAAATGGTCGGCTGTTCATGCTTCAAGCTCGTAGTGGCAAACGAACCCCGGCTGCCGCGGTGAAAATCGACGTTGATTTTGTCAAAGAAGGTTTGATTAGCCAAAATGAGGCGCTCATGCGGATTCAGCCGGCGTTAGTCAACAGCATGCTCCATGCATCTTTCGAAGCACAGGCACTCTTTGATCACGAAATTATCGCTACTGGACTACCCGCCTCACCTGGAGCCGCCAGTGGTCAGGTCTATTTCACCGCTGCAGCTGCCAAAGAGGCCCATGATAATGCCCATCAGCATGTTATCTTAATGCGCCAAGACACCTCACCTGAAGACATCGATGGCATGGTGGTCAGCGAAGCAATCGTGACGGCGCGAGGTGGTATGACCTCTCATGCGGCTGTTGTTGCACGTGGTATGGGCGCCACTAGTATTGTTGGTGCTAGTGCATTACAGATTGACGAAACCCAAAAGGTTGTTCACATTAATGGCTTAACGATTCACGAAGGTGACTGGGTCTCAGTCGACGGGACCGCTGGTAATTTATATCTAGATCAACTGCCAACGACTGATGCTGCCATAGATGAAAATTTAGCGCAATTATTAGTTTGGGCTAAAGCCACTGCCAAGCTTGGCGTCTACACCAATGCTGATACACCTGCTGATTTCAAAAAAGCGCTCGCCTTTGATGCAGACGGTATCGGATTAACCCGAACAGAGCATATGTTCTTCAAACCTGAGCGACTACTTCAAATGCGCCGATTAATTATTGCTGAAGACGCTGATGGTCGTAAAGATCCACTCGCAAAACTGTTAGACATGCAACAGAACGATTTTTATGAACTGTATCAGTTGGCCAACGGAAAATCAGTGACAATTCGGCTTCTCGATCCACCTTTACATGAATTTTTACCGCATGATGAGGTCGAACTCCATCAAGTTGCTGATCAACTCGACATTGATCCAGAACAATTGCGAGCTCGCGTCGCCTCGTTAAAAGAGGCCAATCCAATGCTAGGCCATCGTGGCGATCGTCTAGCCGTGACCTTTCCTGATATTTATCAAATGCAAATCCAAGCCATCATGAACGCCGTCATTCGTTTGCATCAAGAAGGCCTTATCGTCAATCCACACATCATGATTCCGCTAACGGATTCGAAAACTGAATTGGCCTGGGTTCGCCAACTTGTCGTTGACCAAATCGACGCTGCCTTAGTCGATCAACATTGGACCGTCGATTACACCGTCGGCACCATGATGGAAATGCCTCGGGCATGTATAACGGCCGACCAAGTTGCTGAGGCTGCCGACTTCTTTAGCTTTGGCACTAATGACTTAACTCAACTAACTTTCGGATATTCTCGTGATGACATTGGTTCTTTCTTACCCGCCTACCTGGAACAGGGCATTCTACCAGCAGATCCGTTCCAAACAATTGATGTTGACGGTGTTGGCGCATTAATGCGACTAGCCGTGGACGGTGGACGAAAAACAAACCCTGACTTACCAATTGGTGTTTGCGGCGAAGTCGGCGGTGACCCTGCCTCGATCAACTTCTTTGAACAGCTTGGCGTCACCTACGTCTCCTGTTCACCTTATCGTGTACCAGTTGCACGGTTAGCTGCCGCCCAAGCTCACTTACGCGCAATTGAGCCAACCTTACAAACTGTCTAAACCAATTCTTGATGATTAAAACGACTCGATTACCCATTTAAAGGCAATCAAGCCGTTTTTTTAATTAAGTATAACGTCATATTGAGAAACAACCAATAACCGCCTATAATAACGGTAATAACGAATAAAACAGCGGAGAAAACAGCATGAATTTTACGAATCGACAAAAAGCCATTATTCAAATGTTAAAAGAAAACAGCCCCCTCACCGGAGAGATCATCGCAGATCGTTTAAATTTAGCTGTACCCACTATTCGCGGCGATCTGCGGCTATTGACTGCAGTCGGAGAACTCACTGCTAAGCCTAAAGTTGGGTATATGTATTCTGGTCAACAAATGGCAAAATTGCAGTATCATGATCTCTATGAAACCCAAATTGCCAACATTCTCTTGCCAGCAACTGAAATACAAGCTGATACAACGCTCCAAGAAGCTGTCAGCAAGTTATTCTTGCAGGATGTCGGCTCATTGTACGTGGTGGACAACAAGCATCATCTTCAAGGGCTCATTTCGCGAAAGGATTTATTACGCGCCAGTCTTAACAACGCGGACTCTGATGCGATGTTAGCCAGCATGATCATGACACGGATGCCTAACGTGATCACAGTAACGCCCCAGACCTCAATTATTCATGTGGGTAACCTACTGTTAACCCACAAAGTCGACTCACTGCCCGTCGTCAATCCTGATGATCAAACACAGGTCGTCGGCAAAATTACTAAGAATCGGATTTTCCAACGATTTATGGAAATTGGTAACGAGGTTCACCACTAAGGTAATATTTGAGAAAATTACAGTTTTTTTCGAAACGCTGCTGACATAATTTTGACGCTATGCTAAACTATATAAGTTGAAAGTTTGCGGGTGTAGTTTAGTGGTAAAATCCAAGCTTCCCAAGCTTGTGTCGCGAGTCCGATTCTCGTCACCCGCTTTTTAAATCATTTAATCACGCTATGTAAAAAGCACTTCTTAAGTGAAGTGCTTTTTGTTTGGCTTTTTGTTCAAATAGCGATTGCTGAGGACAAACGACTAATCTATCTCGCTAGCCTTAGTCTCCAGCTTCCCCATCAATGCTACACTAGCAAATTGACTCGTGAACATTCTAATCCAGAGGTGTTTTTTTGACTAAAAATCGTTTAGAAACTTTTACCGATGGTGTTTTGGCCATTATCCTAACCATTTTAGTGCTAGAACTTCATTTGCCAAACACAGATCACTCTTTGAATGCCCTAACCGCCCTGGCGCCTCAATTCTTTGCTTACATCTTCTCATTCATCTTAATTTCGACAATGTGGGTCAACCATCATTACTTATTTTTAAAAGTGACCTCAATTACAAACATAACCCTTTGGCTTAACATTAACTTGTTATTTTGGTCATCGATTTTACCAGCTACGACAGCTTGGGTGGGTTCTGATATTAATGCCCACGTGCCGGCAACTTTATACGCGGTTAACATTGTTTGTTATAATATTTCATTTGGTTTACTGCGAGAACACATTTCTCGCCATGCTAAGCTAATTAAATCCCGCACTTCTCTAGAATGGCTTTCTCTAGCGATCAACTTGTTATCACTTGCCATTACTTTGTGGTGGCCACCTTTTGTCTTTATTGGTTTAATTTCAAACGTCTTATTATGGACTTTTCCTCATTTCATCACCCACAAAAAGTAAGGCAAACGTTATTTTAACGGACTGATATATCGCTAATGTCCCAACTTTTGTTTTCCTTAAGTCATTCACTGTGCTACACTTAATCAGTCCTGAACTTATCCGTTCGGGATCATTCCAGGCGATCACTTTGGTGGTCGTCTTTATTTTTGCTCATAAATGACGTCGCTTATCCTGTTCAAACACTAACTAATCAGCCATATTCAAGGCCATTCTGTCAGTTGAAACTACCGAATAAGATGACCATCGCCACGGCTAAACGCCATCGGACCAATTGCTGATTTTGAGATCAACTAGCTCGTTGTGTGAAGTAGTAGTAACTGCATAAACCGGCATAGATTAAAACGGTTATCCCCGTCACAACGATACTCGTTGAAAACAAAATACCGAAGAAGACTAGTACCAGTGAGATTAAAGCAAAGTATGAAGTCAGTGGATAAAAACTAACATGATAAGTGCTCGAATCAAAGGCCACCTGTCGACTACGAATATGGCCAAGACATAAAAGAATCCAGATCACAAGAATGGTGTAACTGATTGAGCCAACGAGATCATTAAATAAATCATTGCCAATAAAAAACGATAGGATCACTCCCAAAAATAAGGATCCTGAGCAAACTAGAACGGACATATACGGCACAGAATACTTATTTAGGCGAACTAACGCTCTGGTGACGGATGTTTGTCGACGATTGCGCTGATTTTGCACGAACAGCAACCGTGAGGCCGAATAAATACCAGAATTAATCGACGAAATCAGTGCCAAGATAATGACAAAATTAACGATATCACCAGCATATGGGACGTTTAATAGCCTAAACACTGCCACAAACGGACTTACCTTGTCAGTCAATTGATCCCATGGAAATAAGGTGACAATGATAAAAAATGGAATTAAGTAAAAGGAAATAATGCGAAACATAATGCCGTGTACTGCTCGAGGAATCACCTTTTGTGGGTCCTGTACTTCCCCCAGAGTGATCCCAATCAGCTCTGAGCCGGCAAAGGAATAAATCACAATCAACATCGCGCTTAAAAAGCCAAAGCTACCATGGGGAAAGAAGCCACCATGAATGGTCAAATTGGCGAAAGCATGTTGTGTTGTCATCATATTGTGGCCAATCAAGAATAATCCCGTGACAATAAAAAATACGATCACGGTAATTTTCATAATAGCTAACCAATATTCCGTTTCCGCGAACCAGCGCACGGATAATAAATTAATTCCTGAAATCACTACGGCAATCACTAAGACAATCAACCAGGTCGATAACTGCGGCCACCAAATTTGGATAAAGCTGGCCGCCGCGATTGCTTCCGCTGTGATGTCTAAAAACCACATGGTGAAATAGGCCCAATCAATCAAATAGGCAGCAAAAGGTCCAAGGATTGGCGCTAGAAGCCCCGAGAATCCAGTTGCTTCCGGGTTGTTTGCCGCCATCTCGGCCATGCCCTGCATGATGAACAGCAAGATCAGGCCACCTAATAGATAAGACAGGATAACAGACGGCCCGGCTGTATGAACAGCACTAGCACTACCTTTAAACAATCCAGCCCCAATTGCACCACCCAATGCCAACATCGTAATGTGGCGGCTGGTAAGAGTTCGTTTCAGTTGTGTTTGCTTTGTTTCGGCCATCAAAAGACCCCTTTCGTAATTGTTACTAAAAAAGACGTCCTCAGAATCAATTAGATTCCAAGGACGTTGTTAGACGTGGTACCACCTCAGTTCGAATGACAAGTCATTCCTCCCAGCCACGCATCTAAACGTAGCTGGTACCAAGATAGCGGATGGCGCCCGGTGGCTCTCGTGAAAGCCACGCTCTGATTAAACCTTTAACTAAGCGGTCACGATGTCCTTTCATCTGACGACACTCGCTGAACGCAACGACTTAGCGACTCTGTTTAATCAGTTTAGCAACAATATTTGTATTGTGATGATATTATAATACAATGAGATTTACGTCAACCAAATTCTCATTTTTCACTAACAAAAAAGCTTCATTGCCAGTAATTAATAGCAATGAAGCGACCGAAACTTCTTCAATTAATGCTTAGGCGTTATCCTGATCAGGATCGTCATCATCTTCGGCCGGTTCCGGAACCGGCGCTGCCTTGATTACCTTAATCGCATCTTTTTTCACAACGGCGCGTCGATTCATTTCACTGACCGTCATGCTATCCCCGTCGTTGTAATCATCGATTAGGACCAACGCTGAATTTTCGTAAACTTTCTCCAGCTCACCACCAAAGTCGTGTTCAAACGGTCCAAATTTCTTCGCCGTCACAACATCACCAACATGTAATTCAGCCATTCATCTCACCTCTACCCCGCTTAGCCGTCTTCACAGGGGCTGCGGTTAATTATCGTACATACGAGTTTGTATCGTACCAAAGATAGCTTAATATTTCAACTGTTGTGCTCGGGTATCGATGGTGTTTGCGCCTGTTCAGCTCGTTTCTCGGCTTCGTTTTGATCATGCATGTATTGCAAGTTGTGTAACTGCCGAATGGCCCGCATATATGACGGGATTAGGACTAGACATGACCCCAGCCAAGCCAACGGTTCAGCAGAAACCGCCCCTGCATATCCCAATGGACCCACTAAGAAGAATGCTGTCGCCGTTCGCATCACCAATTCAGCGATCCCAGCAAATGTTGGCATTGCCTGTTGTCCAACGCCCTGCAAAGTATTTCGGATAATAAACAACACGGCTAATAACACATAACTGCTGGCGATCACGTTAAAGTATGTTTGTGATAAATGTAAGACCTGTTCATCGTGACCATTAATGAATAAGCCAACTAACCAACGTCCAAAAATAATTTCGCCGGCCCCGACGACAATGGCAAATGTTCCCGACAAAATCAATGTTTGGCGGACCCCTTTGATAATCCGCTCGTACTGCCCAGCCCCCATATTCTGCGCGGCAAAGGTCGCCATCGTGACACCAAATGAAGCCATTGGCATCGTCGCGATTTGATCAATTTTACTGGCTGCTGTTGAAGAGGCCACTGAAGCCGTTCCTAAACTGTTTAATGCGGCTTGCATAACGATCGCGCCAATTGCGATAATCGACATTTGAAATCCCATCGGTAATCCTGTCGCGATATGCGTACCTAATTGTGATAAACCTGTACGTAAATCCTGTCGCGTAATTTGTAAGAGCGGTACTTGGCGGACAATGTAACCAATACATAATCCACTCGCAATTAGCTGGGAAATCACGGTCGCGTAACCAGCCCCGGCAACCCCCAAATGGAGCACCAGAATAAAAATCAATTCCAAGACAACATTGATCACTGTTCCAGCAATTAAAAAATATAATGGGGTTCGCGAATCGCCTAAACTTCGAATCATGTTCGATAACAGGTTAAAGGCTACCGACGCAAAAATCCCCGCGAAAATAATTGAAATAAACGTTTGCGCATCTGCATAGATCGCACTCGGTGTCTGCATCAAGTGAAGAATTGGATGCACGAACGCTAACGACAAAATGGTCAAAATAATGGTCACAAATAAGCTGATCCAAATACTTGCGGCGAAGCTCTCACGGACGCCCTTTGTATCACGAGCACCAAAACACTGCGCCGTTACGATTGAGAGACCGGCCGTTAGCCCTTGTGCAAAGCCGATGATCAGAAAACTGATCGAGCCGGTTGACCCCACCGCGGCTAGGGCATTGACACCTAACGTCTGCCCGACCACTAAGGTATCAGAAATATTATAAAGTTGCTGAAAAAGGTTGCCAATTAATAATGGCATGGTGAATAAGAAAATTAATTTCAGCGGCTTCCCGCTGGTTAGGTCTTGCATTAGGCCGCCTCCCTATCTCTCAATGATTAAATCGTGAATTCAGAACAATAACGCAATTCGAACATGTTATGATAGGCGATGAAACATGTCAAGCAAAAGCGGTGGTTATTAGTCAAAAAATGACTGTCGGCTTTTCGGTGAACGAAAGGAATTGTTATGTACGAGTTATTCAATGTTGCTGTTGGGATCACAATTATTCTTTTTATTTTTGTCTTAGTTGGTCGCTTCAGCTCAACCGAAAAACGGGTCAAGTTGTGGCTAATGTTGAGTCGCGTGACTTATTTAACGCTGTTTGTCATCAGTATTATCAATGGCGTCTCCACTTGGCAAACCCAGCTAGGATGGACTTTGAGTCAAATTGTGTTGGTGCTTATTGCCATCCTACTGGTCGAGTTTATCTTTGCCCACAAACAAGAGACTCATGTGGATGCCAGCTGGCTTTGGGGCTTAGCAATTTGCTTAACCTTGACCATCTTGGCTACTTTGACATTAGCGCTTTAAGCTATTTCAAATCGTTCATAACCAAAAGCGTGCCTCTCGTGTTGATTTTACCAATCAACCGTGAGGCACGCTGTTTTTATGCTTACAAGTCTGGCTCAAGTTCAGCCACAACTGTCTTCGCAACGGCCATGTCCGTTGGATACGGTGTGTCCACGCCGCGCACTTTCTGATAAGGATCTTCGCCTTTAGCCGCTAAAACCACGACGTCATTTGGGCGACTGGCTAAAATGGCCTGTCGAATTGCGGTTGGCCGATCAATTTGAGTGTGAACCATCACCCGTTGATGATCAATATGTGCCGCAATTTGTTGCGCAATTGCGGCTGGGTCTTCATAGCCTGGATCATCGGCAGTCAAATAGGCAATGTCGGCTTCTTCACTAAGCGCCTTACCAAATCCTTCGCGCCTAGATATCCCTTTGTCTCCAGGGCTACCAACGACGACAATGACCCGACTATCGACATATTGTTTTCTTAAAAAGGACAACAAGGCTTTAACCGATGCATAATTATGCGCATAGTCGACAAAAATTGTCCCGTGCTGATGCGTCGTGATCGACTCAAAGCGTCCTGGTACTGTAATAGTGGGTAATGCCTGCTGGGCTTGAGCCACAGTTGCGCCGGCCAATCCGGCAGCAATGATGGCAGCCACAGCATTATTTTCATTATAATCGCCTGGAATCGCCAGCTGATACGTTCCATCTAGGGCCAATTCCTGTCGCTTGGCAGCGACGGTGGTTAGCGTAAATTTAGCATCTTTTAAAGTATCTTCATTACTTTTAAAACGAAAATCAAGGGGCACGTCCACACTAGGCTGATAGCCTGTTCGTGCATATAGATAAATATTCTCAGGTTGTGTCGTTGCTTTGGCTGCTTGATAAACATCGTTTAAGTGGTCGGTTTCAGCATTAATGATACAACGTTTTGAATTCACGAGTAACTGCAGCTTGCAATGCAAATAGTCGGCAAACGTTGGGTGCTCGTTACGGCCAATGTGATCCGGCGTAATATTCAAGAAGATGCCGACATCATAGGTCAAGCCATAGACTCGATTCTTCTTATAGGCTTGAGAGGAAACCTCCATCACTAGGTGTGTCATACCAGAATCAACTGCCTCACGCATGTCATGAAATAAGTCCAATGATTCAGGCGTCGTTAAATCTGACTTGAATTCTTGTTCTGGCCGAGGTCCCAAAATACGATCAATCGTGGAAAACAAGGCGGTTTTTTGGCCCGTGGCAGCCTGCAGCATCCCCCGTGTAAAGTAAGCGGAAGTTGTTTTACCCTTTGTTCCAGTGAAGGCAACGATGAACAGGTCATTTTGTGGATAGCCAAAAAAGGCGGCGCTCAATAAAGCCATTGCTTGCTGAATGTTAGTGACAATAAACCCGGTGACGGACTGCGTGGAATCAGCCTGCTCGGCCACATAACCAATCGCCCCAGCATCCACAGCCGCTTGCAAATAAGCCGGTTTAAACGCACCTTTACAGAAAAATAGGCTCCCCGCCGTAGCAGTCCGCGAATCATAAGTAATCGCGGTGAAGTTAGTCGCTTCGCGCGGATGAACCAGTTTCACCAGTAAATCATGTTCCTGCAAGATGGTTTCAATTTGTTCCGTGGTTAAGTTTCGTTTTGCCATGAATAATCAAACTTCCCTTTAATTTCTTAGTCTCCAATTATACACTAGCCAGAATCAAAAACGACGGCCAGTTAATTGTTCTGCCGCCTTTTTAATAAAAGCTAATTAACTCTAATTCAAACTCGACCTGGTTCCTCACGATCAGGAAACCAGAAACTCTGTTCAATCGTTTGGAGTAATTTGACCAACTGGACTGTCTCTGAAACGTCATGAACACGCAAAATTCGCCCACCATGTAAATACATATAAGCTTCAGCAATCAACGTCACCGATAAGCGATCCTCCTTAGCGAGACCAAACAATTTATGGCCGAACCCCTTACGTGAAATCGCAATCATTAGTGGTCGTTTCAAATTAAGAAATTGATCGAGATTTCGCATCATTGTGAAATCCTGATAACCATCGGCAATTTTCGCATAACCAATCCCCTCATCCAACGCAATTCTTTCGGGATCAATTCCCGCAGCCGTCAAAGCCGCGATGTTTTCCGAAAAGAAGCGGGACATTGCCTGAGTTAAATTCTGATATTCTTTGCCACGACTCGCATGCATCGTTAATAACCCCACAGCCTGCGGTGCTAAAAGTGTTAACTTGGCTGGATCGTCCGTAAAAGCATTCACATCATTGATGATGTCCACACCTTCATCTAAAACTGCCTTCATAACTGGATACTTATAGGTATCGACGGCAACGGCGACTTCAGGAAAATGTTGTTTGATGGCCCGCAAAACGGGCACAACTCGTGTTATTTCCGTGGTCGCATCAATGGGGGTAAACCCTGGCCGCGTCGTTTGCCCACCAATTTCAATCACGTTGGCACCGGCTTCAACCATTGTCATCACGTGGTTTAAAATCGCTGTCGGTTCCTGATAGCGACCACCATCGTAAAAGGAATCGGGGGTGACATTTAAAATGCCATAGATAACTGGTTGGCTGGATGTTTTAAAATCAAATCGGCCAGCCCGCCAATGGACTTCTCGAGCCTCGCGAATGGCAACCATTGCCTGATCCAGGCTGGGTTGATGAAATTGTTTATGCAATTGGACCGTTAAAGTTCGTAACGCGCCATCGTCAATTAGCGTTTCAACTGCCATCGGTGACGGCACAACGATGGCATCTAAGTTATCTAACAGAACCGTTAACCGTTGGCGTTCGCCTTCAGTCAACTCACTAAATGTCAACGCCAGCTTTTCTTGTCGTTCTAAACTCGCGCTTAAAGCAATCCCCGCCAAATCTTGAGCGGTACTCGTCAATGTAGTTACAATCATTGCTCATCACTCCTTAAATTAACCGGTCATGTTAGCAAAATTTTAGTTTAAAAATCGCCGTGTAAGACTAGTTCATGAATCACCTGCGGCACCACATGACCACGAGGTGTAAACGGAATACGCGCCTGATCTGGAAGTTGCGCTAAGGTCATGCCAATCTCGGACAGCCACATAATGCGATCAAACCCGTGACTATACCGTCCGATTGGTTGAAAAGGAATCGTAAAAGTCGTTGATCCAGTTTTCGAAAAAGCTGTTCGACTGGGTGGTACCACCGTCAAGGTCGTTGTCAACATTGCCTGCCGTGACGCCCGTGTTGGTGCCAACAAGTCAATAATGTATTGATTCATCTGGGCATCCGTTTTGGCATGCTCATTTAACTCACGAATCGTCGTAACGCCAAAATGATCTGGAAGCGCGTCAACAAACAAGCCACTGTCATCACCGATAACAATCGCCTCTGGTAGCTGCTTGGCAATAAAATTGGCTTTTCCGATCGCATTGTCAGTAAAATTTTCCGTCCCTTCAGCGGGAAAATGCTGTCGTCCCAAATATTGCCAATACGGCTGCAATGAGTAGCCACTGGCGGCAAAAGTACGGGCTAACTCCGCAAATTTAAAGGGATTGTTGGTCGCGGCGACCAGCAGCGGTTTCGTCGATTTAGCCATCTATGGCCGCCTCCTCTAGTGCGCGAATCAAATAAAAGCTCCCCGTTACAACAACTGGCGCGGCTGTGGTCAGCCAAGAAGCTTGCCATAATTGACGCACCTCGTTCATGTCAGCGGCCTGGTAAACGGTCAAGTCCGATAATGTCAGGCGGCCGATTTCATCTGCGACTAGTTCAGCCAAATCATCAACTGCCAGCGCTCGTGTCGGCTGATCCGGGGTCGTTAAAATAACATTGTCTGCTAGTGGTAGCAGCATCGTTAACATGGCTGGAATGTTTTTATCGGCCAGAAATCCCAAAATAAACGTGAATTTCTGGTTTGGCGCGAGCTCCCGCAGAGTAGTCACCAGAGCTGCCATTGCATCAGGATTGTGAGCACCATCAAGAATTAACGCAGGATGTTGCCTCGTTGCCGGTACCTGAGTAAATCGGCCCAGCAAATGAACTTCTTTAAACCCACTACGGACCGCGTCTTCACCTAGCTGCCACCCACGTTGGCTTAACTGGACCAATACTGTCAATACAGTCGCGGCAGTCGCTAATTGATGACGACCAACGAGATTTAAGCTGACGCCCGACCAACGTCCCAATGAACTATCGATGGTCAACGTTGTCTCATCTAAGCCGAGGTGAATGTGACTGAACGCCGTTAACGAAGCCGTGATCACGGGAACATGTTGCGCACTCGCAATTTTTTTAATCGCCGTTGTCGCTTCTATCGCCTGCTGAGGCGCGATGACGACCGTCGTTTGCGGCTTAATGATGCCCGCCTTATTGGTCGCAATCTCACCAATTGTTTGCCCCAATAAACGGGTATGATCTAGGGCGATATGGGTAAAGACACTCATTAATGGCACCGTAATTGCATTAGTTGCATCAAACTGACCACCCAATCCGGCTTCGATAATCATCAAATCGACGTGTTGATTAGCAAACCACTGCATCGCAATTAAAAATAGCCATTCAAAGATAGTTAGCCGATCTGCCGAACCGACCACTGCTTCAACCGCCGGTAACAATTGTTCATAACAGCGAACAAATACCGTTTTTTCAATCATTTCCCCATTGATTGTCAATTGTTCACGTTGATCAAGGATGGCTGGGCTAGCAAAGACTGCCACGCGATAGCCACCAGCCTGAATGGTTCGGGCTAGCAGTGCCACTGTTGAGCCTTTGCCGTTGGTCCCAACGACATGAATTCGTGGTGCCTGTTGATCCGGATGCCCAGCCTGTGCCAAGACTCGACGTAACAAAGGAACCCGGTTAGCCTCCCCAGCTAACATAGCCTGATTTAATTGTTTGATCAGTTGCTCATAGGTTAAGGTTGCCATGTTCGGCCCTCATTAAAAATTCCTGTTTTAAAGTTTGGTCGCTGGCAAACGCGCCTAAGTATTTGGCCGTTTGGGTGACGGAACCGGTCTTGTTAATACCACGCATTTCCATACACATGTGTCGAGCTGCCACACTCACCGCCACGCCAGCCGGATTGAGAATCCGCGTTAATTCTGTGGCAATTGCATTAGTTACATTTTCCTGAACGGTCGGTCGGTGGGTGACAAAATCGATTAGCCGAGGAATCTTGCTCAACCCGATGATCGTCCCATCCGTAGGAATGTATGCAACGCTAATACGCCCAAAAAACGGTAATAAATGATGCTCACACATCGAATAAAAAGGAATTTGCCCCACGACGACCATATCCGCATTATCTGCTTCATGAAATAATTTGTAATCCGTAAACGTCGGTTCTGTCAGTGAAGAAAACATTTCATTGTATGCCTTAGCAACCCGCTTGGGCGTTTCCTGTAATCCTGGTCGATCAGCGTCTTCTCCCACCGCTTCCAGAATCGTTTTGATAGCATCCGCCACGGTTGCCATTTGTTCATCTGTCATTCCATCATGCTCCATTCAGGCATCACTGCCTAGTTTAATAATTTCCGTCTGATCATTGGTCTCTGCTAACCAATCGACAAGTTGCCGTTGAATTTGTCGATCAGGACCACTAATTTCTAATAATGGCACAAGCACGAACTTGCGGTTAGGTGCCTCTGGGTGCGGAATCGTTAAGGTGTTCGTATGCATATGTTCGTCGCCAAAAAAAATGATATCAATATCAAGGGTACGCGGCCCCCAATGTACGAATCGTCGGCGATGTTCGGCGTATTCCAAACGATGTAAACTAGCCAACAATTGGTCAGCACTTAATTCAGTCTCCACGGCAACGGCAGTGTTCAAAAAGTTGTCTTGAATGACGCCACCCACTGGCTGCGTTTCATAAAAATGTGCCACCCGGATGTTGTCGATCGCTCGTGAGGCCCGTAATTGTGCGATGGCGGCCAACAAATGGCCACGGCGGTTGCCCAAATTAGATCCTAAGCTTAAGTAAGCAGTGGTCATGTTAAATCGCCTCCCGACACCTCAATTTCAACGTTATCAAAGATGCCCGCGATCGGTACAGCATACTTGCGAACTCGTAACTGGACCCCCGTCGCCTGGGGATATTTAGTTTGTAGCATCGTCAATAAATGATTAGCGAGTGATTCAATCAAATTAAACGGATGATTTAATACGTAATCTTCTATGTCTTGGTAGACATGGCCATAGTGAATGGTCGTTGTAATATCATCGTCATGTACCTTGGTCTCAATTGGGTATGCCAATGCAACATCGACTTCTAGTCGCTGACCAAGTTTTTTTTCTTCAGGATATACACCATTATATGTGTGGAAGCTCATATTATTAATGCGAATCATGCCCATCTTGTCACGCTCTTTTCTCAAATGTCTTGTTTTATCTTAGCACAGCCGTTATTTAAATGCGGGTTCAATCACTTTTTGAGTCAATTCGGAAGTTTGTAAGGTAACCGTCCAACAACAGTGACAGCAGCTAGTGCAGTTAATACGTTTGAAGCACGTTTAATAACTGCTTTGCCAACCGGATGACTATAATAAAATCACTGGAAGGGTCAGCTGCCAAACTGCGACGATCACTATCGGATAGGTGGTAACCGCTGTGCAAGGTGCCGTCAATTTTGAGACCCCGTGGTCTTGGCTGTTGTCGTTTTTTGATATCCCTTTGCGGATATCAAGTTCATCCCTGCCACTTATGGCACAGGGTTTCAACTTTCACACATTGCTTGTTTTACAAACACTTGTGTCTATGACAACCATCAAAATTGGCCCCCTCAATGGCCGTCAGATGATTCGCCAACCATGGTCCAAGGATGTGCGTCAAGGTGCATGACTTGGACGGTCACCCTTCTAATCGTCGCGCAAAGCGGCGATTTTTTTGCTCAATCGAGCCAGTAACCTAATCCAATTGATTCTTTTAAAGATCGGTAAAGCTGTCGTTTAGGCACATTTGTTGCCGCAGACAAGTCTTTCTCGCTACACTAAAAGCACGCAAGGTTGGCAAGGACGCCGAAGTTTAGTGAGCCGTCGTGCAAAATCTAAACCACGCCTTTGCTTAGTCACTATTTTCTGCCGCGCAACGGTTCATCCTACTCCGCCTGTGGGGCAGAGCTCAGGCCAATGCAACTCATTTCGACTAGCGCCATGTTAGCCTTGCTGCCCCAGTGAACGCTGGGGCTTTTATTATTGGTCTAATTTCCATGACCTAAGCCAATTATTTTTAAAAGTCGGTGTTAGACAAGACTATGCTACAATGAACGTACTTTTTAGGAGGTCCATTATGCGACAGCAAAGTTCACTCATTATTATTTTAATCGCGGTGCTCATCTTTGGCAGCGTCGTTTGGATAACCGAAGTTCAACACCTGACCGGTGTCGCCTTGTTCTTGTTGTGGATTGGAGCCTTTATTATCACCACAATCTTAATCACGGTCATTAAAGTGTGGCAATTGCGTGGGCAGCAAACTGACAAGGAGGAACCTCATGACCAACTTTAATTCCGAGAAACCAACTAACCACTCCCGCTGGTCTAGAATCCTCGAAGTAATTGCGCTGTGGGTCATGGTCCAACTACCACCAGCGCTACTGGGAATGGCTAAGCATGCCTCCTACGCTAATTTCAGTGGCTATCTGTTGACCTTAAGCTATTGGGCGGCTTTCGGACTAGCGATCTGTATCGCTTATCGTCGTTTTCGTTATTGGTCAGGTCAGCGCTTGTTCCATGATTTTAAATGGCGCGATTTAGGAATTGCCATCCTCGCTTATCTAGTCATCGTCTTAGGTGAATCACTGTTGCTTCGCCTTCAACAGGTGCTATACCATCAACAATCAACGGCGAATAATGATGCCATTAGTCAAATTATGAAGACCAGCCCTGTTGCACTAGTCGCGTTCGTTTTTTCAGCCATTTTTTTAACGCCATTTTTGGAAGAACTTGTTTTTCGTGGCGTGATCACAAATATCTTTTTTAAACCATCGCAAACTTGGTTGAAAATTATCCTTTCTGGCCTCATTTTTTCTACCGGTCATCTTTCATCCAACCCAATTAGTTTTCTTGTTTATTGTTTAATGGGCGCTGTTTTGGCGGCGACGTATCTATGGACCGGAAAACAGTTTAATTCAATCTTAGTCCATTTTCTGATTAATAGTTTGGCGATGACCCAGCTACTAGTTACGATCTTACATTAGACGCACTTACTAAATTAACTACCAGCATTTACATCGTTCGATAAAAAATGAGGTCGTCTTCCGCAATCACGGGAGACGGCCTCATTTTTGTCACTTTCAGGTTAATGGCACCACGTACTTTTTAGACTTGGTTACTTATCATCATGATGAGGTCGATCTGGATCAGTGAATTCGCCATCAAAAGTGTCTTCATGATGTGTGTCAGCTTGGGAATTAAACCGGTCAGTCGCTGAAAAATGTGTGCCATCCGGCTCAGGCATCACTAATGCTGCAATCGCATAGGCAATCAAACCGGTTCCAACTGACCAAAGTATCAAAATACTACCAATGACCCTTGTTAGCGCCACGTCCCAACCAAAGTATTCGGCAATTCCGCCAAAAACGCCCGCTAAAACACGATCATTAGATTTAGTTAAATGTTTTTTCATCGTTATACCTCCCAACTAGCATAAATCAACAACGTTCAACATCATTGTACGGAATTATCGCCATCATTGGTAGTTAATTGCAGGCGATCATTATTGGTTTCGTTTTGCTGTAACAAGCCACCGTCTTCACGATGCTGATCGAACAAACGATTATTATCAGCACCATGTAAAATATAGCCTTTACCACGATCTGCACCGACAACCGTATTATCACCATCCTGATTATTAACGTTTACAATCCCGGTGATTCCGCCATTACGCATCCGAAAGTCCCCATCCGTCAGTTGAACCGTCGCTTGATTTAACCAAACGTCTTTCAAAGCAACGTCACCATCGTCAGTTGTCAGCTGCGGATTTGTGAGATTCATCTGCTGCAAGTAAATATTGCCATCGCCAGTACTTAGTCGCATGCCTTCACCAACCGTGGCGTGCTCCAAGCTAACGTTACTATCCGTGCGAATTGTCAGTTTATTTGTTTGAATATCCGTCAACCGCAGGTCCCCGTCTCGGTTGACTAATTTAATTTGATCCAATTTTGTGCCTCGTGGGACCGTGACAACCACCGTTCGATCCGGCAGTTGGCTGCGTCCGCCACTAAAACTATAACCAATCATGTCATTGCCATCGGACCCAAAATGCCAACCAGAAGTCGAGTTATCATGCTTAGTTTGTTCGATGACCAAGCGTTGATTTTTAACTGTAACCCGTGGCATCGCCTTGGCATTACTGCGAACCTGCACTCGATAACTATCGCCTTCCTTGATCCGGAGCTGGTTGCTTTTTAAATTGACATCAAGCACCTTGAATGATTTCACCTTTCGATCAAACGTCTTCACGTGCACTAGCTCTGGTTGATGTTGATCGTTAAAGGTCACGCTTTTAAAGCTGTGCGTCATGGCTCCAATTGCCATTAAGACTAAACCAGTCACTAAAATAACTAAACCAATTTTTAACGTTCGTTTCATGCGGATTGCCCCCCTCGCGGTTGTTGTCGACGATTATTAAACTTGCGATAGGCAAACTGAATGAAGTTTGCAATCATCTGAATGAGCCAGCGCACAATATAATAGAACAATGGCATCAGGACTAAAGCGCCACCGAGTCCAGTTAAGCCAATGCCAATATAGGCGATCCCAATAAAGACGTGACTGCCCAACAGCCAAAAACCAGTGTAAAGTGATACCCCAGCCACCATCAGACCAGCCGCTAATAAAGTGATTGCCAAAACAACTGCCAGCCCAACCGCCAAAATTGCCATAAATATAACCAGCAAGAGAATTAAGATGATGCCGATCGCCGCCGGAATCGTGACCGGCGTTGATAATACTGCCAAAATGATCAACCAGACCATTGTCGCATTTGACCGAGGACTACGCCGCTCACCTTTTTGTTCTGCAGTCTCATTTTCTTTAATTGAATAATCTGCTAACACCTTACGCGCCAATTGTTTTGGCGTACCAAGCTTAGCGATGATTTCGTCACCATCCGTTAAATTAGCATCTTCAATATATTCCGTATAAAAATCTAAGACATCAGCGCGTTCTTCCTCGGTCAATCCGTGTAGGCGCCGCTGCAGTTCAATTAAATATGTTTCATTTGTCATCAATATCCCCCCGTTCATCTGTCGACGGCGTTGCCAACGGATTAAAAATCCGATCTAAACTAACCTTGTAAGCCGTCCATTCGTGTAAGATTTCGCCCAGTCGAATTTTACCCGCATCAGTAATCTGATAATATCGTCGGTTACGTCCCTGAAAGGGCTGATCATACGTGGTCAACCAAGCCTCTTTTTTTAGGCGCCGTAAGACGGGATACATTGTTGACTCTGAAACAGAAATCGAGACCTGAATTTGCTGCGTGAGTGCATATCCATATAGATCTTCACGATCTAGCAACGCTAGCACCATGCCATCAAGTAACTCACTGCTAACTTGAATACTCATGCCACCGCCTCCTCATTACTTTAATTTAGTTAGGCCTGACTAGCCAACTTTGAATATGACTATATTATACGGAGTATAATATAAAAGTCAACACAATATGAATTCAAAAATAATTAAACGAAATTCATGGCAGCGCTTGCCGTGTTCGAGCCGGTCGTGTAAACTATTACTTTGTTGAGAGTTCTCAATTGTTTCATGCCCCTGTGGCGGAATTGGCAGACGCGCAGCGTTCAGGTCGCTGTTCACCTCGGTGAGTACTGGTTCGAACCCAGCCAGGGGCAATCGAATGGGTTTTTAAAGCCTTGTAAAAATGCGTATAAACGTTGATACACCAGCGTTTATACGCATTTTTTATTTGTTCAAAATTTCATAGAGATTCATCAAATTGAGTGCGTTTCGATATCGGAACGCCCACCTTAAACTTATCTCAACTTTTGTTCGCAACTTGGGCGGGTTAATTATATATAGAAATAATATGAAAAATAAACGCACGAAATTTAATGTAATAAATACCAGAACTGCTGATTCGGTTCAAAAGTCGATGAAAGGCGTAGTTATTCCTAGAATTCCCGCCACCGAAGCATTTTATCGACATATCAATGAAGAACTCTGGAATGGTGAACTTCACCGGTAAATCCGTTAAGAAGAACGAATTAAAATAGAAAAAGTACCTGTTCCCTATTACTCTGATGTCAGGAACTGGTACTTTTTTGTCTTGCTATTCCGGAACGTTTGTTCGTATGATGCCCACATCAAGTGAGACGTACACAATGACAATTACAGATCAACGTTGGCTAACACAATTGTTGCGCATTTCGGCAAGCTACCACTTCTTCTTATCGGCAGTTTCCTTGCGCAACCGCCCGATCAGAATCAACTACCGGCGTTTCAAGAGTTTCTACCTCAGTGTTTTCTGTTGTTTCTTCTGACATAATCTTTGGCTCCGTTCTCGCATTTAGGGTCTTGGAAAACGTCTCAGTTGTTCTTTATTCGGCCTGCATTCAAGAAAAAGCGGTGACTTGTTGCAGTCATCGCTTAAATAAGATTGTATTTCATTTAGATTTCTCTTTATCTTCTTTTTCCAGTCTCGCTAGGGTTTCGACCTGTTTTTGACGAGCCTCTTTTGAAACATTGGGGTGAGTAACAGCTACATCTTTCGCATGCATAATAAATCGATCAAAGTTAGGATCTACTTTACTGTAGTCAATCATTCGAGACATCCCCTTTCAAAATCAAATACCGACCATCTTCACTACAGTTTACTCCCGTTATGGTTATTTTACTGCCGCGTTGTGACAGACAGCACTTCGTCTTTACCGGATTTCTTTGAGATTCATTTGACCGAGAGCTCATTTACATCTTCAGCGGCCCGCCGCTTAAAACAATGCCATTTGAAAAGTTCCTGACAACAATCGCTGAGCTAGAAGAAGACATAAAGGCATCACCCCTGAATTTATGCCCTATCAGCGGAATATTCTTGCATATCTTCGTGGCTAACCGGAATCTCTCTCGCCTCTTGTAGAAAAAACGGTCCTGACTTTACCAGCCGGGACCGTTTTGCTCACCCAATTTAGTTAGTAATGAGATCTTTAAATAAGCCGTAAACAAATTCACTTGGATCAAAGGGCCGCAAATCATTCACTTGCTCACCTAAGCCCACGAATTTAACGGGTAAATGTAATTCATTGCGAATCGCCAGAACAATACCACCTTTAGCGGTACCGTCCAATTTCGTCAACACGATCCCCGTCACATCAGTGGCATCACCGAAAGTTTTGGCCTGATTCAAAGCGTTCTGACCAGTAGTCGCATCTAAGACTAACAGGACTTCATGAGGGGCGTCAGGAATCTCCCGGCTCAACACACGTTTCATTTTGGCCAATTCGTTCATCAAATTAACCTTATTTTGCAAACGTCCGGCTGTATCAACCATCAAGATGTCCACATTATCTCGTTTAGCCCGCTGAACGGCATCATAAACAACTGCTGCCGGATCACTCTTTTCAGGCAGGGCAACCACCGGCACATCGTCGCGTTGCCCCCAAACTTGCAGTTGTTCAATCGCACCCGCTCTAAAAGTATCTGCAGCGGCTAACAAAACCTTTTTGCCCTGTAGCTTATACATATTCGCCATTTTACCAACGGTTGTGGTTTTCCCCACTCCATTGACACCGACAAAGAAAATGACTGTTGGACCATTTTTGGCAAAGTTAACCGAATTATCCTCACCATTTCCCTCTGCATCATACAAATTAACCAATTTTTCGATAATGACGTTTTCGACATCTGATTGCTTCTTGGCATTCTTCAAGCGGACTTCATCACGTAGCTGATCCGTAATCGTCACTGCCGTATTAAAGCCTACGTCCGCGCCAATGAGGGTCTCCTCCAAGTCTTCAAAGAAGTCCTCGTCAACGCTTCGAAAGTTCGCTAAAAAGGCGTTTAACCGGTCACCAAAAGTCCGCCGCGATTTGGCCAATCCCTTATCATAAAGTTCGGCATCAGTTGACTGGCTGTCAGTTGATCCTTCATGACTACCATCTTCGTCATTTGCCTGACGCTCATTCTCAGCGACTGCTGTTGAAACCGTTTCTACCGAACTATCACTCGTCTCAACCGTGGCCTTAACTGTAGATTCAGCGTCACCCGATTGATCGGCGACTGCCACATCAGCCTGGGACTGAATGACTTTGGCAGCTGCAGACAATGAATCAGCAACGGACTGCCGCGCGGTCAAGGAAGGGGGCGTGCTGACAGCTTCCTCTTGCACCATTTCCGTCGCTGATAACACTGATACTTCAGCGGACTGACTGCTAGTGTTCACTACTGACGAACTTAATTCGGTCGCAGCTTCTGAATTCGACTCACTTCCAGCAATATTCGCTGTTGCACCACTATTTGAATCTGGTTCAATTTGCTGATCGGATACTGTCGACTCAAGCGATTGGGCCGACTCAGCGCTTGCCGATGCGACCGTACTGGACGGCTCGCTTGTCGATTTTGAAGCTGCGTCGGCCGCGCTTTCATCATTTTTACGTCTTCTGAAAATATCAAATAAGCCCATCAAATCACCTACTTTTCCCGATTATTTTAGCATTTTAATTAATTCATTACGACGCATCATCAGCCAAGTCATCCAATGAAACTGACACCATCTTTGAGACCCCAGATTCCTGCATGGTCACCCCATAAAGCAGATTAGCATTCACCATGGTCCCCTTACGATGCGTGATCACGATAAATTGCGTTTCACCACCGAAATCTCTTAGATAATGGGCAAATCGGCTAACATTGGCTTCGTCTAAGGCTGCCTCTGTCTCATCTAAAATCGCAAATGGGACTGGACGCACGACTAAGGTGGCAAACAATAACGTGATCGCCGTAAGTGCGCGTTCACCACCAGATAACAGACTCATTCTTTGGAATTTTTTGCCAGGTGGTTGTGCCATAATGTCGATCCCTGTCGTCAGCAGATTTTCGGGATCGGTTAGTTGCAATCGAGCTTGACCGCCGCCAAACATTTTGACGAAGATTTCGCTAAAAGCCGCGGCCACTTCATCAAAAGCTGCTTTAAAACGCGTTTGTACCTCTTCATCCATTTCCGCCATGGTCGTCTCCAATTGTTGACGACTTGTGACCAAGTCGGACTGTTGGCGGGCTAAAAAATCGTAGCGATCGGAAACGCGCTGGTATTCATCGATTGCCCCAATGTTAACATCCCCGATCTCGTCGAGACCTCGTTTTAGCAATTTCAATTGTTTTTTAATCGCGTCAATTGGCAAATCAGCCAATGCCTCAGCAGCGGCTTCAAAACTCAACCCATACGTTTCACTCAATTGCGTCAGATCGTTATCTAGCAAAGTTGCTAATCGTGATTGCCGCGCACTGAAATCGTTCATTTCACTCAAAGCAGCCCGTTGAAGCTCCTGCCGACGCGTTAAATCTGCTTCTGACTGAACCAATATCTCAGCTAAACCCGTCAACTCGTCGCTAACTCGCTGAATTTTTTGCTCGGTCGTGTCTCGTTTCGCTTCTGCTTGTTTCAACTGATGGCTCGTGGTTTGCGAATCTGCACCAGCTGCTTGATGGTCATCTGTTAATGCCACGACCTGGTTGCTTAGGTCTGCTGCTTGCCGCTGCCACTCTTTAATTTGGGCCTGCACCCGTTTTTGGTCGCGTTGCTTAGCAGCTAATTCGGCCTGAGCAGCCGCTAGCCACTCCTGCTTTTCTTGTCGTTGCGATCGTTTAGTATCCACGTCCGCACTTAAAGCAGTCAGATCCTGTTGAGTTTGTTTTCTCTGCTCAGTTAGCTGTGCCAGCCGAGCTTCCGCTTCGGCAGTTTTGGCCTGGTTTTGTGTCAGCTGACTTTGAAAATCAGTCGCATCTAGCCCTTGCTGCTGTTGCTCCAATTGGCTCGCAGCTAGCCGCCGTTTAGCGACCGTTAGCTGCTCATTAATCAAGGTTGCTTGCCCTTGCAAACGTTGTAAAGTTCCCGCAGCCTGATCGGTTTGGTCGCGTAATTTAGCGCCAGCAGTTGCACTGTCATCCAACCGTTGTTGCCGCTCATGCAGCGACTGTTCTTGCTGACGAAGTTCTTGTTGCATTTTATCGATAGCGTTGTTGAGCTCATCAATTTCTGCTCGCTGACTCAACAGGCCACTGGTTTGATGACGATTAGCCCCACCGGTGATGGAACCACTCGCATTCATCACTTGACCATCTTGGGTCACAATCCGAAAACGATGGCCACCTTGCTTGGCGATTGCAATGGCTGCATCTAAATCAGTTGCCACAATCGTCGTGCCAAGTAAATAATCCACGACGGGACGAACCTGTGTTTGATAGGTCACCAACTCACTGGCTAAACCGACATATCCGGTCATCGATCGCAATGGCGCTAGTTGTGATGCAATTAATGTTCGACCATGAATCGTTGTCAGCGGTAAAAATGTTGCTCGACCTGCGCGTTGTTGGGTCAAGTAATGAACAGCATCACGCGCTGTCTGTTCGTCCTTAACGACCAGCTGTTGCAGTTGCGCACCCAGCGCTGTTTCAATGGCCTTCGTTAAGGACTGTGGAACGGTCAATAAATCAGCCACTGGTCCCACCAGTCCCGTGAATTGTTGGCGATGAGCTAAAATCGCTTTGACCCCTTGATAAAAGCCTGCATAATCACTATTTGCCGCCGATAAACTCTCAGCTCGCGCTTTAGCTCGCTGCTGTACATTGAGTGCGTTATACCAATTCTTTTGTTCTTGATCAAATTGCTGACTTAACAATTGATGCTGTTGTCTAGCTTTTTCTAATTGGTCCTGCAGCTGATCGTGATCAATCTTGGCAGCCGTGACTTGTTCAGCAGTCGTGTTGAGCTGTTGTTCAATATCGGCAACCTGGGTGGTCAACTTATGTGTTTGTTCCGTTAACCGGCTTTGTTGTTGGCTACCCTGTTCATGGCTACGGACCAAAAATTGGCGTTCATTGTGCAAAGTCGTCACCGTTTGCATGATCGAAACATATTCATCTTGTAACGCGGATAAGCGATCTGTTAATTTCGCTTGTTGTTGCTTTAGCTTATCCCCTGCTAAAGCCGCTACAGTCGCTTGGGCATTATTCACGGCGTCTGTCTGCTCATCAATGGTCGCTGACAGTTGCGCCAATTCCGCCTGTGACTTAGTTAACGCCTTAACAACTTCTTGTTTCTTAGCGTTCAACTCTGCTAGTTGGCGCTGCTGAAACTGGGTGCGTGTCGCGACATTTGCTTGTTGACCAGTTAAGGTTGCCACCTGTTCAGTCAATTGAACCAATCGGTCCTGTAACTGATCTTTGGTCGTGGTTAATTCGGCACGCCGTTGCTTGCGCTCATCAACCTCGGCCATTTGTTCTTTAACCTTGATTTCGTAATCACTGACTTGCTGGTTAGCCCGCGTGATTTGCTGATCTACTGTCTGTTTAGCCGTCCGATTCGCCTGAATTTCCAAGACTAATCGCGATTGATCTAATTGATCATAACGTTGTTTCTGGGCCAAATAGTCTTTTGCTAATGCACTTTGCTCCGCCAGCGGCTCTAACTGGCTCTCCAATTCAGCAATGATATCATTGACGCGATCCAAATACTCGCTCGTCGTCGTTAACTCTTTTTGCGCTTTTTCTTTGTTTTGCTTGTACTTGTAAACACCAGCTACTTCTTCGATAATGCTACGACGGTCTTCAGGCTTACTATTAAAGATCGCCTCAACACGACCCTGACTGATAATTGAAAAGGATTCTCGGCCCAATCCGGTGTCCATAAACAGGTTTAAAATATCTCGCAATCGACAGTCTTGACCGTTGATTAAGTAGTCTGCTTCGCCATTTCGAAATAAACGACGGGTCACTTTGACCTCGCTAAAGTCACTTTTCAAGTAGTGATCCGTGTTATCAAACGTGATCGAGACCTCAGCACGATTCAAAGGCTTTCGGTTAGCCGCCCCAGCAAAGATCACATCACTCATCTTATTACCACGCAGATCTTTAGCTGATTGCTCGCCCAACACCCATCGAATTGCTTCGATGATGTTGCTTTTACCGCTCCCGTTAGGCCCAACAATTCCAGTCATTCCCGGCATAAATTCAATTTTTGTCTTATCAGCGAATGACTTAAAGCCGCTGATTTCTAGCGTCTTGAGTTTCATGCACACCATCCGTTACATCATTAATTGTCAGCTTGATCGCGACCATGATCCACTAAGGTTTCTTGCTGGCCACGTAAACTAGTCAGCGCTTGTAAAGCCGCTGATTGTTCCGCAATCTTCTTTGATTTACCCGTGCCTTGACCGATAATTTCACCGGCAGCGGCCACCGTCATCGTGAAGTCACGATCATTTTCTGGTCCGGTTTCGGCGGCTAAATCGTATTCAATGTGCACGTCACCATCCCGTTGTAACCACTCTTGTAACGCCGTCTTATAATCAATCGCGTGATCAAACCATCCCGCATCAAGTTTAGGAAAAATCACCCGACTAATAAACGCCACCACGGCATCTTTGCCTTGATCCAAATATAACGCGCCAACAAAAGATTCAAAAATATCACAAAGTAATGACGCACGGTGACGGGCACCCTCTTTTTCTTCACCCTTACCAAGCCGAATATAACGATCAAAATGGCACTCTAGCGCAAATTTCGCAAAGCTAGCTTCCTGAACCATGGCCGCTCGTAAACGGGTCAACTTACCTTGTGGCATTTCTGGATACCGCCGATAAATATATTCTGACACGGTGAGCTGCAACACAGCGTCACCTAAAAATTCAATCCGTTCATAAAATTTCAATCCTTGATGGGGGTGTTCGTTGACATAACTTGCCTGAGTGAAGGCTTCATCCAGTAATTCAGGACGATTAAAGTGAATATCAAACTGACTGGCAAGTTCTGCTTGTAATCCTGGTATCAAAATAGTTCTCCTTTTGTCTTAAAAAAACCGCCTTACCGGCGGTTTTTACTATTACTCAGCTTTATCCTGATGGTTGTAAATGTAATCCACCACTTGTCCGATCGTGCTCAATTTTTCAGCATCTTCATCGGAAATTTCGGCGCCAAATGTATCTTCTAGCTCCATAATAAACTCCACAAAATCAATTGAGTCCGCGTCCAGGTCACTTCGAAAATTCAGGTCATTAGTAACCTTGTCTCGATCGACCTCAAAGCGATCGTCAATAATATCGGCAATTTTATTAAAAATCTCGTCTTTAGTCATGATTTCCCTAGTTTCTAAGAAGTGTTTTACAGTCACTTAGTTTATCGTTTTCGCAGGTAAATGTCCACTATCACCGCTATTTTTCAGTCTGATCATCAGCTGCTTTTTCGGTGGCCTCTTGTTCGAAATAATCAATCGTTTTTTGAATCAAACCACTTTCCACAATTTGATGAATCTGGCTCATCGTATTGCGGACCGTTTCAGCCTTGGCAGAACCGTGCGTTTTAATGACCGCTCCCTTTAATCCCAATAAAACAGCCCCGCCATGCTTCGAGTAATCCATCACTTGGCCAACTTGGTGAAAAGCCTTGCGACTTAACACGTAGCCAAGCTTAGCACTTGTGGAACCCATAATTTTTGCTCGAATCAGGCTCATCATCGACAGTGCTGTACCCTCAATGGCTTTCAAGGTCGCATTACCAGTGAAACCATCCGTGACGACCACATCGGCAGCGCCGTTCAATAACTCACGTGATTCAACGTTACCAATGAAATTAAGCGGAGCGGATTCACTCAGACGTTGATAAGCTTCACGATGCACTTTGTCCCCTTTGTCGGCCTCCGTGCCATTATTGAGCAGTCCGATTCGTGGCTGCTTGATGCCCATGACCGTTTGTCCATAGAAGTTCCCCAGAATCGCGAATTGCTCCAAATTGCTGAGTTTGTAGTCCGCGTTGGCGCCAACATCAAGCATCGTAAAACTGCCGCTTGCATCGCCAGTCACTACTGGCAGCGTTGTCGTTAGGGCAGGTCGGTCGATTCCCTTAACCCGCCCAATGATAAATAATCCGGCGGCTAAAACCGCACCGGTGTTACCTGCTGAGAAAAAGGCATCGGCCTCACCATTTTTAACTGCAGTTGCTGCTAAAACAATTGATGAATCCTTCTTTGAGCGAACCGCACGGACGGGCTCATCTTCCATGGCGATCACACTGGCGGCATGAATCACAGTGATGCGATCAGTATTTCTCACCAATGGCGTAATGCGGTCTGTGGGACCAAATAGTTGAAATGTCATGTCCGGAAAAGCATCACGAGCCAATTCAACGCCTTTAACAATTTCTTCTGGTGCATTGTCGCCGCCCATTGCGTCTATTGCGATTTTCACGATATTAATGCCACACTTTCTATTAGTTTAGCTAAAATAATCAAGGGTTAATCGTTAATCAAGGGTTGAATGCCGTTTGAGCTGATGTTGCTCATAGCCGGCCAATTCACGATTATCTGGTTCCAATTGCCAATTAGGTCGCTCGACTAAGGCCAACGCCTCTTCTTGAGCAATCTGGAGGATATTCAATTGAGCCACAGGATCGCCTACTTTAAAGTCAGGAACCCCAGATTGCTTGGTCCCCAGTAGATCGCCTGAACCTCGTAATTCTAAATCTTTTTGCGCCAAAATAAAACCATCGGTTGTTTCAGTCATGACTTGCATTCGAGCAATACCATCTTGTGTTTTAGGATCGGCAATCAAAATACACGTCGAAGCGACTTCACCTCGACCCACGCGCCCTCGGAGTTGATGCAATTGGGCTAAACCAAAGCGATCTGCGTCAAAGATCAACATAACGGTCGCATTAGCCACATCGACACCGACCTCAATCACCGTCGTGGACACTAACACATCATACTCGTGCGCTTTAAATGCCGCCATAACCGCTTCTTTTTCTTCGTTTTTTAAACGACCATGTAACAAGCCAACCTGATAGTCTGGCGCAAAATTTTCACTTAAATGTGCATAAATGGCTTCAGCATTTTTAACATCGAGGGCTTCAGATTCTTCAATCAATGGTGTCACCACATAAGCCTGTTGTCCATGACTCAACTGCTGACGAATAAAGGTCATCGCGGCTTCCACTTGATTGCTGTGTAGCCAACGCGTGGTAATCGGTTTACGTCCGGCCGGTAATTCATCAATGATTGAGACATCCATTTCCCCGTAAGCGGTAATTTGTAAAGTTCGCGGAATCGGTGTGGCGGTCATCGCCAAAACATCTGGATATTGGCCCTTTCGACGCAACGTTTGCCGTTGGTTAACCCCAAAGCGGTGTTGTTCATCAATCACTGCTAATCCCAAACGATGATAGATCACATCGTCTGAAATCAAGGCATGAGTACCAACAATCAAATTCACTTCGCCACTGGCGATATGTGCTAAAGCCGTTTTGCGCGCTTTTGTTTTGGTGGAACCAGTCAATAAAACAATATTGACTGGCATATCAGTAAAGACCTCCGCCAAATTTTTGGCGTGCTGTTCAGCCAAGATTTCCGTGGGTGCCATCAGTGCAGCTTGGTAACCGGCCGTGATTGCCGCATACATCACAATGGCCGCCACAATCGTTTTACCAGAACCAACGTCGCCTTGTAACAACCGATTCATATGCGTCGGTCGTTTCATCGCCGCGCAAATTTCATTGACCACCCGTTTTTGAGCAGCTGTCAGTTCAAACGGTAATGTCTTGATAAATGTCTTTAATGCCTCATTATCATAGTCAATCTCTGTTCCAGCAGCCTGATGATCTTTGGCCCGCATCATTTGTAAACGCAACTCAAACAAGAAAAATTCTTCGAACACTGCCGTGCGCCGAGCCAATTTAGCTGCCTGGGGGTCCTTGGGAAAGTGCAAGTCATGGATCATCGTTTTCCGGTCTAACAATCGATATTTTTGCAACAAGTAGGGCGGCAACAGCGGATAAATCACGTCTTGATAAGCATCATAAGCTTGTTTAATCAACTGAGCGAGCGTACTTTGACGAATATGCTTATTCACCGTGTAAATCGCCCCGAATGATGCCCCCTTATCTGCGCTAATCAGCTTCATACCAGACAAACTTTTGCGCGTGGCATCCCATTTACCATAAACCGCCGTCTCTTGACCAGCGGTTAGTTGTTGACTTAACCAAGGTTGATTGAAAAAAGTAACCGTTACAACATCTTGACCAATCAATAAGCGAAAGTTAAGGCGACTTTTTTTACGACCAAAGCGAACTACCGCTGGTTCATTAGCCACGGTTCCCTTTAACGTAATCTTTTCGCCTTCACTGACAGTTGCCAAATCTTTCGCGGTCAAATCGTCATAACGAAATGGAAAATCAGTAAGCAAATCGGCGATCGTTTGAATCCCCAGCGTTTTTAATGCTGCCGCCCGCTGTGAGCCAACCCCACTGAGCTCCGTCACTGGATCTTCTAATGATTTTAACGTGGTCAAAGTGTGCCTCCTTTCCGTTAAATTCTTACTGCTATCCTATCAAATGACCGTTAGAAACAATAGTCTCGTTTTCCGAAATCAATCACGCGTACTTATAGAAATAGCAATAAAAGGAAAAGCCGCCCTGACATCTATTGATATCAGCCACGGCTTGAATCACTTTATTTTAACTTGGTAAATGATTATTCAACCGAGACCAAGAACGGGTAAACTGGTTGATCCCCTTCATGAATTTCCACTTCAAGATCACCATCAATGTTCATCACGGCAGTCTCTAAGGCCTCTGCATCAGCTTCGCTGGCGTCTTGACCATAGATAATCGTCACAATTTCGCTATCTTCATCTAGCATTGCCTGAATCATCTTCGTCGCGGCACCAAGTAAGTCAGGATCGGTTACTTTAATGTTACCGTCGACAATTCCCATGAATTCACCATTCTTGATGGCAATTCCATCTAGGGTCGTGTCACGAATAGCGTGAGTCACCTGACCGCTCTTAACCGTCGACAAGTTGTCTTCCATCCCTTGCTGGTTCGCTGATAAATCTTCATCTGGATTGTAAGCAAGTAATGCTGTCATTCCTTGAGAAATTGACTTACTGTGCACGATCACAGTGGGAATTTCAGCCACCTGGGCAGCTTGATCAGCGGCCATAAAGATATTGCCGTTATTGGGGAGGACAATCGCACGTTTAGCCCCACTCTGATTAATCGCATTGGCGATATCTTCAGTACTAGGGTTCATCGTCTGCCCCCCATTGATAACCTGGGTCACGCCGAGACTCTTGAACAATTTAGCGACCCCATCACCAGCCGAAATCGAAATAACCGCTGTTTCCGGTGCGACTGCTTCACTCATGTCAGTCATGGGTGAAGCTGGCGTTTTGTCAGCGTCTTGAGCCATGATTTCTTCTTGCTGATGGCGCATATTATCAACCTTGACCTTAATCAAATCACCATAATGTTGGCCCCAGCTGAGAACATCGCCAGGGTGCTCCGTATGCACGTGCACCTTTACAATCTCGTCATCATTGATTACTAATAGAGAATCACCTAGGTTAGCCAGATATTGGTAAAATTCATCGTAATCAAATTGACGGTCGACTTGCTGGCCACCACCAAGGCGAACCATAATTTCCGTACAGTAGCCATACTTAATATCTTTAGGGTCTAGTTCTCCTTGAACACTACGATGGTGTTCGGCGTTAATCATTTCATCCATCTGGGCATCATCTGGTGTTTCAATCTCGTCTTGCGCGACTTTTCCGCTTAGCACTTCATCAAAGGCCTGCAAAATAAAGACCAGTCCTTGTCCACCAGAATCAACGACACCAACCTGTTTTAAAACGGGTAATAAATCCGGTGTCGATGCCAAGGCTGTTTTTGCCGCGGCATAAATCGTGTCCATAACGACGATCACGTCGTCTGTATTAGCCGCAGCGTCTCGACCTGCCTTGGCTGCCTCACGAATGACCGTCAGAATCGTGCCCTCAGTTGGCTTCATAACCGCCTTATACGCGGTCTGGGCACTGGCGGCAAATGCTTCGGCTAAATCGCTGGCGCTAAGCGTCGCTTTACCTTGAACGCTTTTAGAAAAGCCACGAAAAATTTGTGAGGTAATCACCCCAGAATTTCCACGAGCACCCATCAGTAACCCTTTCGCTAAAGCTTCCGCTTGATCACTAACGGATGGCGTGGTAACTTCACGTTCATATTTAGCGCCACTGGCAAAAGCCAATGAAATGTTTGTACCAGTGTCACCGTCAGGCACGGGAAAGACGTTTAAAGAGTTAATAAATTCAGCTTGTCCGTTTAGTCGCTGCGAAGCCGCCTGAACCATTTTGCCAAATTCCAAATTTGTAATCGCTGTTAACGTTGCTTCCAATTCTATTTCCCCCACTTCGTTACAAGCAGCCACTTAGTCTGCTAACACACGGACACCTTGGACCGTCACGTTAACTGAGTTGGCGGAAATGCCAAGCATACTGTCTAAGTTGTAACGAACTTTTTGTTGGACGTTTTTTGAAACTTCCGAGATTTTAGTACCGTAACCGACAACAATAAACACATCAATCGCCACACCGTTGTCTTCTTGTCGAACAACGACGCCTCGTGAATAGTTATCCCGTCGAAGAATTTCATTGACATTGTCACGGATTTGGTTCTTGGATGCCATGCCGACAACACCATAGTTATCTGTCGCCGCACCACCCACAACTGTGGCAATAACATCATTATTGATGTCAATTGTGCCGTATTGCGTTTTGATTTTAACAGCCATGAAAAAAGGCCTCCTCAACTTTCTCGATCAATAACCTAAAGACCCGCAATGCAATCTTCAATCATGCTATCATAAAACCCGAGCCGAAAAAAGGCAAATGTCGCCGTCAGCTGGTTAGGGTCAAGTTTAACAGACAATCATTTTAGATGAAGGCTGGTTCAAACTTTTCCAGGATCAGGCCAGCTTTTCGACGAGCACGTTCTGGAGCTTCCTTAAAGAAAGGCCTTAATAAGACCAGCATCGGCAATGTTTAGTTTACCCGCAAATCACTTGACCGTTACTTCGAAAATGCCTGTCAAGTAGTTTCCCTTGGCAATTTAATATTGCATTCAATTCACCCATATGGTAAGTTATTCAGGTGAGAAAAAAGAGGTTCCCTTTGGAAATCCGAGAAGGAGGGATGAGCAAATGGCTAAAGATTTTATTACTGGCAAGCGGACTCACTTTGGTAACACCCGCTCCCATGCCTTAAACAGCAGTCGTCGTAGCTGGAAAGCTAACCTGCAAAAGGTTCGCATCTTAGTTGATGGGAAGCCAAAGCGGGTTTGGGTTTCTGCCCGGACGCTAAAATCAGGAAAAGTGACCCGTGTTTAATCACTGATTAAATCGGGAGGCGTCATCGACAATGATTGTTGGTGACGCTTTTTCTGTCCCAATATAAAAACCTGAAAACAAGCCTAATATAACCAACAAGCGGAGCATAAGCCAAAATTTGACTTATGCTCCGCTTGTTTATGCATTTAAATTATAGCGTTCCGCACGATTATCACTGAGATCTGTACTCTGAACGACCGCCACAATCCCACTCGTGAATGAAAAAGTAGCTGTTTGACCGACAAACTCATTACTGGCAAAGGAAATTGGTTGATGAATGTCAACGTGATCAAGCTGATAACGCTCATCACTTAAGGTAAGGCTGCCGACCTCTCCGAATGTGACAAATGCCAAGTAACGCATCTCCGGCAATTTCTCAATTTGATACTGTCCGGGTAAAAAGTACCGAATTTCATTTTGACGATCAACAAAGGTTAAACGGGAAACAACCGCCTGAAATCGAGTTTCTAGGGGCAAAAATAGATTGGCTAGCAAATGATCAAGCCGGCCGCCGGTAGCACCGTAGACCATAATTTCATCTGCACAGAATTCGGTCATCGCCACGCGAACCCCGAGCTGAGTGTCCGTTTCATCCTTGGCCGATCCCACCTGGCGTAAATCTTTTACGGCGGCCTGAACTCGTTCAAATTCACCTTGTTTAGAAGAGTCAAAATCGCCTAGCGCGATAATGGGTGTAATCCCTAATTCCAACAAACGGATCGCCCCTCGATCCACGCCGATCCACGGACCAGGAATTTGCCCGGCAACTAATGATAGTGGCCACTCACGCTTAGGTCCACCAACTAAAATATTAAGTCGTGAAAGTTTAGGCCGATCACTAGCGCGTTGCATGATGAATCGACTCAATGGCTGCCGCCGGATCTGCAGCACCATACACGAAGGAACCGGCCACTGCAACCGTCGCGCCTGCTTTATAGCAATCAACAACCGTCTTGTCATTCACGCCGCCATCAATTTCAATGTCGAATTCATAACCCTTTTGTTGCTTTAAGTCATGCAACTGTTGAATCTTTTCAATCATTTCTGGTAAGAACTTTTGTCCACCAAAGCCTGGATTAACAGTCATAACTAGAACCTGATCAACAAACGGTAATAACGGTTCAATTTGACTAACTGGCGTGCCTGGGTTAATGACTACTTCAGCCTTCACCCCATCGTTTTTGATCATCTGAATGGCACGGTGAATATGTGGCGTTGCCTCAACATGGACCCCAATTAAATCAGCGCCGGCCTTTGCAAATTGGTCAACATACCGTTCTGGGTTTTGGACCATCATATGAACATCTAAAAATAAGTTGGTAATTGGCCGAATAGCCGCCAGCGTGGTCCAGCCAAAGGACATGTTTGGCACGAACATGCCATCCATCACATCCACATGCAATAGATCCGCGCCATTTTCTTCAACCATCTTAATATCCCGTTCAAAATTGACAAAATCCGCACTTAAAATCGATGGGGCTACTTTAATCATAAATTTCTCCTCCAACAAATCCTTCATTTTTTATTCTTATCATACTGTGGTTTCTGGTCAACAATCAACTGGTGAAATTGCAAATAGTTCTGATAACGACTCGCCATAATTTTGTGCTCGGCTAAAGCATCCTTGACCGCACAGCCGGGTTCATTGATGTGCTGGCATCCGCGAAAGCGACATTGTGGGGCCAACGCGGCCATTTCAGGGAAATACTGGCCTAGCTCCCTCGCGGCCATGGGGAAATCTTCATATGAGGAAAATCCCGGCGTATCCGCGACGAGTCCGTCACCAACGGCTAGTAAACCAACTTTTCTAGTGGTGTGTTTACCCCGGTTTAAAACCTGCGAAATTTCACCGGTCGCCAAATTAAGGTCCGGTGCTAAGTGGTTAAGTAATGTCGACTTGCCTGCCCCGGTCTGCCCCATAAACACAGTTAATCGATCTTTAAACAAGTTCAACAATTGCTCAAGGACGCTTGGATCAAAGGCGGTGGTCGCCAGGAATGTCTGATACCCAATTTGTCGATATCCAGAGGCAATGGTTGTTAAATCATCCAGCCGACTTGCTGATAACAGATCTGTTTTGGTCACATAGATAATCGGTGTGATCGCCTGACTCTCCAAAGCGACCAGTTGCCGATCCAGCAAATTAGTTGAAAAGTTAGGCTCGACAGCCGCGGTCACGACTACTGCTTGGTCAACATTACTCACCGGTGGCCTTACTAACGCATTCTTTCGGTCTTCGATGCTTAAGATATAGCCATCGGAATTGTCTTCGTTTTTAAATTCTACATAATCACCGACCATCGGGCTGATTTTACGTTTGCGAAAATTTCCGCGAGCTCGGGTACGATAAATCCTACCATCAGCAGTTTGAACATCGTAAAAGCCAGCTAATAACTGTTGAATTTGTCCTCTCATATGGCCCCTTCTTAATTTCCTGTCACGTGATTGTCAGTCATGATTGTCTTGCCATCCCGAATCACAACATAACGACCTGTTTTGCCACTTGCTAACGTAAATGGTAGCGAGACTGGCGTGTCTTGGGAAATTTGCATTTCCTGATACACATCCGCAATGTTTTTATCGTGATCGGCTAGATAGATCTTCACATCATTTTCTCCTGTTGAAGAATTACTACCAGAATCTTGACTCGATTGACCATTAGGTGAAAACGGAATGGTGATGTCGACGTGAAAACTGTGCAATTCTGGTCCAGAAGAAATGACGACGCTAAAAGTCTCACCCACCGCTAACATTGAGCCCACAGCAGGTGCCTGACGAATCGCTGAGCCTTGATCGATATGACTTGAGACTTCATCCGAGAAGCTCACATTCACATCGTGGTCATCGGCCCATGTTTGAATTGCCGCCTGCGATTTTCCGGCGAAATCAGGTAATTTCACTTGCTCCGGTGTTTTGGCTTTTTTAGGTCCGGAACTGACCGTTAGGGTGATCGTCGTATGCTTGTACACCGCATCCCCTGGCAACACGTCTTGATCAATAATGACACCTTGATCGATATCAGCGGACGACTGCTTGACTTGTTTGACCTTTAAACCAGCTTTTTCTAACTGCCGTTTGGCGGTTGTGAATTGCTCACCAGTATAATCGTCAACCACAAATTTGGGACGTCCGGCACTAACGACTAAATCAACTCGACTGCGACGCTTAACCTGAGCCCCAATCTTAGGTCTTGTTTTAATGACACGCCCAGACGCGTATGTTTCGCTAGTTTGTTTCTTGACGGAACCGGTCGCTAAGTTATTTTGCTTTAACACTTTTGTCGCTCGTGCTTGCGTCATGCCTGAAATACTGGGTACAGTCACCCGGCCAGGAAAGAACCACAGCCATAACACGCCAATGAGCATCAGCAACAAAAAGCCGCCTAAGAGCCATAAAAAGATTTTTCGCCCCCGTGAAGTTCGACGGCGCTTGGCTGGCGTTGTTTCAGATTCAGCAGGTGACTTCTCCGCCATGGTTGATTGAGCTACCGCATGAGTGGACTGACTAGCGGCCATCACCTGATCTACCGGAATGATTTTAGTCGTGCCATCATCGCCGTGATTTTTCGGTTCAAAACGTCGTTCTCCACGTCGTTCTGGCGCAAGTGCTGTTTGTAAATCCACCGCCATATCATGGACAGACGCATAACGATCTTCAGGTCGTTTAGCAGTTGCTTGTAACACGACATTTTCTAGTGCTTGAGGAATACGTGAATCAAAATCACGTACTGACGGCATTTGACTCTGGGAGTGTTTGAGCGCCACCGAGACAGCGGTTTCGCCTTCAAAGGGCACACTGCCGGTGAGCATCTCATACAAGATGATCCCTAAGGAATAAATATCACTTTTTTTCGTGGACATTCCGCCACGAGCTTGTTCAGGAGACAAATAATGAACCGAGCCTAATACTGTGTTGGTTTGCGTCATACTGGTTTGATTGCTAATCACTGCAATTCCGAAATCAGAAATTTTAACGTTACCTTGCACATCAACCAGCACGTTCTGGGGCTTTAAGTCACGGTGGATAATCCCATGCTCATGTGCCACAGCTACGGCATCAAGAATTTGTTCCATAATGTCAATGACTTTGGCGTAAGGAATTGGGAAATGATCATGGATATACGCCTTTAAGTCGGTACCGGGCACATACTCCATGACCAAATATTGCATCCCATTATCCTCACCCACGTCGTAAACACTAACGATGTGCGGCGAAACCAACTCACTGGCTGCTAACGCCTCTCGTTGAAATCGGCGCATCGTTCCCGCATCGTCACGTAAATCTAGCCGCAACAGTTTAACAGAAACATCGCGATCCAAAATCAAATCATGAGCTAAGTAAACGTCGGCCATTCCGCCCTCACCAAGTGGCCGAATAATGCGATAACGACCAGCTAGCGTGTAATTTGCCCTCATGAGGTTGCCACCTCACGATCCGTTTCAACTAATAGCACGGTGATGTTATCGCGACCACCAGCTTCATTAGCTAGATCAATTAAACGTTGACACTTTTCAGCTAGTGAACGACCAGGTTCCACGAGGACTGCTTGAATTTGATCATCGGTGACCATGTTCGTTAGGCCATCCGAACAGAGCATTAATAAGTCCCCCGGCATCGCCCGATATAAGTTAATATCAGCATCAGCCTCATCATTAATCCCCAAGGTGCGCGTAATAATATTTTTTTCAGGATAAGTGCGCGCATCAGCTTCTGTGATTTGACCAAGCTTAATCAGTTCATTAACCAATGAGTGGTCTTCAGTTAATTGCGCTAACTCTCGATGTCGCAACAAATAAGCCCGCGAATCACCAATATTGGCGACTAAAAACTGCGTCGGAAAAATAATTGCGGCTACTAATGTCGTGCCCATGCCGCTTAGGTCACGGTATTGTTGGGCCTTTTCAATAATGGTTTCATTTTCCTGCCGAACTTCACTTGCGAGCCATTTGGCAGCCGTTGCCGGATCGGTAAACCGGGTTTCTTCAAAACGGGTGCCAATATGGGAAACCGCCATTGATGAAGCGACATCGCCACCGCGATGCCCACCAATTCCATCCGCCACAATCGTGAATCCCAATTCGGCCTTGTTCATAAAATTACCGACATAATCCTGGTTTGTTTCTCGTTGCCGACCAATGTCAGACAGAGAGGCTACTTGCATATCTATTTGCCGCCTTTATCAGCTTAATCACGCCGTTTAAATCCACAAATGAAGAAGCCATCGCTCCCATAGTCATCTGGATAAATCGTCAGCCATGGCGTGCTCCGCTGCGATTTCAGGTGCTTTGTGGTCGAAACCGTTACGAATTCAAAGCCAGGATGCGACGTGACAAAGGCATTGGCCACGTCGTCATTTTCCGCTTGAACAATCGTACAGGTACTATAAATAATTATACCGTTTTTCTTCACTAGCGGTGCGACTGCATCCAGAATTCCCAGCTGAATTTGTTGTAATTCTTGACTATCCGCCAATGTTTTCGCATAACGAATTTCTGGCTTGCGACGTAAGAGGCCAATTCCTGAGCAAGGTGCATCCACCAAAATTCGATCAAAACTTGCTTCATTAAAGTGTTCGTTAGCTTGCCGAGCATCTAGTTTAACGGCCGAAACACGGTCAGCAACGTGTAGCCGGTGGGCATTATTCATAATCAAGGCAACTTTTTGATCATACAAATCTAAACCCGTGACATGCCCGCCAGCAGTAGCGTCAAGGTAGCCGGCAATTTGTGTTGTTTTTCCGCCCGGCGCTGCACACGCATCCAACACTTGGTCCGTTGGTTGAACGTCTAGCGCCTCGACTGGTAACATGGCACTTTCATCCTGAATTGTAAATAAACCTTCCTGAAAAGCCGCTGATAAGACGGGATGACCCTTGGTGACTCGCAATCCATCACCGCTCACTTCACTTGTGCTAATGGCCAGTCCAGATTGGTGAAGTGCGGTTAAAATCGCATCACGATCGCCAGCGACCTGATTTATTCGGATCGATTGCGCCGCCGGTTGATTCAAACTAGCTAAAATACGTTGCGCTTTTTCATCGCCCAACTCAACGCGTAATCGCTGAATCCAAGGCATTGGCACACTGTAACGCACACTTAAGCGCGTTAAGGGATCTTTAATCGTGTCCACACTCGTCACCCCTTGGTTAGCTAAGGCATGCAGCACGCCAGTCACAAATCGACGAGTTCCTTCGTGGCCACGCTGTTTGGCCAAGGCAATGGTCTCATTAAAAATCGCGTGATCAGGAATCTTTGATAACAGTTCACGTTGATACACCGCTGTTTCTAACAAAGCTAATACCCAGGGTTGCACCTTATTAGGTCGCTTAACAAACGGCTTTAGCCAAAATTCCAGTAACAAACGATGTTGCAATACACCGTAAACCAACTGTGTACATAAAGCGGCATCACGATCAGATAAGTGATGATCTTTTAAGGCAGCATTTAACGTAAGATTTGAATAGCTCCCTTGGGCCACCTGCACCAAAACATCTACGGCCACCTGTCGAGGATTCTCGTTGACCAATCGTTTGTGGGACACTGGCGCCTGCTGACGATCATGATTAGCCATGTTGTTCTCCTTTAAACTTGTCGGCGACCACATGTGCGCCAGCCGTAAATGCTTCATCTGCACCATTTAAAAAATCAGTAATCGCCATTTGTGGATGTCCAGCTGGCTGCAAACGATTAATACGTAAGACGGTGCCATTACCAGCAGCTAGCTCCAACGCATGTTTAGTTCGGGCGACGACTGTGCCAGGTGCCAATGTCGTTTTTTGATCAGTCAATACCGTAACATCGAGTAATTTTGTTCGCACGTTGTTCAAGCGAATATAAGCGGTTGGAAATGGGCGCAATCCCCGCACTTGCCAATCAATTTCGCTAGCAGTGTGGTTAAAATCGATCTCTTCTTGCGCGCGACTAATATTCGGTGAAAAGGTCACTGCCGCCTCATCTTGAATCGTGCCGGCAATGGGTCCCGCAATCAGTTTCGGCAGGGTTGCCAACAACAAGTCTCGCCCAACAAGGCTAAGCTTATCAAACATCGTGCCAACGTCATCATGATCGCCGATCGCCACCTTCGCTTGAGCAATCACATTACCGGCATCCATCTGCCGAATCATGTACATAATGGATACCCCAGTCTCTTTGTCACCGTTCATAATCGCATAATGAACCGGCGCCCCACCACGATACCGTGGCAAGAGTGACGCGTGGACATTAATCGCCGCATTGGTGGCGGCCTTTAACAGCTTGGTTGGCAAAAATTGGCCAAAGGCCGCTGTCACAATGAAATCTGGGGCTAAATCAATGACGTGCTGCATCTCCGGTGACTTGCTAACCTTTTCCGGCTGTAAAACTTCGATTTGATGTGCTAAAGCAAGTTGTTTAACCGGTGACGGTGTCAAAATATGTTTGCGCCCAACTGGCCGATCTGGCTGCGTCATCACAGCTACCACATCATATTGGTCAATTAATGCCGCTAAAATTGGTGTTGAAAAAGCTGGTGTACCCATAAAGACGATTCTGGTCATAAATGATCCTCCTAGACGAAATTTTGTGGTTCCATGTCAATACTAATTTGTAATCCCCGTAAGTGCTGTGATTCTTCCAATATTTGCATCAAAGCATCGTGAAGTTGTGGCTCTTGCTTATACTTCAAGAAAATTTGATAGTAATAACGATTTTTAATCCGTGCAATCGGTCGCGGCGTTGGCCCTAAAATAATGGTACTCGATGACAAGCGTTGTTTTAACCAATCCGCGAGTTCGAACATTTTTTTGGCCGCCGTATTCTCGTCTTGATCGCTAGCGCTGATTAGCGCGGTATAAAAGTACGGCGGATAATTGCCCAAATGACGTAAATTCATTTCCACACGGAAAAATCGTTCGTAATCCTGCTGCTGCGCGAGCTGAATCGCATAATGGTCTGGATTAAACGTCTGGATCATGACTTCACCATCCTTGTCCGCCCGGCCGGCTCGCCCACTGACCTGAGTGAGCAACTGAAATGTTCGCTCGCTAGCACGAAAATCAGGCAAACCTAAAGCCGTATCGGCGTTTAAGACACCAACTAGCGTTACATCTGGATAGTCAAGGCCCTTAGCAATCATTTGCGTTCCTAATAAAATGTCGGCTTCATGCCGGCCAAAAGCAGCTAGCATCTTTTCGTGCATGCCCTTGCGACGTGTTGTGTCAACGTCCATCCGAATAACACGCGCAGTCGGTAATAGCTGCTTTAATTCGGCCGCCACTTTTTCAGTACCCGTTCCATAGTAACTAATGCGGCGACTGTGACAATTAGGACAACGATGAGGAATGGCCTCTTCATGTCCACAATAGTGGCAACGCATGGTGTGAGAATCCATGTGCAACACCAACGTATTATCACAATTCGGGCATTTTAAGACAAAGCCGCAGTCCCGACACATCATAAATGACGAAAAACCACGCCGATTCAGCATTAAGACACTTTGCTCACCGCGCTCTAAACGCTGCTTTAAGGCGGTTAACAAGGCCACCGAGAAATTACTTTCTTGACGCGTTTTCAATTGTTCACGCATATCAATAATTTGGACAGGTGGCAGTGGCCGTTGATTGATGCGTTTAGGTAGCATCAAATGCTGATAGACACCTCGTTCAGCTCGTGCACGACTCTCTAATGACGGTGTGGCTGATCCCAAAATCACCGGTGCATTGTGCCAATTTGCCCGCCATAGCAGAACATCACGCGCTTGATAACGAGGATTATCCGATTGTTTATAACTCGTTTCATGCTCTTCATCCATGATGATCAGCCCTATATTATCCAATGGGGCAAACGCCGCTGATCGCGCGCCAACCACGACCGTTGCTTCATGTCGTTCAATTCGCCGCCATTCATCGTACTTTTCACCAGCCGACAAACCGCTGTGCAACACGGCCACTTGCGCCCCAAATCGCCCGCGAACTCGCTTCACCATCTGTGGTGTCAGCGCGATTTCTGGTACCAACATCAGAGCTGTTTGCTGTTGGGCCAACGCCTTAGCGATACTTTGCAGATAAACCTCTGTTTTACCGGAACCCGTCACCCCTTCAAGCAAGAATGTTGTCGCCTGATTATCAGTAATCGCTTCATTAATCGCCGTCACGGCTCGTTGCTGATCAGGTTGTAACGTCATGGAAGTGGTCGGTTGCACCTCACTTTGCGCAAAGGGATCGCGGTACACTTCTCTTTCGGTCATTTTCACCCAGCCACGTTGAGCGGCGGCCGTGAAATCAGCTCGAGTTAAACGAGCATCAGTTAGTAACGCCGCTAAAGGTTGTGGTGCAGTTTGTCGAGAAAGTACTTGTAATACACGGCGTTGTTTGGTCGCATTGGCTCGTAGTGAGGCTAATTTTTCTGTAAGCTGTGCTTCATTTAGTTGGCTGGTCACCCACGTCTTCGTTTTAACTTGCGCTCGGCTATTCACTTGGTAGGTCGCATGAACCACCCCCGCACGTTGTAAACGGGCTAACGCTTTAACCTGACTTTCAGACAAGGTTGTCGCGGTAAAATCTAAGCGTCCCTGTGCATCGAATAAATCAGCTAGCTCATCATTATCGATTGATTGATCAGCCACCAACCATTTGTGACTGGCCGTTTTCAACGCTGCCGGTAACATTGTTTGAATCGTTGAAATTCGAAAGGCAAAAGTCTGTTGAGCTAGCCAATCGCTGAGTGCTAGTAACTCTTCATTTAACACAGGCGCTAAGTCCAGCAGCCGATTGATTGGCTTTAAATCACCCTGATACACGGCGTCATGTTCTAAATTTTGCTCCAGATTGACTAAGCCAACCACCATGCCACCCACTTCCCGATCTCCCTTACCAAATGGAACGGAAACGCGAACACCAGGCACCACGGTGTCCACTAAATCAGTAGGAATCATATACGTATACGGCCGATTCGTTTGCATCGTCGGCACGTCCACAATAACTTGCGCTGCTTGGGTCACCAATTCGACTCCTTTCGATATTCGGATCAAATTCATTTTTATGAAATTCAGGCCAATTGAAATAATCAACTTATTGTAACAGATTCGGCGATCGTGAGCTTTTTTACAAGAACCGAGGTATTTAGGTTGAGAAGTTTAGCAATAAAAATTACCATGAGGGTGGGTACAAACATTACCAGAACTTTATAGGGGGTAAGACATATGCGTACGTTTTCAGTTCGTGTCCTTGACGATGCGTTTGAAATCTCTTACGTACCAAACGGAAAGACAAATTTCACTAAAACCATCACGATTGTGTGTGATGCCGATGTTCCGATTGGTGAAAATTTGGAAAAAATTCGTGAAAAATTAGCCGGGATCGACTTTGACGCCGCAATCATTGAAAATCCACTAGACTATGATTTTTCAGATACTGTCATCGGCGTCAATCACCAGCGCATCGACATGGGCCTAGCCCTCTCCAATATGCTTAACATTCCAGTGGTTAGCCACGAAACGGCCGACCGGGAAGGCTTAGCAACCGCCGTCGAAAATAAACGTACCTATAATGAATGGCATCTTGATTATTATGGTGAATACGCTGCCAAGCGCAATTATGGTCAAGAGGCGATGTTAACGATTGGTAACGGTTATTTTGGCCTTCGTGGCGCCTATCTTGCAGCTAATGCCGATCAAGATAACTACCCAGGCTTATATGTCGCCGGTCTGTACAATCAACTGACGACGGATATTGCAGGACATGATGTTATCAATGAGGATCTCGTCAATTTACCTAATGCCCAATATTTATCCTTTAGTTTGGATCAACAAGAACCCTTTACGATTAAACGCGAAAACATCAGTGACATTTATCGATCTTTGGATTTACACACCGGTGTTTTAACCACCACCCTGCTGGTCTCCTTGCCAACCGGTCATTTATTAAAAATATGTGAGCAGCGAGTTGCCGACATGCATCAGTGGCATCGCTTTGTCCTTCATTATGAAGTGACCCCGATGAACTTTGAAGGCTCAATTACGATTTTCTCTCGCATCGATGGTAGCGTTGTTAACGCCAACGTGGATCGCTATAAGGCTTTCAAATCACGACATTTTGATATCACTGAGACTACTATTAATGGTCAAGATGCGACCCTCGGCGGACAAACCAAGACTTCCAAAGTAGACTTCGTCATTGGAACACGGTTAACTAGTCAAGAATTAACACCGGACTCACCGGTAAATGAAAGCGTTACCGACGATATTTTAGAACAGAGCTTTACGTTCAAAGCACAAACAGGAACTACTTATGTGATCGAAAAAACAATCGCCATTAATACTAGCCTAGAAACAGACGGCAGTTTAAATGACGCGGTCACAAATGAACTCGGTCAGACAAGTTTTAACGATGTCGTAACAGCTAATCAACGATTCTGGGAACGCGTCTGGCACGATAGTGATATTCAAATCGATGGTGATCTAACTGCCCAAAAACTAACGCGCGTTAATATCTATCATTTGTTTGTCTCAGCTTCCCCGAATAGTAACCCTCATTTGGACGCTTCCGTTGGCGCTCGTGGGCTACATGGTGAGGCCTACCGCGGGCATGTTTTTTGGGATGAACTATTTGTCCTGCCATTTTACACCCTGCATACTCCTGACCTAACGAAGCAACTACTGCTTTATCGTTATCAACGATTAGCTGCCGCTAAGAAGAACGCGCAATTGGCGGGATATGCAGGTGCCATGTATCCATGGCAATCAGCTCAATATGGCGATGAACAGTCACAATTTGTTCACTTCAACCCAGATAGTGGCAAATTTGATCCGGACAATAGTCGCCTGCAGCGTCACGTTTCCTTGGCGGTTGCTTACAACATTTGGTTATACTTCCATAGCACCAACGACGTCGATTTTCTAAAAACGTATGGCTTAGAGATGCTGTTCGAAATCGCCCATTTTTGGTCCAGTAAAGCAGTCAAAAATGAAACGACAGGGCGGTTTGATATTAAGAACGTCATGGGCCCAGATGAATTTCATGAAAATTATCCGAATGCGGATGAACCCGGGTTGACAAATAACGCTTATACCAACATTATGGTGAGCTGGTTATTCACCACACTGGCTGATTTAAAAAAACAAGTCGATCAAAAGACTTGGACAGCGTTAACAAAGAAAACCGGATTAACCACGGCAGACTTTACTCGTTTCGATGACATCGCCCACCAGCTAAGTTTAGATATCAATAAAGATGGTGTCATCGGTCAATTTGAAGGTTACTTTAAATTACCAACGCTAGACTTTGAAAAGTATCGAAAAAAGTATGGCAATATTTCTCGGATCGACCGCCTGTTAAAGGCTGAGGACAAGTCTCCTGATTCCTATCAAGTCGCTAAACAAGCTGATGCCTTGATGGCCTACTATAACCTCAGCTTTAATACGATTGATAACATCCTGAAACAGCTCGGCTATCAACTACCTAAAGGTGCTTTGACTCGCAACATCGAATATTACCTTGCCCGTACAACTCATGGTTCTACTCTCTCACGGATTGTTTATTCAGTCTTGAGTCTGATTACGGGCAACATGGATCAATCGTTTGCCTTCTTCAACACAGCTTTAAGGTCGGATTACTATGATATTCAAGGCGGAACAACCGCTGAAGGAATCCACCTGGGTGTCATGGGCGCCGTCTTACTCCTTGAGATGCGCAATTACGGCGGTGTAACTGAGTTCGACGATGTCTTATCGGTGACGCCTCACCTACCAGAACGTTGGCAGCGCCTAGCATTTAGCGAACAATTCAAGGGTGTCAATTATCGCTTTAACTTCACCCATGACGAAATGACCATCACAGCCGATAAAGAGGCAACGGTCAAGGTGTTTGGCAAAATGCAACACTTAAAATCGAACCAACCACTTACAATTAAAAATACGGAGGCCTCATAACATGGCAAAATTTGCAGACTTAAAAGGATTTATCTTTGATCTAGATGGTGTGATCACTGGGACAGCTAAATTTCATGGACAGGCTTGGCACCAACTCGCCGATGAGCTCGGTGTAACTTGGACTGAATCATTAGCCAACGGTCTAAAGGGTGTGTCTCGCATGGACTCTCTAGAAATGATTCTAAAAGCTGGTGGCAAGGAAAATGACTACACCGAAGCGGAAAAAGTCGCCTACGCAACAAAAAAGAATGACAATTACCTGAAGTTAATTAGTAATATGACCCCGGCCGATGTCTTTCCTGGTGTAAAAGAATTTCTTGATGATTTACTAGCCAAGGGATATGTCATCTCCTTAGCTTCCGCTTCAAAAAATGCGCCAACAATCCTACAGCACATTGGCTTATCAGATTACTTCACCAAAATCGTTGACCCAGCCACGCTGAGCAAAGGAAAACCAGATCCAGAAATTTATACTCGCGGGGCAGAAATCCTTAATCTACCACCAGAAGCTTGTGCTGGTGTGGAAGATGCTGCAGCAGGCGTTGCGGCCATCAACGGTGCCCATGAGACGTCAATTGGCATTGGTGATGCCAACGAATTAAGCGCTGCCGACGTCATCTTTTCAGAGACAAGTGCCTTGACATTAGCCAATATTGAAGCTCAAATGGCGAAATAACGACTAACCTTGATTTCACTGATTTCTCATTAAAAACCACGTTTACTGTAACTTCCATCCTTGGGAAGTACACATAAACGTGGTTTTTTTAATGGTTCGAGTCTAATTATGCACGGCTGATAAATGTTGTGCTTGCTTTAGCGACGATATGGCCTTTGATAGCTCGGTAAAACTCATTTAACCAATAACCATCAGCTAAAGGCAATTGCTCATCTAACGCATAGCCTAAAACCTTATACTCATGATCTTTATCAGGCGGTGTCGGCCCCGTATAACGTTGCGTAATCATCGGATCCGTCTCGTGAATTAGCCGACCAGCAGTACTATTTTTCCCTTGAATGAAGTGTCCATCTGCATGGCGACTTGCATCCTCTGGTAAGCTTGCGTGCTCAACAGACAGATTAGCACCAGTCCAATGAATAAACGTAAAACCAACAACTGGGATGGCATCGTCATCAATCACGACCCAAGCTAGACTGACCGCCTGTTTGGGGACGTCCACAAAACGTAGTGGAAACGAAATCGTCGCATGGCCCTGATACAATTCATCCGGAGCCGCGTACTTCCCGTAGCGATCGGCCAAGATCCCATTCTGTAACGGAATTTCTAATTTCATTGAACAACCTCGCTTTCATCAGATCATCATGTTTGGGACATGTCATTTATTTACTAGCAATCAGATGATAATGGCGCAACCCGTTCACAATTCCGTCCGTCGTATTAGTTGTCGTTACGTAATCAGCCACTGCCTTATCCCGCGGGTGCCCATTGCCCATCACAATCGCGGTATCAACGCTCGCAAACATTTCTAAATCATTTAGCTGATCACCAAAAGCATACGTTGGAATACCAGTTAGGTGCGTTTCTTGAAGTAACCGTTCCAGCCCACTTCGTTTCGTTACGCCACTCTTCATCGTGTCTAAACAAACTAGATTATTGCGGACCAAGGCCAACCGTCCCGCAAAAGCTTGATTATATAGATCCTCTTTATCACGATTAAACACATTCATGAAATTAATCGGCTGTTTACGGAAATAGTCTGGATCAATCGTCACGTCTAACTTCAACGCGTGATAATTATTGACGACATCTGGTGTCGATTCTGTTAAGGCAAATCCCTCATTGTTGTAGTAAGCCACCGCGTCACCTTGATCTTTTGCAAACGCCGTGAATTCTTCAATTAGTTGTTGATCGATCGCTTCTCGGAATAATTCCTGCCCATGATATTGAACATAAGATCCGTTGGCACTGACGACGGTATCAATTCCGGTCTCATCCAGCACATATTGGATTTCAAAGATATTTCTTCCTGTCGCAATGACTGGCAAAATATGATTTTGTTGCATTTCATTAATTGCTGCAATGCTTTGCGGTAAAACATGCTTATCATCATCAAAAAGCGTGCCATCAAGGTCAAAAAAAACAATTGCTTTTGTGTCGGTATTCATGTCTTTCAGCTCCCTATTAGGTTTATCTTCCTCTATAAGCATAGCGCATTGAACAATAAGAAACACTCAGAATGACTTGTTTTGCCGAAATCATTTATTTCAAATTAAAATAAATGATTGATCCAGTTCGCTCAAGGATCCCACCATAATTAGTTAACCCATTTCAAATAAAGCCAACTAAAAGTCACAATGGGCCAAGAAATCAAATTAATTCTGGCCACAAAAAAACGTCCTCCAAATCAAAGAAGACGATTTAATCACTATATTTGACTGAGCTTTACTCAACATCTGTGATATTGCGGTTACGCCCAAGATCTTCTTCATGGTCTGGATCAATCGTGACCTCACCGGCTTCGATTTCTTCAAGCGCTTTGCCAACCGACTTGTCCGAATCATAACTTGATAATAACTCTTGAGCACCGGCATCTAGTTCATGTGCACGCTTAGAAGCCAACATAATTAATGAGTAGCGTGAATCAACCTTTTGTAATAATTTATCAACTGATGGATATAAAATCATAGTTTACAATCCCTTCTTGTCTTCCAAATTGCCTGTTTGCAACTCACTCGATTCTAACATCTGCGCATACTCTGGGTAAACCCGGGGAACTCGTAAGCGTTCCGCCCGAATGATCTCGCGAATTCGGGAGACGGCCAACGGAATTTTGTCATTCACCACCGCATAATCGTAGTTGCGCATCATTTTAATTTCTGTCACGGCTTGATGAATCCGTTCATCGATCACGGCCATTGTTTCCGTCCCTCGACCGATCAGTCGCTGTTTTAAAGCCATTAAATCTGGCGGGGTTAAAAAGATGAATACACCGTCTGGCATTTTCTCACGAACCTGCATCGCGCCATTAACTTCAATCTCTAAAAAGACATCCTTGCCGGCTGCGAGCGTTTCTTGAACATATTTCATCGGCGTACCATAATAATTGTCCACATATTGGGCATACTCTAGCATGCCACCAGTTTCAATATTATGTTCAAACGTGGCCTTAGAAACAAAAAAATAATCCTTGCCATCCACTTCTCCCGCTCGGGGGTGGCGAGTGGTCATCGAGATGGAATACTGAAAATCAGTTCCTCCCTGATCAAACATTGCTTTACGAACTGTCCCCTTGCCCACACCTGACGGTCCAGACAAGACAATTAACATTCCACGTTTCGGCATCGACTGCTTCGTTCCTTTCAACAGCTTAAAAAAGATTTATCACTAATTCTGAACTTTTTTAACCAAAAATTCAAGCTATAATCCGTTTCACCCGTAGGAATGGCGGGATCTGGACGTAAAGGACCAAATTTCTGAACAATTGACAACTGGTAGTTGCATTTATGAACATTTGTTCGTATACTAAAAACACAAACAAATGTTCGGCGAACACGAACAAAGTCACGGAGGCTATCGCCATGGATCAATTGTTACCAAACACCTACATTCAACCACAACGGCCAAGTCATGTGCCCTTTATTTGGCGTAAGCCAGTAGCGCTTCCTACGCGGCACAGTCTACATGCTCACTTAGTTCGTTTTCGCCAATGGTTCTGGACGGGTGAACGTGGTGATACGCTCGTGCATTCGCAAATGTCATCTAATCAACTAATCAACCTTTTAAATGATGCGCTAGCCCACCACACGGTTATTTCTGTCATGCTAAACAGTCGTAATCCCTTTGCTAAGCAGCTCCCAATTATCACCGGAACCTTGCAGCAACAACGGCATTCGTTAATTTTAACTAATCACAGTACTGGTAGTAGCTACGTTTTGTTGCCCGAACAAGTTCGCGAGATTTGCTATGGCATGATGGTAGCCTAACTGTTAATCTTTTGTCAAAATAAGTCGCCTTGACTGCCAGGATTGCTGCCCTTAATTAAATCAACCTAAAAAGCCTTCTGCTATGAAGGCTTTTTTTGATGAATCCATCAATACTTAAATGTTATATGTCTGTTTTTCTGCAGCCGCCAACTTCAATAGCTCAGAAGCGTGTTCGGTTGCCAATTGGGTCACGGTAGTTCCCGCTAACATGCGTGCCAATTCATCCACCCGCTTTGCTTCTGATAACTTAGCAACCGTTGTTTTTGTGCGCTTACCAACCACTTGCTTTTGAATATAAAACTGATGGTCCGCAATCGCAGCCACCTGAGGCAAATGAGTAATACAGAGAACCTGTGAATGACGACCGATGGCCATAATTTTTTCAGCAATGGCTTGGGCGACCCGACCGGAGACACCGGTATCCACTTCATCAAAAATGATACTGGTCACGCCTTGAGTCTCCGAAAAAATTGTCTTCAAAGCCAGCATCATTCGCGATAATTCTCCACCAGAAGCAATTTTGGCTAAGGGCTTCAAATCCTCACCAGGGTTAGTTTGAATGTAAAACTCGACATTGTCGATTCCCGAGGCATAAAACGGGGTCTCTTTATGCGGCAAGAACTGCACCTGGAAGACGGCCTTTTCCATATACAACGCTTTGAGTTGCTTATGGACTGCCTGTTCCAACGTTTTTGCCAATGCCTGACGTTTCTGACTTAATTGATCTCCTGCCGCAGCTAAACGGGTCTTAACCTCAGCAAGTTGGGTTTCTAAGGCCTGATCATCATCTTGATCGGCCTGCATATTTGCTAACTCAGACTTAATCTTGTCAAAGTAAACCAACACACTAGCAACCGAATCGCCGTATTTTCGCTTTAGCTGATGAATTTCTTCCAGCCGACTTTCAATTTCATCCAATCGACCTTCATCGAACTCCTGATTAGCTAGTTGACTAGACAAATCGTTAACCGTATCTTGTAAGCCATAATAGGCATTAGCTAAGCCATCTGCTAGTGTTTCATAGGCAGGATCGAGGTCCGCTATATCTTGCATCGCAGTCATTGCGACACCAATTTGATCCAAGGCGGCAGCATCTTCACCACCTGTGATCGCCTCATGACTGCTTTCTAAAGCAGTGACAATGCGTTGATAATTCGCCAAATGATCCCGTTCAGTCAGCAACTGTTCTTCCTCATCTGGTTGCAAATTGGCGTCACCAATCTCCTGCACCTGAAACGAAAGCATATCTAACCGCTGCGCCCATTCTTGAGCATGTTCACGCTTATTGACAACTAATCGACTAACCTGTTTAAAAGTGGCATATTCTTGCTCATACGTGGCCTTTAGCGGTGCCAACGTTTGCGGCTGAAATTCATCCAGTAAGCTCAAATGCTTCTCGGGTTGCATTAATTCTTGATGTTCATTTTGACCATGAATATCAACCATCGTTTCTCCAACACGCTTAAGGGTGGTTGTATTCACGATGGTGCCATTAATCCGACTCACATTATGTCCATTTTTATTCAATTCGCGATCGATGACCACTTGTCGATCCGCATAGTCGACGCCGAGTTGATCCAAAACTTTAAAGGTCGGTGACGCCTTTGGCAAAACGAACAAGCCTTGAATCGTCGCTTTGTTAGCCCCTTTCCGAATGAAATCACTGGCTGCTCGACCACCGGCTAGCAAACCAACCGCATCAATAATAATCGACTTTCCGGCGCCTGTCTCCCCAGTCAAAACGCTCATTCCGTCATCAAAGGCGATATTTAAAGATTCAATAATCGCAAAATTTTTAATTGATAATTCCTGTAGCATCGCGGTTCCTCGCTATTCTGCACCTAAACTAGCCAACCGGGCTCGGATCTGGGTCGTGCTCAGCACGGAATTGCCGACAATCAGGACTGAGCTATCATCACTCAGGACACCAAACACTTCTGCGTAATTCATCTGTTTGATCAGGCTACCAATGACAGGTCCATTGCCTGGTAACACATTTAACAAACAAAACCGATCGTTGACTTTCATTTCAACCACGTTACCGCGCAAATTTCGTCGCAGTTTGGCCTCGCCATCAACAGGTCGATCATTAGAAAATGTGTAGTAGGTGTGCCCCTGATCGTCAGGCACCTTAACTAATTGTAAATCGGTAATATCTCGTGAAACAGTCGCTTGGGTGACTGCCAAACCGGCTTCCTGAAGGACCGTCACTAATTCCGTTTGGGTATGAATGGCCTGATTGGCCACTAACCGGCGAATTTGCGCCTGGCGTTCTTTCTTCTTCATCCCTACTTGCCATCCTGTTTTTGATTTAACTGGGTATAAGCAGCTGACAGTGTGTCATCAATTGATACATTTGCACTAACCTGACCTTGTTCACCAGCGTTAACTAAGTGAATAAGAAATTCGATGTTGCCGCCACCACCCTTAATTGGCGAGAAATCTAAGCCTAACACGTCATAACCACTCTGGCTGGCAAAGTCTACCATATCCTCTAATACGGCTCGATGCACTGCCGAGTCACGGACAATACCATGCTTGCCGACCCGATTCTTACCAGCCTCAAATTGTGGCTTAATTAACGCGACCACTTGCCCACCTGGGGCTAGAATTGTTTTTAAGTTCGGTAAAATTAAATGTAATGAAATAAATGAAACATCAATACTGGCAAAAGTCGGTTGTCCCTGCGTGAAGTCAGCTAACGTTACATACCGGAAATTTGTATGCTCCATTACGACCACTCTGGGATCTTCGCGAAGTTGCCAGACGAGCTGATTACTACCAACATCGAGTGCATAGGACCGCGCAGCGCCATTTTGTAACATCACATCTGTAAAGCCACCTGTAGATGAGCCAATGTCCAATACTGTTTGACCACTCACATCAATATTAAACACCTGTAACGCTTTGGCTAATTTGAAGCCCCCCCGACTAACATATGGCATGGGTACTCCCTTAATGTGCAGCTCCGTGTCAGTGGGAATTTTTTCGCCCGGCTTATCCAGACGCTCTTCGTTTTTGCCCAAAACCTCGCCAGCCATGACCGCACGCTTAGCTTGTTCACGTGAAGTGAAAAGTCCCTGTTCCACCAGTAGAATATCCACCCGTTGTTTTTCCATTAATTCGTTTCCTTCCCATCAATGATAAAGTAGTCAAGCAACGCTTCTAACCGCTCAACGTTCATCCCCGTAGTCGCCAATTGATTGCAACACTGTCTAGCCACAACCACCTGTTCGATCAATGCCTGCTTAGCACCAGATAAACCAAGTAATTTGGGATACGTATTTTTACCTTCTGCCACGTCTTTGTTCGGCGTTTTACCAAGAGCCGCAGCCGTCTGAGTTTCATCTAAGATGTCATCATAAATTTGAAACGCTAATCCGAAAGCCTGCCCAAATTTCGTTAGTAACGCCAGCTGTTCCTTGGACGCTTGGCCCATAAATGCCCCGGCGCGCACAGCATAAACAAGTAAGGCCCCGGTTTTTTCGCGATGTAATTGTTGCAATTTTGCCAGTGAAATCGTGGTGCCAGCTAAAGTGACATCCAATGTTTGACCAGCAACCATTCCGCCCGGTCCAGCAGCATGGGCAAGTTCACCAATCAATGTCACTTTAGTTATTAGCGGCAACGACAATGTGCTGAGCCAATCAAACGCAAGTGCCTGTAAACCGTCCCCTGCCAAGATGGCGACGTCTTCACCGTAAACTTTGTGATTAGTTGCTTGTCCACGTCGTAGATCATCATTATCCATAGCAGGTAAATCATCGTGAATCAAGGAATACGTGTGAATCAATTCCACGGCACAAGCTGCTGCCAATTCTTCGCCTGTTAGTTCACCGTTCAAGCCGGTCAAAGCCGCAATGGTTAACAACGGCCGCAACCGCTTGCCCCCGGCCATCACCGAATAAGACATCGCCGCCTGCAAGGTGGGCTGCGTGCTGCTGTGCGCCATTTGCTTTGTCAAACAGTCGTTAATTTGTGGCAAATAAGTCGCTTCAAAGGCCGTTAAGACTTTACTCATCAGCATTATCACCAGTAGCTGGCTTGACTTCAAAATCAACGGTTTGTCCGTCGTCATTCATCACCTGAGTGAGCGTTTTTTCTGCTTTTGTCAAGGTCTCCTGCAGTTGTTGACTGAGTTTGACCCCCGCTTGAAATTGCGTCAAGGCCGTTTCTAACGGCACATCACCTTGCTCTAACTGGGTCACAATCTCCTGAAGCCGCGTTAAATTTTCTTCAAATGTTGGTTGTGCTTCGTCTGATTTTGCCATGATTAATTCCTTTCATGATCTGATTTAAGTGTTGCGATCTGAGCAGTTGCCTGACCATCCGCTAAGTGTAACGTAACCGACTGGCCGATCGTTAATTGACTAGTGGATTTAATCACTGTTTCATCGGTGGTCACATAACTGTAACCACGTGTCATTATCTTTAGCGGACTCAACAAATCTAATTGACTGGCTAACGCCGCCACCTGTTGCTGTCGCTTTTGAAAAAGAGTGGTCCCCGATGTGAACAAACGCGTCCGTAATGCCAACAGTTGTTCTTGTTGTTGGTTAAAACGATCTGATAATAAGCGCGGACTTAAGCGAGTTTGGAGCGTGCTGAGTTGCTGCTGGTTTTGGCTGACTACTTGCCGTTGAGCGCGGATTAATTGATCTGTCAACAAGCTCAAACGCTGTACATACCCTTCATACAATCGTTGCGGCTGCGTGAAGACGTATGTTTGCTGTAACCGACTTAAGCGTTGCTGGTCGACACGTAATCGACTAGTTAGTGCTTGCAGCAACCGATTTTTTAATTCGCTTAAAGCCGACAACACATCAGTCAACACCGGTGTTGCCAGTTCCGCCGCAGCTGTCGGTGTGGCGGCGCGCACATCCGCAACTAAATCAGCGATTGTGGTATCCGTTTCGTGACCCACGGATGAAATCACTGGAATTGCACTGGCACTGATAGCGCGGGCCACGGCTTCTTCATTAAACGGCCACAGGTCTTCAATCGATCCACCACCACGACCGATAATGAGTGTATCAAATCCACCTAACGCATTGACCTGCTCAATCCGCCGGACTAAATCACTGGCTGCCGCGTCCCCTTGAACTTGCGCCGGAAATAAAACAAGCTGCACAATCGGATAACGTCGTCGTGTGGTTGTGATAATATCTCGGATAACGGCTCCTGATGGACTCGTGATCACAGCAATTCGCTTAGGAAACATCGATAATGCACGTTTTGGCCGCTCAAATAGTCCTTCGCTAGCTAACTTTCGTTTTAACTGCTCATAGGCCTGATACAAAGCCCCCACACCATCAGGTTCCATGTGATCGACGTAAATTTGATAACTGCCTGAGGGTTCGTACAGCGAAATCCTTCCGGTAACCAGTACTTTCATGCCGGCCTCTGGCTGAAATTTAAGTTTGGCAAACGCTGACTTGAACATGATGGCACTAATCTTAGCTTGATCATCTTTTAGACTAAAATATTGATGTGCATTCGGGCGTAAGCGAAAATTAGAAATTTCGCCAGTCAAATACACTCGGCCCAAATACGGATCGGCATCAAATTTTCGTTTCAAATAGCGCGTTAAAGTGGTTACCGTTAAGTAATCTTCACGAGCAACCATTTTAAACCTCCAACCCATTTTGCCAAGCAGCTAATTGAACGGTTTGCTGCATTAATGTAGCAATGGTCATGGGGCCTACACCGCCGGGGACCGGCGTAATAAACCCGGCAACCTCGTCAACACCGTCAGCCACATCCCCGGTTAATTTACCATTCGCTCGACGATTCATCCCGACATCAATGATCGTCGCGCCAGGTTTGACCATATCAGCGGTCACAATATTTTGCTGGCCGACTGCCACAATGATAATATCGGCCATTTTGCTTAAAGTCATTAACTGAGCAGCACTAGTATGCCGGTGGGCCAAGGTTACCGTTGCATTCTCATTATTTAATAAGGCGACCATTGGCTTACCAACAAGTCGACTACGGCCAATCATGAGGACATGTTGCCCGGAAATATTGATTTGCTGGTCATGCAACATTGTCATGATGCCCTTAGGCGTGCACGCCACCGGATAATGCAGCCCAACATCGCCAAATAAACGACCCAAATTAAGCGGATGTAAACCATCAACATCCTTCACTGGGTTAATGGCTTGGACAACTTCTTCTTCATCCAAGTGATCTGGTAACGGTGACTGAACCAAAATCGCATGGATTTCAGGGTCCTGATTGTACCGCGCCACTAACGCTAATAGTTCAGCCTGTGTTGCACTGGACGGTAACTTCTTCACGACTGAGTTGAAATGCAGTTTGCCTGCTTGACGCTCTTTATTTCGAACATAAATGGCACTGGCTGGATCATCGCCGACCATTATAACAGCCAAGCCAGGAATAACCCCTTGACTGGTTAAAGCCAAGGACTGCTTTGCAGTTGTTTCATTTAGTTGCTTAGCAATTGCCCGTCCATCAATTAATTTTGCTGTCATGCGTCTCACTCCATTTACATTTCTTCAGTCCATTTTATTAACTTATGCTGAATAATTTTACCACATTACAGCTGATCGTGGCAGTTGACCGTTTATGAAACCAAGTCGAATTACGCCAAGATAATCTGGATACACCAAAAATAATCAGAGTGAGGCCAGCCGGATGATCCTAAGCACTAACAAGACGAAGCTTACCAAAAAAGCGCTCGGACTTATTAGTCAGACGACTAAAAGAATCCGAACGCTCATATTTTACTTAAAATACGGTAACTCAAGCCTTATTTTTCTGGTCTGCTTGATCAAACAACTTAGAAAGCACGCCATTAACAAAACGCCGAGAATCGTCATCGGAAAATTCTTTAGTTAACTCAATCGCCTCATTTAAAGCGACTCGAGTCGGAACTGTCGCCGAATAGCTCATCTCATACAAACCTAACCGCAAAATAATGAGATCAGGATAAGCTAATCGTCTAACCGACCACTTGTTGGCTAATTGCGCGTCAATTTCAGCATCCAATTGATCTTGATGTTCAAGTACCCCATTGACCAACGTAACTAGATACTCTGGCACAATTGTGGACTGATCTTCATCGTGATCAATAAGTTGTTGGTACAAAGCGGCCACATCAGCATCAGAATTCGCGTGTTTGGCGAACAAGACCTGAAAGGCAATCTCACGAATTTGGTGCCGCGATAAATCCACTACGCTTCACCATCTTTACTTGTCGTTTCATTTGATTCAGTCGTTAAATGATCGCCGAAGATGTCGTCAGGATCAATATCCGAATTGTTTTTTTCTGGAACAATCCCAACAATGTGAATGTTCACTTCACCGACCGTCAACTCAGTCATTAAGGCAACTTGTTGCTTGATCTTATCTTGCAATTCCAAGGCAACTTTTGGCACGCTAACCCCGTAGTCAAGATAAACGAACACATCGGCTGTAATAACGCCGTCTTCCAAGTTAAGTTTGACACCCTTACTCAATTCAGTTCGGCCAAACAATTCGGAAACGTTATTCGCAATGTTTCCACGCATTCGATTAACGCCTTCAACTTGACTGGCTGCAACGCCAACAATAATCTCCAAAACGTCAGCTGAAATTTCAATGGTGCCCAATGCATCTTCTGGCTGATTTAACGTGATTTTATTCACTTCAGGCATGACGACCTCCAATCTAGCAACCTACCTAGGCCCGAGAGACGTAGGTCCCTTCCTGGGTATTAATGATCAACTTGTCACCGGCATTCACGAAAAATGGCACTTGCACAACCAGCCCAGTTTCCATGGTTGCTGGCTTAGAACCACCAGTAGCCGTGTCTCCGCGAATACCTGGTTCAGTCTCAGCAACTTCTAGCGTAACCGTGTTAGGAACTTCCACACCAAGGATTTCGTTACCGAATGAAGTCACAGTCACTTCCATATTTTCCAATAAGTACTTGGCTGCATCTTTCATCGACTCATTTGGAATGGAAACTTGGTCATAAGTTTCAGTATTCATGAAAACATAATTAGTCCCATCGTTGTACAAATACTGCATCTTGGCCTGTGAAATTTCGGCCAATTCCATCTTGGCACCGGCGCGGAACGTCTTTTCTTGAACGGCACCAGTCCGCAAATTCTTTAACTTTGATCGAACAAACGCCCCACCTTTACCAGGTTTAACGTGCTGGAATTCAACAATCCGCCAGATGGCATGGTCAACTTCGATCGTTAATCCATTTTTAAAGTCTGCAGTTGAGATCGACATAATCGTTCCTCCTAAAATTCATTCTTGTTCAGTATACAGTAATCGCTCCTAGCGTTGCAATAGCAACCATTTCAAAAACAGCTCAGCGCGAAATAAACTAAGTGATATTGAGCATCCACAAGTGCGGACGGTACGACAGTTAAATAACTTGCAACGTCTTGGGTGAACTTGTTAAGACTTCTGCCCCATTTTCAGTCACCAACACATCATCTTCAATCCGGACTCCGCCTACATCTGGCACATAAATACCAGGTTCTACCGTAATAACTTGGTTCGCGCTCAGTTGATATGGCATCCGTGGTCCATAAACCTGTGGCTCTTCATGAATATTCAGGCCAATTCCATGGCCCATTCCATGATTGAATTGCGGCCCATAACCTCCCGCAATGATGATGTCGCGACCAGCAGCGTCAAGCTCAGCGCCTGAAACGCCGGGTCTAATGGCAGCGATCACAGCCTGATTAGCGGTTAAAGTTAAGTCGTAAATTCGTTTTAGCGTTTCATCAACATGCCCCAGGGCGAATGTTCGCGTAATATCAGAGGTATACCCATCGAAATAAAAGCCAAAGTCGACGGTCACTAATTCGCCTTGTTGAAGCTTTTTATTAGTCGCTGCGCCGTGTGGTTGCGCCGCTCGTGGACCGCTAGCGACAATCGTGGCAAATGAGGGACCGGTTGAACCATGAGCTCGCATCCATTCGTCCAAGCGATTGGCCACCTCGATCTCGGTCATGCCGGCAACGATCGTTGGTAAAACTTCATCGTATCCTTGACTGGATAAAGTAATGGCATGTCGCAGAGCCATGATTTCTGTTTCGTCCTTGACCTCACGTAAATGATCCACAATCGCATGCATGCCAACAAAGTCCGCCGTTAGCTGCTCATCAAGTTGGGCCCAAATAGCATATGGCAAAGTATCCTCGAAGCCGACAACTGTCATTTGTTCTTGTTCAACTAAGGTCGCAACTTGTCCATAGTAATCTCTGGTAATTAGCAGCTGGACACCCGCTGGCAAATCATCAGTCATTGCGGTTTCATAGCGCGCATCAGTAATCATCCAGTAGTTGGATTGACTAATTAATAGACAACCATCGCCGCCCACGTCACTAAAACCAGTTAAATACTGTAAATTAAACCCATCCGTGATCATGATGGCATCTAATCGCAAGTGCACTAACTCCTTTTGAACGCGTTTTAATCGTTCTTGTCTACTCATTGCGTCATCTCCACAACTAAATCATCGTAAACTTGTGACATTTCACTTCGTCAAACAAAAAAACGAACACAATGTTTTACACATCATGCCCGTCAATCGACTCGTTATTCAGCTTCAGCAACCGGGTAAACAGACACCTGACGGCGATCCTTACCCTTCCGTTCAAACTTAACAACACCATCAGTCAATGCAAACAAGGTATCATCCCCACCACGGCCAACATTAAGACCAGGTAGAATGTGCGTGCCACGCTGACGGTAGATGATCGAACCGGCGTTGATCTGTTGACCATCTGCCCGTTTCGTTCCTAACCGACGACCTGCTGAGTCACGACCGTTAGTTGTCGATCCGCCCCCTTTATGGTGAGCGAAGAATTGTAGATTCATGTCCAATAACATGTGGTTCCACCTCCATTAGTTAAAGTGACCATCACTAATCGTAATGAATTGTGCATATTTCTCGGCGATTTGTGTCATTCCTAATGTGAATGTTGCGAGGATCGTCTCAGCTGCCTGATTGCGATCATGCATTGTTAAGGCTAAATACCCGCCATTTGCATCGTCAGAAGTCAGTGACGGATGAACCGTCGCTACCTCGTCTAACGCATTAACCGTGGTAATTGCCAACACAGATGCGGCCGCGCACACAATGTCTTCACCGTATTGTCCTGAACCAGCGTGACCAGTCATCTTAAATGACGTCACTTGCTGATCGGAATTTCTTGAAATCGCAACTTTTATCATAATCTTCTTAGTTTTGGTTTAAGCAAACTGAGTTATTTTGTGGTGATATCGTCAATCATAACCCGTGTATAAGGCTGACGGTGACCTTTTTTAGTGTGTTGGTTTTTCTTTGGCTTGTACTTAAAGGTTACAACCTTCTTTTCCTTGCCTTGCTTTTCAACTGTACCTGCTACTGAAGCACCTTCAACCAATGGTGTCCCAACAGTAATGGCACGGCTAGCAACTAACACAACTTCGTCAAAAGTGACCTTGTCGCCTTCCTTTGCATCCAACTTTTCAACAAAGATCGGTGATCCCTTTTCAACTTTATATTGCTTACCACCAGTTTTGATAATTGCGTACACGTTGTGCACCTCCTCAAATTAAAGTCTTAGACTCGCCAAAAACAAGTGCTGTCTCACCATGAAACAAACTTATAACTTGTTCTGTGCGGTTGCAGTGTGGAAGCCCACAACGACAACGTTAAAAGTATACCAAAAAAAAACGGCACGGTCAACGTCAAACTGATAGGACAAGTGCATCCATCCCGGCCCATTAACTGGCTATGAGAAAACGTCACTCAATGAAACAAAAAAAGAATCCGTTAACTTGTGGATTCCCGTTAGATCAAGCTTAAATTAATCGCGTTTCAACCGTTGGCGGCGAGAGGCTTGGGCAGTCGTCCGATTGGTTGATAAATGTGATGCGGCAGGACGGTACATCAACTCCCACGCGCCACTACCAATTAAAACAACGACTAAAACGACAACTGCGACCATCTTAAAACCTCCCTTGGTGTTGCTAGACAGCAACTTTACTAGGATTAGTTTACCAAGGTTAGTCTGGGAGTTTCAAATTTCAACGCTTTCTTAACAGAAAAAAGTCTTTTTTTACTAAATCATTACATTTGTTATTCTTGACTGCCAATTTTATACAACTCAGTATCCGCATTTGTGTCTTTGCGCATCTGTGTCTCGATCTTGCTACGTTGCTGGGCGGAATTGCCAATTGAGTAGGCTGCCATATCAAAAATCAAACGAAAATTGGCATGAAATTGCGAGGCAACTTCATCATCGAAATTATATTGCTTGCCAACGGCAGCTTTCACGATGCCCTTCACGCCCGTTGGACCATCGCCAAGGGTATTAGCCAACTGATTTTTTTGTCCCTCACTTAATCCGGGCCGTAAAGTTTGATTAACTTTATCAGCCGCCTGATAGACTTTATTAGCACTCGCTTCGTCATCGTAACGGAATTTTTGTAGCGCTGTGACCAAGGCCTCAATCCGGTTATTCTCAGTTTGAACACGGGTATATTCTTTTTGCGTCACCTGGACGCCGCCATAACTTTTTTGGCCACAAGCTGTCAGAACTACCATGCTTGCTAAGACAACCATCGCTGCCACAATCTTTTTCCACATCTTGCTACCTCCGCCGCTCCGTTAGGCTTTCTGTAAAACTAGTCATCTAAACAATGCAGCAAGTGGGGTTCGAACCCACGACCCTCGGTTTAGAAGACCGATGCTCTATCCAACTGAGCTACTGCTGCGTAACTTCACTCATATCAGTATAGAAAAGTGGTGTCATAGTGTCAATTTATATTCCGAGCTTTTCCTTAAACAAAATGCGGCTAAGTTCTTTGAAGAACCCACGTTAGACCTAATTGACTATCGTGGCTTGTTCAACTAGCGTGCAATCATTTGTACATTATCCGTGATATGTCGGTTGACGAAGCGCTTTCATTTCTTATATAATGGGCTTTGTAAACATTTATCAATAAGCTGTCTAATAAGAATTCATCGAATGACAGCTTGGGGGAATTCACATGGCTAAGCATTTGGATCCTCGGGTAATTAAAACACGGTCAAGTTTAAAAGCTGCCCTCATCAATTTGATGCAGCAATATAAGATCGAAAACATTAGTGTGCAAAAAATTACTGAAACTGCCCACATCACTCGAGGCACCTTTTATCTCCACTATAAAGACAAGCGCGATTTTATTGCCAGCGCAATGACAGAAATTTTAGATGATTTTTTTAATGCTGTGATGATCGACAGCACTGACCGATTACCATTGATCAGGCCTTCGACCCAAGTCACCCAATTATTCTCCGTCAATGCAGCTTTCAGCTATATCGAAACTGAGGCGAACATGTTTAATGTCTTGCTCAATACCCAAGAAAACGGGCTCTTTGAGTATCAACTAATTGCGCGCTTAACTAAAGCACTTGAACGATTTCACGATCAGTTAAAGTCCGACTTTTTGGAAATTGACGTTCCCGAAAACATTCAAATTGCTTTTATCGTGTCTGCTTATATTGGGCTCGTTAAAAATTGGTTGGTAGATGGCTTAATTTATACGCCACACTATATGACCAGTTCAATTCAAAAAATGACTGATCTCGTTAGTCATGATCCACAGAAGATTACCTTCAGCGACTTTTTCTATGCACAAGCTGATTTTGTGCCTCACCCAGCTACCAACTAGGATCTAGTCAGTTAATCCCAGCTATTAAATAAAAGATGTCACACAATCCGCATCCTTTTTCCGCGTCACCCTCGTTTAGACGCTAAAAGACGCTTTCACCGGATTAGGCATCCACAATGACCTAACGGAATTAGATAAATCAAATAGGCCACCTTCCTAAATCACGGAAGGCGACCTATTTTTTGACCTTTTTCTCAGAATCACTAGCCAACTTAATAATTATCAGCTTGGCGTTGTAAATTAACGGCTCGTTTGTCTTGGTAGGCAGTCTGGATTTCGGCTTGGCTAAACCCAAAACCGCGTAAGCCCATGGTTAAAAACAGATGCCAAGCATGCCCAAAATCGCCTTGACGATGTTCTTTTAAACTGCTAAGCACCATACTATTGATGCCCAGATAAACTTGATCTAAATCCAGTTTCGGGCCAATCGCCAACTTGTCTAGCTCTGCTGATGTCAAAACGGTTAAATGCGTCCACTGTTGCTTATGGAAAATTAGTAAGAAGAAATCCAGTGCGTCGACATATTCTTCTAGCAGCGTTGTCCGTTCACTTTGCCCTGAATTATGCTTGCCCCGGTGCTCCTTCCAAACTTTAAACCATTCGCTGGTATTCGCAATTTCGGCCAATTCAACCAATAGTGCGACATAAGCATTTTGTAAACTAGCATCACGGCTCCAATGTAATTGTTTCGCTTGGGAGACTTGCTGATCGAACTCAATTGACTCACGCAGTAGCAAAGCCAAATCTAACATTGACGATTACCTCCTTAAGCAAAAATCAACGGATCTGATTGAATTTCTAGATCATCACGATTAGCGAGATACCACTGCCGAATAAAATCATAGTTGAGCAGAATTGCCATTAGAGATATCGCATCATTTTTATCTGTGACTGTGATCACCCATTTAGGAGCGTTATCATCCCCAGCATTGGCAATGCCAAAGACCGTTCCATCTGCCAATTCAATCATCGCGCCTTGGCCACTTGGAGCATTTTGTAGCATATAATGACTATCCGCCGATGCGACAAAGAGTTTATCCACCGTACCAGCAGGCAAATCAGCATGCTTCGTTAGATAACGAGCCTGATTGTCAGTCTCTAACAAGTTATAATCAGCGGAGAAATCATAATCCTGCTCCAGATCCTTCGCAAATAAGATCAATGTTTTGATGGCAGTCATCCGTTGTTCCACAGGCTGATCAGCCAATTCAATCGCGAATAAATCCGTGAAAGCCTTACTATTAAAGCGAACCTGTTGTCGCTCAAGATTCATGTAAAACAAGTGTAAGCCGGAGTGCTTGTCGGTAAAGAATGCGCCGCCATTCTGACCACCGACTAACACAAATTTGAAGGCATGCTGATCGCCCAACGCATCCACCGTTAAGCTCAGTTCTTCATGTTCTGCCGCGCTGCTTAAGGTTATCCCAGCTTGACGATGCAGCTCCAGTAGACGCCCCATAAACAGTAAATAATAATCGGCCGCGGAATACTGATGTGGAAAGGTCACGAAGGCTGTATCCAGATGAAAAGTGAACAATGCTGTTGCAGACGCTAATAATTCATCAGTATCGCTAGTTTCTGTCAATTGATCTAAGCGATCTGTAAAGGCCAATCCATTTTTTAAACCAGCTTTTAAATTGTTATTGTAAATTCGGAATCGTTGACTAGGCGATAACGTGGCCGGTTTGGGTTTGTGAGTCGCTGATTGATCTTTTGCTTGGCTATCTGATTCAGTCGCCTGTGATGCTTTCGCTTGTTCACTTATCGATTCTGCTGATGTTGCACTATCATCGGCCGCTAATTGTTCTTTTTGCGTCTCACTTGCCATTGTGTTTCACCCCGCTATTTTGTTTTGAAGCCCGGAGCTCCTCGTGTTGTTGATCAGACTCAATGTGCCGTCCAATTAAATGGCTTAAATAGTCCACATAAAGATTGGCATTACGATCTTCAAACGTGGCGAAATCACCGAACACTTTACGAATCGCCTGTTTTTCATAACTAAGGATTGTATCTTCCTTAGCCAGTACCAACGACTCATCTTCATTAGCTTTCATGCCCTTATAAGCATTATTAGCGCGGTCATCCTCATCCGCTAAAACCGTTAAACGATCTAATAACTCCTGCCGTTCCGACTTAGCCCGACCACCAGCAAAAATACCGCGGTTCTCACCGACTTCTTTTAGTTGCGCACGCAATTTTTCTTTTTCTAGATCACGTTGCTCTTGCTGATCCATCAACGCTTGCAATTCCTGACTTTGATGAGCAATATCCTTGATACGATCGGAATTGTAATTCTTATTTTCAGCTTCTAGTGCAAAGGATTGCGTTAACTTTTCATATTCTACCTGATCAAAAACAAATTGAACGTTTAAGACATCGAGTTCACCAAATTGGCGGCGATCCCACCAGTTACCAAAGTAAATTTCAAAGTGTCCTTGATCACTTTCTTCAAAGTAAAAGAAAGGATAGGTTTGTTTTAAATAAGCTAATAAGTCATGACTAAGATAATGACTTAAGTCCGGATGCAGATCAGTAACCAGACTTGCCAATGGATTAACTTCGGCCTGATCATTACCCCGAATCAGTGTCGCGTAACGTTGCGGGTCAACTAACTCATAGACACGTCGATCATCAAAAGCATCAATGGCGTCCGTCAAGTCCTGTAAATAATGCGACTTTTGACTTAACTTACCGGATAATGCTGGCTGCACCTGCCGTGCCTGTTCTTCATTTGATTGTGGATTATCCATGCCGTCTTACCCCTAACTTCAAAGTGTTCTTACTGTCTCATCGTACACTAATGCAACCACAGCGACAATCATCACCCGCCAAATCAACGCAATTTTTAACCATTCGCTAGGTTTCACAAATTTCTGATTAATCATAAAACTGCCCACCATAATTGACATCCAATGGTAGACAGCTTAGATCGGTGCATTATTAATATTGAAAATGAGGCTTAATACTGTTCCAAATACTGATCACGTTCCCACTTGGTAACTGACTGACGATAAGACGCCCATTCGAGCTTCTTAGCCTCAACAAAGCTCTGATATAAGTGATCACCTAGCGCAGCACGCATCGTTGGATCAGCTTGCAACGCTTTCGTCGCATTATGCAAATTGTCTGGTAAATTACTGATGTGGTTATCCTCACGCTCTGCTTCATTCATAGAATAAATGTTTCGATCAACCGAGTCATTTGGTGTGATCTCATGACGAATCCCATCTAAACCAGCTTCTAGCATCGCTGCGATAGCCAGATAAGGATTAGCCGCCGGATCAACCTGTCGCAATTCCAGACGGGTTGAATTGCCTCGGGCACTAGGCACCCGCACAAGTGGCGAACGATTGGAACCAGACCAAGCCACGTAGACAGGCGCTTCAAAACCGGGTACCAAGCGTTTATATGAATTCACGATTGGATTAACAATTGCGGTAAAGGCCCGCGCGTGGGCCAACAAACCACCGAGGAAATAGTAAGCTGTTTGGCTTAGTTGTAATTCCCCATCTGGATCATAAAAAGCATTGCCCTCAGCGGTTGATAACGACATATTCATGTGCATCCCTGAACCGTTAATGCCTTCCAGCGGTTTAGGCATGAACGTCGCAAATAGGCCGTATTTTCTAGCAATGGTTTTAACCACCAGCTTGAACGTCTGAATATTGTCGGCGGCCTCTAAGGCGTCGGCATATTTGAAATCAATTTCATGCTGACCAGGAGCAACTTCATGGTGAGCGGCTTCAACTTCAAAACCCATCTTCTCCATTTCTAGTACAATATCCCGGCGACAATTTTCGCCCAAATCCATTGGCGCGAGATCGAAGTAACTCCCCTTATCATTCAATTTCAACGTTGGCTCGCCATTTTCGTCCATCTTAAATAAGAAAAATTCTGGTTCTGGCCCAATATTAAACGTGGTAAATCCGGCCGCTCGCATTTCGTCCATCACCCGAATTAAGTTATTCCGTGGATCACCAGCAAAGGGTTCTCCATCAGATGTATAAACTTCACAGATTAACCGCGCAACCTTACCATGTTCACTGCCCCAAGGGAAAACCATCCAGGTCGCCAAATCAGGAATCAAGTACATATCGCTTTCTTCAATTCGAACAAACCCATCAATTGACGAGCCATCGAACATGAGCTTGTGATCCAATAGTTTTTCCAGTTGACTGACTGGGACTTCCACATTTTTAATTGAGCCGAGCAAATCAGTAAACATCAACCGTAAAAATTCGACGTGCTCTGACTTGACCATGTTACGAATATCATCCTTGGTATAATTTTTCCTTGGCATAATCGATTTCCTTTCCTACTAGTGAACTTAAACAGACTAGAGATGACGCCATAATCCTGGTTCTGGTGGTTTCATCCCCGCTAATTGTTGCATCTCTGGTTCTAAATACTGGCGGGCTTGTTGATCACTAAGCGAAGCCGTTGCTTGCTTTTGAATCCGCGCGGACTGGCTAAAGAGCCGACGCAACGTGGCAAAATCCATGCCACTTGCTAAACCATCTTTCACTTCCAATAATCGGTCCACATCTTGTAATGAATAGCGGCGCCGGTTACCTTCGTTGCGCACTGGATGAACCAAAGCTTGCGTCTCATAGTAACGGATTTGCCGAGCAGTCAGCCCGGTTAGTGTCATTACCGTGCTCATTGGCAGCACCGCCAGTGACCGACGTAATTGCTTTTCAGCCATAGGCACCTCCTCAATTCAAAGCACAACGCCATTAACGAACTTGTACAAGAGCATCTTCCCACGTTTCCCCGAATAAAACAAGCGTTCATGTCATAAGTTCTGACATGAACGCCAATTTAATTTAGCCGTTGTCCGACTTAGGCTGCCAATCGGCGACCCGTTGTTCAATTTCAGCGACGGTATCTGCCCCGCTGACAAGATCAAACCACTCAACTGGTAGTTGATGGCGAAACCAGGTTAACTGTCGTTTCGCATAGTGGCGAGAATGCTGCTTGATGGCCGCAACTGCTTCACTCAATGATTCTTGGTCTTCGAAGTACGCAAATAATTCTTTGTAGCCAATTCCACGACTGGCCTGCGGCGCCACCTGTCGCCGTTCATATAACCAATGAGCTTCTTCGGTCAGTCCGGCTGTCATCATCTCGTCAACTCGTTGATTAATCCGCTTATACAAAACCGCCCGATCTGTTGTTAATCCAACGATCAACGCATCAAACTGTGGTGAGCGGCGCGTTTGATCTAAAATGGAGTGTCCTGTGTGTTCGAAAACCTCTAACGCCCGGATTACTCGACGAGAATTACCAACCGGAATTTGATCGGCGGCTTTCAGATCACGCTGTGCCAATTGTTGCCAGAGCCACCGTTGATCGTGGTTTGCCAGCATGGTTTGCCAAAATTGTCGGCGCTGTTCATCAGCGGGACTGCCTAATTGTAGGCCATCCAGCAACGCTTGGAGATAAAATCCGGTACCACCAACAATGATTGGCAATTTTCCACGTGCGGTAATCTGACTAATCAAGTTTGTCGCCTCATCTACAAACTGCGCCACGGTGAATCCTTCGCTTACTTCACGAATATCGATTAAATAGTGTGGAACATGTTCTTGCTCGACTGGCGTTACTTTAGCTGTCCCAATATCAAGGTGACGATAGACTTGCATCGAGTCCCCAGAAATGATTTCACCGTTAAATTGCTTAGCTAGTTCGATTGAAAGTTGCGTTTTGCCAACCGCCGTGGGCCCCACAATGAGTAGTACTTTGGGTTTGTTCATGCTATCTCCTCTAAAAAACCAATTTTAATGATCGGTCTGCTGTTGCCGCAGCTGCTTAGCCAAACGCACCCGATCGGTAATCACGCCATTAACTTGCTGTTCAAAACATGCTGTCAGCGTCGAACGATCATTAACTGTCCAAACACGCACCGACGCCTTTGTGGGCTGCTGATGCCGCTGCCACCACCAAGTTTTCGAGTGCCAAGCAGTAATAATTCCCCGTCTGGACAACCATCGGGCCTGCCAAGACGTGAATCGAAATAATAATGCTGTATCAATTTGTGGTGCTAGTTTATGAAATCGTTGCAGTCGTTTTGATGAGAAGCTGGAAATCACCACCGTAAACGGCCAGGAGCCAGATAGGAGCTTTGCCGCCAAACGTGCTTCTAGTTGCGGCATGATTTTTTGGCGCGTTTTGAGCTCCAAATTAAGCAAGCCACGAAAATCTTGTTGCTGAAGAAAGGTTAACAGTTCATCGACCGTCATCATCTTCCCGCGCCGAGTATGATCACGAATAACCAGCGATTGCAAATAAGCTAATGTGTGCGCACTAACCGGACCATATCCATTCGTCTGGTATTCCAATCGAGCATCATGGAAAATGACTAACTGGCCATCTTGGGTTTGCTGCACATCAGTTTCAATGCCATCAATCCCTAAAGATAACGCATCCGCAAATGCAGTTAACGTATTAGCCGGTGCTTGATCGGTTACACCACGATGCGCAAAAATCAAAGTCATGATTTCCCTCCACACTTATCCGTTTAACTGGACGATTGTCTTTAAAACGACGATAATATGATTGTAAACAAAAAGGCGGGCTGCTGTAAAACAGCGCCTAAAAAGGAGGTTCACCATGAAATCATTTGGCAAAGGCTTCTTATGGGGTACACTAGCAACAATTGGGGCGGTGGCTGCGGCCATTTTCTCATTTCACAAAACCGTTGTTTCTCCAATTGAAGAAGAGGAACAACGTTTTGATGATAATCGTCGACGGGCAATGCGTAAATCTCGCTCAGCCCATCTTAGCTAGTCTAACCACGCTCATTAATTCTAACAAAAAGACGCTGATGGTCTGCTTATTAGGCAGGAAATCAGCGTCTTTTTTGTGGTTACTCACCGGCTTTGCTTTCAATCAATGCTTGCTAGTTTTAATTTTACCGTCCCACCGACCGTAACCATCGCTAAGAATAAATAGCTTTGAATAGCCGTGACGTGCTAACCGCAACGCGGCCCGAGTGCTCAATGTTTTGCTTTCGTCGTAAAGGTACACCGGTAAATCTTCACGGATTTCTTTGTATCGTTGACCAAACATCGAGTAAGGAATATTGCGGGCACCCAAAATATGGCCAGCATCGAAATCTTTCTTTTCGCGAACATCGACGATTTGCGCCTTACGCATTCCTGCCTGAAAGGCTTCTTGATCCAAAAGTGTCGAGACCTGACGACGCCGAATAATAATATAAATCCGCCATCCGATCCAACCAACGATCACAGCAATCCCAATGATGTCTAAAATAATTTCTGCAACTGATGCTCCAACTAACACGAATACCCCTCCAACTCGATGTCGCTCAATCCAATTAACTCGCTTTTAATCAATAATAACATTGTACACATTTACGCAAGCGGTGCCTAGCCTTGCGCCTGCTTTTTCTCTTCGATGCGATGCTCATGATTCAGCACGACCTTGGCTTTTAACCACGTAGGTTTGTCAATCGCGTTCATTTCATATAAATGATCTAACTCTAGCGCCATCATTTCAATGTCCCACAACCGCTTACCCACGTAAACATAAATTCCGAAAACTTTTAGGAGTTGCTGAACATCATATAGCGTCCGAAGCGCATCTGGATCATCACGATATAAATTTGCTTTCATCATCCACCTCAATGACTATTTATAATAATGGCAATCCGATCGCACAGATAGCTAACAATGCTAGTCCACCCAGCCCACGCCAGATCCATTTAATCTGACCACGAGCCGTTGGCACCCCAATTACCAATGCAATCGCAAATCCGCCAACCAAACCACCAATGTGACCCCAGATATCGATACCTGCACTAAAAATATCCATCACTAAATTTAAAACCACTAATAAGATAAATTGTCGGCTCATGGCCCGAATATAAGGGTTGCCGCGAAAGATTATCCCCAGCATAATAAACGCACCGAACAGGCCAAAAATCGAGGTACTGGCGCCTGCTGACAGCGTGGTTGGCAGAAAAATGGCACTCCAAATATTCCCCGTCATACCGCTCACTAAATAGATAATCAGTAGCCGCCAATGACCAAACAGCGTTTCAATCTGTTGACCCAAAAAATAAAGAACGACCATATTCATGCCTAAATGCATCACACTCATATGAATAAACATCGGGGTAAACAACCGCCACCACTGACCAGCTTGGATCGCTGGTGTATATCGAGCACCAGCCGCTAGCAAACTTTGGCCCGAAAAAGTACTGAATAGCGACACGCCTTGAATATGGTAGACTGCCACCATCAAGACAAAGACCACAACATTAACCGTCACTAATCCGGCCGTGACTGGAGCCCCATTTACAAACTTGCGCCAGTTAGTCATGGTAATCCTCCTGAATAGAAATGATTTCTTCAATTTTGATATCAAAGGGCGCTTGTGGCCAGGCCACTTGGTGAAAACGCTGCGCTGCCAGTGCCAGACTGATCGTGTGACCCGCATAATGGGCTAAATAACGGTCGTAATAACCGGCGCCAAAACCCAATCGACTGCCATCATCAGCAAATCCAAGGCCTGGCACAATAATGAGATCGTGATCGGCAGCGGCAATTTCTTGCCCACCAATTGGCTCAGCAACACCAAAAGCGGAAGGTTCAAACGTCACTCCCGGTCCTAACGCAACAAAGGCCATCTGTCGTTTAGGCAACGTTTTTGGCACAGTGACGGTCTTGCCAGCCGCTAGTGCTTGCGCGATGAGTGGCCGCGTATCTAATTCAATCGAGGTGCTCATCGTCAAACCAATCGTTCTCGCGGCTTGCCACCAAGGATGGCTCACTAGCGCGCTGATTAATTGTTGCGCCTGATTGTCTTTGTCGGCTGGTGATAGCGCTGTCAGACGTTGAATAACAGCCTTTCTTACTGCTGCTTTTGTTGGCATCACTTATGACCTCCACGGATTGTCCAGCAGGGTTTAAATCAAACAAAAAAGTGTCCGAGAAATTTCCCAGACACTAATCAGTCATTACTTAGTTTCACGGTGCAAAGTAACTTTGCGATCGTGAGGGCAGTACTTGTTTAACTCAATCCGGTCTGGATTGTTGCGCCGATTCTTTGATGACAAGTAAGTTTGTCGACCACATTCGGTGCATTCTAAGGTAATGTGTACGCGCATCTTTAACCCTCCACTCTACTTGAAAATTGGCGAAGACGCCTCAACTCGAACAAGTTTAGCATTTTTTGCCACAAATGACTAGTATTTTTTGTGTCTTTACGCGGACCGCTATTTAAATCCATTGTCACTTTGAACATCTTTCCAGTACAGATTGTAAATTGCTGCCGCAATATTCTGGTTAACGAGGTACGAAGATGTTGTTTCTGGCAATCCCGGCACTGCCACCGCGATTGCGACTTGCGGATCCGATGTCGGCGCATAGGTGATGATACTGGAAGTGACCGTTTGCTGTCCATTAACAAACGTTTCAGCGGTCCCAGTCTTAGCGACGATCCCTGGTTTCACTTTTTGCAACACGTCGGCCCCCGTCCGGTGAGCAGACGTCCCATTAACCACTTGATACATTCCTTGCTTAACGATCGCTTTGGCCTCTGGGCTCGCATCGACATAATTCAAAGCTTGTGGTTCAGCCTGATATTCAACTGCCCCTAGGCCACCTTTTTTATTGGTTTCTCGAATTTGATCAACTAAATATGGCCGCATCCGATAGCCTCCATTGGCCAGTGTAGAAACATACTGGGCCAGCTGTAAGGTCGTGTAAGCATCATAGTTACCAAAGGCTTCTACCAGTGCGGAACCAATTTGCTTACGACCAGAAAGACCCTTCAGGCCCGCAGATTCCCCTGGCAAATCAATGCCGGTTTTCACACCTAGCCCGTATTGGCTGAAGTTATTGCGAAGCGTTTGAAACATTGAAGTTGGCACGTTATTGACGGATTCACCAGGTGTATATTTGAAGCCAGCCATCTTCATACCAATCTGCACGGCATATGAGTTCGATGAAGTTTCTAAGGCCGTTGCAGCATTCATTGGGATTTCTTGATTTTGATTCCAATCCGTGGTAATTTTCGATGTTCCAGTTAACACAATTGGTTGATCGACCAACGTGTTATTGCTAGGCGTAATTACGCCTGCTTCAAAGCCACCAGTAATGATAGCTGGCTTCACTACAGATCCCATAACAATCGGTTGGTTAATGGCACCTAAAGCATCCGTCGTTACTTTTCCAGTATTTGGATTCCGAGAATCGCCGGCCATGGCTAAAATGGCGCCAGTCTTAGGATTCATTACGACGGCATAAGCTCCTTGACAGGTACCGCCGGGCAATTGTTTGTCAATCTCCGCCTGAACTGCGTCTTGAAATTTAGAATTCACCGTTAGAACTAAATTGGCGCCTTTTTTACCGGCATACTCTTGGACCTGCTTGGTAATCTTGTTACCGCTGCTAACCTCAACGGAAGTTCTTGACTTAGTCCCCTTCAACACAGGTTCGTAAGCTTTTTCAATATAACTGGAACCGACCGAATCATTGCGTGAATAGCCTTGGGACAGCAAAATGTTAACTTCATCAGCTGGCAGTCCTTGCTTCTCGCTGGTAACTGTGCCAACAAAACTCTTGACTGAATTGCCTGCCGGATAAGATCGCGACCAACTCGTCGATGTCTTAACACCTGGCATCTCCGAAAGATGTTCCCCAATTTGTGAAATCTCAGTGGTTGAAACATCACGTTCCTTAATATAAGTCGTCGACAGTGCATATGCACCATTCATTTTAGTAAAGATAGCCGCGGCGTTCTTCTGACCATCAGACAAATTGTCAAAATGCTTAACCACATAGTCCTCACTGGCCTCGGCTAATGCGTTGGCACTCAACGCGTTGGCCTTGGGAATTTTTTTGGCCACCGTCTGTTGATGAACAGGGTCAGCTAAATAATAAATTGCCGCTTGACGATCAGTCAGTGAACTCGTATCAATCGTTAAATAACGACCCAATTTATTGGCGACGCGATACATGTCCGCCGCGGTAACGTTTACACCCTTGGTATAACTAATCGCTTGATGGGCCTCATTGCCAACCAACACCTGACCCGTGGAATCATAGATCATCCCTCGTTGAACATTGTTGGTCTCAATCGTATTATCGGTTCGATTGACCTCTGCTTTAAAGGCCGCACCGTTCTTTAATTGTAGATATGCCATTTGACCAGCCAGCGCCAGTAGTAACAAAAAGACAATCACCAATAGCAAATTTAAGCGTGTGGGAATCCGAATGGTTTGATCATCTTGATGACTATTTGCTCGTCGTCGTTGAATAAACTTATTAAACACAGAAGCTTCAACCTACCTTATCTTGACACCAGTTGTCGTCTAAAAATTTTAAATTGTGTTGTAATTCCAGCTAAATGACTTTGTCGTCTTAAAGCAATCGTCTATCATTGTAAATGATGTTACGCGAAAGCTAAAGCGGCGACGCTAAACTTTATGCTTTTTTCAAACGCGAGAAAGGATTGACCCCTTTGCGAGTTCACTTAAATTTGAAAGATCACTGGCCGCTCTACCTCAGCTTCTTCATTCCTGCTTTGTTCATGACGGGCTACTTTGCTAGTCGAGGAATGGCGCCATTTGGCAGCAGCTCTTTGCTAACCGTTGATATGGGGCAGCAATATATCGACTTTTTTGCGTTCTTCCGCAATACCTTGTTACACCAACCAGGTAACTTTTTTTATAGTTTTGGCAAAGCCTTGGGTGGCGAAACGACTAGCCTGTGGGCCTATTACTTAATGAGTCCGTTTAATCTATGCTTATTACCCTTTTATAAAGGTGGACTCAGCAGTGGCGTCTTATTGATCACCGTTCTAAAGTATGGCAGCGCTGGTCTCAGCTTAGCTTGGGTTCTTGATCGCCTAAACCTTCAGCACGGCTGGCGATTGCCAACCTTGGCGACTGCCTACTCAATGTGCGGATGGACCGTCGCCAACCAGTTAAATTTGATGTGGCTCGATGCGTTGATTTTACTCCCGTTAGTCGTTTTTGGTCTAGAACGACTCGTTGTTAACCAGCGTTGCTGGCCCTACATTGGCTGGTTAGCCGCCATTTTCATCATCAACTATTATATGGCCTACATGATCAGCTTGTTTACGCTACTTTACTGGGCATTCAGTCTCGTCTGGCACCACTTAAATCTTCGCCAAGTCGGTCAAGCAACGCTTAGATATTTAGGCAGTTCTCTACTCGCTGTTGGCTTAGCCAGTTTCATTTTAATTCCGACGTATTTGGCCTTACAACTCAGCAAAACAAGCTATACACTGGCGCCAATTAAGTGGAAATTTGACTATTTTCCACCAAAAATGTTAGGCAAATTTTTTCCAGGTAGCTTTAACTTTGCTCAAATGCCTAAAGGTCAGCCCAACCTGTTTGTGGGGGCTGTCGTGATTATCTTAGTTGTCGCTTTTTTCCTTGAATCATCGGTCAAATGGCCGGTTAAGTTGGCTGGCGGCCTGACGACAGCTATTTTGGGGTTGTCTGTCTGTTACACCCCCTTAAATCTATTGTGGCACGCCGGTCAATTTCCCATTTGGTATCCATATCGCTTTTCATTTGTGGTTTGTTTTTGGCTCGTATGGCTGAGCGCCATCGCCTGGCCCAAGCAAACACCTTTAAAATGGCGAACAATCATCGTCACGTTGCTACTACTCATCGGCGTGACCACTTACTGTTACTTTAACCGCCATCAAGTCAACTTTTTAACAATTGGCCAATTACTAACTGGCTTTATCATCATGTCGATTGCGTTAATTTGTTTCGCACCCTGGCCTGGACATTATCCTTGGCTGCCCCCTTTCATCCTCATCTTGACGATTGCCGATTTAGGCACTAATGCCGTCTTATCCCTCAATAAGATTAGTTATGTGCCCCAGCGCCAGTTTGCCGTCTACACCGATACGCTCGACACCGCCAGTCAGGCAACTAAAAAAAGCGATGCTGGTTTTTATCGAATCGGGAGCACCTTCCAACGAACCAAAGATGATCCACTGCAGGGTAATTACGCTGGTGGCGCTCACTTTGGGTCCACCTTGGAACGCAAAACGATCGGCTTTTATGATCTCACCGGTAATCCAGACGGTGATGGCTTCGTGACTTATGCCAATGGAACACAGTTCATGGATGCCCTGCTTAATTTTAAATACTTCTGGAGCGTTAATGAGACACCATTGCCTGGTCATAAATCCGTTGCCGCGGATTTACCAGCATTAACCATGAAGCCTGATTTACATCGGTATACCGCCATCACGCAGCTCCCTCAAACAACGACGTATCGCAATCCAATGGCGTTAGGGATCGGATTTATGGCAGCGCCAACCACCCAAAATTTAAAAAACATCATGCGCGATCCAATGACCAACCAAAATCAATTGTGGAATGCACTCTTAGGCCAGCAGTCCTCGTCACAACTTTTTCAGGCCGTCAATTTTGATCGGGTTTCATTTCACAATACCAATTCACTCACCAATATCACCGGAAGCACTTTAACCAAGCGTAATCTTAAACGACCAGCGGACATGACCTTGACGTTCACACCGCCCACTGATGATGCGTATTACCTGTCTTTAGGCGCCAACCTACAAAAAGAAAATGTGCAAATTACGCTAAATGATCGTCCACTAACGCAATTTGATACATTTCGCAATACAGTTTTAGTTAATCTGGCCGATCAGCAAAAAGACCAGCCGCAAACGATCACATTTCACTTGAAGAAACCAGCGCTATGGCTGCAAAACGTCACGCTCTATCACCTGCCCCAACATGCATTTGCGGCCGGCATTAGCAAACTACAACAGCATCCACTGACCGTGACCAGTTGGGGAACGACTCATGTGTCTGGTACCGTAACCGCAACCGCTCAACAACCAATTCTTATGACTACGATTCCCGCCCAACCTGGTTGGCACGTGACGGTCGACGGTCATGCAAGCCGACCATTTACGGTTGCTGATGAATTCATGGCAATCAAATTAACACCTGGTCACCACAAAATTAGGTTCCGGTATCAAACACCTGGGTTATGGTTAGGCCTCGGCCTATCATTTGTTTCATTGTTAGTCGTACTATCTATACCTCGTTTTAAACGATGGCAAAAAAAGCACCAGCAGATTGCCAAATAAAGCATCACCCGCGGCGCAAGCCAAAATTAGTCAATCGCACACCGTGAACGACTATCTGCATGTAAGCAAAAAATCACGCCAACTTGACGTGATTTTTTGTTTAGTCTTAATTCAATTAGCGCTTGTTTAAGCCTCTGGTTGAGCAACATACTGATAAATTGGCTCATCTGTTTTGGGATCATAGTCAATCACAAAATCGTAGCCTTCAAAAAACCAAGCATCACCATAGTTTACGAAATATTTAATCCCATCTTTTTCCGTTTCGGCAACCGGGCGGTCCGGCTCTTTGTCAGGCACCATTGCCATGGAAAAGCCGTCGTGGACAGGCGTCTTACCGTAAACCTTCCCATAAAATTTCATGCCATCGCCTGGTTCCAAGCCAACTTCGCGCTGAAACCATTGACTAGCGGCGTCTGTAACCGTAATTTGCATGCTAACTGCCTCCACATAATGAATTCGCTTTCAATGGCTTAACTTTAGCACAAATCTTTGTGAAAGCAAACAAATGAAATTACGTCAATCCCCATGAATACCGGCTTTTAATTTATTTACCCTTGCACAAACTTCATATATTGAGCTTCATCATAGACACGATCTAGTTCACCAATATATTCAGTTGCCTCACGAACGTACCCATGCTTAAACAACCACAGACCATCACTCTTATCAAGGGCAAAAACGCCACCTAAATCATACCGATTCTTATGTGCCTCGAGCGCTTCGCCGATCATTTCCCACTGTAATCGATAAGGCGCTAATAACTTCGGCTCAGCGTTAATCGAACCGCCGTACATGTACCACAACTTATCCCCATATTTAAAGGCCAATGCGGCGGCCAAATCTTGCGTTTGCGAATGGGCAATAAAAATCCGTAAAATGTCAGTATCAGCAAATGCTGTGACCATTCGATCGAAATAGTCACGTGGTCGATACGTAATTCCTTGGCGATGACTCATTTCTTCGTAGAGGGCATAGAAACGATCCATTTCTGCCATCTGTGAGCCAGCCTCAACCATTAATTCAGGTTTAATCGAGTGTCGGACATCGTGACGCGTATTGGGGCGAAAGGTCATCAAAACATCATCCATCGTTTGATCTTTTAAATCCATTACCATATTAAACCGTGGCTGAATCGTATCGTGCATGCCGACATTGCGATTACGAACGCGATAACCATGTTCAATAAACTGCTGGTTTAATGCCTCGTCAAATGGTACTTCAGGATCCATTCGCAAAACATAAACATGATTAGCGATCAGTGCCGGTTCAGCTTCGGCGACTAGCGCATCAATGGTCGCAACATCTCTTGGATCACAAACCGGACCTTTTGAGCAGTAAGCTAGCTTTCCACCCGCTTCATTTTCGATCATCAAGATTGACATGGCGGCAACAATATTGCCGTCTTGCTCTAAGGTGACATGGAGGGGTTCCCAATTGTCTTTAATGGCAGCCCACCCGGGGTCTTGCGTGACAGAAGTATAAGGTGCATTTCTGACAAAATCTGTATATCGCGACATTTGCGCTTGGTCATGTTCATTAATCACAGGCATAGATTTAAGGTCCTTTCCGATTCGGCTAAACTTCAATTTCTTAGTTTACCGTACTTCACTAATGGCAACAAATGCCAAAAATTCACCGCATAGCTAGCCGAGCATTTCTGAGTCCTAGCTCGACTAGATCAACCAGTTACAAGGTTAAAGAAAAAATCGCCTCCCACAAAGAGGAAGACGGTTGTTCAAAACATGCCTTAGCTGCGTTGGCGCGTAAGGTATCTGAATTAACGAGCAAACGGCAACTAAGCGTTCTCCACTGATAAGATTGTGACCTTCATCGAACCAGCCGGAATCGCGATTTCAACTTCATCCCCCACCTTATGACCAATTAAGCTGTGAGCGATTGGTGAGTCATTAGAAATCTTACCGGTCATTGGATCGGCTTCAGCAGCGCCCACAATGGTATATGTTTCTGGTTCCTCATCGGGTAATTCTTTAAACGTCACCGCCTTGCCCAAAGAAACTTCGTCGGCAGCCACTGCATTGCTGTCAATAATCTCAGCGTTGTGTAGCATATTTTCGACCAGTGAGATGCGACTCTCAATGTTCGACTGTTCATCCTTAGCCGACTCGTATTCTGAATTTTCAGAGAGATCCCCGAAACCACGGGCAATTTTAATTCGTTCAATAATTTGGGGACGCGTCACGGTTTTTAAATTTTCTAATTCTACTTCTAATTGTTTGCGACCTTCTTCGGTCATTGGATAGGTTTTTTCTTCAGCCATGATCTTGATAAACTCCTTTTGAAACTAATTTCGACAGTCATCAGATTACCATGCACAATAAAGCTTGTAAACGCTCTAGGGAAAAAAGACCCTGATTTAAACCATTTAACTTAAAATAGATCCGGCTATCAAACCCCATGATTAACCAAACCAGTACAAAAATAGCTCTTAACCACTGCCGTTTTGCCAGTTAGTCAAAAGCTATTAAAAACGTTGTTCCTTATTTTTGCTGATTAGCCTGTTTAAATTGACTATCTTTGCCATCCTTGGCTAAGATATCGCGAATCTTCGTGGATAGTAAGTCAATCGCCACCGTATTTTCGCCACCCTCAGGAACAATGACATCGGCATATCGTTTGGTTGGTTCGACGAATTGGTGGTACATCGGCTTTACTGTGGCCAAGTAATGTTCGATGACATTATCCAACGTTCGGCCCCGTTCACTGATATCTCGCTGAATCCGGCGAATAATTCGAATGTCATCATCGGTATCGACGTAGACTTTGATATCCATCAGATCTCGTAACCTGGGATCATCCAGGATTAAAATCCCCTCTAAAATGATCACATCGCGTGGTTCTTGGTGCACTGTTTCAGAACTACGTGTGTACGCCTTGTAATCATAAACAGGCTTATCAATGGCCTGATAGTGGATTAATTGTTGCAATTGCTCGACCATCAAATCGTAGTCAAAGGCTAATGGATGATCATAATTGACTGCTTGGCGTTCGGCCATAGTCATCTCAGACTGGTCATTGTAGTAGGAATCTTCCTGTAAAATTAATAGTGAATGGCCAGCTAATTGGTTATAAATTGCTCGACTGACAGTGGTTTTACCACTACCGGACCCCCCTGTAACACCAATAACAATGGGTCGTTTAGCTACTTCAGTCATCTTTACGGCTTCCTTTCACCCGATTACTTTTGATTATTATTATCATCTTGATACTTAGCCGTGTAAGCATTTTGTTCCGCTAAGGTCTTGGAGAAATGAATTTTCCCCGTCTTCATGTTGGCGACGAAATACAAGTACCCCTTGGCTTCATCGGTTGGCGCAGCAATTGCTTTCATAGCAGCCGCCCCAGGATTATTGAAGGGTCCAGGTCCATAACCAGCATTCGCGTATAAATTATAAGGTGAATCTACTTTAAGGTCGGCTAAGGACAAATTCGGCTTATGGGTTTGCAATGCATATTGAACCGAAACATCAGATTGCAAAGGCATCTGTGCTTTAATCCGATTAAAGAAGACGCCGGCTACCTCTTGCATATCAGATGGTGAATTTGCTTCCTTTTGGGCCAACGACGCGAGGGTTAACGCTTGTTGCACCGTTAGGTTTTCTTGCTTAAAGGCGCTCAGGTATGGTTGAACACGCTGATTAGTTGTGGAAACCATCTGCTCAACCAGGCCTTTCAGGCTCTTCGCTTTGCTCGTATCATACACAGCCGGGAATAAGTACCCTTCTAAGTGATAACGAACTCCGGTTGCCGCCATACTTGAGCTCAGTAAGTCGGGATATTTTTGCGCAAGTGAATTCATAAATGATTGATCCGTCATTAAGTTCATGAATTCAGCCTTTGAGTAGCGGGAATGTTTTGGCAAGGCGGCGGCAATTTGATCTACCGATTCACCTTCTGTAATCAATAAAGCGTGTTTCGCATTCGTCAGTAACGGCGTGTCCGAGCCGACGCCATTTAAGGCCGTCGCAACCTGTTTCACATTCATATTCTTCCGTAATACAAAATAACCAGCTTTAAAATTGGCCAAATTGTGATCCGAAATATATTTTGTAAAAACCGTTGCGTCCTTAATGGCGCCTTCTTGCTTTAGATTAGTCGCAACTTGAGTCGCAGTTGCCCCTTGTTTAATTTCAATTTGAATTTTCTTATGACTATTCGGATCAACCGCTTTTAAGTTATTCGAATAGCTCACATTGCGCCCAACGACGACACCCACAATTATAATAATGACGGCAATAAAAATGCCGATAAGCCAATTACGACCGGTATGACGACGATTGCGGCGACGTTCACTGCGCTGCATAAAAAATTTCCTCCTCTTATAAAATCACTTTTATATTGTAGCGAAAAAGTAATCGTAACACCATCATTCCCCATGAATGACACGGGATTGAAATAATCAGAGCCAAACTGACCGTTTTCCTTGCTCGCCGAAATGATCGGCCATGTAATGACGTTAAAAAGCATCGCTCACAACCCCCAACAATTCAGGCCGCGAGCGATGCTTTTCTGATTCACAAGATCTTTTTTCGTAACTGTCTTCACTCACTTGTCGCAAAGCTTTGGCAAACTGCCACCGCTCGATTTAATGTTCAAGTGGTGGTTAACGAATTTCAGCATTGAAACTCGTTTCCAGCTCTTTGACCACCTTATCAAAGGCCTTCGTCACATCAGCCTCCACTAAGGTCGCCTGTGGATCTTGATAAGTCAGTGTGTAAGCTAGCGATTTCTTATGCGCAGGTAAATGGGCGCCTTGATAAACATCGAATAACGTGACATCAGCTAAATGGGCGCCACCTCGTTGATGGATCGCCGCCACAATCGCTTCATTTGTGACCGTTTCATCGACCAGAATCGCAATATCGCGTGTTACCGTTGGAAATTTAGAAATTGGCGTATATTGCTGATTATTGTGCGTGGCATCCATAATCGCTTCCATATCTAACTCAAATACGTATGTGGCTGGAATCTTATATTGATCTGCGATGTCCGGATGGACTTGACCGACAAAACCAATTAGTTCCTCACCTAAGAAAATGTCTGCCGTCCGGCCAGGATGCATCTCTGGCCGTTGCTTGGTGGCTTGATAATGAACAGTTTCTTGCAGGCCTTGATCGTGCAAAAACAGCTCAACGATTCCCTTTATGGTAAAGAAATCAACTGGTTGGGCATCTGCGGACCAGGTCTTTGGTGTCAATGACCCTGTGATCGCCCCAGCAACGTGTTCTACTTCCAACGGTCGAATGGTCTCACCTTCACGATAAAAGACGCGCCCCTGCTCGTACAACGCCACATCCGTTTGCTTACGGGCAATGTTGAAAGCAACATCATCTAACAGACCACTGATCAAGTTCATCCTAGCTGTGGTGTGGTCACTACTCATTGGAAAATCAAGCTGAGTCGGCAGACTGGTGCGCATCATAAACGACGACGCCTTGTCAGCCGTCGTCAGCGCATAACTGATCGCTTGATTTAGGCCAGCCCCTTCTAATAAATGACGAGCAGTGCGTAAGGTCGTTTGCTGCGGTGTCAATGCACCTGGTGTGGTAACACCGGCCGGTAAAGTCGATGGTAAGTTATCATAGCCATAGAGTCGCGCGACTTCCTCAAACAAATCAGCTTCGATGTGTAAGTCCCAACGACGCGCGGGTACAGAAACGATAAATGTTTCGCCGTCATTAGTCGTTGGAAAATTCAAATGGTCAAAGATGGTCTGCACCTCTTGCAGGGCCAAATCCGTTCCTAAAACATGGTTGATCCGCGTCAGCGTGACTGAAATAGTCACCGGATTAACAGCAGCTTGGCTGCCTACTACAGTCCCTGGTGCCACTTGTCCATGCCCTAGTTGTGCCATTAAGGCAGCTGCATGGTCCAGTGTCGTTTGGTTATCATCTGGATTCAAACCACGTTCGAAACGCATCGAGGCTTCTGAATGCAAGTTAAAGAAACGCGCAGTTTTCCGAATTCGAATTGGGTCGAAAATAGCACTTTCAATGGCAATGGTGGTGGTATGTTCATCAATTTCGGTATCCAACCCACCCATCGTACCAGCCAACGCAATCGCATGTTTGTCATCAGCAATGACCATGTCGTCAGACCGCAGTTGCCGATCTTCACCATCTAAGGTAGTTAATTTTTCACCCGCTTGCGCTAACCGAACAGTCAACCGGTGACTAGCTAGCTTGTCGTAGTCAAAAGCGTGAAGTGGTTGTCCATACATCAACATCAAATAGTTAGTGATATCAACAATATTATTGATTGGTCGCATACCAGCTTCCCATAGTCGTCGCTGCAACCATAGGGGACTAGTCGTCACTTTAACATCGCTGACAATTCGCATTTTATACGTTGGCGCTAATTTAGTATCTACCTTCAGACTAATTCGTTCAGCGGTCGACATAGTATTGGCTTCCGTCAATTCAAATTGAGGTAATTTTGGCGTTTGTCCATAGATCGCCCCAATCTCCCAAGCTGTCCCATTCATGGAATTCATGTCGCCGCGGTTCGGCGTTAAATCTGTTTCAATAATCGGATCATCCATCCCCAAAATTGGGAACACCGATTCACCATTCACGCTATCAGCCGGTAAAATATAAATGCCGTCGTCATACGCTTGCGGCGCGATCTTGTCATCAAAACCAATTTCCTGTAGGGCACAGAGCATACCATATGAAATGACGCCACGCATTTTACCCTTTTTAATTTTTTTATGGCCGCCAATCCATGCGCCAGGCAAGGCAACGATTACCTTCTGCCCCGTGGCCACATTAGGCGCACCACAAACGATTTGTAGTGGTTCAGCTTCACCCACATCTACCTGACAAATATGCAAATGATCTGAGTCTGGATGAGGTTCAACACTCAAGGTCTCGCCAACTACCAACTTACTCATGCCATCACTCATCTTATAGACGCGGTCAACTTCGACCGCTGTACGTTCAATTTTTTCACCTAGCACCTTGGGGTCCACATCCAGGGTGAGGTAGTCATTTAACCAATCTATTGAAACTTTCATCGCTGTTGTTTACCCCCGTTGATAGAATTGTGTCAAGAAGCGTGTGTCATTTAGATAAAAGTTCCGAATATCTGTAACACCATACTTTAGCATTGCGAAACGATCCGGACCTAGGCCAAAGGCGAACCCACCATAAATACTTGGGTCAACGCCCGCCATTTGTAAAACATTTGGATGAACCATCCCAGCGCCCAATACTTCAATCCAACCCGTGTACTTGCAGACTGCACAGCCTTTACCCATACAATTAAAACAGGTGATATCGGCCTCGACAGACGGCTCAGTGAATGGAAAATAACTTGGCCGTAGTCGAATGTCAAATTCATCGCCGAATAAATTAGCGGCAACTAATTCAAGTGTGCCTTTTAAATCTCCCATTGTCACATGCTTATCGACAACCAATCCTTCCACTTGATGGAACTGATGACTATGAGTCGCGTCGTCGGTATCGCGGCGATAAACCCGTCCAGGACTGACCATTTTGAGCGGTCCCTTATTGAAGTCGTGATTTTCCATGGCCCGCGCTTGGTTTGGACTAGTGTGGGTCCGCATCAACAATTCGGGTGTGAGATAGAAGGTATCCTGCATGTCGCGGGCCGGATGATCTTTCGGTAAATTCATCATCTCAAAATTATGATGATCATCTTCCACTTCCGGTCCATCAACTACTTGATAACCCATACCAATAAACATATCTTCAAGTTGATCAATAATTCGTTGAATCACGTGTGGTTGGCCCTGGGCCACCGGCGCCCCTGGCAACGTCACATCAATTGTCTCAGCGTCAAGTTGTGCGGCTCTAGCCGCTGCTTCCAATTCATTACGGCGCGTCTCAATGGCGGTCGTCAGTTCATCACGAATTTGGTTCGCAAAGCTCCCCACCTGTGGACGTTCCTCGGCGGAAAGGTCACGCAAGCCCCGTAATGCTTCAGTAATTGGCCCCTTCTTGCCCAACAGTTGCACCCGAATTTCATTGATCCGGGTTAAATTTTCACTCTGCGCAATATCCGCTAAACCGCGATCGCGCAATTCTTGAAGTCGTTCTTTTAAAGCCATATACTCCTCCATTTAACTTCATTTTCTACCGCCATTTCAGTGCATAAAAAAATCCCTTTCCCAAAAAATCAGGAAAGGGACGAACAGATCGCGGTACCACCCTTGTTGCAGTTCAATAATCGAACTACCACTCAAAACCTGTAACGGTGGTCACCGGAGAATTTTTTGGCAACTTCATTAAAAAATTGCCGCCCAATTTCTGCTCGAAAAGTGAATTCACGCAGCTAACTGATTGGCTTACAGTCGAAGACCAATCTCCCTGAAATTCGTTGCGCTACTCTTTTTTCTCATTGCATTTACAAAAATTTATTCTAGCTGAGCACTCGAACCTCGTCAACCCACTTCTAATCAGTGATTAACAAACATCCTCGTTCCACTTATCGGACCATGCATGAATCGTATCCATCATTTCACGCATGTCCGAACCTTTTTCGGTCAATTGATATTCAATCAATGCTGAATTTTCATGCGTCGCTCGCGTAATAATTTCAGCTTCTTCTAATTCTTTTAAACGCTCGACTAACATTCGGTCGGAACATTTATCAATGGAATTCGCGATATCTTTAAAACGCAGTGTCCCTTGAGCCAAAAGCGCCTCAATAATTAGCCCATTCCATTTCTTTCCTAAAATTGAAAAAGTCTTTTCAAACTTTGGACAAAGTTTGAATGCAGCCGATTCCACCATGGTCTCTGACATCAGATTTCCCCCTCAAGCTCGTTTTTATAACCACTTTATCATTAACTCAAATGGTTCTGGATGGGTGCAACCGTTCCATCCAGGTGTGTGCCTTCACCTTGACATGCCCAAAATATTCGTGAGAAGCTTCGTAATCATCAACCAATGACACGAGTAGACTTTCCTTGTATTTAGGCAAGGCCATCGTTAACCCAAACATATGCTTCAAGATAATGTCTTTTTCCATATCGGATAACGTCGTGATCTTTTCAGCATTGCGTAACGAAACTCGCGGATGAATAAACGCATGGGTCCCTAAATCAAACTTAGTCGTCCGCCAATCATAATAGAACAGATCGTGCAACAAGCCTGCGCGCGCAACCGCTTGGTAATTCCAACCACGTTGCTTCGCAATTTGATAGCTATCAAATGAAACACTCAAGCTATGATCTAGGCGTGTCGTATGGTGATGTTGCTCAAACATGGCTAATCGTTGAACTTCTGGTCGAGCCAACAAATCTTCGACTAGCGCAACATACTCCGCATCTTGTTTCCATTCATTTGGTTTCATTTAATGCTTCCTTTTAAGTCGTTGATTACTACTGACGAATTGACTGCTATTGTAGCAGGTTTGCTTACTTTTGAAAAGCAAAAGCTCGCTGAACAGATTACCTTCAATAAACCCACCACAATGACTAAATCATCGACGAACTAAGCCCTCTGTCACCAAAAATGGCGCTCATGACCGTTTAATTAGCACTGCCGGTTGAGATCAATTTAAGCGGCCAACTTAGCCAGGTGATCATTATTAGCCTTGCTTTAGTTGAAACATCAAGACTCCGGCTGCCACCGCAACGTTCAATGATTCAGCTTGACCTAAAATCGGAATGTATAAATTGGCTTGAGTCAATGTTCCCAACTGGTCAGCCATGCCATTGCCTTCGTTCCCCATAATCAAGCCAAAATCAGCGCCCGGTTGGACTTCGCGAAAATTAACCGCGGTGGGATCTAACTTAGTCCCGTACACTGCCAAACCAGAACGTTTGAAGTAGCGTAAGGCGGCATAAAGGTCTTCAGCGACTAATTGAATATGAAATTGACTTCCTTGCATCGCACGGACAACTTTAGGGGCGAATTGATCAGCAGTACCGCGGCCAAATACCACACCGGCAAAGCCAGCCGCGTCGGCCGTTCGTACCATCGTGCCGATATTGCCGGGATCCTGAACGGCATCTAAAAACAGCCATGCGCCCTGTACAACCTCGGGCAAGGCCGTGGCCGCCTCAGGTACAGCCACTTCGGCAAAAATACCTTGTGGTGTGACCGTATCACTGATGGTCTTGGCAATCTCAGGACTAATTTCTAATGCATTTAAATCCCGTGGCATTAAATCGCCATATTCACGCCACGCGGCGGCTGTCCCCATCACCGTTTTGACAGTTGTATGGGCCGCCAACGCTTCTTTAACCAAATGCCAGCCGTCCAATAGATAAGTTCCGGATTGTTCACGCCCTTTTTTGGTCGCCAACTTTTTCCAAGTTTTAACACGTCCATTTTGTAATGATTCAATTTTCTCCATAATAATTCCTCTGGTTACAAATTATACCATATTAGTCACTTATCCATGGTAGGATAACCATAATGACGGGCAAGGAGGTTTCGATTATGACTGAGCAAGCTATTTCACTAACAGTTCATGGTCTAGTTCAAGGTGTTGGCTTTCGTTATACGGCGGCACAACTAGCGCGGCAGCATCACCTCGTTGGCTTTGCTAAAAATAATGCCGATGGCACAGTTAGTCTCGTCGTTCAGGGATCAACGGCAATGGTGGCCAACTTTATTGAAGCCATCAAAGATCCACCGGCCAGCTGGATTCATGTCACAAGCGTCGACCAACAAACAATCGCCTTGCAGCCGTTAGAAAAGTTTGACATTTATTGACTTTCCATTGCTATCGCCGGCATTATTTAGTATCCTAAGCAGGTTATGAATGCTTAGTCGAAAGGATTTACACAAAAGATTATGAAAAAAAATACTCGGGTACTAAGTTTAACGATGCTTGGTACGCTCGCACTGTTTCTAAGTGGTTGTGTTCGCACTAGTCACGGTAAACCAGTTGGTTACATCTGGACTTATCTCGGCGAACCAATGGTCCACTTTATGGAATGGGCAGCAAAATTGCTTGGTGGTAGCTATGGCTGGGCCGTTATTTTATTGACGGTTGTCGTTCGACTGGTCTTGTTGCCGCTGATGATTCGCCAATCGCGCCAAGCCACGGTTCAGCAAGAAAAGATGGCGATGGTTCGTCCCCAGATGACCGACATTCAGGCACGACAAAAAGCCGCTAAAACACCGGATGAACGTAATGCCATTAGCCAAGAAATGATGAAACTGTACAAAGACAACGGCATTTCAATGACCGGCGGCATCGGTTGTCTACCATTACTCATCCAATTTCCAATCTTTGCAGCGTTATACGCCGCCATTCGTTACGCGCCAGAATTAGTCAATGCCACTTTCTTTGGGATCCATCTGGGCAAACCTAATCTCATTTTGGCGATCCTGTCCTTTTTAGCTTACTTACTGCAAGGTTATCTTTCCTTGTTGGGCCTACCAGAAGATCAGAAAAAGCAGATGCGTTCCATGATGATTATGAGTCCAATCATGATTCTGTTCGTAACGTTCTCCACACCAGCTGCATTGGGGTTATACTTCTTTGTCGGTGGTCTCTTCGCCTGTTTGCAGACTTTGATTATTGCTTGGTACCGACCACGAATTCGGCAACAAGTTGCTGAGGAATTAAAGCAAAAGGCAGCGGCAGCGCCAAAACCTGTTGTCGCAACTGAGACAACAACCTCACCTACTTCAACAGCACCAAGTCAACCAACGCCAGCCACGTCAACTGCACCGCAACCGCCAAAGAAGCGCAATGCAGGTAAGCAGCAACATCATCATGATGAAAATCAATAACCACTAATCAAATGCAAAAGGCGTAACCGCACATCGTCGGTTACGCCTTTTGTGAATTCTAATCGGTTAAATTACTGCCTGTTAGTGGATCATCTAATGGTTTTAAAGGTGTCTGATGTTCGTTTAATTCTTCCAAACGATGCCGCTGATCGTCACTTAAAATGGGTAACGAAACCTGAAAGATCGAACCATGGCCTGGAACAGACTCAACTTCAATCTTGCCGTTATACCCTTCAATTAGACGCTTAGCAATCGACAAACCCAAGCCATTGCCACCTTTTTCGCGAGAACGTGCTTTATCAACCCGATAAAAACGATTAAAAACGCGATCAATGTTCTCAGGTGCGATACCTTCACCAAAATCTTGAACAGATACTTGCGCGTCACGGGCATCCTCAGATAATGAAACATGAATTTCCTTACGCGTCTGGGAATATTTCACCGCATTATCTAATAAGATAATCAACACCTGTTCAAGATGATCCCTAAACATGGCCACATAAACGGCATGTCGTAAATCATCGTCCAATGAAAAGTTAAAGTCTGGGTGAATCATCTCAAAGTTACTGAAGACTTGATTGACGACCTCTTGAATATTGGTAACTTGATTACGAAAATCAATTTCCACCTGCTCAGCTCGTGAGAGTTCTAGCATCTCTTGAACCAAACTTTTCATTCGTTTGGTTTCAGCAAGGGTCGCTTGAATGGATTCATTTAAAACTTCCGGATCATCTTTCCCCCAACGATTAAGCAACTCCATATGTCCTTGAATGATCGCCACGGGTGTTCTCAATTCATGGGAAACATCCCCGACAAATTGTTGTTGTTGATCAATATAACGTTGCATCTGATCCAGCATTTGATTCAACAGTGATGATAAATCAGCTAATTCATCGTTTCGACGTGACTCCGGAACCCGACTACTCGACTGTGGATCTTCACTGGCCTTAGCGATCGTTTCACTGATATCAGAAATCGGCCGCAAAAAGTAACTGGCCAACAGGTACCCAAAAACAGAGATGGCTAACAAACCGATGAGTAGTAAAACAATGAGAATCGAGCCAGTGCGTCGATAGGTCCGCCAATACGCATTCAGCTGATTCGTTACCTGCACGTAACCAATCAAGTGATGACCAGCCCGCGAAAAGATCGGCGCACGCCCGACATAAACAACTTGACCTTCCAAGTGGCTGAGCGTAAGCGATTGTTGTTTAACCGCCTTAAACGGCTCTGGATCAACCCTAGAAGCGAAAATTTCTGTTCCGCTAGTGTCATAGATACTAACGGCTAAGTTATCCGTGGCTAAGGTACGCACGACATTGTCTTCATACAGATTGCTTTTACCATCTGGATGACTCGGATTCTGGGGACGATAAGGATTTTCTCGGGGACGCAAAATCGGTTCCACACTCGTACTAGATAATTCCTGTGATTCATTATCTAGACGTTGACTAACGACGTTAATGGCATCTGTGGTGCGCTGGCGCTCTTGTTTTAATAACACTGCGGTAAAGCTAGAAAACAAGAGGCCCAAAACGACCGTAAAAATGACAAAGACACCCGTCCCAGTCCCGAGTGCCCACTTCCACTTTAACGATAATCGTCGTCGCTTTTTGGTTGTCATTTCAGTTTGTTCAGGATTCATGAGCGCATAACGTAGCCCGTGCCACGGACTGTTTGAATATAACTGTCTTCACCTGGGCGATCAATTTTATTGCGCAAATAACGAATATAGACATCCACCACATTAGTCTCAACTTCCGATTCGTAACCCCACACTTTTTGAAGCAGGACATCACGAGCCAAAACCACATTAATATTTTCCATCAACGTTAGTAATAGTTCATATTCACGTTTGGTTAAGTTAATAATCTCATCACCACGCCGAACAATCCGGTTTTCTTTTTCAATCCGCAAATCTTTGTACTCAACAACGGTTTGCTTAAAACTCTTTTGTTCACCCTCAATGTCAATGCGACGTAATAAGGCGCGAACCCGAGCCAATAATTCTTCAATCGCAAAGGGTTTAACGATGTAATCATCGGCGCCGTGATCAAGACCAGAGACCCGATCAATCACAGAATCCCGCGCCGTCATCATGACAATTGGCGTGCTCTTGACTTCGCGAACGCGTCGGGCCACTTCCAACCCGTTTAATTCAGGCAACATGAGGTCTAGCAAGATGACATTAAAGTCAGTTGCGAGTGCTGCCTCTAGACCTGTGCGACCGTTATATTCGACCTGCGTCTCATAACCATCGTGCTTCAATTCCAGATCGACAAAACGGGCAAGGTTTTTTTCATCCTCGATGATCAAAATTTTGTATTTTTTTGCCCCAGCTTGTTCTGAATTTTCCATTTGGTCTAACACTCCAAATTATTTTATTATCGTTTTCTGGTTTAACTAACGACCTTTTTTAACAACGCTCTCATCTTATCATTTTACCTAGGTTTTCGCTACCGCCATCCCAGCCGGATTTACTAAGACTGTTGGCGTCTTAAACCAATAAATAAATTAATCGCGGTGTAAAAAAGGACCCCCACCACCAGCCAAGAGACAATCGCAATATTAAAATGTGCAAAGGCAATTAAGCCGGCTGCCACGCCAATTAAACCAGCCAAACTGGCAACACTAGCAATTTTTCGTTGATAATCACCATAATAAATGAAAATACTGCTGCCGGCCGCTACTGACAAGGCAGAACCGCTCATCATAATTGGAAACGCCACTAATGGATTCAGCCCTAAGGCGTAGATCGTCGCAGTGGTCAGCGCATAAGAACCAATTCCGATATTATTTAAAGCTCCATAAACAGCCTGCAGCACACAACCAATCAGGAGTGTCCAACCTGTTAATCCCGTTGCTGTACCATTGCCAGCAATTAAATGTAACCGACTGGCTAAGATAAATCCGCCAGCCAACAATAACCCGACTGCGATCCATTGTTTAATCGCCCGTTCTGGCAACTTGACCACGATTCGAGGACTGGCCAAGGCACCAACGACTTGAGCTCCCACTAAAGCAATTAACGTGAGCGCATCGACGTGAACCACACCAATGAAACCCACGCTCATCATGACAAAAGGGAGCACGCCTTGCACATTTAACGTCCCTGGCAGTTGTTTAATGGACACCCACTTAGTTGGGGTGTAAATCGCTGTACTAACCGCAAAGTCTGACACTCCTAATGTGGACAAAAAGAAAATCAGACTACCACTTAAGGCCACCGCAAACGTTGGCGCAGACGTTGCCAACCACTCTTGGCGATGTCGCCATAAGTCCACACTCCAGTAGCCAGCGTAACCGATACCCACGATAATCAACACTACCAACAGTCCCGCTCGCATCACAAATGCCTCCACCAAATTACTTTTATCTCGAACGAACATCAAGTCACGCCTTGTTTCAAGTCAACTAACCTCATTTGGTCAACCATACTCATCTCCGCCTGTGGCCTAGTGCTCAAGAACATACCTGATTTTGCTCTGGATTTTTATCATAGGCTTTATATTATACCGAAAAGTCTGCAAAATTTATAGAAAAAAACACCTGAGAGCCTAGGCCTCTCAGGTGTTTTTGATCAATTAAGCGTTCGCAGTTTTAACAACCTGCTTGCCATCATAGTATCCGCAATTTGGGCAGACACGATGTGACATCCGTAATTCACCACAATTTGGACATGGAGCCAAATTTGGTGTAGCCAACTTAATGTGGCCACGGCGCTTCAACTTCTTTTCTTTAGATGTTTTCCGTGCTGGTACAGCCATGTGAACGAGCACCTCCTTGAAATGATTTTATCCACACATGTGTTTTTAAAATCTGCTAAGTGAATAATTAGTCTTGATCCTGATCAGGGAACAACCCCTTCAGCTTAGCGAGACGTGGATCAGTGGGTTGATTTTCTTCCTGCATGGCATTGAAATCATCTTCAGCAATGACCTCCCAACCGTTACCGGTTGGCATTGCTTGACCGTCTTTCTCGTCATCAGTCAGAATTTGCATTGGAATCTGGGCGATGATGTTATCAATAACACCTTCATCCAAGTCAACGGTTTGACCTTCCAGAAGTAAAACAGTTTCGTTTTCTTCATAACGATCAAAATGACTTTCCTCAGTGATGTAAATCTCGTTCATATCAAAATCAAACGGAAAGGCTACAGGCGCTAATGACCGACTGGATGGAACCACTGCCCGACCACTGACATGTACGTCTAACAACACATCATCTCGATCGATTGTGATCTGTCCAGTAACTTTAACTGGGTCAATATCAATGACGCGATCTGAAAATCGCGCTAACGTCTTCACCTTCACATCTAAAGTTTCGTCGATCCGCAGTGGCTCATTGTGATACTTTTCAAGCTCTTTGAGCGACCATTTCATCGATAAACCTCCTAATGCAACGAATTTCATTATACCGGCGCCGCAGACCGATGTCAACGCTAAATCATTTTGCTTGGCGCTAACCTTCGGCAAAGCTCGACAAGCCGTTTCTGAATACTACCCTACTTAGTGACCACGCGCAACGGATTATGTCGAAAATCCTGAGTTTGTCCAGTCAACATTTCATAAATTGCTCCAGCACGGTAGTCCAAATTCAGTGTTTTCTGCTTAAGTTTTCGATCAAAACGTGTGATCAGCGGAAACGTAAACTGTTTTTTTGCTTCATTGAGCCACTGTTGACCAGCTGGCGTGAAACCAAGCAGTCGTAAATATTCTGACTGCCCCGGCACCATCTCAGCGGTTGTGGCATGTAGTACGGTGTACAAACAAACGCGCAACAACCGCGAATACGTATATCGTTTCGTCTTAATCGCCGTCAAAAAGTCCGGCCAGGTGTCATTTTCTTCAGCAGCGGTCTTTAAGCGATATTCCAGTCCCTCTGACATCTGGTATATTTCAGCTAATTCTGCTACCGGAGTGACCACCAATACATGACGTAGCAAATGCCACAATTGCGGCGTCCACCCGGCAATAACCGGCTGCTGTGAAAAGCTAGTTAACGTCTGCTGAGGAACGAGATCACTCAATTGGTTCACCGTTTGATCGGTCGGCGTCAACATTGCTTGTCGAACGGCTGTCGCGCTAGCAAACAGTTGTTGGTCAAGAACATGCTCATGGTAATCCGCCCCTAACCGTCGAATCGGCATTAACCTCAGTGGCTGCTTCAATTGTTGATTAGCCATCGCATAACCAAAACTCAAAATATCATTAGGCTGATCCAAACGAAAACCTGTTTTGGCCTCTAATTGTGCGTTAAACAACGTCGCATACGTTTGATCAAATCTTTTAAACGCTTGGGTATCATTCACAGATTGTTCGGCCAAGGCGGTAAAATCAACTTGGGGATGCTCAGCCCCAAACACCATCGTTGGTATTTGCAAAGCTGCTAATAAGGTTAAGGCCCCTTGGGCGAAGAGATGGGCAGGCTGCACGGCCCAGTGAAAAGGTAACTCAATGACGACATCGGCGCCGTGATGCAAAGCTTGATTGGCTCGGGACCATTTATCAAAAATAGCGGCTTCCCCGCGCTGAACAAAATTGCCGCTCATGACTGCAATTACCACGTCGGCCTCAGCAACCTGGCGGGCCTTTGTTAGGTGATAGGCGTGCCCATTGTGAAATGGATTATATTCAGCAACCACCCCCACTGCTCGCATCATGATTCCTCCAAATTAATTAACCGCACAAACAAAAAACCACCGCGTCGTTGTCTCGTCGACAGGTCGTTGACCAAAGTCGGCCGATACCGCAACTTTCGTAAAACCAGCCGACTGTAAAAGGCGCTGGTAAGTGGCTAACGAGTAAGTTCGTTCAACATGAAGCTCAGCATGATGTTCATAACCATTTATGCTTTCATTCCAAATGAAAAAGTTTAAATCATGTTCAACGCTATGTGGTTGTTCACCTTCATAACTGCTCCACATGAAGGCCCGCTCCGCATCATGAAAGTTGTACATGTACCCTGGATAAACAGTATCAGTCTGGTACGGCGTAATCACGTCAAACAAATACCGACCTGACTCAGTCAAATGTGCCTTAGCCTCACGAAAAGCCTCTAATAACGCGGCCTCATCAGGTAAATAACACAATGAATCATCAAAACACGTGATTAATTCATACTGACCCAAATCACCAAGCGCTGTAAAATCGCCCTCGATCAAGGGCAGGTCCACATCAGCATTAGCCGCACGTTCAGCCGCCAAGCTGAGCATTTCCGGAGCCAGATCCAAACCGGTGACATCAAAACCGGCCTGTTTTAACTTAATCGCTAATCGACCTGTTCCACAGGCCAAGTCGATTAGTTGCCGCTGGGAACCAGCTTGTTGACGGACAAAATCCAGCCATGCATCATACATGGCTGGATCAAATAGTTCATCATAAAATTTGGCAAACGAACCGTAAATCATGCCGTTTCACCTAGCCCACTCGTCAGATTTACAAGTGGCGCATCCGACCATAATTTTTCAAGGTTGTAGTACTGTCGTTGCTCTTCTTGGAAGACATGAACAACAATGTCGCCAAAGTCTAACAGCACCCAGGTACCTTCTGCTTTACCTTCGACGCGCCGAACGATAACGCCGGCATCAGCCTCTTCATCTTGCACAGCTTGAACAATCGCTTGAACCTGCCGTTTGGAGCCACCATTCATCAAGACAAAATAGTCAGCCACGAGGCTAACCTGTTCCACATCCAGTGCAACGATGTCCTCGGCTCGTTTCGAATCGCCAGCCTTAACAGCAATTTCCAGCATTTCTTTACTTGTCAAAAAAATTTTCCTCATTTCATTTTTAGCTATTGTCAGTGTCAGTAATTATACTTCATTTTCTTGCCAGCCACCCACCGGTTGTACGTCAGAATCGTGCCGGGATAAACTGGGGCTTGTTGCTTAATCAAGTAGGCTAACGTATGCGCGGTTTGATACGCGACACCGGCCTGCAAATTCTCATTAGTGATGCGCCGTGCCTCTTCAATACCAGGCACTGTCCGGCCCGGTTCAATATAGTCAGCCATATAAACAACTTGTTCTAATGGTGACATTGCCACCGCGCCAGTCGTGTGGTGACGAACCGCGTTTAAGATATCTTCATCATCAATGCCAAGTTCATCACGAACAAATTCAGCACCAACGACGCCATGCCAGATTGCGTTACCCCAATTTAATAAATCAGGGTCTAGTTGGTGCTTTTCAATCATGGCCACAAAGTCTTTATCAGAACGTTGCTTCGCATAATCGTGAACAAGTCCAGCAATGCTGGCCTTTTCTAAGTCAACACCATTTTGTTCAGCTAAGGCCAGCGCCGTCTGTTCCACACGCAGCACATGTTCAAATCGTTTATCTCTCAACTTGGCATGAATTGCGTCAATTAATTGTGCCCTAGTGCCCGCGTACAATTGTTGCTGATAAGAAATCGAATCACTCATGATACAACTGATGCTCCTTAATATAAGCTTCTACTGCTTCCGGAACCAAATAGTGGATCGATTGTCCACGCTTAACCTTATCACGAATCATTGAACTACTAATATCAATGGTTGGAACGTCAACCCAGATCACTGGATAGGGTGTCCGCTGCTTAAAGCCACTGCGGTTAATGCCCACAAACGTGACGAGCTTCACCAGTTCGTCAATTTTGTGCCAAGTGGGTAAATACGCCACCTCATCACCGCCGATGATGAAATAATACGTCGTCTGTGGATGCCGTTGCTTTAATGACACCATTGTATCATAGGTAAAACTTTTGCCCCCACGTTGAATCTCAGCCATTTCTAAATCAAACAGTGGATTACCAAAAATCGCCCGGCGAACCATACGCGCACGCAGCAATGGATCAATCGTTAGTTTTTCATCAACATGCGGCGGCTGCGCATTGGGCATAAATAAGACCTTGTTTAGTCCCAACTGTTTACCAACCTGATCCGCAATAATGAGATGACCCAAATGAGGTGGATTAAAGGTTCCCCCTAAAATGCCGATCCGTTGCTGCGGCATTTGACTAACTTGTTCTGTCAGTACCTCTGGTCGTGCTTGTTTTGACAAAGTTTTGGTAATCATAATTATCACCCGCCTGATTCAACAAAATTCCCGTAGGTTACGCGAGACCAACCACTTGCTTACTCAAGATTTGATCGTCCGGATCAGTAGCTGGCATAAATAAAACCAACGTGTGCCCAATCGTCTGAACAACTGTAATTCGCGGGTTTTGCTCGATAAATGTCTTTGTGTCAGTCAACGAAACATCTGCACTGGATAACAGACTAACTTTGATCAGTTCCCGTTTTTCTAGCGCACCGACCAGTTGTTCTCGCCATGCATCGGTTAGACCGTGCTTGCCGATTGAAAAAAGCGGTCGCAAATTGTGTGCTTGTGAACGTAAGAAATGTTTTTGTTTACCTTTTAAATCCATGTGTGTTTGCCTTTCCATGTTTAAATCATCGCTCGGCGTAAGAGAACACTGACGCCGGCTGGCGCCCAACCAGCTACCGTGACATGAGCCGGCACCGTGACCCAGCCCAACCCCTCAATCACTAAATCGCTCTTTTCAGTTGGATGAAATTCATGGCGAGTTAAGGCCGGTAGCTTGGCCAAATCGGCCGCTGTCGGTGGTGTTAATAGTTCACCAGCATGGCGATCGTAAAAGGCATCTGCATTAGCTAATTTCGTGCGATGAATCATTAAATTATTTTCAAAGTACGCGGTCACGCCAGAGGTCTTGGCCGTCGTCTTCGCCGTAATCAAATCAAACCGCGCCACTGCCCCAAAAAAGAGCGTTTGGGCTGCTTGCAATTGGTACACGCGCGGTTTAATTTCCTTTTGTGGGGCGACGTACTTCAACGTATCGGCAGTCAGAAAATGGGCCATCTGTTCCGGATGAATAATGCCGGGCGTATCCACTAAGACGTGGTCCTCACCTAATGGAATTTCAATTTTATCTAGGGTTGTACCTGGGAAACGCGACGTCGTAATTAAGTCGGCGACCCCAGTATTTTGCTTTAGAATGCGATTAATCAGTGTCGACTTGCCTACATTCGTCACCCCAACCACATACACGTCCCGATCACCACGATAACGATCAATCAGTTGCAAAAGATCATCGACATCGTGGCCATTTTTGGCACTCAACAGGGTGGTCGCCACTGGCCGCAAACCGTTTAAGTTGGCTTGCTGCCGTAACCAGTCCGTTAATTTAGGTCGTTTTAACGAGCGTGGTAAGACATCTTCTTTGTTACCCACTAACAAAACCGGGTTTTCACCGACAAATCGGTGCAATCCAGGAATCATGCTGCCGTTAAAGTCAAAAATATCGACCACATAAACGATCAGCGCATTGGCCTCACGGATCTGACTCAATAGTCGCCGAAAATCGTCATCAGTCAGTGAAACCGGCATAATTTCATTGTAATGGCGTAAGCGAAAACAACGCTGGCAATATAGTTCACCATTGGCCAGTCCCTTCTTTAAAGCCGACTGTGGCGTATAGCCAAGGGTGTCCGGGGTTGTGGTCTGAATCTTGGCCCCGCAACCAATACAATATAAATCTTCTGTTTCAAGTGCTGCTAGCGCTTGTTCGCTCATCGCAATTCCTCCTGCCAGGTTAAATTAGGATATGTTTTCAGTAACCGCCGCATCACAAAACGTTCAAAGAAGCGGTTAATTCGCGTATCCCACTTATCAGTTTCAATTAAAGGTTTGACTAAAACACTGCGTACATGAGCATGATTGGCTGCCCAAATATCGGTCATCAGTTGATCGCCAATCATGACAACATCATTGTTGGTTAGTTGATATCGGCGTTTAGCTTGTTTGATCCCGCGGGTAAACGGCTTTAATGCCCGTGAAATGAACGGTAACCTTAAGGCTGCCAGCGCGCGTGAAATGCGTTTAGCGCTATTATTAGACACGACGACCACTTGAATACCGTTTTGATTCATTAAAGCTAACCATTCTCGCAGTTGCGGCGTGCCATCCGGATTATTCCACGCAATCAACGTATTATCAAGGTCGGTTAAAATCGTTTTAATGCCGGCGCGTTTGAGTTGTTCAGGCGTTATGTTATAAATCGCAGAAATCATCCACGTCGGTTTAAACTGCGCGACCATTTATCAACATCCTCGTTTTTCTCAGAAATAAATTACAAAATTATCCAATTATTATACCAGAAACTAACCAAAAATGCTGTCCTTTGGCTGACTACCAACGCGAAACCAGCCGGGTGTAACTCGACTATGAAAACAGAGTGGAACCCACCAGAGCTAATTCGTTGATGTCAGGTGTTGAATCACTGCCTGCATATCAGGAGGCAATGGACTGGTTACCGTGTGTGATTGCCCACTTAACGGATCGGTAAACGTCAACTCACTAGCATGTAAAGCTTGCCGAGTCAGCCATTGGATCGGGCCACCATACAACGCATCGCCTAATAACGGGTGCCCCAGACTAGCCAGATGAACGCGAATTTGATGGGTTCGACCCGTGTGCAAGCGCAACTTCACTAGGGTTGCTTGGTCATAGCGAGTTAATACCCAATATTCCGTTTGTGCAGATTGTCCTGCACCTGAGACTGCGATCCGCCGGGCAACTTGCCCCGCCACCCGCTCGATTGGTGCGTCGATTAAACCATGATCAGACTCGAAACGACCGCTAACTAAAGCTACATAGTCTTTACGCAATTGATGCTGGTCGACTTGCGGTGCAATCATGCCTTGCACAACCGCATCACGTGCCACCAGCATTAAGCCACTAGTATCCCGATCTAAACGGGTTACTAAATGTGGTCGCAAATCAGGCGATTGCTGTGCCATTAACCAGCCTTTAACGCGGTTGACCACCGTATCAGTCTGCCCACTGGGACCAGGCACGGCAGCGATGCCAGCCAGCTTATCGACAACTAACCAATGATCATCAAACCAGGGAATATCAAGTGGCAAACGACTTGCGGGCACTTTAGGATCCTCACCTTCATCAGGTAATTGTAGCGTGATGTCATCGCCCTGAGCAACTGGCTGATCGGGTGTCGCTGGCTGGCCATTTAATAAGAGACGACCACCAATTTGTTTTTGCTTGGCCCACAGACGATGACTAATACCATGCGTGAGTAAAAAGCGTTTAAGACTGGGTTCGGTTACATTTGCGGTCCAAGTAAATTCCACTTAAATTCCTCTTAAAATTCGATAACTAAGTTCAACAAGCAGCCGGTTAGATAATTTTCTTCATTATAGTAAATAATAAGCGCCTAAATGCCACAACCTCACGTTTCCGTGGTTGGCTTAACAGCAGCAGTCTTATATTCGGCAATCGCCGGTAAGTTACGGTAAGCACCATTTAAATCCATCCCATAGCCAACTAACCAAACATCTGGCAAATCAAAGCCAACGTAATCTAGGCTCACTGTTCGTTGTCGAGTGATTGGCTTATTGACCATGACGGCGGTCTGAATACTGGCGACATTTTGGTGCTGTAACCAGTCAATTAAAAAGGCTAACGTTGTCCCGCTGTCAATGATTTCATCAAGCAAAATAACGTGCCGATTTTCGATCGACAGCGTCGGCGTTTGCGTTAATCTAGGTTGGGTCTGTTGTGTACCAGTGTAACTGCTAACGGCCACAAAATCTAAATCTGCTGGAATCGTCAATTGTTGGCTGACCGCCAATGTCCATTGAGCGGCTCCTTTCATAACCCCAATTAATAGCGGGGGCGTTTGCCAGTTGGTCGTATCAATTTGCTGGGCAATTCGACCGGCCGCCGCTTCAATATCGGCGGCCGTTGCAAAAATCTGACCTAAATGGTCATCGAGCATCGTTTTCAGGAATTGTGGCGTCACAAAAAGCATCCTTTCTGAGTGTCTCACTCGGTTCAGCAATTATTTAAGTAACGTTATGGTAACCTGAAAGCGCGCTGGGTACAAGGCCACGCCAGGAAAGCCCGCATAAAATAGGCTACTTTGGCCAGCAGCGAACCGGCACAAAACACCAGACTTACGGATGCGTTTTTGCCCGGATGGTAAAATTGACTGTGATGAAAACAACTAGCCAATAGGCGGTCAAGGCTGCTTAACGAACTGTCGAATCGGCTAGTTTTGGCCCTGACGTCTTGAAGCCGATAAAAAACCGCCCTGACAAAATTTCAAGGCGGTTAAAGCAAAATTAATTGATGGAAATGTTCAACAGGATCATGCCGAGTAAGCAAATGGCGTCCCCCCTTGATTAACATAGTGAATTCGATAGCGGGTTTGCTGCGTTGGGGCAATCTGATCCACGGCTTGCTTAGCGATCTCGTAGGTGACACGGCGCATAATAACTACCCAATGGCCCTGTTGCCATGTCTCGACGTTCCAATCACCATGAACAACTTCTCGCTGCTTCATTATTGCCACCTTCTTTCTAAATAACTAGCTGAGATAGAACCACCAGTTTAAGCCGTTTTAATTAAATGTAAAGTAAAACGCTCATCGCAACCAACCAGCATTGGTCACGATGAGCGTGCTATTCTAAAGTCTCGATCTATTCACCATAATTCGTCGTCGTGTCACCAAATTTATCAACAATTCTAAAGTTAACGTTGTCGTTATCCTTTAACAATTTTGCCACCGGACACTGGTTTAAAGCATCGGCTAAAATTGACTGGGCGTCCGCTTCATTGGCATTTGGAAACATGATCTGCGCATCCACAATAAATTTGTAGCCCAATGTGTCTTTTAGGATATCAACCTGCGTTAAAACTTCTGTATCTTGTGCCAAACCACGCTGTTGTTCAACAAGTCGTAATGTGGCATTGAAACATGTGCTTAACGCGAATCCAACAAATTGTTCAGGATTAGCACCAGAGGCCTGAATCAACGAGCTACTAACCCCGATTGATAATCCTTCATTACCTTCGACAAAGCTTTGTCCAACAAGCCCATTTTCATTAACGACGCGAGTATGATATAAAGAACCTTCAACTGCCATCTGATTGACCTCCATTTGTGTGTTCAACATGAAAGAACAACAATTAACTACCCATAACTGTAAGGGTTTTCATGCCGAAACACAATCATTCCTACTCGCCGATTGAACAGATCCTCAAACCAGCTACGTTATAGCTTAGTTGTCTATTACATTGTTAATAGCAATAATCTGTTTAACCGTTAGCTGCCAATTTAATCGTTAGGATTTATTCGATTTAATTGTCGGAAAAGCGCACGCTTTATGGAACAGTTGTTTATAATGATGACAGATTACATACGCAAAATCACCGTTTTGCTGATAAAGGAGCCTTATCGTGTCAACACAGATTCTTTCCATTATTGTCCCTTGTTACAACGAAGAAGCCAGTATCCCGTTATTTTATCCGGCGGTTGAGAAAGTATTTGCCCAACTAAAAGAGCAACATCCCACGCTTACGCCAGAATATTGGTTTATCAACGATGGCTCCACTGATAACTCATTACAAGAATTACGTACTTTACAAACAAATGATCCAGAACACGTTCATTACGTTTCTTTCTCCCGGAACTTCGGTAAAGAAGCCGCACTTTATGCTGGCTTGCAGCATGCTGGTGGCGATTATGTTGCGGTGATGGATGTCGACCTACAGGATCCACCGGAACTTCTGCTTCAAATGGTGGATGGTATTCTCGATGACGGCTACGACATTGTCGGGGCTAGACGTGTAGATCGGCAAGGTGAACCGCCAATCCGCTCATTTTTTAGCAACATGTTTTATCGCTTAATCAATCGGATCTCGCAAACCCATATTGTCAATGGCGCGCGCGACTACCGCCTAATGACACGGCAGGTGGTTAACGCAATTTTATCAATGGCAGAAGTCAACCGCTTCTCCAAGGGAATTTTCAGTTGGGTGGGCTTTAACACTAAGTATTTAGAATTTGAAAATCAGGATCGCGTCGCTGGTGATACTCACTGGTCATTCTTTCAGCTATTTAGTTATTCACTTGAAGGCATCGTGGATTTTTCTGAGGCACCATTATCGATTGCTTCCTTTACAGGCATCGTTTCGTTTCTGCTGGCAATCGTTGCTATCATCTTTATCGTTGTTCGAGCACTCTTCTTTGGCGGTTCCGTCGCTGGTTGGCCATCGATGGTTAGCATTATGCTGCTCATCGGCGGAATTCAACTTTTCTGTTTAGGTATCTTGGGTCGCTATGTCGGTCGCCTCTATCTAGAAAGCAAACATCGCCCAATTTACATCGTTAAAGAAGAAAAATAAACCGGCCCTAAAGGAAATTTATGCAATGATGAACCGCTACGGACAAAAACGCTTTTACTATGATCTAGGATCGTTTCTACTACCAATGGTGGTGGTGAGTATTGTCTTTGCTTGCTTAGGAATCGCTCCCTTTGGCGCCCATAATTTGCTTATCAGCGATATGGGAACCCAATACGTCGCTTGGCTGACGCAATTTCGACATGTGATCACGACCGGCCAATTTTCTTTCTATTCGTTTAGCCTATCCTTAGGTGACAACGCTTTTCCATTAGTTGCCTACTACATGTTAAGCCCATTTAACCTGATTCTTTTCTTTTTCCCAGCGAGCCAGGTCCCACTGGCAGTCACATACATCATCTTACTGAAAGTTGGTAGTATTGGTTTGAGTACTGCTTACTACTTGCGGCGCGTCTACCACAATACGAATTGGTCAAACTTGCTCTTTTCCAGCATCTTTGCTTTGAGTGGTTTTGTGGCGACCTATTTCTATGACATCATGTGGCTTGATGCCTTGATCTTATTGCCGCTGGTGACACTAGGTTTGCGATTACTTGTGGCTGGTCGTGATTCACGGCTGTACTTTTTTGCGTTATGGGCCACAATTATTACCAACTATTATCTGGGTTATATGACCTGCCTTTTTTCGCTCTGTTACTTCATCTATTTGCAGTTTGATCAGACACCGCGGCGGATTACCTGGCGCATTTATTGGCGAACCCATCGTCGCTTAATTGGACACTATCTAGCGATCTCGATTTTAAGTGGCTTGAGCTCACTGGTAGTGCTTTATCCCACGCTATTAGGCATGTTAAGAACGAGCAAACAGAGCCTATCCATCAAGGCATTCTTACCGCTGCCTCAGTTTGGGCCGGAAGCGTTAGCACAGCTTGGCATGAATGCGGCTGACTATCCTGCGCGACTCGAACATGATCCGAGCATCTACTTAGGCAGCTTAGCGCTTCTCTTATGTCTTGGCTTTTTTACGGCAAAAAATATTGGACGGCGCCATAAGTGGGCATTAGGTGGATTACTCGCCACCCTGGCGATCAGCATGTTTATCACCTTGTTCAATACCATCTGGCACATGATGCAGCAGCCTAATGGATTCCCATTTCGGAATGCGTACTTTTTCAGTTTCATCGTATTATTGTGTGCTTATGAAAGTTGGCAAGCCCATACCTTTGCCGAACAACGACCATTATTGCGGAATTTATTGATCGCCTTAAGTCTATTAGCGATCGGGTATATCACGGCGATCATCGCTCAACCGATCGTGCGACGAAGCGACGCGCTCGCTAGCTACTACGTTAGCCCCCTCTTTTGGCTCATTAGTAGCCTAGGGTTAATTTGCGCCTGGTGGCTTTTAAAACGACGATCCCACGGTCAACGGTGGCTAGTTGTCCTTAGTTTAACGGCACTGACGTTACTTGAATTAGGTGCTAACTTTTATTTTGGCTTGGCCCCAGCCAAGTTAGGCAATCAAGCCCGTTACCAACGTAACTTTACAATTGAACAGCGTTATTTCAAAAAAATTCAACAGACGAACGCTTTTTACCGAGTGGATAATCAAAACTCATTATTGAACGCCGCTTATGGTGAAGTTTATAACAATTACAATGATCCACTATTGTTCAATAGTTATGGCATTGATCTGTATAGTTCTACCCTCAACGAGTCTACACGACTGACGTTACAGCGTTTGGGCTTCTATAGTAAAAATGAACGGCGGATTAGCTCAGCCGGTAGTACAGAATTGACCAACACCTTATTTGCAGTTCGTTATTTGTTGAGTATGACCCCACACGATTACGATCTGATTACGTTCCCAAACGCGCTACCGCTGGGATTTGCAGCTAACCAGTCTTTATTAAACGTGACGTTAAAACCACACGAAGCCTTATCGAATCAAAATCATTTGTGGCAAGGGATTACTGGACGAAAAACAGACTACTTCCGGTCCGTTGAGGTGCAACAAGCCACAGTAAAACAAGTCGTTGATCATTACAATTACACCTTCACCTTGCGGCCCAAAACCAACGGCCCCATTTATATGTACTTGCCCCACGTCCCCATCGATAGCGCCAATATTCGCGTCAACCAAACCAAAAAGCGAACAAAGCTAAGTGTTTCCTCCGAAGCAGTGTTACCGTTAGGCCGGTTCCACAAAGGCCAGTCATTTCAATTGAAAGTAAGTTCAAAACACCTGATCAGCCACCCGGATCGTTGGGTAAAGACATTGGATGCCGACAAATTTGCGGCTTCCGTTAAACAACTCCATCGCCATACCCTCCAGCTAACGCCGCATTGGCGACCAGATCGATTGCATGGCACAATTAACATGCCCAAAGACAAGCCACTTTTGTTCCTGAGCATTCCATACGATCCTGGTTGGCAAGTTAGCGTAGATGGCCGGCAACAACCAATTCAACGAGTTGCGCATAATTTGAGTGCGGTGACACTTGCGCCAGGTCATCACAAGATTCGGCTAACTTACATCACCCCTGGATTCAGAACTGGTTTAGTGATTAGCCTCCTAGCATTTGCTACTTATGCTGGCTTGTTCTGGTGGGATCAGCGACACCAAAAACACAACGCAACATCCAGCAATCCTAAGTAGTTGCTGGATATTACTCAAACGAAAACTGGTTAATAAAAATGCCGCTCAGTTCGATTCGTAAGGAATCCAGCTAAGCGGCTTTTTTATTCGAACCCACTTATCAATTAACGGGCCGTCAAATAAGTATAAGTACTATCTTCATTTTGTTTAAACGTAAATTCGTGATCCTGATGATCATTGGCTCGCCATTTTGACACTTCATAATGCGTCGTGTCCGACAATTGCAGGCGATTGACGACAGCTTCAACTAAATATTGGTCATCATCAAAAGAGCCACGAAGAATTTTCTTTAAATCGGTTAAAAATGCTGCTGTATTTGTAATCATGTGACCTATGTCCTTTCAATCAATGGCATAAGGATACAGATTGTCTGCCAAGTTGTCCACCAACCAGTACCGGCTTTGAGAAAAATTAATTCACCAATTGATGAAGAATAAATCATCGCATTTAACCCCCATTCTGGCTAAAATAGTGGCTATGGTACAAAGTGAGTCCCAATATGAAAGGAAGTCTAACTATGCAATCGACCACGCCATCTCCCCGACCAATCTATGAGTCACTTATCACCGGCGTGTTGCTTGCCGGTGTCGGTGGTTATCTTGACGCCTACACGTATATTTTCCACGGTGAAGTCTTTTCAAGTCTTCAGTCTGGGAACGTCATCTTACTAGGGCTTAATCTCGCTGATGGTCATTTAACCAAGGCCTTAGCCTACATCGTGCCAATTTTGTGTTTTGTGATTGGTGCCGGGTTGGCTAATGTTATTGAGCAATTATTTCATCGTCCCGGTGCCATCATTTGGCAGGAACTCAGCATTATTGCTGAATTAGCTGGAGTATTCTTAATCGATCTGTTATTGCCATTTTTACCCAGTCTTGCCGTCACCAGTGGCCTATCACTCTTTGCGGCTTTTCAGGTTCACACGTTTCGGGTGCTAAACAATCATCCCTACAATACGACGATGACCACGGGAAATTTGCGCACGGTCGGCGCCTCACTTCTCAATTTACTTATTGGGCATGGTGATCGCGCCACCAGCCGTTTACTGCTCCGTGATAGCTTTTGGGTAGCTGCGAGCTTTGGAATTGGTGCATTCATTTCCACGATCATGACCAGAACGATCGGTGTCCAATCGCTATTAGGCGTTGTGCTTATCTTACTGATCGTTCTCGGACTGATGGTTTGGGATCAACACCACGGTCGTTAATTTTACTAATCAAAAACAAACGCGACTAACCGATGTCTTAGGTGACACGGGCAAGTCGCGTTTATTTTTTTAGAATACTTTCATATCGCTATAACGAGTTGGCAAATTATTGAAGTCGTACGTTGCTAAACCATTCGCAATCTTATCACCGGTAAACATCGCGGTTAATGACCGCGCCAACATCAAGTTCAATTCATTCTCGGGGTTAAATTGCACCATCACCACGGGAATGTGCCACGCCCAAGCGGCCCCGATTTCAAAAATGGTCCCCGCGTCGGGCTCCGGATTGCCGTCTTCGTGTTTATAATCCAAAATCGCGACCACCACATCCGCGCGTTTAACCTGACGGGTATCACTGGCAAACACTGCATCTTGCCACTTAAAGGAACCAAAAGGCAACGATTCTTCTTGATGCTCCTGAGGAATAAAAATATCATCGCCAGCAATCGTTGGATTCTGCCGCAATGCCGCTACCACTGTTTCAAGGCGGGCTTTTTGTTCGTCTGAGAAAAACGGACTCGCTAAGTAAACCTTATTTCGATACATCGAGATAACCTCACTTCTTTAGGATAGCTTAAGTATACCGAAAATTTAGGGAGATTTCTGGCGGAAAGCAAAATCACAAGCGTGATGACAATACTGTATATCAACTAACCCATTCACGTGGACAATAGTAATGAACTTATTTTTAAATATGATACTTCTACATATTTGTTTAAGTTGTAAAATCAATCGTTATGCAAGCCACTACCATCTAGTTCATTTTCCAACTTAAAACGTTTTTCAAACTGCATAGTTCTTCGTGGTTACCAAACTTTTGATTTGAGGATACAGATGTTCGGTCACTATTTTTAATGATTAATTCTTTTGCTTTTCGCAAACCAATAAGAGTTTTCAATAGTGGCTAAAGTATATGTATCCTTATAACAAAAAACAAATAATTCGCTAACTTTTATTGCACAGAGTTTGGGTTCACTATATATTTATATTATTAGCAGTATATACAACTCTTAATTTTAAATAATGAGTTATATAAGTTTTCGCACAACGAGAAATATAACCAGAACTACAATTCATTAAAAATACATATATCAGGAGATTCATTCTATGACTGTAATATTAAGTATTATCTTTGCAATTGTTTTTGGATACCTTGCCTATCGACTTTATACAAACAATAAAATGAATAAATCATTAAAATGGACCCTGATTTTCTTCACAGCACTTTTTGCGCTCTCCTCACTAATCAGTCCATTTAACAGCAACAGTTCTAGTCCAGCCAATCCGAAAAGTAATATGCAAACCCAAATAAAAATACACAAATCAAAACATACCAGGAGTAACAAAGAAAAAAATAAAGAGGCTTTTAAAACGTTCCAAAAAGAATCATCGCGTAAGAACTCCGAAAGCATTGCGTCCAGCCAATTCGAAAGTGAATCAATTGCGGAAAGTCGAAGCGAATCATTAGAAGAAAGTTCATCTATCGCAAATTCTCTAGCTGTGAGTGAATTAGAAGCTTCCTCTAAAGCTGCTTCACAGGCTGCACTTGAAAGTTCACGGCAAGCAAACACTCCCACATCTACTGTAAATACCAACTCTGGCCCAATCATCGGAAACTCACGTAGTCTTATTTACCATACCCCTGATCAAGCTAACTATCACATTAATCCGGCCTATGAAGTAATATTCAGTTCAGAAGCAGAAGCCCAAGCAGCAGGATACAGAAAATCACTTAGATAAATCAGAGCTGTTGTTGATTTACAAAAAAGCATTGTTTTTGCATAGAAGCATTTATCATTTAATCGAGTCAATAATTATGGTAAAAGCTTTATTATTTTATGACGGTCTAATAAGCTCAGACTTGAAAATTAAATCTGATAAACAGGTACTTCACGGGTGACATTTTTTCAATCTGACTTATATCAACGCCATAACATGTACGTAAGTGAAAAAACAGCCATTATCTAAGACTTGCCTTCTTTTTTTATTTTTGACTTACGCCAACAAGTATAGGTGGACTCGAACCACCGACCTCATGCTTATCAGGCATGCACTCTGATGTGCACCTCGTTATCAGCTGCGATTGACCACCTCCCTCACTCCGTCGATACAGCACTGAGCTATACCCTCTATGCTTGCCACTGAGTTCGTAATTCTTTTCGGTAATCGTCCGGGCGCTCTTCTTTATCTGTTAAACCATTCATGTACAGTTTTAAAAGTCGACTAGCATTCTGCCAACCGACTTCTTCGCGTACTTCGCTTTAATTGCCGCTTCAGTAGCGTTGCAGAAAATGACGTGCTCATCGGCGAACACCCACTGTTGCGGTGTTAACTTTTTCTTTTTGATGGCACATCACCTCCTAGTTATAGGTTTCTCATTTCTGTTTGGGTAAAAAATAAAAATCAGACGTTAATTTATATCTCTTTATTCGCTGTTTTGATAGACGCAAACTTTCTAAATCGTCCAAACTATTACGAGTGAGGTAATGAACTTGTCCGCCCCTGCCAACAAATACATTAAATCCTGCTAAAACCAACGGCGGGTTTAGATAAACAATATTTAATCTTATAAAAAGAATCATGACCGTTAAAAATAAAAATATATTAGTCAAAAGAATTGGAGTGGTGATTTTTACTCCAATACTCAAAAAAGGAATAACATACGTCATTAAGTATCCAACAATCGAATCACTCGTCATAGTCATTTCCTCAACATCCACCGATATTCCCATCCCTTTCCTGATTTTCCATTTGCATAAAATAACTAAGAAAAGTGGGGCAAGAATGGCTATGCTGATCGAAATCCCTCCTAGAGTAATGTGAGTAAACATGACTTTAAGTGCAGAACAAAGGCTCACATGCTTCTTAACGGAAAGATTCCGTATAAGCTCCTGAGCAAAAATCACAACATATAGCGGTATATAAGAGATCAGAAATAGCAGAAGTCTATAAATAAGGTTTCAACCTCCTATTCTAGCCTAGCAGCCTCAAACTCATCTCCTGTGATTAATGAGCTGACTGGTTTTTCATTCAGTAATTTTAGAAACTGGTTTAATGAATCTGACGAATAAAGCAACCCTTCATCGTTTAAAACGATTTTATCGTAGGACTCCTCAAAGGTCTTGTTTTTTAATATGTCCTTAATTTCTGGTAGGTGGTTCGTAATTGCATCGATACGTTCCTCATGATTTGCCAAATTAGATAAACTCCTGTAAAGAACAGGGTGCTTATCCAAGTCTTCTTCAATCCCTTCTAATCCTTGGTAAAAGGATGATCGTTGACGCAAATAGCCAATCGTCTTTGCAGCATTACTCTTATACAAATCTAGCAAATGAAAAAGATCCTCAAATTGCTTTTTTTTAGCGATTATACAAGCTGCGCCATGAACAAAACAAGTGGTTACCGGATTTAGCCCAATGAGCTTATCATCATCACCCAGCTTTGAAATCCCGTCGTCATCAACATTTCCTACCAACCCTAAGCTATGCTTAGAGACGAGCGAGTTAAAACTCGTTGTAGTCCCAAATAAATAAGCGTCATCATCATCCGTAGAAAGATCTACAACGTATCCCTTGACCCATTTCAGATGTTGACGAATAGTTTTCAAATTTTTTACATATTCCAGTGGTTCTTTTTCCGGGTCAAGCTTGTCAATATAATCAGTGATTAAAGGAAAGTCCGGCACATCCCCAAAAATTGTACATCCCGTATTTTCTAATTCAACACTATACTTAACTAGCTCGGCGTCTTCCTTGTAATCATTCAAAAGACGATCCACAAAAGATCGCTTTATGTCTTCTGCTGTACTCTCAGCAAGGCTAAACACGGTTTCTTTTTTTGTCGGTCTTCTCCAAATAAGAAACAGCTTAATCTCCAAGTCAGCCTGACCAACCATCCGACGAACATCTGTTATTTCCTTAAGTGCATCATTTTCATTCATTTCACATATCCTCATTCACCTTTATTCATTCACACTTATTTAACAATAAAAAGAGCGCCGTTACAATACTGTAACAACGCTCTCGTGAATGAATAAAGCTGGTCAAGGAGTGAACTAGCATGTAGACTCTCACCTTAACTATTTCACACTACCACTATACGCCGGCTCGAATCCACTTTTCGCCCACTCTTTTCCCGCTAGAAGTCCGCTTTTTTATAAACGTGAAGGTCATACTCCGAACTATACTTGTCAAACACATCAGCGAACTCAACCAGTGCATTCGTTTCTAGCTCGTTGTAACGAGTGTGTTCAACATTTATCTGAGAGTGAATCTCAAAGTCTGCCACATCGTGAAGATAGCAGGTAGTTAAGATCTTCTTACTGGGCTGCTTGTAACTTCTGATCGACCATATAACCTCGTCGAAAATGGTCTGTGCGGCAAGTTGACGGCTGATATTTTCTTCGGCGGTATTGCGAAAACTAGGTGATTTAGGCATGCCATCGCTTACCGGCGACTTTAACGCAGTCAAGTCCTCATTTGTATACCGCCGAAACTGCTGAAAATCTTTGCTGAAGAATTGACGAACAGCAGCAGTCTGCTTTCGGTCAATGTCTGGAAATAGTGCTTCGATATCGATGTTAGTGTAAAGTTTCTCTCGGTAAGGTCAAATTGACAAAAGAAGACCGCTATCTTCTAATTGAGTTACCACACAAAATTAGAAAGAAGCGGTCTTCCATGTCTCCGATTGTATCAATAGTTAGCGCCAGTTTAAACACAAATCAGCCATTCTTAACATTAGAGAATGAGTTACTTCAAAAATTTTCTGAGTTTATTTGTGCCGAAGTCAGTGTCACGTTTGAAGCCTTTGATGACCAATTATGTCTTCATCAAGGTCATCAGATTCTGCGCAAAGATTCACGAACCATTCAACGTCTCTTTGGTTCAGTGACCTTTAAACGGCGGTTAGTTGTGACGGCTAATGGTGACTGCTTTTATCCATTTGACCAAGCGATAGGCCTCCAGTCCAAGCAACGGTATTCTGCTCTCTTCAAGGCGCGCGTGGCGAAGCTGATTTCACATGGCACGATGCGTAGTATAGCCCTGACAGTTAATCAATTAACACCAGCCACCATCAGTCATCAGTCATCAGACGATCAATCAGCTTGGTCATGAAGTGGGTGCTCAGCTTGAAGAAGTGCGTCAAGCCGAGGCGGCTTATGGCACAAGGACTTCTGAACGCCGCCAAGTTTCACGATTACACATTGAAGGCGATGCCTTTGAAGTCAAACTTAAAGGTCAACAGCGTGTCATGGTCCATCGCATACAGATTAGTGAAGGTGTCATGATTAATGGGTATCGTCATCGGTTGATGAAGCGACATGTGATCAGTCATGTGAGTCATGCCCAGGCATTTGCGGAAGCCAGTGCCTACATTGGTCAATATTATGATGTCCAACAGACCACCGTCATTACAGGCAGTGATAATGGGAGTGGTTACGAGCCACTACGCTTTCGTGAGTTAGTCCCACATGTCAAGTATCAGATTCATGTCCTTGATCATTACCACTTGTCTCGCAAGATCAAAGAACGAATGACGCCATTTCCGATCTTAACCAAGAAGCTACGACAAGCCATCTATTATGCGAATTGGGATCAGGTCGAAGTCGTTTTGGATACAGCTGAGAGCATCGCCACTGCTCGTTTGGAGGTCGATCCCGATGCGGTTACGAATCTCATTTTATTGCGGGCTTACCTTAGGCGTAATTGGACTTATCTGAGCCCACGATCACAAGACTTAAATCTAAAAGGCCTGGGTAATTGTGAAGCCAATCATCGGCGTTATACCTACCGTTTGAAGAAACAAGGTCGATCATGGTCGAAAGCAGGATTAGCTGCGATGTTGCGGATTATTGATTGCGAACAAAATGAGGACTTAATCAAGAGCTTATCGCAGCCCCCGCTACTTGAGACGCCTTTAAAGCAATCTCCTAAGCCATCGACACGTGGTTTAATGAACCCACCCTTTGTCGCTCATGTTAGTGTTTTACAGGGGACAATTAAAGAACACGCAGCGGCAGGACACAACTTTAACAAAATGGCACAAGCGCTAATGCGTTTGAACTAAAAGTTCGTCAAGATATAACTCAATTAGCGGAAGCCGAGGAAAACTTGACACTAACCGTTCCATTTATGTATTTGGCGATATCGTAGAAATGTGTCATTATGTCATCGATGAATCTGAAAACCTTAGACGACGCAATAACCTCCCTATTTCGGATGATGATTTTGTTTATTTGAATGAAGATAATGGTAAGCCCGTTCATCCAACGTATCCTAATCGAATGCTAAAGAAAGTGAGCAAGGCGTATGGAATTGAAGTGCATCCACATTTGCTTCGGCACTACTTTGCTACTGAAGCTACAGGATCAAATTTGCCTAGTATGGACGTCATGCACTGGCTAGGCCATAAACATGTTCAGATGACAGAAGACTACACCCGTGGAACAGAGGCCGGTATGTTGCATGTCATGAATGGGATCAAGCGATAAATCTGGGAGAAAATACTTAAAAATAAATCTCCCAGATTTTCTCCCAAGAATTAGTGTTAAAACATACGAATCTATCAGATTCAAGAATACCTATAAACAAGTAAAAACAGCCATTATCTAAGGATAATTACCCACAGATAATGGCTGTTTATTTTACATTTTATTCGTACTCAATCGTTGCCGGTGGCTTGCCCGTAATGTCATACAGGACGCGGTTAACCCCAGGCACCTCATTGACAATGCGAGCTGATACCTTACCAAGCACCGTCCAAGGAACTTCAGCAAATTCGGCGGTCATGCCGTCGACACTGGTGACTGCTCGAATCACGATGGCCTCGTCATAGGTGCGGCCGTCGCCCATCACGCCGACACTTTGAATGCCAGGTAAAGCGGTGAAATATTGCCAAACGGTTTTGTCCAAGCCGGCCGCGGCAAATTCAGCGCGCAAAATTGCGTCTGATTCGCGGACCAGTGTTAGCTTGGCTGGTGTCACTGCACCAAGCACCCGAATCGCTAATCCTGGACCTGGGAATGGCTGCCGCCACACAAGTTCATGCGGCATACCAAGTTCTTCGCCAAGCTTACGCACTTCATCTTTAAACAGCTTATTTAGTGGTTCGATAAGTTTGAAGTGCAGGTCTTCTGGCAGTCCACCAACATTATGATGGGATTTAATCGTCTGTGCGGTATCCGTGCCGGATTCAATCACATCCGTGTACAGCGTGCCTTGGGCAAGGAAGTCGACCCCATCTAACTTGCGGGCTTCATCACTGAAGACCTCAATAAATTCCTTACCAATAATCTTACGTTTGGTTTCAGGATCCGTTACCCCCGCTAGTTTGCCTAAGAAACGATCACTGGCATCAACTGCGACGATGTTCACACCGAATTTGCCTTGTAGACTATCGAGGACTTGTTGGGCTTCATCTTTACGTAACAAACCATGATCAACAAAGACCGCGGTTAATTGGTCGCCAATTGCCCGATGCAACAATACAGCAACCACACTGGAATCTACGCCACCAGATAAGCCTAATAAGACCTTTTTATCGCCGACCGTTTGCTTAATCTCAGCCAACTGCATGTCGATAAAATCACTCATTGTCCAATTCGCAGTAGCGCCGGCAATGTCAAAGACAAAGTGGCGTAAAATGTCGTTGCCGTGTTCAGTCAACCGCACTTCTGGATGAAATTGCAAGCCATAAAAGCCCCGCGCGACATTTTGCATCGCTGCCACTGGCGAATTAGCGCTACTGCCAATTTTTTCAAAACCATCGGGCAGTTGTTTAACGTAATCACCATGGCTCATCAACACCTGCTGATCAGCAGCCATCCCCTTGAAAAGTGGCGACTGTTCATCATCGATATGCATGGTAGATTGACCATAGTCCCCGTTATCTTCAGCCGGCACTACTTGGCCACCAGGCAGGTCTTTAGCCATCAACTGCATTCCGTAACAGATCCCTAGAATCGGTAAGCCTAATTCATAGATGGCTGGGTCAACCGTCAATGCGTCTTTTGCATAAACGCTGTTGGGACCGCCGGAAAAAATGATCGCTTTAACGCCCATCTGTTTGATTTGAGCTGCCGTCATCGTGTGCGGTTTCAATTCAGAATAAACACCAAATTCGCGAATTCGTCGGGTAATCAACTGGTTGTACTGACTGCCAAAGTCTAATACAACGACCCGATCAAATTTTGTTTGATCCATTGTTTGCATGGGTTCTCCTCATCAATCGTCAGTTAGTTATTAAGCCCGTTTGTAGTTTGGTGCAACTTTCGTGATCTGTACATCATGAGGATGAGACTCGATCAACCCAGCATTCGTGATTTGTACAAACTGCGCATGATTAATTAAATCATCCACAGTATGTGCACCGGTATAACCCATTCCTGAGCGCAGGCCACCAATCATTTGGAACAAGACATCGGCCACTGGACCTTTGTAACTCGTCCGGCCTTCAATACCTTCTGGAACCAACTTCTTTTCTTCTTTAACGCCACTTTGGAAATAGCGGTCAGAAGAGCCGTGTTCCATCGCAGCCAAGGAACCCATGCCACGATACGTTTTATACTTTTTACCATCATCACCAGTGAAAATCTCGCCCGGTGCCTCATCAGTTCCGGCTAACATACTGCCCAGCATCACGGCGTTGCCACCAGCCGCTAATGCTTTAACGATGTCACCGGAATACTTAATGCCACCGTCGGCAATGATTTGTTTGCCATATTCGGCAGCAACTTGCGCGGCATCAAAGATCGCCGTAATTTGGGGTACCCCAACGCCAGCAACTACGCGCGTTGTACAAATCGAACCTGGCCCGATTCCAACTTTTACTACATCCACGCCAGCTTCAAACAAGGCGCGAGTCCCAGCAGCTGTTGCCACGTTACCGGCAATTAATGTTCGCTCTGGGTACTGTTCACGAATTTCAGCAATCTTATCGAGCACCCCTTTAGAATGACCATGTGCGGTATCGATAATAATGGCGTCCGCCCCAGCGGTAAACAAACGTTCTGCTCGTTCAAACGTGTCAGCGGTAACTCCGACCGCCGCGGCAACTAGTAAGCGACCTTTTTCATCCACAGCCGCATCAGGTGTGGATGACAGATCAACCGTGGCCGCCTTAACGTGACTAACTTCTTCGGCCTGAGCTTCAATACTCATATTTTTATGAATGACCCCTAAACCACCCTGTTGGGCCATGACTGTTGCCAGACGTGCTTCAGTCACCGTGTCCATACTGGCACTTAAGATGGGAATGTTCAGCTTTAAATTACGTCCCAATTGTGTCTGTAGCTGAACCTGATTCGGTAATACATCACTAGCTGCGGGGATCAGCAGCACATCATCAAAAGTTAAACCTTGTTTAGCGAACTTGTCATTCCAGTTGGTCATGGTGATCAATTCCTCCTATATAACGTTATGCCGAGCACGTTATGATTACGTTTACTTAACGAGTAACTACTCAAAATAAATTGTTACTAATTTAGCAGGTTTGCCTAAGTGGCGTCAATAGCCAGACCCGAACGATAAATTATATTTCACTGTGAATTATTTGCCGGCCGATAAATGCACACCAAACAAAAAAAGACCACTACCAAATCTGGTAGTGATCCCTAAATGCATTTAGATGAGGTTACTTCAAAGCCTTGGCAGCTTCTTTAACCAATGAGTTGAACGCCCGGGTGTCGTTGACCGCTAAGTCAGCTAACATCTTACGGTTCATTTCAATGTTGGCAACTTTCAAACCGTGCATGAATGTGCTGTAGCTCATGTCGTTTTGACGAGCCGCTGCGTTAATCCGAGCAATCCACAACTTACGGAAGTTACGCTTAGTTGCTTTCCGGTCACGGTAAGCATATTGCCATGACTTCCAAACTTGTTGTTTGGCAACCTTAAATTGAATATGCTTAGGACCACGATAGCCCTTAGCTAATTTGATCATCTTACGGCGACGTTGCCGAGTAACAGTTCCACCTTTAACACGCATAATTGTTTCCTCCAATAATTGACCAAGTCTGGTCAGATTCTAGTGTTGATAATTACTTGGTCAATAACAACTTCTTGTAAGTCTTAACCGTTGTTGCATCCATCATCTTGGTACCACGTAATTGACGACGTTGCTTCTTGGTCTTACCGTGGAAACGGTGACTTGTATAAGCGTTGCCGCTGATAAAACCGCCCTTTGCGGATTGTTTGAACCGCTTGGCAGCGGCACGGTTAGTCTTTTGCTTTGGCATAAGAATGTCCTCCTCTAAACAGGAGCGTCAAGTTCACGAACAGCTCAACACTCACTTTCCTAAATAAATTAACTTACTTTTCTGGCTTTGGTGACAGAACCAAGAACATGCTCCGGCCATCCATTTTGGCGTGTTGTTGAACATCAGCGATTTCCTTAGTGGCCGCCGCCATTTTGTTCAAAACGTCACGTCCAATTTCTTTATGCGTAATCGCCCGACCACGGAACCGAATCGAAACACGAACCTTGTTACCCTTTTGCAGGAACTTTTCCGCATTTTTCAGCTTCGTATTGAAGTCGTTTTCGTCAATCGTTGGACTGAGCCGAATTTCTTTCATTTCGACCGTCTTTTGATTCTTACGAGCTTCACGCTGCTTCTTTTGTTGCTCGAAGCGGTACTTCCCATAATCCATGATTCTGGCAACTGGTGGTTTCGCTTTTGCGGCCACCAGCACCAAATCCAAGTTTGCATCATCGGCAAGCTGTTGGGCCTCGCTGGTTGGCTTAACACCAAGCTGGTCACCGTTAGCGGCAATCAACCGAACCTCGCGGGCACGGATTGCGTTATTTACCAAAGTATCTTGAGCTATGGTATTCACCTCCATAAATTCTTAGCGAATCAACAATGAAGAGATTTAACAGAAAAAAGACGGGTGATTGAAATCACCCGCCGTCCGCACTAGGTCACCCTAATCCGGTTCAACTCATCTTTAGCCTGGCAACCATATCACCGAGGCGAGAAGCGGGTGCTTCTGCTTTTCTCAACAGTTAAATATAATACAGGACGTCCTAAGAGATGTCAAGCAGCTCGATCAAGTGGTTGACTTAGATTACTCCGCTTCCTCATTCGGTTTCAATTCGCCACTCACTTTTTCACTGGCCGCATCTTGAGGCAACACTAGATTAAGCACAATGCCTAAAATCGTCGCAAAGGCTAAGCCAGTGAATTGAAAATTACCAAGTTGTAGATAAGCATTACCAATTCCGATGACCATCACTGACGACGCGATCATCAAATTACGTTTCTTCCCCAAATCAATGTGGTTGTTGATCAAAACAGACACACCACTGGTGGCAATTGTCCCAAATAATAAGAAACTGATTCCCCCAATAACCGGAAGTGGCATTGCCATAATCAATACATTTAACTTGTTCACAAAGGCGAAGATGATGGCAAACAAAGCCGCACCCATCAGCACATACACGCTATGAACTTTGGTAATGGCCATCACCCCAATGTTTTCCCCATAACTTGTCACTGCTGGGCCTCCGACTAAGCCAGCCACTACTGATGCAGCGCCATCCCCGGCCAACGTGCGGTTTAGACCTGGGTCCTTAAAGAAGTTCCGGTGCGTCAAGTTGTCTAACACCATAATGTGCCCCATGTGCTCGGTCATGGTCACAAAAGCAATTGGTGCAATCGTCACAATCGCGCCCCACTCCAGATGAAAGTGATACGTCAAACCAGGGACTTGAAAGTCTGGCAATTTAAACCAAGGCGCCACGGCAATCGCATGTAAATCAACAATCCCCGCGAAAATACTGATGATGTAGCCCGACACAATCGCCAATAATACGGGAATCAAACCCAGAAATCCTTTGAATAACATGTTGAAGAAAATGGCCAGTAACAGCGTCGCCATGGCAATGCCAAAGTACATCAAGTTGTAGTGACCATTTTTCATCATCGCGTCCGTCGCCGCACTACCGGCTAGCGATAAACCGATGACCATCACAATCGGTCCCACCACGATCGGTGGTAACACCCGATCGACCCAGCCGGATCCGATCATGCCGATTAAACCAGCCACGATTAAATAGACTAATCCAACCGCGACAACCCCTTGCCCAATGCCAGGATAACCAGTCGTTTTCATTAACGCTAACATTGGTGTGATAAAAGCAAAGCTTGAGCCCATGTAGGCTGGAATTTTACGTTGGGTGATCATGATGTGTAAAAGCGTCCCCACCCCTGAGGAAAAGAGCGCAATGCTGGGACTCAAGCCAACCAATAAGGGCACAATTACTGTCGAGCCAAACATGGAGAACATGTGCTGAAGTGACAAGCCGACCCACGGCCAAAATTTTGGTCGATCGTGGATATCAAGGACTGCCTCATCATCATGGTACGTCTGCTGTTGCATAGGAAACCCCTTTCCAAAAACACAAGGATTGAACCCGTTGTCTGAAAGGTTGCCGGCCGAAAAGAAAACCACTTACCGAGTAGGCAAGTGGTTTCGAGGCGTTTAGCTATTCATAAATAGGTAAACGTTAGCCGATCCCTTACTAGCCTCACAGGACTACGTTAAAGGTTCATATTTGATTGCTAATAGCATAATAAATTGATGAGCTAGCGTCAAGTCCTTTTTCCAGAGCGTGAACCAGACCGTTTTGAAACCGAGCACCAACGGGCAATCACAATTGGGCATATTTGGCCCGGTTGTGGTTGTTGGTTGGGCAGAGGCTTCAGGTCTGGCGAACGCGTTTTCAGTGCGCTAGCCACCGCAACTTAGCCAAAAATTTATTGGCTGGCAATCAACCTACTAATCACGTGAATAACTGGCTAAATCGTCCAAAATCGTGGACAGAAAGTCTTGGCGACTCTGACTAACTGAGTCATCTTGCCCATAGCGCCGAACAGAGACTGATTCATCAGCTTTTTCCTTCTCACCCACAACCAGCGTGTAAGGAATCTTGTGCGTTTGTGCGTCACGAATCTTAAAGTTCATCTTTTCGTTGCGATCATCAACCGTTGCTCGAATACCTGCTGCTGCAAATTGTTTCCGTAAACTCTGTGCATAATCACCTTGATGATCATCGCTGACAGGAATAATGGAAACTTGATGTGGTGCTAACCAGGTTGGGAAAGCACCCTTATAGATTTCCGTCAAGTACGCTGTGAAACGTTCCATGGTGGAAACTAATCCACGATGGATCATCACTGGGCGATGTTCTTCACCATCAGCACCCACATAGTGCAAGTCAAATCGTTCTGGCAGCATGAAGTCTAGTTGAATCGTTGATAGCGTTTCTTCGTTACCAAGGGCCGTCTTCGTTTGAACGTCTAATTTTGGTCCATAGAAAGCGGCTTCCCCTTCAGCCTCAACGTAGTCTAATCCGAGGTCATCCATGGCCCCTTTCAACATTGTTTGTGCCTTTTCCCACATTTGATCATTAGCATAGTATTTTTCCGTGTTTTCTGGATCACGATAGCTTAAACGGAATGAGTAGTCCTTAATATCAAAGTCTGCATAAACTTCAACCATCAAGTTCAAAATCTTCTTAAATTCGTCTTGAATTTGGTCTGGCGTCACAAACGTGTGTCCATCATTTAACGTCATTTCCCGAACCCGCTGTAGACCAGACAAAGCCCCAGATTTTTCGTAACGGTGCATCATCCCCAATTCCGCAATTCGCAATGGTAACTCACGGTAAGAGCGAATATGATGCTTGTACACTTGAATGTGACTCGGACAATTCATTGGCCGCAATTCTAGCAGTTCACCATCACCCATATCCATTGGTGGGAACATATCCTCACGGTAGTGGTCCCAGTGACCAGATGTCTTGTACGCATCTAAGTTCATCAGCACTGGCGTATAAACGTGCTCGTAGCCGTGTTCCAACTCTTTATCGATGATGTAGCGTTCAATCGTCCGACGAATCGTGGCACCGTTTGGCATCCAGTAAGGTAAACCAGCACCGACCTTAGGATCGACGAAGAAAAGGTCCAGGTCGTTACCAATCACCCGATGGTCACGGTCATGCGCTTCTTGACGCCGAACGTCATCTGCATCCAGTGAAGCTTGATCAAAGAATGCTGTTCCGTAAATCCGTTGTAGCATGGGATTAGACGACTTGCCTTCCCAATAGGCACCGGCAACCGATAACAGTTTAAAGATTTTAACGGCACCAGTGGCTGACATTTGGACCCCGTCGCTTAAATCAACAAAATCGCCTTGGTGGTAAACCACGACTTGATTCTCATTTTGAGCAGCTGCTTCTTCAACCAGTTGCGTTTGATAAGGGTCGCCTTCAACTAACGCTAAGGCATCAGCTTTACTCAAAACTTCCCGTTTAATGGGTAAGTTAGCCTTCACCAGTTCACGCATCTTCGCTTCAACTGTCGCCAAATCATCAGAACTAACTTGTTGGGCAGGATTATCCGTGTCGAAGAAGAAACCATCTTCATTGGCTTCGCCAACCCCAAAGTGCATATCAGGATACAATTGATGCAGCGCGTTTGCTAAAATCTGTGAGGCCGTATGCCGTAAAACGATTAGCGCTTCAGGTGCATCTTTAGTAACAATTTCCAGCTTACCATCCGCCATCAATGGCGCCTTATAGTCGACTAATTCACCATCCAATTTGCCGGCAACAGCTTTTTTCGCCAAACTGATACTGATTGATTTGGCAATCTCTTCAGTTGTGATTCCCGCCTCAAAGGATTTTACTGCACCATCTGGAAACGTAATCTTAATTTCTGCCATTCCACTCACTCCTCTTTAGTCGTAAAAAATCATAAAAAAATCCCTAACCGCAAATGCAGTTAGGGACGTCATTAACGTTGTGCCACCCAAAATTCACAGCCCTTGACAATATACAATATCAACACATCACAAAGGCTGCCTCTCGTGACCAATAACGCGGTCAATCGGTCCGGCTTTGGGTCACCGGTCGCTTGAGTCAGGAGTAACGAACGGGCCCGAATAGAACTGTTGCAGCGATCAGTTCTTCTCTGTGAATCGGTAACCCGTCAATCATATCTGACTGGAATGACATCATGGTAAACCACAGTTGCCAACTGTGTCAATGACAATTTCGGACTTGCTGGTTAGCAACCGGTACATCGACAACAATGAATCGACAGAAACTACAAATCAAAAAAACACCCACCAATACAGGATGTATCGGTAGGTGCACCTATTTGTCTTATCTCGTAAAACGTTAAATAGTGACTCAATGCTGTTCCAAGTCACTGAGAGTGCGATGATTTATTTCACATCGCTTGACCAAGCATAACACACAAACGTGTTAAAACCTAATCGATTTAAAAATTACGCTTTAACAACGTTAGTAGCTTGTGGGCCACGGTCGCTGTCTTCAACATCAAAGGTAACGTGTTGGCCTTCATCCAACGTCTTGAAGCCGTCGCCTTGGATTGCTGAGAAGTGAACGAACACATCATCGCCACTTTCACGAGTGATGAAGCCAAAACCTTTGTCGCCGTTAAACCATTTAACTGTACCTTGTTCCATAAGAATGAAACCTCCTGCGCATTGCGCATCATTAATTTTGCATTTACAAGTGAGCTAGAAAGTCATCATTCATTCATTTGAAGAACAAGTAATTTATAACCGTACTATCAACACAATAAAGTCACTATACAGGACTTCTTTGAGATAAGCAAACATTATCGCTTAAAATCCGTAATCATTGTCATAAATATTGAGCTCGTAAGGCAGCCATGCGCACACAAACCGCTGCCCCAAAACGCAATGAATTAATTTCACTCAGCTGAATCTGTAATTGCCATTTGTCGCTTAAATCCCACGGATCTAAATAATCCAACACGACTGTATCCCCCACAAAGTCACTGATAACCCCAGTAAAATCAGTATCAATTAACTGTTCGTCAGCCAATTGCTGAATGGTCGCGATATTGATCACCTGTTGGGTTTGAAGTGCTTGTCGCAAAATTTAGCGCAGTAGGTCTTCCGTCGGCAACGTGACCTTAGCTAGCTGGTTAGCTAACTGCCAGGGATCACCATACCCACCTATTTGAGCGGCTTGCTGCCAGACGGCTATGCTCCGTAAATAGTCAGAAGTTAATTTGACTTCGCCAATAAAGGCTCGATTAATTAACTGAATGCCGTTGGTCGAACCATTTGGATCAACTACTTTTAACAACACATGTGAGGCGTCTGTTGCTAGAATTGTTCCAACGCTAAAAGTTTCAGCATCGGCAAAATTATAAATAGCGACTAGTGATTGACGAGCTTTTGCAGTAGCCAACTGTTCAACTACATCAGCCATGGTGATAACTCGGTAAAACATGTTCTTGAATAATTTCGGCCATCGCTGCTTGATCATTGGTCGCCTTGGTCACAAACTTTGCGGCGGCCGCGACTTCAGGCACGGCATTAGCTACTGCTACCCCAACACCAGCTGCTTCAATCATCGATAAATCATTAAAATTATCCCCCACCGCCATCGTTTCACTTTGGTCAAGCTGCAGTAATTCGGCCAACTGCAGTAAAGCACGGCCTTTATTGATGCCTTTGCGGTTAAATTCGATGTACCGTCCAGAAGAAAAAGTCACGTCGACGTCATCCCCGTACTGGGCCATCACAAAATCAGCTAATTCATGTTGCCGGGCCACATCCGGTGTTTCAAAAATCACTTTCATGATTGGCTCGCTCGCTAAAAAGCCTAAGTCAGGTTCATCCAATCGCGTAAACGGAACGGCCCGTGAAGCCATGTAGGCGGCGTCCGTGGGTGTTTGATGATAAATGTACAACTGATTCAAGGTGTAGGCATGACAGCTCACCTGATCAAACGTTCGTCCTGCATCAAAGACCCCTTTAGCAACCGCAAACGGAATGCCATTTGTCGCCAACACACGGTCACCTGCATTCTCCAAAATAGCGGCGCCGTTAAACGAAATTTTATACTGACCAGGCTGTTGCGCCAATCCCAGCGCCTGTAAATTATCTTCAAAGGATTCGTATCCTCGTCCTGAATTGGGCACGAAGTACACACCAGCTGCTGTCGCTGCTTTAATCGCCTGAATATTTTTAGCACTCAACGTGCCATCTGTATCGAGCAACGTCTCGTCCAAATCACTTGCAATTAATTTAATCAAAATTGTCACTCCCATTTAGATCGTTGTCATCATGACATCGTCTCTGCTTCTCATTCAGCATACCGAAAAAGCAAGGGCGTGACAATGATGTAAACGATTTCGTGGTGTATAGTTAAGTCGAATCAATGTGACACGTTAAAAAAATGAAAGAAGTGAATCCTTATGAGTAAAGTTTTCGTATCTGCACCACTTCCCGACAAGGCAAGTGCCCTGCTACACGATGCCGGTTTGACCGTTAATGCTTACACCGGTGATGGTTTAATTGACCATGATCAATTAAAAACGGCCGTGGCTGATGCAGATTTTCTCATCACCGCATTATCAACGCAAGTCGACAACGACATTATTGAGTCCGCACCACATTTGAAATTGATCGCTAATTATGGCGCTGGATTCAATAACATCGATATTGCTAGTGCGAAGGCGCATCACATTCTGGTCACCAACACCCCAGCAGTCTCCACAACATCGACGGCTGAAGTCACGGTTGGCTTAATTCTGGCGTTGCTTCATCGCATTGCTGAAGGTGACCGACTCATGCGCAGCACTGGTTTTACCGGTTGGGCTCCCTTATTTTTCTTAGGCCACGAACTTGCCGGTAAAACAGTCGGAATTATTGGCATGGGCAGCATTGGCCAAGCAGTCGCTAAACGTCTCCATGCTTTTGATATGCATATTTTGTACAGTCAGCGTAAACCATTGCCGAGTGAAACCGAACTCGCCTTAGACGCGACCTACGCGACGGTCCCTGAAATTCTCAGTGCCGCTGATATCATTACCGTCCATGTTCCACTGACGGATGGAACCCGTCACCTCATCGACGCTGATGCAATGGCTCAAATGAAAGCTAGTGCCGTGTTAATTAATGCGGCCCGAGGCCCAATTATTGACGAAGCAGCCTTACTAACAGCCCTGCAAAATCATCAACTTGCTGGCGCAGCCCTCGATGTTTATACCGATGAGCCTCATGTCGCGGATGGCTTCAAAGCATTAGATAATGTCGTATTAACACCGCATATCGGTAATGCAACGGTCGAAGCCCGTGACGCGATGGCTGAAATCGTGGCCAACAACGTCATTGCATTAGATGCTGGGCATGAAGCCAAATTCATCGTTAACCCGTAACCAAAAATCCCGCAGTAAAGGCGTTATTTTAATCAGCAGACTGGTCACAACTGCTTGCATTCGCTACAATAAATCTAAACCAAATTGGCAATTTTCATGATCGTCAATTGACAAAATGGAGGATTTATCGAGTATGTGGTCAGAGTTTAAAACATTTATTGCGCGAGGCAATGTGATCGACCTAGCCGTTGGGGTGATCATTGGCTCCGCCTTCACCGCGATTGTTAAGTCGTTGGTAAACACGTTAATCAATCCGCTCCTAGGCTTATTTACTGGCGGCATCGACTTCTCCAGTTGGGTCGTTAAACTAGGTGGCGCCAGCTTTCGGTTCGGTAGTTTCATCAATGCGATCATTAACTTTCTGATCATCGCGTTTGTTGTCTTCCTCATGGTAAAGGCGATCAATCGTTTTATGCCCAAAAAAGAAGCCGATCAAGCGGAAGATACCAAAACAGACCAGCTGTTGATGGAAATTCGGGACGAGTTAAAAGCAGCTAACGACCACGCACCAAAGGAATAAATTTTTTTTGAACGTCAGACACCTTGTCTGGCGCTCTTTTATTCAATGAATTGTCAGCAATACATCCGGTAGCCAGCCGCAAAATGTTGTACTATATGTGGTAGTGTTAAAAAACTTGAATGAGGAGATATCATGGTGATAATTACCGCAGGCATGATCGGGGTTGGTAAAACCACTCTGACTGGATTAATCGCAGATCACTTACACACGAAAGCTTTTTTTGAACCGGTTGGTGATAATCCGGTCCTTCCCCTATACTACAAGGATCCGAAGCAATACGGTTTTCTGCTCCAGATTTTCTTTTTAAATAAACGTTTTTCAATGATCAAGCAAGCGTTGGCGGACGATAATAACGTCCTCGACCGGTCAATCTACGAAGACGCCTTATTCACAAAAGAAAACAACAAGGAAGGCAACATTTCGGATACTGAACTTGATGTCTACCTAAAATTACTCGACAATATGATGAATGAGCTGCAAGAGTTGCCGAAGAAGGCACCCGACTTAATGGTTTATTCTGAAACCGACTTTGAAACGATCCTCTACCGGATTAAAAAACGCGGTCGTGATTACGAGCAGTTTGATGACGACCCAGGTCTACGCGACTACTACTACAAGATGTGGTCCGCTTACAAGGATTGGTACCGCGAATATGATGCCTCACCAAAAATGAAGGTTGATTTGCAAAAATACGACTTAGAGGATCCTAAAAACATCCAAGAAGTCTTAGCCGAAATTGATGAACATCTAGCGGCAATTCGCCATTAATCTTTTCAATAACAAAATAAATCCCCCACAACAGCTCGAAGCTAAGCCGGTTGTGGGGGATTTATTTTGTTATTAAGGTGACTAGCCCGGTAAAAATTTCAAACTAATCAGCATCCGTTTGATTACCTAATTCAGCAATGGCCTGTGCGTAAATCGCGGCAGCTCGGTATAGATCGTCCACCGGAATAAATTCATTGGGTTGGTGCATCGTATCAGGTGTATCTGGGAACATGGCACCAAAGGCAACGCCCCGCTTCATCAACCGACCGTACGTGCCACCGCCAACAACTTCTTCTTTGGCTGGTAAGCCGGTCTGTTCGTGGTAAATGTTTAACAGGGTCTTAACGATCGGATCCTCGGCGTCCACGTAATGTGGCACCATCGCCCGACCAGCTTTAGCCGTGCCATTGTGCGCTTGAGCAGCCTTTACCACCGCATCAGTGAGTGCTTCAGCAGTCGTATTCTTAGGATAGCGGAAGTTCAAAGTTACCTGACCTGCTTGTCCAGCAAAGCGTAAAATCCCAATGTTCAGTGACAAAGCACCCATGACCGCGTCAGTGATGGCAACACCTAGATGTGCACCGACTGTATCATCGTGAACATCGTCGCGCACGAACGTTAAAAAGTCGATTGCTGCACCAGTGAAAGTTTGGCCAGCTAAAAAGGCCGCTAAGTAAGTCCCGGCATTGATCCCATTTTCAGGCATCGCGCCGTGAGAAGCCTTCCCGTCGACATGCAGGTGAACCCCATCTTCCTCGATGGTCACTTCACCAGTGACAGGGGCCTGATCTAAGAAGGCCGTAAAGTCACTGACCAAGGCCTCATTGTCGCCACTAGCCACCACTGCATCCGCTTGGGCGGGCACCATATTGTCTCGTTCACCGGACACAAAGGAAATTAACGTGTTATCGGCCTCAGCCTCTTGACCACCGTCAAACGTTGCTTTCAACGTGATATTTCCCTTTTCGCCGTTAATAATTGGGAATTCTGCATCTGGTGAAAAGCCTAAGGTTGGCGCTGGCTCAACTTCAAAATAACGATTCATCCCCGTCCAATCGGATTCTTCATCTGTCCCAATAATAAAACGAATCTTGCGCTTGAGGGGCAAGCCGAGTTCGGACACAATCTTTAATCCATAATAAGCGGCCATTCCGGGGCCCTTATCGTCAGAAGCACCCCGAGCATATAAACGTCCATCTTTTAAGGTTGGTGTAAACGGATCAGTATCCCAACCAGTATCAGCTGGCATTTCATCCACATGCGCCAAAACAGCCAGTGTTTCTTTAGCATCTGGGTCACCAAGCTCTACATATCCAACCACATTATCAATATTCTTGGTTCGAAAACCATCACGCTTAGCCAAACTTAAAAATGTTTCTAAAGCGGCTTTTGGTCCCGGCCCAAGTGGTGCGTCATCGGTGGCCTTACTATCATCACGCACACTAGGAATTTCTAACATCGTCTGTAAGTCGGTCATCAAATCTGTTTTACGTTGTGCTACTTCTGCTTGCCAATCTGTCATTTACCCTGCTCCTTTTCTTTTCATCATTATGCCATAGTTTAGCATAAATTAAGTGCTAAACACGGTCATGATGACTGAGAATGCTATACTCGACATAAAGTCGTGATGAAAGAGGTGCTTGACGATGGCAATTCAACCGATTACTGAAGCAATTCTTCGACAAACAATCCGGCCACGACCGGCGGACAGTCACAAGGGAACTTATGGCCGTGTCGTGTTAATTGGTGGCAATGCGCGTTATGGTGGGGCGATCATTATGGCCACGACCGCCGCAATTTATGCTGGGGCCGGCCTAACAACCACGCTCACCGATCCGCTGAATATTACGGCACTGCATGCGCGAATGCCAGAAGCGATGGTCGTTGATTTTCACAAATTAAATTTGCTGCGTGAACTTACCGAAGCTGCTAACAGTGTCGTCATTGGTCCCGGGTTAGGCACAGATGATGCTAGTTTAAAGATTTTACAAGCTGTCTTTGCAACTGTCAGTGCGCAACAGTCGGTAACCATTGATGGATCTGCGATTGACCTAATCGCAAGCCACGATCTACCATTGCCACAAGCAAAAATAATCTTTACCCCTCACGAGATGGAGTGGCAGCGCTTATCAGGTCTGACCATTTCCCAACAAACAGCCGCCAACAACACTCGCTTAGCGCAACAACTCGGTGGCATAATCGTTTTAAAAAAGCATCACACCCAAGTGCTATTTAAAGATCAAACATTTGAAAATCCTGGGGGGACACCAGCGATGGCGACAGGTGGTATGGGGGATACCTTAGCTGGTATGGTTGGTGGCTTCACCGCCCAATTTGCCAATCAATTGAATGCCGTCTTATCAGCTGTGTTTATCCACAGCCAGATTGCAGATGATTTAGCTCACAATGCTTACGTCGTCTTGCCGACCCAAATCAGTGAAGAAATTCCTTGGTATATGAAGCAATATTCTCTCCCCCAAGCTTAAGCTTAGCCAATTTAAATACCGGGCCAACGCTGCTCAATTTCACAGACATCCTGTTATCCACCAGAAAATACAGGACAATGCACTCACATAAAAGCGAACCTCAACTGATGACAATGTCATCAATTGAGGTTCGCTTTTTGGCTCGTTATTAATCGACTTCAGCAGCCACTTTTTTAAAGCCAATTCATCTTATTCTAAATTAGCAGCTCGTTTGGTCGCCGCTAACTCTTCTTCTGTCAACGCCCGATAGTGACCCGGCAATAGGCCGCCAGTCCCAATCGTTAGCGGTCCAAACGCTTCTCGATCTAAGGCAACCACCCGTTGTCCCAAAGACCCCACCATCCGTTTAACTTGGTGATATTTGCCCTCCGCCAAGGTCAGCCGAATCGTGGTCTGATTTAGCGCTAAGTCCTGATCGCCAACGGCTAGCGTAGCAGGTTTCAACTGCGTCCCATCTTTTAAGGTAATTCCCGCAGCAACTTTGGCAACGTCATCAGCCGACAACGTGCCAGTGATCGTGGCTCGATACCGTTTTAAAACGTGATGTTTGGGACTCGTCAAGCGGTGTCCCAACTCGCCATCATTCGTAATTAAGAGCGCCCCGGTCGTGTCCTTGTCTAAGCGCCCCACGGGAAACAAATCATCGCGAAAATCGGCCGCGTTGATTAGATTCATGACTGTCGTTGCCTGACCATCAGTGGTTGCGGTAACGACGCCAATTGGTTTATTCATCAAGTAATACACAAACGGTTGATAAATGACCCGTTCGCCCCCCACGGTGACGACATCACCATTTGGATCAACACTTTGACGCGCCTGAGTGACTAATTGCTCGTTCAATCTGACATGCCCGGCTTTAATCAATTGGCGCGTTTGCCGACGGGTAGCGACGCGCATTTCAGTTAAATATCGATCAATTCGCATTGACGTGGCCATGAAGCCTCCTTTTGGTTGACCAGTTATTTAATGTGCAATCGTTGACGTAAGTTGGCAGCTCGTTCACCTAGCATCGCATCAGCTAAGTGCGATCGCAGCGCTAGATAGACGTAAACGCCACCACCAAGCATCGTCGCCAACAATACTTCAACAAAGGCTAGCGATTTAAATTGGGTATTTAAGACGTGATCTAGGCCCCAGACTGTCAACCGTGCCACGATAAAAGTCGCCAGTGCGTAAACAATAATTTGATTTAAGCGATGCCATAATCCTTCCCAGTCTAAGCTAAAGTGGTGATCTAAATTACGCAAGATCAACCAACAAGAAACCCCAAAACCGATGGCAGTGGCCAGCAATGGTCCAAGTGGTTCCGCCAAGGCAACTAATGGGAACTGAAGCAGCATCTTCACAATTAACCCAATGACCAAGTACCAAATCACCGCTCGGTTTTGATCAACGCCTTGCATAATGGTCGACAATACTGTAAAGAGCCCAAACAGAATGGATAGATAGGCTGAAAACTCTAGCACAATTGAACCCGGCAACGAATAACGGTAGAAGAACGTGTATAGCGGCACCGAGATGGCCGCCATCCCCAATGCAGACGGAATCATGATGAAACTAAACAACTGCAATGTAAAATTGATTTGGTTACTGGTACCACTTTGATCCTTTAACGTATGAGCTTCCGTCAATATTGGAATCGCAGTTGCAGCTAATGCTGAAGCTAAAGAAACCGTAATCATAATGATTTTATTTGCATTGAAGTCAAAAAATGCATACAGCGTGTTTTGCATGCTGTAACTAAGGTTTGAAGTTAAATGCATGATCTTGAAAAATGTCATCTGATCAAACAATTGGTAAATTGCGATGGCACTGGGCACGATCGTAAAAGGAATTGCCTGCCACACAATTTGTTTCAACAACTGGGGGGTCGAAATAATTAGTCCGTCATGTGAGTTGGCAATTTTGGTTCTAAAATAACCTCGATAGCGCCACATTTGATACACTAAAACACCGATTCCGGCAATGGCCCCTAATCCGGCTGCAAACGTAGATTGAACGACAGCCCGTGGCCAATTTTGGGCAGGTGCATGCCCCACTTCCATAATTAAATAAGCCGTCAGTAACATATAAATAATTCGAATCAACTGCTCAATAAATTGCGATACCGCACTAGGTGCCATCATGTGGTAACCCTGAAACATCCCGCGCATCATAGATAAAGTTGGAAAGACAAACACGGCCAACGTCAACGACCGCAATACCGGAATCACGTTGGGGTCGCCTGTCGTCAGTAAGTTAAGCGGGGCAGCGACCCACAAAATCACAGCCGCAATGATGCCCGTAATCAAGGAAAGCATCATCCCTCGTTTGAATAAACGAAAACCAATGCCATATTCGTTGAGCGCATTATAGTGCGCAATCAATTTTGAAATCGCCGCTGGAATCCCCGCCGTAGAAATCATGAGTACGATCGAATAAACGTTGTACCCCTTAGAAAATAAAGCATTGGCTTGGTTATAAAAGCTGCCAAACCAAATCACCCAAGGGATAATGTACAACGCGCCCAAGATCCGCGAGGTGATACTAGCGGCCGTCATCCAGCCGGTACCACGCAAAATCTGTTCCTGGTCAGAGACGGCGCCAGCTTCAAACCCTGGTTTTTCAACAATTGCGGCTAGGTCTTCGTCAGCTTCCACCACGTCTTGATCAACTACTGTCACTGGGGATTGTTCATCAGAAAATGACGCTGCCCGCACCGGTTTAACAACCGGGTCCTTCAGCGACTGGTCAATTGATTTATCGGCCACTTGCCGCTGAGAATCAGCAGATTTTGGCGCTACTTCAGCGGCCTTGCCGGGCCGATTTTGCTCGCCACCTTGCCCAGCCATTGAAGCGCTCACTAATGCCTCAAGCGGAACCGGTCGGTCAGTGGCTGTCGTCGACGTTGCCTCAGCAGGGCTCGCTTGCTCAGTCGTGACAGTCATTGACGAGGCCATCGATATCGCGGCCGATGCATCTTCACCAATTGTTTCGCTAGCCAAACTCACTGATCCACTAGCAGATTCTGCTGCGGGTGAACTTGTGGTGGGCTGGGATTGGTCCGTGACCGGCTGTGCTTCATTATTAGGATTAGTAGCCGTTGATTGTCCCTCATCTTCAGCAGCGGTTGATTGACCAGCTGAGGTTCCTAAATGAAAATGGCCCATCAAACTATTGAGGGTTTTTCGCCGCCGAAATTGTTTACGGGTTGGCAACGGTTGCGCTTCAGTTGATGTTGGATCTTTCTTTGACATAACAATCTCAATTCTAATTAGAGTCAGGTTCCATTGAAGTTATAGTGTACCGCGACTAAGCCAACGATGACACGAAAAAAGTCAGCTTTAGTAAAATCACAATTAGTTACACAGCCTATTTATTATACGAAGTTTCATTGAATGATTTCAACGATAACCGCATGACTAAATCAGTTAGAACTCACAATACGGCTGAATCTATTCTATATTCAAAAACGGACGCAACCACCCAAAAAACAATGGTTACGTCCGCCCCTTAAATGTAGTCGTTCACAAAAATCAATTAATTTGCCACCACATTGACAATCTTACCTGGCACAACAATCGTCTTGCGAACGGTTTTATCGGCCAGTGCCTTCTGCATATGTTCATCCGCTAAGGCCAGCTCGCCTAATTCTTCACGACTGATATCTTTAGCCACTGTCACATGACTCTTCACCTTACCATTCACTTGCAGCACGATTTCTACCGTCCGTTCTACCAATTTGGCTGGATCGTACGTTGGCCACGGCTGATAAGCGATGGTTTCTGATTCATTGAAGTAATGCCACAGCTCTTCAGCAAGATGCGGTACCAATGGTGCTAACAGTTTAATAAAGCCTTCCATGTAAGGTACAGGTAAATCATCCACTTTATGCGCTTCGTTTACAAAGACCATCATCTGGGAAATGGCAGTATTGAAGTGCATACGTTCATAATCCTCAGTGACTTTCTTAACCGTCTCATGATAAACCTTATCAAGCTGGCCATCATTAATCGTCGTGACTCGATCGCGCAGATGATTGTTATCATCAATCATCAAACGCCAGACCCGTTGTAACCACTTGTAGGCACCATTGATGCCATCTTCGCTCCATGGTTTAGATTCCTCCAGTGGTCCCATAAACATTTCATACAACCGCAGCGTATCGGCTCCATATTTGTCGACAATGTCATCTGGGTTAATCACGTTACCCTTGGATTTGGACATCTTCTCATGATTATTTCCGAGAATCATCCCTTGGTTGACTAACTTCTGGAATGGTTCTTTGGTTGGTACCACACCCAAATCATATAACACCTTGTGCCAAAAACGGGCATACAGTAAATGTAAAACCGCATGTTCGGCACCACCAATGTATAAGTCAACTGGCAGCCAATATTTTAGCTTTTCCGGATCAGCCAGTGCCTGTTGATTGTGCGGATCGATATAGCGTAAGAAGTACCAGGACGAGCCAGCCCATTGTGGCATCGTATTCGTATCCCGTTTACCATGACGACCATTTTTGTCCGTCACATTGACCCAATCTTCAATATTTGCTAATGGACTTTCACCAGTTCCCGATGGTTCCAGTTGGTCGGTGTCTGGCAATGTTAATGGTAATTCATCTTCCGGTACTAGCGTCGTTTCCCCGTCATCCCAGTGAATCACAGGAATCGGCTCGCCCCAATATCGCTGGCGACTGAAAATCCAGTCCCGCAAACGGTAATTGATCTTCTTAGCACCCGCTTGATGTTCTGTTAACCAGTCAATCGCCGCATTGATGGCCGTTTGTTTATCTAGCCCATTCAAAAAGTCTGAATTTATATGGACGCCATCGCCTGTATAAGCTGCCTCCGTCACATCGCCACCTTCAATAACTGGCTTAATTGGTAAGGCAAACTTTTTAGCGAAATCAAAGTCACGTGTGTCATGCGCTGGAACAGCCATAATTGCACCGGTCCCGTAAGAAGCCAGCACGTAATCAGCAATCCAGATTGGTAGTCGTTCGCCATTAATCGGGTTAATACCATAGGCACCGGTGAAGACACCCGTTTTATCCTTATTCAAATCCGTCCGTTCCAAATCCGACTTAGAAGCGATCTGCTGGCGATAATCACTGACTGCAGCCTGCTGATCAGCTGTTGTGATTTGGTCAACCAAGTCATGCTCGGGCGCTAAAACAAGATATGACGCACCAAATAAAGTATCCGGACGAGTCGTAAAGACTTCGATTTTTGTTGTGTCGCTTTGATCAGCAACCTCGAAAAATACACTAGCACCTTCTGAACGGCCAATCCAATTACGCTGCTGTTCTTTGATACTTTCGGGCCAATCCAAATCATCTAAATCGTCTAACAAACGATCAGCATACGCCGTAATTTTCAAAACCCACTGTCGCATTGGCACGCGATAGACCGGATAGCCACCGCGCTCTGTTTTGCCATCAACGACCTCTTCATTGGCGACGACGGTTCCACCCATGAAATCAGGCGCCCAGTTCACCATAATCTCGTCTTCATAAGCTAAACCGCGTTTGTAAAGTTGCTCAAAAATCCATTGCGTCCACCGATAATACTCCGGATCAGTCGTATTGATCTCACGGTCCCAGTCATACGAAAATCCCAGGGACTTAACCTGCTTGCGAAAGACATCAATATTCTGATCGGTAAAACTTTTGGGATTGTGGCCGGTTTTTAATGCGTATTGCTCAGCAGGCAAACCAAATGCGTCCCATCCCATTGGATGTAACACATTAAAACCCTGCATCCGCTTTAGGCGACTCATTGCGTCAGTTGCGGTATACCCCTCTGGGTGGCCAACGTGTAGTCCTTGTCCTGATGGATAAGGGAACATATCTAAGGCATAATATTTAGGCTGATCTACGCCATCCTTGGCCTTAAATGTATGGTTTGTTTCCCAGTATTTCTGCCACTTTTTTTCAATACTTCGATGATCGTATGGCATAGTAGCCTCCTTATACGGTTCGTTAACGTTACCCAAAAAGCTAGGAACCAGCGGTGGGGCTCGACTTGCGGATTAAACGCAAAGTCCCTCGACACAAAAAAAGTCCTATTAACTGCCACCAAGCAGTTAATAGGACGGAATTTTCCGCGGTACCACCTATCTTTTGTCAGACTCACACTGTCTGACAACCCTCAAAGTCAATAACGCCGACCTGCGAAAATGCCTACCACCTAGCTTCAGCATTTTTGGTTTTAGCGGTGAGTTCAACGTTGACTTTAAACTGGCTTGCACCATCCGCCAGCTCACTTCATTAAAGCCATCATTTACTAATCCGCACCCGTTAACTGTTTAAAAGAATGGTCTTAGCATAGCAGTTCAAACTAGGAAAAACAAGCGTGTGTTGCTCGAAGAAAAGCTAACGTTTGCCTTGGTGAGTGATTGAGTGCAGCCTTGGACGAGTACTAGTTTAACTTTAGATCAAATGGCCACGATGTTATTCAAAATCAGCCAACCTGTACGTTTCAACTAATCTCAAGGTGTGAGTCATGTTATAATGAACAACACTCACTTCAATCAATCGGCGGTGATTTTCCATTAATCAAACAACTTCAATGCGCTGGCAACGATTCCGCTGGCTGATCATCGGCCTCGGTTCACTGATCTTTTTCATTTTGCTAACCGGACTGCTGCTACGCGTACCACTGTTACATACATTCGATCAAGGGTTGACTCATTTAATTCGCCAACCTGTTACGCCCGAACGAACCTGGTTTTTCCGTAACATCACTCGGTTAGGCAATGTTAAATTTACTCTAGTGGTGATGATCGTTTTTTCACTAGGCCTGTGGTGGCGACAAAAAATGCAAGGGGCCCTCTTCTTTGCAATCAATGTAGGCGTCTTGGCGTTAGTGGTAAACACGCTCATCAAACACCTAGTTGCTCGACCACGACCCTTGATTCTGCATTTAGTGACGGCAGGCGGTTTCAGTTTCCCCAGTGGTCATGCCATGAATGTCACTTTGATGTATGGCTCCCTCATCATCTTATGTAACCTATATGTCGACCGATTTGCATTACGGGCCGTCTTTAATGCATTATTGACCTTACTGATCATCACGATTTGTTTAAGCCGCGTTTATTTGGGGGTTCATTTTCCAAGTGATGTGGTTGCTGGTGCCAGTCTTGCCTTAGCTGAACTCCTGATCTCTCGCTATCTATTCTTTGGCCCGCACAGCGTATCGGCGACGCGACTTAACTGAATGATTATACGAATAAAGCCTCCCCAAATTGGGAAGGCTTTATTTTTTAGGCCAAATCTGACCAGCTCTTTAACCAATAGCATCGCTATCTTAATGTTTAAGCAGGCAATTAAGCTTTCGCATGTTGCGGCCGATCCAACAGATTCAAAGCCCCTGCTAAGACGACCAATATCAGAGCGACAATGAAGACATGACGAACCCCACTGCCCATAATTGATCGTAGCGTTGGTAAAATTTTAGCTGGCAGTTGCTGAGCCGTTTCCGGATTGATCAGCGCGTTCAATTGACTGAGTTTGACTCCCGGATGGGCAGCCACACCATGAGCTAAGCTGGCATTCATCACAATCCCATAAATAGCGAGCATGACTGTCTGAGACAGACTTCGTGCCAGCGTATTAAACGAGGTCGCCATCCCGATGTTAACTGGGTCGACTAAATGCTGACTTGTTACCGTTGTCGTCGTAATACTAATCCCGAAACCGACACCCAATTCGGCCGAGACCACTAGAAAGACCCAAAAGGCGCTTTGAGAAGGCAGTAGAACTAGCGCAACGGCACCGATTAAAACAATCCCAATGCTAATGCCCACAATTCGCTGTGGCGTTAGCTTGGTAATGACCCGACCCGTAATAAACGAGCCTACGATCCACATCACAGAACTAGGTGTCACGGCAAAACCCGCTTCTGCGGCACGTAAACCCAGTAGGCCCTGCGTCCATGTCGGAATATACACGTTAAAACAAATTAAGAAACCGGAAATTAACGCAGCCACCGCATTTTGCACGACAAAAGTCCGCTCACTAAATAGTTGTAAATCAATAATCGGATCCACTGCGCGGCGCTCTTGCCAAATAAACAGGCCCAGGGCCACGATCGCCATCACAAAAACGCCAATAATTAGCCCAACGTTGGCAGTCCCGTCACCGCTCATTTGAAAACCAATCATTAATCCCAACAATGCCACAGATAGCCAAAGACTGCCTAACACATCCAGGGGTGCTTCTGCCGGCTGTTGCTTGGGTTCATGTAAAAAAATCATGATCATCAAAATGGTGACTAAGCCAATCGGAATATTAATAAAAAACACCCAGTGCCAGCTTAATTGATCTACGATAAAACCACCAAGTAACGGTGCGACTACTGAAGCCACACCCCAAGCCGATCCATTTAACCCCATCACCTGTGCCCTTTTTTCGAAGGGATAAATATCTGCAATGATGGTAAAAGAGACCGGCATAATCGTCCCGGCCCCGATCCCTTGTATCGCTCGCCAAAGAATTAAGGTGCCCATCGAATTTGACAGACCGCTCATCATTGAGCCAAACACAAATACGGCTAAACCAAATAAAAAGACTGGCTTTCGACCAATTCGATCCGAAAGTTTGCCATAAATCGGAGTTGCTAACGAATTGGTTAACAAATAGATGGAGAAAACCCAATTCATCAACGTGACGCCATGCAGATCACCAACAATCGTCGGCATTGCTGTCGACACTATCGTTCCTTCCACAGCTGACATGAAGGTGGCTACAAACAAGGCCACCGTGACCAGCGTGACATTAGTCGTCCGTTTCTTCGTCATTCACTTATCCTAACTTTCCATAAAATCATCATTATAATGTCAAAACAACACATCAAGACTCGACATCATCAAGCCGTGAGCCATAAATATTATGCCATAAAAAACATCCCCGAATGCAGGATGCTACGGGGATGAAACAATCACTTAAATAAAAAATTTGTTTATTCAGTTGCGACAGCCACCGCGTCTTTTAATGCGGCAACCTTATCAGTCTTTTCCCATGGCAAATCCAAATCTGGACGACCAAAGTGACCATAAGCCGCCGTTTGCTTGTAAATTGGCCGTTGTAAATCAAGCATTTTGATGATTCCCGCTGGCCGTAAATCAAAGATCTGGCGAATGGCCGTCGTCAAAGCTTCTTCAGAAACTGACCCGGTATCAAACGTATTAACCGAAATCGAAACCGGCTGAGCTACCCCAATCGCATAGGCCAATTGGACCTCAACCTTGTGAGCTAATCCAGCAGCGACAATATTTTTCGCAATGTAGCGAGCGGCGTATGACGCTGACCGATCAACTTTTGTCGCATCCTTACCGGAAAAGGCACCACCACCATGACGAGCAAAGCCGCCATATGTGTCGACAATCACCTTCCGTCCGGTCAGACCCGCATCGCCTTGGGGTCCGCCAATAACAAAGCGGCCGGTAGGATTAATTAAATATTTCGTCTGATCATCTAATAAGTTAGCTGGAATAACGGGACGAATCACCTGTTCGATCACATCTTGACGAATTTGATCTAATGAGACATCTGGATCATGTTGGGTTGACAATACGACGGTGTCAACACGAGTCGGTTGTCCAGCGTCATCATATTCGACAGTCACTTGGGCCTTAGCATCGGGCCGCAAATAGCTAACGGTGCCATTTTTACGCAATTGTGCAATTTTGCGCATTAAGGCGTGACTCAACGCGATTGGTAGTGGCATTAGTTCAGGTGTCTCATCGATGGCAAAGCCAAACATCATTCCCTGATCCCCGGCCCCAATTTGATCCAACGGGTCAACTTGACCATCACGCCGCTCTAAAGCGTCATCAACCCCCTGCGCAATATCAGGCGACTGTTCGTCAATTGCCACCAAAACGGCACAGGTATCACCATCAAAGCCCAAGCGACCATCAGTATAACCGATACCTTTAATCGTTTCGCGAACCGTTTTTTGAATATCCACATAAGCGGTTGTGGAAATTTCACCAAAGACTAACACTAAGCCAGTCGTGACCGATGTTTCACACGCCACACGGGCTTGTGGATCTTGTGCTAAAATCGCATCCAAAATTGCATCACTAATTTGATCCGCGATTTTGTCTGGATGCCCCTCCGAAACTGATTCGGATGTAAATAAATGACGTTCTTGCATTAAATTTTCCCCCATCTGATAATTTCCGGTTACAAGGCCTCTAAGTACGTCACTGCCGTACTTATCCTATCGGGAACGAAACTCATAACTTTAATATGGTAACACGCACGCGGTATTTTACAAAACATTGTGCGACTCGTTTAGACCTTTTGGCAGGTTCATTTTGCCTGTGACGAACGTTGAACCCCATCGAATTTACATTGACCGACTCGTCAAAGTTGATTAGCATGAATTTATACAATTTGTATGGACTGAGAGGGACCCTTATGTCAGAACACACGCGCGCTGATCGGCACCTTGTGACCCCATTGACTAAAATTCCATGGACCTTGATGGGAATTTTTATGTTGGCACAAAATATAATTTGGTGGAGCTACCCACTTCATTATGGGCGCATCACCGGCGCAACTTTTCAATTTAATCAACTGCTCTTATTGGCGTTTAGTTTGACGATGAGTTTAACGAGTTTTTTAATGTTTCAAGCCAATTTTCGTTCACTGTGGGCGCATGTCCCCATTTTAGTTGGCCTACTACTAGCTTGGTCCGGCATTATTCGCGGTAACTTCGAAATTCTGATCATGTTGTTAATGTTAGCTGGCTTCTGGCTAGTGGTTGAACAACGTTGGTTGAATCTGCAAAATGTGTGGGGCTTAATTATTTACGGTGTTTTAACCACTTTCCCGCTCAGTGCAGCAATTTTTTTCTTTCAAAATCGCTACTTGTCCCCGACCTTTCTGCTCAATTTATTGCCGCTGTTAGGATGCCAATTATTTTTCACCGCACCAATTTTTGAATCAACCGGCCCGCGACAGTCGCGAACTGCACTGATAACTGGAGCCTGTTTAATTTTAATCATCCTAGCCTTGCGTCGCAGCCTGTTAGGCGTTTTCACAATTGGCGTGATTGTTTTGACCTACTTTTTTATGATCAATCTTACTAACTTAAAAACACAATATCGGGCGACTGCCTACCTTTTATTTGAACTGATCGCTTATTTGCTGCTCGTATTCGCTTAATAACGATTGCCGCATCGGTTAAAGCTAAAGCTCGTTATTAATCGCTTAATCTAAGAACCAGAACGTGGTTGTTCTGCCACGTTCTGGTTCTTTTGACTTAAACTTGTCTATTTAAATGAGCCTTTAAGTATTTTCCTGTGACACTAGTGGGCGTGTCGGCAATTTTTTCCGGCGTTCCGGCCGCCATCACATGTCCGCCACGATTCCCGCCGGCCGGCCCCATATCGATAACATAGTCGGCATTCGCGATAACGTCCAAATCGTGTTCAATCACAATCACTGTTGCGCCATCAGCAATTAATTGATCGAACACCTCAAGTAACTGGCGGATATCTAAGGGGTGTAGCCCCACCGATGGTTCATCAAATACATATAAGGTTCCCGTCTGTCGCTGACCCATTTTAGCAACTAATTTAAGTCGCTGCGCTTCACCACCAGACAACGTCGGCGTGCTCTCGCCCAATTGTAGATAGCCTAGGCCCATTTCATGCAAAGCGTTTAATGTCTTATCGATGCTTGGCTCATCCTTAAAAACTTCACGAGCGTCATCAACAGATAAAGCTAAGACCTCAGCCACATTCAAGCCTTGCCATTTAATCGCCAGTGTTTCTGGATTGTAACGTTGCCCATGACAGGTTGGACAAACTTCTTCGATATCCGGTAAAAATTGCACATCCATGCTGATTGTGCCGGTGCCATGACATTTAGGACAAGCACCATCATTCAGATTGTATGAAAAGTGACTTGCCGACCATCCTTGCCGTTGTGCTTCCTTGGTACTAGCAAACAAATTACGAACAACATCCAAAATATTTGTGTATGTGGCAACTGTTGAACGAATATTTTTACCAACCGGTACCGAATCAACCTTAATCACATGTCGCAGTTTGGCTCGATCTAATTGGCTGACGTATTTCGGTAAGGGATCGTGCGCGACCTGCGCTTGAATCGCTGGAATTAAGCTGTCTAACACTAATGTCGTCTTTCCCGCGCCCGACATTCCAGACACAACAGATAAACGATTCTTAGGAAAATGAGCAGCTACATCAGTTAAATTAAACCGCTGTGAAACAGTGACCGTTAAATCACCTTTCTTGAATAATTGGGCCTCAGAGATCACCTGTCGTTGTCGAATAGGCGCCGTACCATTTAGAAATGGCGCAATCAGTGAACTTTCATCGTGTTCAATTTGATCAACTGTACCATGATTGATCACCTGACCACCGGCTCGACCAGCGCCCGGACCAATTTCAAGCACATAATCAGCTGCACCAATAATCCGCGTGTCGTGATCGACGACGACCAATGAATTTCCTTGCGCGATTAATTGATGAAATACTGCGATCAATCCCGTCACATTAGCGGGGTGTAGCCCAACTGATGGTTCATCGAGCACATATAAAACACCCGTCGTTTCACTACGAAGAGTTCGTCCTAACTGGATTCGTTGTAATTCACCAGTAGATAATGTATTTCCTGCTCGATCCAAGGTCAAGTAGTTAAGCCCCAGGTCCTTAAGTGGTGCCAGGCTAGTCAAAAATTCTTCGACGAGGTCATGTCCTAGATGCCGCATGTCTTCTGGCAGCCATGTTTCGATCTGCTTAGCAAATTGCGTCAATTGATCCAAATCCATCTGACTGGCCGTCGCAATATTCGTTTCGACTATTAATTGATCTAGGAGTGCCGGATTAAAGCGCGTCCCTTGGCAGGTCGGACAAGTGTCAAACTCATAGAACCGGTTCAACCGTTGAATCGCCCGCTCATTGTTGGTCGTGGCTAGTGAATCAGCCACCGCATTAAACGCGTTCTCATAGACCGCGTTGTCCATATGAAAAATCTTGCCGCTGCGACTGGGTATATTGATAGCGTATGTCTCTTTTTGCCCGTGTAACACCAGTTGCTTTTCATGTTCAGTTAAATCCTTGTATGGGACATCAATTCGAATCCCAACCGCCTCCGCGACAATCGGCATAAAGTTGCGTCCTGGTAAATGCCAAGCATTAACCGCACCTTGGCGAATCGTTTTAGTTTCATCCCCAATTAACCGGTCGGCGGCAATTTGTCGAACTTCGCCAATCCCGCCGCACGTTGGACATGCACCCGCTGAATTAAACGCAAAATCTTCCGCGCCCCGAGCGCGAAAATGAATCCCACATGTGGGACAATCCACCCAACCATCATTCTCTGCAACGGCTAATGTCGGTGGCATTCGATGCCCATTAGGACAAACCATGGAACCCAGCCGTGAAAACATCAACCGTAACACGTTAAGGCTCTCACTCATTGTGCCGACGGTTGATCGAATACCTGGAACCTGTGGTCGTTGCCGTAATGCTAGGGCTGAAGGTAAATATTGGACGGAATCCACCATCGCCGCACCAACTTGGGTAATCCGTCGTCGAGTGTAGGTTGATAAGGCGTTCAAATATCGTCTGGCACCTTCCGCATATAAAACCCCCATTGCCAACGAAGATTTGCCAGAACCAGAACGGCCAGTAACGGCGACAAACGCATTGAGTGGAATATCAACGTTAACATTCTTCAAGTTATTTACACGGGCCCCACGAACCTCAATATTGTCCGGAATCGTGTCTTTATGTTGAATTGCCATAACTACCTCCTGATAAATCGTGCCCTATGCATTTGCTTTAAACGAACAATTATTTTGATGATCATCAACTAAGCCACTGGCCTGCATGAATGCATAAACGGCAACTGGCCCCATAAAGCTGAATCCGCGACGTTTCAAATCCTTGGAAATTTTCACCGATAATTCTGTTTGGGCTGGTATTGTACTTGCTTCAGGCACATCGTTAATCATGGGTTCACCATCGACAAACTGCCACCAGTAACGATCAAACCGACCAAATTCTCGTTGAATTTGTAAAAATGCTTGCGCGTTGCTCACAGTCGCGGCTAGCTTAGCACGATTGCGAATAATCCGCGCATCTTTTAACAAAGGTTCCCAATCCTGAGTCGCCATCGAGGCCACCGTTTTCACGTCGTATGCATTGAAATCCTCATTGAAAGCGGCACGCTTATTTAATACGGTTCGCCAAGATAGTCCGGCCTGATACATTTCCATACACATCAATTCAAATAGCGCGTGGTCATCATGATGGGGACGTCCCCACTCTTCATCATGATAAGTTTGCATTAATGGCGAACTAGTCGCCCACTGACAACGCTGCATAGTTGCCTCCCTAAAATCATTTACTTCCATTATACGTGTTTCACCCGGATCCAGGGTAATCCTAAACCTATCCGTCAGTTTGGAAAACGGTTACAATTAAGTTGGAATTAAACCTGTTGTCATCTTTTTGAGGAGGGTTGATCATGTTATTTCTGTGGGGACTGTTCTGGTTGTTTACTGTATTAACGCTGATCAATGGTGCACGCTATTTAGCCAATCGCTTTGCACATCGTTCAACCCGCTTAACCCGAATTTACAGTGGTTATGCGATCCTTGGCGTCATCATCTTAGGATTGGTGATTGCGGTTGTTCATTAATGACAATCATGCTGTGTTAAAAAAATCACCAACCAAAACTAAAGCCTAATGTCATTTCCAACCCAAACCGACAAAATACGGGGCATAAGTCAAGTGACTTATGCCCCGCTCTCATGCGCTTTTTATGACGAATGCTGTTAACGCCCGTTTCGCCAAATCAAGTAACCGTTAACAATCGCCAGCACGACCACCTGCGCTGTATCGATCACCAACATGTTTTGAATCGCCGTGTTGAATGTGGTTCGTTTATCTTGTTTGGCGAGGAAAATCCGCACATTTTTAATGACAAGTGGAACCAAGCCAAAAACCACGAGCATCAGCCATGGTAGCCAACCGACCAAGATACTAATCAACACACAGACCAATGCTGCACCGGAAACGTAAGGATAAGCTTTTAAGGCACGACGTTTACCTAGATAGTACGGTAACGTATATCGTTGGTTGCGTTGGTCTTGCTCCAAATCACAAATATTATCAGCAAACATAATGCCACTATCTAATAATAGGAAGGATGCCCCAACCACAAATAATTGCAAAATCACGGCCAGATTAAACGAGATCAGGACATCCCATCCGTGAAAAAACATCGCCATCGGCAACTGATCGGTCATGTTGACATAAGCGGCAATAAAAATTGTGCCAAATCCTTCACAGGTCCCACTAAGGATCTCGCCTAATGGCATCCTTGATAACGGAATTGGCCCAGCCGTATATGTAATCGCGACTAAAATTGCCAATCCACCGATGAATAATAGAATTAAATTTGTTCGAGTAACCAGCAGTAACCCCATGGTACAAGCCAGAACTAAAAAGAACATCATTAATGCCATGATCCGACGCGGATTCAAATGCTCGCGACCGAGAATGTTGTCTCGATCTCGGTAAGCCAAGTCTTTGGCTTTGTAATAATCTTGCACATTGTTAAAACCAGTCACAAATAGCGCGATACTCATTTGTCCGATAAAATAAATGAGACTATTGAGCCAATTAAACTCATTAAAAGCATAATAAGCGTACAGTGTGCCGAATAAAAAAGGCAGCAAGCTTGCCGCTTTGGCCGGTAAGCGAATCAGTTCTAAAAATAAGGGCCACGTTAGTTTTTGATACGTTGTTGTATTTGTCATTTATTTCACCAATAGTCCAAGAATTAAGCCAACTAATAAACTGCTATTTACCCATACCAGATTACTAATTGACGTTTTAAACGTCTTTGTTTTACTCTGTTCAGTTGCAAAGCGCCGATTGTTATAAATCGCCATCGGCACGGATAAAAAGATGAGAATGGCTGACCATGGAATCAGTCTTAATACCATTCCGATCATGATACCGAAATAGCCTACAGCAATTAGCCCATGATATAGTCGCAAACTTGTCGGAACGCCTAGATAACTTGGTAACGTATGCCGCTTATTTTTAGCGTCTTCTGCCAAATCAGATAAATTATTGGCTAACATCACATTCGCAATCGTGCCAATGGATGGCAGACAGACTAATCCGAGTCCCAGCAATTGCCAGATATTAACCATCAGCAACGCGCCTGGCCAGTGCAGCGTTAGACTGATCAATTGCTGATCAGCTACATTAATGTAAACGGCGATAAAAGGGATCAGTAATCCCATCGTGATCCCAGAAAAGATTTCACCCAATGGCAGTCGTGATAATGGCATTGGCCCCATCGTATAGCTGAGGCCAATGGCAAAACACAAACTTCCGATAATCAATAGGAATAAATCTGTTCGCCAAACTAACCAAATGCCCAGACAAGTGGCCACTCCAACCATTAAAACGCTCAACCAGCTCACGGTTCTGACCGACAAGTGCTCGCGGCCAATAACATTAACTTTTTTCCGATAAGTCTGGTCCTGTGCCTTTCGATAATCCATCAAATTATTGATGGCGGTAGTTGCCATGTCAAACAGACTCATGGCGATGAAAAAAATTGCGGTATTTAACCAACTCAATTGGTGATATTGGACGGCTGCAAAGCTAACCCCTACTAAAAAGGGCAACAGACTCGCTAATTTAGTACGTAGTTCAACCAATTGAGCAAAAACCTTGGGGTTCATCCCCCGCCTCCCTCGTTCATAAAACAGTGCGTCGTTGTTCAAAACATTCTTTAAATAGCTTAGCGAAAAAAATGACTTTTGCCTAGGTCTTCACCAAGAGAATGAGAAGTAATTCACAAGTAAATTCAGCAACGCTTATATAAAATCAGCCAATTTTAACTTAATGTCACAAAATTAGCATTAGATAAATCAACTTCATTGATATGATTAATTTTCATAATCCTGTTGTACCAGTCAAAGAAAGCGCTTATAAAAAATGTTAGTCTGTTTACAAAACCGTCATTTGGCCAATATCACTCGTGAAGGTATAGACAATCAATGTTTGTAAACGCTATAATTACCGTATTGTTTATGCACTTATTTACTTATGTTATAAGGGAGTTGTTGATAAATGGCTCAGAAAAATATTGTTGTTATCGGTGCCGGTTATGCCGGTGTCTATGCGACGAAGCACCTAGCCAAGCACTACAAACGTAACAAGGACGTGCAAATCACTTTAATTGATAAGCACTCTTATTTCACCTACATGACCGAATTGCATGAAATTGCTGCCGATCGTGTCGAACCAACGGCCATTCAGCATGACTTACAACGACTATTCTGTCGGCGTAAGAACGTGAAGATTGTCACTGATACGGTTAAGTCGATTAACCGCACCGACAAAAAAGTAGTAACTGAACATGGCGCTTACGCCTATGATGACGTGATCTTGGGCATCGGTGCCACCTCCAATGATTTTGGTACTCCCGGGGTTGCTGAACACGGCTTCACCTTGAGTTCTTGGGAACAAGCAGTTGCATTGAAAGAACATATTCAACGCACGGTCTACGCAGGTTCAATTGAACATGATCCAGAAAAACGTAAGTCTTTACTCTCATTTGTTGTGGTTGGCTCTGGTTTTACTGGAACCGAAACCATTGGTGAATTACAAGACTGGCGTGAGACGTTAGCCGAAGAATACAAGCTTGATCCGAGTGAGCTTCAATTTACCATGATGGAAATGGCGCCAACGATCATGAATATGCTTGATCGTAAAGACGCAGATAAAGCAGAACGCTACTTAGTCAAAAAGGGCGTTAAGATCATGAAGAACACAGGTGTCGTTGGTGTTCATCAAGATCATGTTGATTTAAAAGACGGCTCCACGTTCCCAACCAGTACGTTGATTTGGACGGCCGGGGTTAAAGCGAGTGACGATGCCGGTCTCTTCGGTCTTGAACAAGGCCGCGCCGGTCGGATCAAAGTTAACAAGTATACGCAAACTGAAACAGACCCTCACGTTTACGTTGTTGGTGACGTTTCAATTGTCGATGGCGAAAATGATGGCAAAGGTCAACCACAAATCGTTCAAGCGGCTGAACAAACAGCCGCAGCAGCGGTTGCCAACATTATTAATACGGAAGAAAGCAAACTGTTAGTGCCATTTAAGCCTAATTATTCTGGATTCATGGTGTCTTTGGGTTCAAAGTATGGGGTTGCCAACTTGATGGGTAGTATCCACCTATCCAACTTCTGGGCTATTTTAATGAAGCACTTAGTTAACATGTTGTACTTCATGCAAATTTACTCTGGCTACTACTTATTCCAGTACACCATGCATGAATTCTTCCGGACACGCCATAACCGCAACCTCTTCCGCGGGCACATTTCTCGACAAGGTAATGTATTATGGACAGTGCCAGCCCGTCTTTGGCTCGGTGCTATGTGGCTTGTGGATATTTGGCCAAAGATTCATGGGGATAGTTCGTGGTTCTTACCAAAGCTGCGTTTACCATTCGATTGGTTGAAACCGGCTGCTAAAGCCGCCACCTCTGGTGCTAGCGAAGCAACTAAAGCTGCCGCAACTTCAGCTGCTAGTGGTGCAAAAGAAGCGGCAACGACCACGGCTAATCCAACGATGTTCTCCTTATCCTATGACTATGGTCACGATCCAAAGATGGTCTTCGAAAAGATGCCTCATTGGTTCTATAACATCACTAAAGCATCAGTTCCTAACCAACAGATGGCATTCTTCATGCAGAAGTTCATGACGATTGTTGAAATTGGGATTGGCGTTTGTCTGATTCTTGGCCTATTCACCTGGCTGATGTCAGCTGCCTCAGCAGCCCTAGTCGTTGTCTTCTGTCTCAGTGGTATGTTCTACTGGGTTAACATGTGGATCTTCATTCTTGCTATCGCATGTATGAATGGTTCAGGTCGGGCCTTTGGGTTAGACAAGTGGGTCGTTCCTTACCTACAACGGCTGTTTGGCAAATGGCGTTATGGGACACCGAAGTCCTTATATGGTACTAGTGTAGTTAAATAAAACGACAATTGTCCGTGGTAGAGTTCTAGGGTAGACTTACCCCGGGACTCTATTTTCTTAGTTAGTAGGTGAGTAAAATGAAGGCAGCTAATTCATTCAAACGTTATTTAAGCATGATTCGACCTTTTGATGTTATCATCGTCGGACTACTTGTTGTCGCTTCGTTTATTCCCCTACTGATTTTTACCAATAATCAACGTCAAGCAGCTGACACTCGCCAAAAGGCTAAGGCAACTGAAATTTACACAGCCGTTATCTCCCATGATGGGCACGTTGTTAAACGGATTAACCTCTCTGACCATCACGGAATAACTCGTTTCCATTATGTGGATCACGGTGGTTATAACGATGTCGTCGCCACTGATCATGCCATTAAAATTGTTGACGCCAACTGTCAGGATCAGGTCTGTGTTCATCACAGCGCAATCAAGCGTCCTGGTCAAACAATTGTATGTTTACCACACAAGCTATTGGTTGAAATCAAAAGTTCAAATGGTGCCACCCATAGTAATTCGACTGGAGGTCTGGTAAAGCCATGACACCATCAACTGCTCCTTCCAGAACACGACAAATAATTTATATTGCCCTCCTATGTGCACAAGGGGTGATTATTGGTTTACTGGAACGGGCAATTCCCTTTCCGTTTGCCTTTGCCCCCGGCGCAAAACTAGGTCTAGCCAACATCATCACGCTGGTTTCACTATTTACCATGCCAATGAGTGACAGTTTCTTACTGGTCTGGATGCGCCTGCTCTTAACGACTCTACTAGGTGGCACCTTATCCACTTTCTTGTATAGTGCCACTGGTTCACTACTGGCTTGGCTAGGTATGCTCATCATTAAGCAGCTGGGCGAGCAGCGTGTTAGCATGATTGGTATCTCAGCTAGCGGCGGCATTTTATTCAATGTTGGCCAGTTAGCGGTCGCTAGTTTAATCGCACAAAGCTGGACCGTCATGCTTTACCTACCCGTTTTGTCCTTCATCGGAATTCTAGCTGGGATTGCGGTAGGCATCACCGCTAATTTCTTATTTGAGCACGTCGACACTTTGGCGCGACTGCGTTACGATTATCAACAACATCTTGAGAGGAACCAACTTTAATGAAAATCCATCCAATGTGGCATGAATACCCAATCGTGGCTAACGAATTAACTCAGGTACTTAACCTCATCGAAAAAAATATTACGACCGATAATCGACCGGTAGCGCAGGCCATTCTCGACCTGATTAATGCAGGCGGAAAGTTGTTGCGGCCAGCCTATTGCTTACTATTCTCTCAATTTCATGAAACCGATCGGCATAAAATGGTGGCCTTAGCCGCCGCCATAGAGACGCTGCATACAGCAACCCTGATTCATGACGACATTATTGATGACTCTGATCTGCGCCGTGGTCAAAAATCCTTGCAAGCTCAATTCGGTAAAGACACGGCAGTCTACGCTGGCGACTATTTATTTGTTGTTTGCTTTAAACTGTTGGCTAATTATGCAAGTGACTTACGCAGCGTCCAACAAGATGGAGAACATATGGAAGCCATTTTGAACGGCGAGTTAGATCAAATGGCAGCCCGCTATAATTTAGACATGACCATCAAACAGTATATTAATCAAGTCAGCGGTAAAACGGGCCACTTATTCGCCCTAAGTTCATTACTAGGCGCTTACGAGTCTGGCTCATCACGGCTATTTGCCAAAAATGCTGAGGCAATTGGTTTAAATGTCGGTATCGCTTTTCAACTATTAGACGATATTTTAGATTACTCGACAACCAGTGACGCCTTTGGCAAGCCCGTGCAAAATGATATGCGTGAGGGCGTCTACTCAGCCCCTTTAATCTTGGCCATGCGACAAGATCCAACTGTCTTCGCACCATATTTAAGTAAAAAAGCCGCGATGACTGATACGGATACCCAGTCGGTTGCTGCGCTAGTAAATGAATACCATGGCGTAGCACTCGCTCGTGAACTCGCTGAAGGCTATACTGATCAAGCATTGAAGGCAATCAATAAGTTACCTAACCTGCCAGCACAACGAGCCCTAGAAGACCTAACTGCTTCCCTCCTCAATCGGCAGGCGTAGCCAACGGAGGATCTCAATGGGAAATGCATTAATTCTAGGTCGTTATATACCAGGCGATAGCGTTCTTCATCGTTTAGATCCGCGGAACAAACTGCTGATCGTCGTTTACTTTATTGGACTGACTTTCTTCGCGAATAATTGGGGCACAAATGGCCTCTTGTTCCTTCTGATCAGTGTAGGTGTCTGGTTGGCCAAATTACCAATTCGTTTTTTCCTCAACGGTTTGCGCCCCCTGCTGTGGCTCATCTTATTTACTGTGCTGATGCAACTCATCTTTACCCGTGGTGGCCATGTTTTTTGGCAGTGGGGTTGGCTATCCATCTCTGAAGTGGGTCTCGTTAATGGCGCAATCGTCTTTTGCCGGTTTGTCCTAATCGTCTTTATCTCAACGTTACTCACCTTAACGACACCACCTCTAGCCCTAGCAGATGGCATTGCCGCACTGATTAAACCGTTGCGGTGGCTGCACTTTCCAGTTGATGAAATTGCGTTAATGTTAGGCTTGGCGCTACGATTCGTGCCTACTTTAATGGATGAGACATCCCGCATTATGGACGCGCAACGCTCACGAGGCGTTGACTTTGGGACGGGCAACCTCTTCCAACAAATGAAAGCCTTGGTGCCTTTACTTATTCCGCAATTTGTTAGCAGTTTCAAACGGGCAGATGAGTTAGGCACGGCTATGGAAGCTCGAGGTTATCAAGGTCCCAGTCAGCGTAGTCATTACCGCATATTACAGCTTCATCGGGCTGACGTTGTCACGGTCTGTCTAATGTTAGTCTTTACAATTATCTTTATGGTGGTGCGACAGTTTAATTAAATAGCCAGTATTTTGGCCAACTCACTAACACGGATATCATGGCAATTGTTATGAGTTGGCTTTTTTTGACAAATTTAGCCGTTTGACACAATAAATCAACCACTTCAATATTACTTACGGTACAATAAGATTAATCATTCTAATGGGAGTCTTCATCATGAAAAAAATAATCCTATTGAGTACTATCTTAATCAGTTCTGGGTTGTTAACTGCTTGCGGTCAAGATGCGGCCTCTGCCTCAAAGCCAACTGCTGCAGATTCGGCTCGCGCTTCATCTAAAGCGGCGGCAGCTAGCCGAAAACAAGCTTCCTTAGAGTCTTCAGCAAAAGCTAATTCATTGTCCTTAGATCGCGAATCGTCACGAGCTAAAGCTAAAAGCGCGGCGAGCCAGTCAATCGCTGATGCAAATGCTGCGGCCCAAGCAAGCGCTGATGCCCAAGCACAAGCAGACCAACAAGCACATCAGGCTCAACAAGATACGGCAGATGAACAAAGCAGTACAACTGCTGGAACCAATAATGCTGCCAGCTCTGCAGTCAATAGTGCAACACCAAGCTACGGGGGTTACTCGGGAACTCGCGCTAGTCAACGACCGACTTGGACTCCTCAACGCCCTACCTACACTCCTTCAACACCGGTGCAACAGCCAACCGTCTCAAATGATGGTGTTTCTAGCGCGCAGGTGCCTGACACCACTAGTGAATAAAGTTTCGAAAATCGAACTAGAAACTATCAATCCCGTTGGAGTTAAATTTGATAGCGGCAACGCCTAAAATCTAATCATTAAGCCAATAAAAGCCTATGTACCAGCGTTATCACCGGTACATAGGCTTTATTTTTATAGAAACAATTAAAAGAGCTCACTCCCGCCAAGAAGTTAGATGTGTTCATAACGATTTGTGAACTACTGTTTTGAGTGATATAAGCTGTTCAAAGAGCCAACAATTGTACCAGCAACCAAGTGATGTTATCGTGCTACTATCACATCGTTGATGCACTACTTTCATACTCAATTAATTGGCAAGATTACACGAACTGATTACCAAAAGATTCTGAACGACTTTGCATACGGTACTGATGGCGGAAAAGATCACGCGAAAGCTAGTGTACAACAGTTTAATGTGCAGGTTCGCAAGTGTGTATGTGATGCAGTACAAGACGGTGGATTAGAATTTGACTTCACTTACAGCGCTACCTTTAGCGGATCAAAAGGCCCTGATGAACGTTCCAAATATCTTTGATGAAGATGACATACAAGAACTACTCAATGTGAGGATGGATTCATGACTCCACAGCGACCACTAAAGAGTTAAAGAAATTATGTAGTGAATTAGGCATCCAACGAATCACGCTCCAGGGATTACGTCATACGTACACCAGTTACCTACTAGCTACTGACAATCCATCGAATATGATGTATCTAAGCGATTCTTCAGCCGACGCTTAGCACGTACACACACGTCCTGAACAACTGTAAAACTATTGAAGATGACCAAGCCCTGGCAGCATTCAGCAAAGCAACAGTATTAAGCAAAAAAGTTAAAAAGTTGGACAGCTGAAACTCCTTGTCGATCTAAAAAAATAGGTCGACGGGAAACAAACGGGAAACTTTATACGAAGCTTCACCTATCTGTACCGACTTATACAGAAAGTTCCAAAACACTTAGAAACGCTGTCGCACCGGCGTTAATACCGTACATAGACATTCTGACGGTACAAAAAAGACCCCTCACAGGGTCTCAAGATGCCGCCGGTGGGGGTCGAACCCACACTCCCGGTAAAGGGAACTGGATTTTGAGTCCAGCGCGTCTGCCAATTCCGCCACAGCGGCATACTATTAATGGGGCTACACGCCTTTCGACGCGAAAGGTGGTAACCGGATTTGAACCGGTGATGAAGGTTTTGCAGACCTCTGCCTTACCACTTGGCTATACCACCATAATGGAGCAAATCCAAACTGGGATAGCTGGATTCGAACCAGCGCATGACGGAGTCAAAGTCCGTTGCCTTACCACTTGGCTATATCCCAATAAAAGGGCGGTATGTGAGAATCGAACTCACGCGTGCTGGATCCACAAACCAGTGTGTTAACCACTTCACCAATACCGCCATAATATGTAGCAAGCAGGGATAGCAGGAATCGAACCCGCACCGGCGGTTTTGGAGACCGACGTTCTACCGTTAAACTATATCCCTATAATGGCGGAAGTTGGATTCGAACCAACGAACCTTTCGGGGCGGTTTTACAGACCGCTGCGTTTAGCCACTTCGCTAT